>JAPWHF010000001.1 GCA_027214125.1 Zoogloeaceae bacterium G21618-S1
GGCAAGAAGGTCGGCGCCGACAAGGCCGGCGTGATCGTCACCGATCGCGGCTTCATCCCGGTCGATGCCCAGATGCGTACCAACGTGCCGCACATCTTCGCCATCGGCGACATCGTCGGACAGCCCATGCTCGCCCACAAGGCGGTGCATGAAGCTCACGTGGCCGCCGAAGTCGCCGCCGGCGAAAAGTCTGCCTTCGACGCCACCGTCATTCCGGGCGTGGCCTACACGCACCCCGAAGTGGCATGGGTCGGCTACACCGAGGCGCAAGCCAAGGCCGAAGGCAAGAAGGTCGAAACCGCCAAGTTCCCCTGGGCGGCCTCCGGCCGGGCCATCGCCAACGGCGCCGACTACGGCTTCACCAAGCTGATCTTCGACGCCGACACGCATCGCGTCATCGGCGGCACCATCGTCGGCCCCTCGGCCGGCGACATGATCGGCGAAGTGTGTCTGGCCATCGAAATGGGCGCGGATGCGGTGGATATCGGCAAGACCATCCACCCCCACCCGACCCTCGGCGAGACCGTGGGCATGGCCGCCGAGGTGGCGCATGGCAGTTGCACCGACGTGCCGGCGGCGAGGAAGAAGAAGTAGTGTGTCGGTCAGACAGGTAAACGGCGACCTTCGGGCCGCCGTTTGCCTGTCTGCAGGACGCTCGGCGACGAGCGATCGCCCCCGCATCTCAGTCGAGGGGTTGCACTTCTCCGCGCGAACCGTCGACACGCAGGCGCTGCCCGGTCTGCAACGCTTCGACGATGCCGGGCAGGTTCACCACCGCGGGAATCCCGAACTCGCGGGCGACGATGGCGCCGTGTGACAGATAGCCTCCGGTTTCCATGACCAGGCCGCCGGCGCGCAAGAACAGAGGCGTCCAGGCCGGATCGGTCGAGGGAGCGATCAGAATGTCTCCGCCCGCAAGGCCAAGCGCGTGCTCGGGCGTCCGCGCCACATAGGCGGCCCCTTCGGCGATTCCGCTACCCACCGCCACACCGCGCCAGACACCATCGTCCGACCGGGTGGCCAGCGCAGGCGGCTGGGCTTGACGGCCGATCACGACTTCCGGCGCGCACTGGCTGTCCCAGGCCTGCCGTTGCTGTCGGCGGTGGGTCACCCGTTCGCGCACGGCGGCAGCGTCAAGCCGGCCGGCCAGCGCGTCGAACAGCTCGTGCGGCGTGATATCGAAAACCGCGTCCCGATCGGCCAACAGGCCACGTCGGCACAGGCGTTCGGCCGCCGCCAGGATCAGACCTCGGCAGACCTCGGTGTGGGCAATCAACGCGCTGCGTGCCAGCTCCCGGTCGCGCGCCTCCTGCCGGGCCGCTCGCACCAGTCGACCGACGAGCCACCGCCGGGGTGCCGGCAGGGCATCGCGCAGCGTCTGCCAGGCCTCGTCCTGTTGGCGCCGACGCTGCGCCTCGTGGCCGGTATCCGCCCCATCCAACATGCCCGCGATCAACGCGAACAGATAGTTCGGGTCCTCGCGGAAGCGCGGACGGGACAGATAGCTTTCGTAGATGCCACGATGACCGTAGCAGTCGATGAACTGCTCGAAGCCACGGCGGAAGGGATTGGCCTGCGGCAAGGCCGACAAGTCCCACGGTGCGCCGGCGCGCAGCATCGCGCTTGCCGCCTCGTCCGATGCCGCCACGCGTGCCAAGGCATCGAACTCGTAGGCTTGCCGGGCCGTGACGCTGGGTTCCCCGCCAGCCATGATGGCCGCCACCAGCGCATGACTTTGCGCCGGGAGGTCGCGGCCGATCAGTTCGAGCAGGAAGCACAGATTGCCGCCACTCGATGCCTGCAGAAACATCATGCCATCACGGCTGCGGATGAGGTCACACAGCGTTTGCAGCCGCTCGGTGAGCCCGGCGTCGTCCAGGTCATCCGTGGATTCGCAGCGCCAGCGCGACATGTCGGCGAAGGCCTGGGTTGCCTGCCGGCGTCCTCGTCGGCGCCAGGCACTGGCACTCACGGCATAGCGCAGGATGCCGCCGAGGCGACGAAGCCGGTCTTGCCAGCCCGTTGCCGGCACCGAAATCTCGGGATGGTGACCACCGAGCAGCGCGTTCATTGCGCGCGGCTCGACGCCCAGCGCGTCGAAGGCTTCCCACTGGATCAGCGACGCATTGAGATAGAGCCGGCCGCCGATCAGCGCGGTACGCCGTACCCCCGGCAGCAGCCGGAAGCCCGCCAGCCGATAGCCCAGTTCGAGCATCATGTCGGGCATGCGGCGCCAGGTGATCCAGTCCATGGCGCCCATCACGTCGGGCACCACGTCGCGCGTATTGCCGTTCGACCAGATCGCGCTCTGAGCGGCCAGTCCCGGATAAGCGCGCCAGGGAAACGCCGTGACCGGCCGGGCCTGGACCAGACAGAAGCGCTCACCATCGAAAACCCATTCGAAATCCCACGCCGGATCGGCGTAGTCGAGCGCCTGAGCCGCCTCGCGCAGCAGCTGCGCCAACGCGAGCACCTGCGCGTCGGAGAGCACCGTGTTGGCGCCCGCCTCCCCCGTCTGACGGGAGACAACACCGAGCACATCGCGACGCCGATCTTCCTGAACCACCAGCACCTCGCCGTTCTGCGCGCCGCTGACCAGGCGGTCGCCCAGACCATGCACCGCATTGATGACGATTTGATCGTCGCGGCCGCTCTGCGGATCGCAGGTAAAGGCCACGCCCGCGGCTACCGCCGGCAGCATCGGCATGATCAATACCGCCATGCCGGCGTCGGGAAGCGCATGGTGCGCGCGATACGCTTTTGCCTGCGGTGTCCCCAGCGATGCCAGCACGGCATCGACGGCCTCCCACAGCGCGGGCAAACCGCAAACCCCGAGCACGCTGTGGTAGATGCCAGCGAAGGAAGCGTCGGCGGAATCCTCGTGCGGCGCCGAGGAGCGCACGGCCAGCGGCACCGTGTCCCAGCCGCGGCGGGTGAGCTCGGCAGCCACACGCGCGCGGCACGCTTCTGGCATGCCCTGAGCCAAGGCCGACGCCGGAATCACGAGCCCGTCGGGCGTCGGCAGACCGAGCCGGCGCAGCAAACCCAGGCGGCGGCTCTTGCCGCCCACCGCACCGACGGGCGCCGATGCGGCGGCGACCAGATCGATCCAGTCGCCGTCGCTGCACTCTCCCTCGTGCAAATCGACCCCGCTGCGGCCGGCCATGGCTATCTCCGTGCCCGCTGGCGTGCGCCGGCACCCCGGCGCCGCATCGTTGCGAGCATCGCCCCGGCCAGACCGATCAGCAGCGCGGACGACGGCTCCGGCACGGTCCCCGGCGGCAGGGTCGAGCCGGACGCTTCGTACTCATACACCAGGCTCAGCGTGCCGAACCCGCCCTCCGACGCAAAATCGTAGCCCGCCGCGGTATCCATGCTCAACTTCGAGAAGTCTTCGCTCCAGGGGACGAACGGCGAATTCTGGTATTCCATGATGGTCGCGACCTGCTGGTTGAAACTGCCGATGCCGGCGAAAGCGAGCAGATCGGTTGCAACGATCTGGCCCATCAGATCGGCATGGAGTTGCAGATCGAGGATGCAGCCCTGGAGTTTGGTGGCGATGCAACTATCGTTCGCCTCCTGGTACACCGAGAAGATGCCGGTGCCGCCGGTGCCGAGCAGCCAGTCCGTGCCGGAGAGGAAATGCGCATCGAGCATGCCACCTTCGAAAACGTTGTTCAGAGCCGTCGACGTGACGATCGATCGCGCGTTGGCGCGTACCGACGAATCGATGACCCAGCGCGCACCGGTCAGAGTGCCCAGCGTCGCGTCGAAGAGGTTGAACTGCAACAGCGAGCTCTGCTGGCGGGAATGCCAGCCCACGCCGTTGACACCGCCGTCCAGATCGGCCACCGAAAAATTTCGAGTCTGCACGATCACATCGGCCCAGGCATTGGCGGCCACGGTCATCGAGAGGGCAAGCGCGAGCAACCCGCCGACAAGGCGCGGCATGGCAAAACTTTTCATGGTGTACTCCTGATTCGACCCGATCCGGGTCACAAGGGGGTTGGGGGAGCCTTTCTCGTTTCTGGCGGGTTCATGTCGGCCGGACGCCGAACCGCGAACCGGCGGCACCGGTTCGAATCGCGGCACCCGCCGCATGGGGCTCAGTCAGGACACGGTCCGTCATGGCCGAGCCCTGGCCACGCAACCGTTGAAGAAGAGGTCGAGCATGTCGTCCAGCGCATCGCGCAGCGCCAAATCCGGCGTCGCGAGCCAGCGCAACAAGGTGGACAAGTGCAGGAAGTGCAAGGCTTCGGCCAGTTGTTGCGGCGAATGGCGCGTCGCGATCTCACCGGCGCCCTGCCCCTCGGCGAGCAAGCCGGCATAGATGCGATCCAGCCCGCTCCCGCCTTCGGCACTAGACGCGCCGGCCGGCTGGCTCAGGCGGTAGCGGATGTAATGCGGCAGGTAATCGCGCATGTCAGCCGCGTAGTCGCCGGTGGCAAGCAGGAAGATACGCAAGCGCTCCGCACAACTCGCCGCGGTCGGAAGGGCTGCGAGGACGCCGGGCATGCGCGCGACCAGATCGGCATGCATGCGGTGGCGCACCAGCGCTTCCTTGACCGGAAAGTGGTTGTACAACGTGCCCTTCGCCACATCCGCGGCCGCGGCGATCTGCTCCATCGTCACCGCCTCGTAGCCATGCGCCTCGAACAGATCGAAAGCGATGGTCACGACATGATCGGCGGTTTGCTGACGCTTGCGCGAGCGGCGAGATAGGGGGGAAGACACTTGAGACATGGGCGGATCATGGCAAGTTGAAAGGAGAACGCGACATAACTATACGTCGTCTAATTTTATACGTCGACTATTTTTTTGTCCGTCCGCCGCCCACCCATTTCCAGGTGAATTGCATGGCGCCCTTGTCATCTCACGGAAATGCGCAGCAAAACGGCCGCCCGGTGACAGATCAATGGGCGAACGACACGGAAGGAAAGACCGGGCTGAGGGCCATGGATCGGCGTCATTTCGTTGCCACCCGCCCACGCAATCCGGCCGAGCGTCGCAGCGCTCATACCGCGGACCTTCGACCGATCCACCACCGCTCCCGGATTCCGCTGCGCGGCGTCCGGGCTACGGATGAGCTCCGCCCGGGCGTCACTCAGGCCAGTTCGATCGGCAACGCCGTTTTGTACTTCACTTGCTTGAGCGTCATGCTCGAGCGGATGTTTGACACATGCGGGATGCGCGCCAGCCGGTCGACGATGAAGCTCTGCAGGGCTTTCAGGTCGGGCGCCACCACGCGCAGCAGGTAGTCCGAGTCGCCGGTCATGAGGTAGCACTCCATGACTTCGGGGTAGCTGTCGATGGTCTCCTCGAACACCCGTAGCGCGCTGCCGACCTGCTTTTCGAGGCTCACCTGGATGAACATCGAGATGTCCAGGCCGACCGCCTCGGGGTCGAGCAAGGTGACATAACCGCGGATCACCCCGGAGGTTTCCAGGTCGCGCACCCGACGCAGACAGGGCGCGGGCGACAGGTGGGCGCTCTCGGCCAGGGCGACGTTGGTGATGCGGGCATCGGCCTGCAAGCGGTTGAGCAGCGCGATGTCCGTCTGGTCCATCGCTGCAGCGTTTCTTTTGTTGCGCAATGCGCTACCCCTAAGTGATTTTATTGCTCATTCAAGCACTTCTTCAGCCCATTTAGCAACAAATCGACCGCACTCTGACGCTACAGTTTGCGGTGCGCCCGGCGGTGCGACGGCCAGGCGTGACGGCCGTGGGCGCCTCCGTCCAAAAAATCGATCCCAGTGAACTAGGACAATCGATTCGCCGGATCAGCACATTAGACTGAATCGCAACCTGCAACCCCCATCACCGCGTCTTGCCTCATCACGCGTGCGGTCTTTTCAAGGAGCCCGAGGGCCATGACACCGATTTCGCAACAGCCCATCCTCAATCCGGCCACCGACAGCGATCCGGACGAAACCCTCGACTGGCTCGACAGCCTGGCCGAAGTCATCGAGCGTGACGGGCTGGCGCGCAGCGAATACCTGCTCGATCGGCTGATCGAATCGGGCCGGCGCGCCGGCGGGCGCTTCCACACCCGCCACACCACGCCTTATCGCAACACCGTCGGCGTCGAGGCGCAGCCGCCCTACCCCGGCGACCTCGACATGGAGGCGCGCATCACCGCCATCCACCGCTGGAACGCGCTGGCCATGGTGTCGCGCGCCAACAAGGCGCATGCCGAGCTGGGTGGCCACATCGCCACCTACGCGTCGATCGCCGACCTGTTTGAAGTCGGCTTCAACCACTTCTTCCGCGGCGCCACCGAGTCGCATCCGGGTGACCTGGTGTATTTCCAGGCCCATGCCTCGCCCGGCGTGTATGCCCGCGCCTTCCTCGAGGGCCGGCTGTCCGAAGACCGCCTCGAACACTTCCGCCGCGAGGTGTCCGGCGGCATCGGGCGCGGCCTGTCGTCTTACCCGCACCCGACGCTGATGCCGGATTTCTGGCAGTTCCCCACCGGTTCGATGGGCCTCGGGCTGATCAGCGCCATCTACCAGGCGCGCTTCCAGCGCTACATGGAAAACCGCGGCATTGGCGCGGCGAGCGACCGCCGGGTGTGGGCCTTTGTTGGCGATGGTGAAATGGACGAGCCCGAATCGCTGGCCGGCATCTCGCTCGCCGCGCGCGAGCAGCTCGACAACATGGTGCTGGTGGTCAACTGCAACCTGCAGCGCCTCGACGGCCCGGTGCGCGGCAACGGCAACGTGGTGCAAGAGCTGGAAACGCTCTTCGCCGGCGCCGGCTGGAACGTTATCAAGTGCCTGTGGGGCAGCAACTGGGACGTGCTCTTTGCGCGCGACCGCGAAGGCTGGATCCTGCGCCGCATGGCCGAAGCGGTCGACGGCGAGTTCCAGAAGCTGGCCGCGACGGACGGCCACTACAACCGTGAGCACTTCTTCTCGCGCTACCCGGAGCTGGCCGCGCTGGTGGCCAACATGTCGGACCACGACATCGACCAGCTCAAGCGCGGCGGCCATGATCCGGCCAAGATCTACGCGGCCTACGCCGCTGCCGTGGCCCATCGTGGTCAGCCGACGGTGATCCTCGCCCAGTCTACCAAGGGCTACGGCATGGGCGCCTCCGGCCAGGGCGCCAACACCTCGCACCAGACCAAGAAGCTGGCGCGCGAAGACCTCGGGCGCTTCCGCGAGCGCTTTGGGCTGCCGTTGACCGACACCGACCTGGACGAGCTGCGCTACTTCCACCCTGGCCCGGACAGCGAGGAAGTGCGCTACCTGCAGGAGCGCCGCGCCGCGCTCGGCGGCTACGTGCCGACCCGGCGCAGCACGGCGCGCCCGATGCCGCTCAAGCAGCCGGACATCTACGTGCCCTTCCATGCCGACTCGGGCGACCGCTCGATCTCCACCACCATGGGCGCCGTGCGCCTGCTCAACAAGCTGATGCGCGACAGCCAGCTCGGCCCGCGTATCGTGCCGGTGGTGGCCGACGAGGCCCGCACCTTCGGCATGCAGGACATGTTCCGCCAGTACGGCATCTACTCGCCCTGGGGCCAGAACTACACCCCGCAGGACAGCGAACAGCTGGCGTTCTACCGCGAGGACACCAAGGGCCAGATCCTGGAAGAGGGCATCACCGAGGCCGGCTCGATGGCCTCGTGGATCGCCGCCGGCACCGCCTACTCGCACAGCGACGAGCCGATGCTGCCCTTCTACATCTTCTACTCGATGTTCGGCTTCCAGCGCGTCGCCGACCTGATCTGGAACGCTGCCGACAGCCAGGCGCGCGGCTTCCTGCTCGGCGCCACCGCCGGGCGCACCACGCTGTCGGGCGAGGGCCTGCAGCACGAGGACGGCCAGAGCCACATCTACGCGGCCACCATCCCCACCTGCCGCGCCTACGACCCGGCCTTTGGCTACGAAGTGGCGGTAATCATTGAAGACGGTGTGCGCGCCATGATGAGCGACGGCGAAACCGCCTTCTACTACATCACGCTGTACAACGAAAACTATCCGCAGCCGGCCATGCTTGTGGGCGCCGAAGAAGGCATCCGCCGCGGCCTCTACCTGCTCAGCGAGAACAAGGACAAGAAAGCGCCGCGCGTGCAGCTGGTCGGCAGCGGCAGCATCCTGCGCCAGGTGCAGGCCGCCGCCGCGCGGTTGGAAGCCGACTTCGGCGTGGCCGCCGACGTGTGGAGCGCCACCAGCTTTGCCGAGCTGCGCAAGGACGGCCTGGACTGCGACCGCTGGAATCTGCTGCACCCGACCGAGACGCCGCGCACCCCGTGGGTGACCCAGCAACTGTCGAGCCGACAGGGCCCGGTGGTGGCTGCCACCGACTTCATGCGCAGCTACCCCGACCTGGTGCGCAACTGGGTGCCCGGCCGCTTCACCGTGCTCGGCACCGACGGCTTCGGCCGCTCGGACACCCGCGTGGCGCTGCGCGACTTCTTCGAGGTCGATGAACGCTACATCACGCTCGCCGCGCTCCAGAGCCTGGTCGCCGAGGGCAGCCTGCCGCGCGAGACGCTCGACGGCCTGATCGAGAAACTGGGTATCGACGCCGACAAGCCGAGCCCGCTGGCCTGAGACCACATTGGTGGCGGCGCGGGGCAGCCCGCGCCCCCTCACCACCCCGTTCGAGGTAGAGACATGAGCCGACTGATAGATGTGAACGTGCCGGACATCGGCGACTACAACGATGTGCCGGTCATCGAGCTGCTGGTGCAGGTCGGCGACACCGTCGCCGCCGACGACGCCATCGTCACGCTCGAATCCGACAAAGCCACCATGGACGTGCCCAGCCCGCAGGCCGGCGTAGTGCGCGAGCTGCTGGTCAAGGTCGGCGACCGCGTGTCCGAAGGCAGCGCCCTGGCGCGGATCGAAGCCGCCGATGCGGCCAGCGCCACCGCGCCCGCGCCCGCCGAGCCGACCCCGGCCCCCACGCCTGTCGCAGCCGCCGCGGTCCCGCCGCCGGCCGCGCCGGAAGCCGTCTCGGCGCCGCCAGCCTCGGGCAAGCGCACTCACGCCAGCCCCTCGGTGCGCCAGTACGCCCGTGAACACGGCGTCGATCTGGCCGGTGTCAAGGCCAGCGGACGCAACGGTCGCATCACTCGCGAAGACGTCATCGCGCATATCAAGGCAGTCATGCAAGGCGCCGCCACACCGGCCAAGGCGGCACAAGCCGCGCCGGGCACCCTGCTTGATCTGCTGCCCTGGCCGAAAGTCGATTTCGCCAAATTTGGCCCGATCGACACCGCGCCGTTGTCGCGCATCAAGAAGATTTCCGGCGCCAATCTGTCGCGCAACTCGGTGGTGATTCCCCATGTCACCAACTTCGACGAGGCCGACATCACCGATCTGGAAGCCTTCCGCCAGCAGATCAACACCGAAAATGCCAAGAACCCGGCGACCGCCAAGCTCACCCTGCTGGCTTTCCTCATCAAGGCCAGTGTGGCTGCGCTGAAGAAATTCCCCGAGTTCAACACCAGTATCGACGGCGACAAGCTCATCACCAAGCAGTACTACAACATCGCGTTCGCCGCCGACACGCCCAACGGGCTGGTGGTGCCGGTGATCCGCGATGCTGACAAGAAGAACCTCTATGCCATCGCCGACGAGGCCGGCGCCCTCGCCAAGAAAGCACGCGACGGCAAGCTCGGCCCTGCCGACATGAGCGGGGGCTGCTTTACCGTTTCGAGTCTCGGCGGGATCGGCGGCACCGGCTTCACGCCGATCATCAACGCCCCTGAAGTCGCGATCCTCGGCGTCACGCGCTCACAGATGAAACCGGTCTGGAACGGCCAGACTTTCGTCCCCCGCCTCATTCTTCCGCTGTGTCTGAGCTGGGATCACCGCGTCATCGACGGCGTCATGGCCGCGCGCTTTCTGGTCTACCTGCAGCAGATCCTCGGCGACTTCCGCCGTGTCAGCCTGGATGGGTCATAGGCCGATGTCACCCGGCACACAGTGCAACCTCCATAAGCTCATCAGCCACGCTCCGCGAGCGTGTTGATCGATTGGATTGCACGCGTGCCGAGGTGAGGCATCGAGCGGCCCGACAGCTCGCGCGCGGATCGCAACAGACGGGCAACTCACATCACTCCTCCACGCTCGCGCGAACGGCCTGCGGACTCCGGGCCTCACGAGCAGACCAAGCAAGCGTCACGCGCTGAGGCCAGAATCGCCGCCGCGTGAGCGCTGCGCCTTGAATTCCGCCAACGGGCGACGACGCCGCACCATCCGGGCGTGTCGTCCTGGCGCCGCCCGTAGAACAAAAACAAAAAACCCAACCACCGTGAAGTGATTGGGTTTTTGCACAAATTTGGTTGCGGGGGTAGGACTTGAACCTACGACCTTCGGGTTATGAGCCCGACGAGCTGCCAACTGCTCCACCCCGCGTCAGAGAAACAACACTTTAGACCAATCAATTAGCTTCGTCAAGGCCAATTTGTAGAACTGGTGCCGGTTGCAGGAGTCGAACCCGCGACCTACCGCTTACAAGGCGGTTGCTCTACCAACTGAGCTAAACCGGCAAGGGGCTGGATTATAGCGCAAGGTGGCGTTTGTGGGCATAGCCGGATTTGGTGCTCGGACGGTCGCGCGGCATAATCAATGCGTTGATCTCGAGACCGCTGCCCTCACCCACGGAATTGAACGATGCCACCCGACTCACCGCGAGGCTTGTGCTTGCGCGTGCTCCTCATTGAAGACAGTGAAGATGATGCGCTGTTGCTGGTCCATCGCTTTCACAACAGCGGTTACACACTTGACGTTCTGCGAGTCGATACGCCAGCGCAAACCGAGGAAGCCCTGCGATCACGCGAGTGGGACGTGGTGATCAGCGATCACGACCTGCCGGGCTTTAGCGCCATTGCGGCCTTGGGCATCATTAAACAGCTTGAGCTCGATGTGCCCTTCATCATCGTATCGGGGGTGATTCGCGAGGAGACCGCAATTGCGGCGATGCGCGCAGGTGCCCACGACTATCTGACCAAGAATCAACTTGAGCGCCTGATACCAGCTGTCGAGCGCGAAGTACGTGAAGCCGGGAACCGGCGGCAGCGGCAGCTTGCCCTGGCAGCCCAGCACGAAGCGGATGTCCGATTCCAGGCCGTGGCGGCAAGTACGCCCGGGGTAATCTTCCAGATGACCCGGCACGACAACGGGCAGTTGCGCTTTGCTTACGCGAGCGACGCGGCCGACATGTTGCTCGGGGTGTCGGCGCGGCAATTGTGCGAAGACGGCACGCATTTTTCTCGTCTGTTGCTCGCAGAAGATCGCCAGGCGCTGGACGCCGCGCTCGCGGCCTCGGCAAGCAGCGGCAGTCGTCTCAACTGGGAGGGGCGCATCCAGACGGATGTCGGTGACACAAAATGGATCAACGTCCGCGGCTCAGTACGACACGGCCCGTCGGGGGCGTCGATCTGGGAAGGCGTGATGTGGAACATCACACACAGCAAGCAGACCGAGTCCGAACTCAGAGCCTCGCAGGACCACCTCAAGGCGCTCTCCAACCACTTGCAACATGCAAAGGAAGAAGAACGCGAACGGATCGCGCGCGACGTTCATGATGTGCTGGGCGGGCACTTGGTGGCACTCAAGTTTTCAACCTCACTCATGGCCTCGCGGCTGGACGCCCCCGCGGAGCAACGGCAGGCCCAGGTCGCGAGCGTTGAGGCGCTGATTGACGAAGCCATCGACACTGTCAGTCGGGTCACGCGCGAACTGCGGCCAGGCATCCTCAAGGATTTCGGCCTCGCGGCGGCGATCGAGAGCCACGCGGAAGATTTTTCAAAGCGTACCGGCATCCGTTGCCATGTCCTGTGTGCAGACGATGACATCGCGCTGCCAGAGCCAGAATCCATTGCCCTGTTCCGAATTTTTCAGGAATCGCTGACCAACGTCAGCAAGCATGCGCAGGCCGAGAACGTCGAAATCCGGCTTGTTCACACCGGCGACGGCGTCAGTCTGGAGGTCGGCGACGATGGCATCGGGCTCGCCGACGCCGATCTGCTCAAGCCGCACTCGTTCGGATTGCGGGGCGTGCGCGAGCGGGTCACCAGCCTCGGCGGTTGTGTCGATATCGCACGCCGGATTCCCAGCGGAACACGCCTTCAAGTCGTACTCCCCCTCTCGGATGTCTCCACTGCCGCCTCGAACCAGGAACCTTCTTCATGAGCAAACGCATCCGCGTGATGATTGCCGACGACCACGCCATTGTCCGACAAGGGCTGCGCCAGATTCTGTCGGATATCGAAGACATGGAAGTAGCCGGTGAAGCCTGCAACGGCGTCGAGGCGCTCCAGCTCAGTCGAGAGAGCCAGTGGGATGTGGTCCTGATGGATGTGTCCATGCCTGACCGCAATGGCATCGACGCGCTCAAGCTGATCCGCAAGGAGCAACCCAAGCTGCCGGTCCTGATCCTCAGCATGTATCCGGAAGAGCAATACGCAATTCGCGCCCTCAAGGCCGGGGCGGCGGGCTACTTGACCAAGCAGAGCGCGCCGGAACAACTCGTCACGGCCATTCGGCAAGTCGCCAGCGGCAAGAAATACGTCAGCGCCTCCCTCGCCATGGAGCTGGCCGACGCAATCGGCGAAGACACCGACCGCCCCCTGCACGAAAAACTCTCCGATCGCGAGTACCAGACGCTGTGCATGATCGCTTCGGGCAAGACGCTGACCCAGATTGCCGACGAGTTAAACCTCAGCGTGAAAACAATCAGCGTTTACCGGGCCCGCCTGCTTGAGAAAATGCGCCTTAGGAATAATGCGGAACTCACCCACTACGGACTGAAGTTCGGTCTGGTCGAATAGTCGGCGCCGCGCGGGCACCCCATCTGACGCCGCGCGTCCGCCCGGCTGCGCCAGAATCGCTAAAGATGTTTTGCTTGAATCCGATGTAGACCTGTACCGTCGGCACCTCTTATCTAAGGCACGATTGCACTCATGGCGGATTTCTCCTCTCCCTCCGAAATTGCACGCGAGTCACTCAAGCGGCTCGCCATGGATCGCGTCGCACCAACGCCTGACAACTATCGCGCCTACTACCACCGCATTGCCGGAACAAAGAGCGACGATAGCTTTCCTCAGCAAACCTTTCGCGGAATCGCCAGTGAGCTTCCGCGCAAATCACCCGCCCAGCAGCGCTTTGCCCGACGCTTCGAAGAAGCCATCGGAAATCAGTCCTGGCCGAATGTTCGCGCCGCACTGCGAGAAATCGCCGATGCAACCGACACGCCAGACGTCCCCTGGGCACCGCTGATCCAGCAAATCATCGACCACATGGACCGGCACCACGTCGCGTTCACCAAGGCACGCAAGAAAGAATCGCTCAAGCATGTGCTTGACGCCTCAAGCACCGCCGCACCGATTCTCCATAGCCGACTCAGCAATCTGATCAAACACTGGTCATCGAGCGGCGGCGATGAAGAAACGACAGACACCGAACCCACAGCATCTATCGACACAGCGCCCAGCGCGACCGCGCCGAGCCCGACCGATGCACCGGTTCAGCCCGGCGTTTCCGTCGAGATCTCCAGTGCGCTCGATGAGCTCTTCCGCCGAGGCGTCGGTGCGCTCCTGTCGGACGCACCAGAGCTTCAAACCCGCGTCACCCACTTCGGCCAACGACTCAACCCCTGGCCAGATAGAACGACACATCCAGCCCTGCTGGCCGATCTACATGAACTCATCCTCAAACTCGAATGGACCGGTGAAGATCAATCGGGCATCCGCCGGGCGCTGATCGCCCTGCTGCAGCTGCTGATCGACAATATCAGCAAGCTCGTCAGTGACGACAAATGGCTCACCGGGCAACTCAGCGTGGTCAGCGAAGCCTTTTCGCAACCGCTGGACATCCGCATCCTCGACGAAGTCGAGCGCCGCCTGCGCGACGTCATCGACCAGCAAGGCCGGCTCAAGCAAGAACTGACCGACGCGCAATTGCGCCTCAAGCAAATGCTCGCCGGTTTCGTTGACCGGCTCGCCGACATGAGTGAATCGGCCGGCAGCTTCCACGACAACCTGGAGCGCTCCTCGATACGTATCGCCGGCGCCAAAGACATCAGCGAATTGAGCAATGTCGTTGAAGACATGTTGCGCGAGACCCGCGTCGCCCAGGAAGACGCCCGCCGCTCCCGCGACGACCTCAACTCCCTGCAGCAACAGGTCGAACAGGCCAACGTCGAGATCGGCAAACTCCAGCATGAGTTGCATCACACCAGCGAACTGGTACGTCACGACCCGCTCACCGGCGCCCTCAACCGCAAGGGGCTGGACGAAGCCCTGGAACGCGAAATCTCCCGCGCCCGTCGCCGCGACGTTCCGCTCTGTGTCGGCCTGCTCGACGTCGACAACTTCAAACGCATCAACGACACCCACGGCCACCACGCCGGCGACGCCGCCCTGCAGCACCTGGCCGACGTCATTCGCGCCAATCTCCGCCCGCAAGACAGCCTTGGCCGCTACGGCGGTGAAGAGTTCGTCGTCATTCTGCCCGACACCGATGTCGAGCACGCCGTCGCTGCCGTCACGCGCCTGCAGCGCGCCCTGACCACGCGCTACTTCCTGGCCGAAGGGGAAAAACTGCTGATCACCTTCAGCGCTGGCGTGGCTCGCCTTGAAGCCGAAGAAGCCGCTGCGGCTGCCATCGACCGCGCCGACAAAGCCATGTACCGCGCCAAGCGCGCCGGCAAAAATCGCGTCATGGTCGCCTGAGGCGCCGCACCCCGCCCGAGCGTGCCAAAATGGCCGCCCGATCACCCCGCACAAGCGCCCCGCCCGCCCATGCCCCGCTACGCCCACATCATTTTTGACCTCGACGGCACGCTGATCGACTCCGCGCCGGCCATTCTCGCCAGCTTTCAGGCCGCCTTCGACGCCGCCGGCCTCACCCCGATGCGCCCCATCACGGCAGACATCATCGGGCCCCCACTGACCGAAACCCTGCAACTGCTCAGCGGCAGCCACGACGCCGACACCATCGCGATGCTCACCGAGCACTTCAAGGCCGCCTACGACGGCGAAGGCCTCAAGCAAACCGCCGCCTACCCGGGCGTCGGCGACATGCTCGCCCAGCTGCATAGCCAGGGCGTCACTATGCATATCGCCACAAACAAACGCCTCGCCCCCACCCTCACGATTCTCGACATGCTGGGCTGGCGCGCGTACTTCGACGCCGTCTACGCCCTCGATATGCTCACCCCACGACTCCCCAACAAGGCCGCCATGATCGCCCGCCTGCTGGCCGACCTGACCATCTCCACCGACACCGCCGCCTATGTCGGCGACCGCCTCGAAGACGGCGAATCGGCCAGCGCCAACGCCCTGCCCTTCTTTGCCGCCACCTGGGGCTATGGCGCCATCGCGCCGGACGACTTGGGCCCCGGCTGGACCCACCTCCCCGCGCCCACCGCCCAAACCCTGCTTGCCCCCTGAGTCCGGCGCCGAATTGGGGGTAAAACGCCCGCCTGTTTTCGCCATCAAACACGGCCGATCCGGCTACCATGTGCCTTAAAGATGAAAGGCGCATGCGTATGAAAGCAGTCATCCTCGCCGGTGGGCTGGGCAGCCGGCTATCCGAAGAGACCCACCTCAAGCCCAAACCAATGGTCGACATCGGCGGCCGGCCGATCCTGTGGCATCTGATGAAGATCTTCACCTGCCACGGCGTCACCGAGTTCATCATCTGCCTCGGCTACAAGGGCTATGTGGTGAAGGAGTACTTCGCCAACTACTTCCTGCACACCTCCGACGTCACCTTCGACATGCGCGACAACCGCATGGAAGTGCACGAACAGCACACCGAGCCCTGGCGCGTCACGCTCGTCGACACTGGCGAGCACACCATGACCGGCGGTCGCCTGGCCCGGGTGCGGCGCTACCTTGAAGACGAAGAGGCGTTTTTCTTCACCTACGGCGACGGCCTCGGCAATGTCGATCTCACGGCCCTCGCCCGTCACCACAAGGCGCACGGCAAGCTGGCGACGGTCACCGCCGTCGCACCACCGGGGCGCTTCGGCACGCTGGCGCTCGACGGCGACACCGTCAGCGGCTTCAAGGAGAAACCCGCTGGCGACGGCAATCTGATCAACGGCGGCTTTTTCGTTCTCTCACCCAAGGTCATCGACACCATCGCCGACGACGCCACCACCTGGGAGAACGAACCGGTGGCGGAGCTCATCCGCCGCGACGAGCTGCGCGCCTTCCGCCACAGCGGCTTCTGGCAGCCGATGGACACGCTACGCGAGAAGAACCTGCTCGAAACACTCTGGGCCTCAGGCAAGGCACCCTGGAAATGCTGGGGTTGATCCGCAAAGCCTTCGCTGGCCGACGGGTGTTCCTGACCGGCCATACCGGCTTCAAGGGCGGCTGGCTGAGCCTGTGGCTCAAGCACCTCGGCGCCGAGGTGTACGGCTATGCGCTGGCGCCAGACACCACCCCCAACCTGTTCACGCTGGCCAAGATCGGCGATCACCTTGACTCGACCGTCGGCGACATCCGCGATGCCGACGCCCTGCACACTGCCTTGGTCCGCGCCCGGCCCGACATCGTGCTGCACCTGGCCGCGCAGCCGCTGGTCCGCCTGTCCTACCGCGAACCGGTCGCCACCTTTGCCACCAATGTCATGGGCACGGCACACCTGCTCGACGCCGTTCGCACGGTCGACTCAGTCCGCGCCGTGCTCGTGGTCAGCAGCGACAAATGCTACGACAACCGCCCCGGCAAATTACCGCCCGGCGGGTTTCGCGAAACCGACGCCATGGGCGGCACCGACCCGTATAGCGCCAGCAAGGGCTGCACCGAACTGGTTGTCGACAGCTGGCGGGCAAGCTTTTTCCCGCCCGAGCGGATCGCAGAACACGGCGTGGCGGTGGCCTCGGCCCGCGCCGGCAATGTCATCGGCGGCGGCGACTGGGCCGGCGACCGACTCATCCCCGACATGATCCGCGCCTTCGCCCAAGACCAGTCGGCGCTCATCCGCAATCCCGCGGCCGTGCGCCCCTGGCAGCATGTGCTCGAACCGCTGTGGGGCTATCTGCTGCTGAGCGCGCGCCTGCTGCAACATGATCCGGCCGATGCCACCGGCTGGAACTTCGGCCCCGACAATCGCGACGCCCTGCCGGTGGCTGAGGTTGCCGATGCGCTGTGCCGTCACTGGGGCGACACCGCCCGCTGGCACACCGACACGCCGACGGGTGCGGTGCTGCATGAAGCCGAACAACTTCGCCTCGACTGCACCCAGGCCCGCGCTCGCCTCGGCTGGCAGCCGGTCTGCCCGCTACCAGAAGCCCTCGCCCGCACCGCGCGGTGGTATCGCGAGGTCCGGCACGGCGCCGATGCAGCCGCGCTGTGCCTGACGCAAATCGCCGCGCAGGAAGCGGCCATCGCCACACTCGGAAGACCCGCATGAGCAGCCCCGACCGCCGCGTCGCCAACGGGCGCTTTCTGGTCGAAGACACGCCGCTGGCCGGGCTCAAACGGGTCCAGCGCTTTCCGCTGGAAGATGCGCGCGGCGCGCTTGAGCGCCTGTATTGCAGCAGTCTGTTTACTGCCTGCGGCATCGACGCGGCGATTGCCCAGATCAACCGGACCCGCACCTACGCCGCCGGCACGGTTCGTGGCCTGCACTTCCAGCACCCGCCGCACGCCGAGGTCAAGTTCGTGCAGTGCCTGCGCGGCGCGGTGTTTGACGTCGCGGTCGATCTGCGCGCCGGCTCGCCAACCTTCCTCCAGTGGCATGCCGAAGTGCTGTCGCGGGACAACCTCACCGGCCTGCTCATCCCAGCCGGTTTCGCCCACGGCCTGCAAACACTCAGCGACGACACCGAGTTGCTCTACCTGCACACCGCCGCCTACACACCCGAGGCCGAAGACGGTATCGACGCACTCGACCCGCAACTCGCGATCGACTGGCCGCTGCCCATTGCCGAGCGCTCCGAACGCGATCTCGCGCTGCCCCACATTCACCCGGATTTCACAGGTCTGAGCGCATGAAATGCCGCCACTGCCAAAGTCCGCTTCAGCTATCGCTGGTTGACCTGGCCACCTCGCCCCCGTCGAACGCCTATCTGCGCACCGACCAGCTCGACAGCCCCGAGCGCTGGTATCCGCTGCGCGTGCTGGTCTGCGAGCACTGCTGGCTGGTGCAGACCGAAGACTTCACCCAGGCCGACCAGCTGTTCGACGCCGACTACGCCTACTTCAGCAGTTTTTCAGACGCCTGGCTGAAGCACGCCCAAACCTATGTCACGACGATGATCGAACGCTTCGGCCTCAGCGCCGCGCACCGCGTGGTCGAAATCGCCTCCAACGACGGCTACCTGCTCCAATACGTGCAGGCCGCGGGCATCCCCTGCTACGGCATCGAACCCACCGCCAGCACCGCGGCGGCGGCGCGCGCCAAGGGCGTCGAAAGCATCGAACGATTCTTTGGCACCGCTCTGGCGGATGAACTGGCAACGGCAGGCCGGCGGGCGGACCTGATCGCGGCCAACAATGTGCTTGCCCATGTGCCCGACATCAACGACTTCGTGGCCGGCTTTGCCCGGCTGCTCACACCAGCCGGCGTCGCCACCTTCGAGTTTCCGCACCTGCTCAAGCTGCTCGAACACTGCCAGTTCGACACCATCTATCACGAACACTTTTCCTATCTGTCGCTGACCGCCGTGGCGCGCATCTTCAAGGCCAATGGCCTGCAGGTGTTTGATGTCGAGGAATGGCCCACGCATGGCGGCAGCCTGCGGGTCTTTGCGCAACGCACTGGTGGGCCACACGAAGTGTCGCCCGCGGTCGCGGCGATGTTGGCGCGAGAATTCCAGGCCGGACTCACGCAGCGCGACACCTATCACAGCTTCCAGGCGCGCGCCGAGGCCATCAAGAACGCCTTTGTCGGCTTCTTGCTCGAGTGCAAGGCGCGTGGCGAGCGGGTCGCCGCCTACGGGGCGGCCGCCAAGGGCAATACGCTGATCAACTTCGCCGGCATCCGCGCCGACCTGCTGGCCTACGTCGTCGACCGCAACCCCGCCAAGCAGGGCAAGTTTCTGCCCGGCAGCCGCATCCCCATCGTGTCGCCCGAGCACCTGATCGCCGACCAGCCGGCGTGGATCGTGATCCTGCCCTGGAACCTGCGTGATGAGGTCATCGGCCAGATGGCCGAGGCCCGGCAGTGGGGCGCGCGCTTCGTCACCGCCATCCCCGAACTTACGGTGCACGCATGAAGCATGTGCTGGTCACCGGCGCCAACGGCTTCATCGGCCGCGCAGTACTGCCGTTGCTGGCCGCACGCGGATGGCAGATCAGCGCCATCAGCCGCAGGCCACAGGGCGCGACGACCACATCGACCACTTGGCACACCGCCAATCTGTTCGACACCGACGCCACCGCCCAACTGCTCGGCCACCTGCGCCCCACCCACTTGCTGCATCTGGCCTGGAACACCGAACACGGCCGCTTCTGGCAGGCGCCCGACAATCTGCGCTGGATGAGCGCCAGCTTGTCGCTGCTGCAAGCCTTCGCCCAGGCGGGCGGCAAGCGCGCCGTGGTTGCCGGCACCTGCGCGGAATACGACTGGCAACATGGTTTCTGCCACGAAGACATCACCCCCTGCACGCCCCACAGCCTCTACGGCGAGGCCAAGCTGGCCACCCACCGCCTGGCCCGCCACCTCCTCGTCGGCACCGGCACACAACTGGCCTGGGGCCGGGTATTTTTTCCCTACGGCCCGGGCGAGGCCACCGGCCGGCTGATCCCCTCGGTCATGCAGGCCATGGACACCGGCGGCCCGGTGCGTTGCAGCCACGGCCGGCAGTTTCGCGATTTTGTGCATGTGGATGATGTCGCGGCGGCCTTCGCGCATCTGCTCGACATGGCCGACGACGGCGTCTTCAACATTGCTTCCGGCATGCCGACCCAGCTACGCCAGATCGTCCTCACCCTGGCGCGGCTGATGCATTGGACCGGCACCCCCGACTTCGGCGCCATCGCCGTGCCCGCCGACGATCCGCCCCTGCTCGTCGGCGACATCACCCGGCTGCGCGCGACTGGCTGGCAACCAACGGTCACGCTTGAAGACGGCCTCATTCACACGCTTGCCGACTGGCGCCAGCCGCGCCAGCAACCCAGGAGCCCGTAATGGACGACCACCAACAATTCGCTGCCGATTGCGCAAAAGAAATCCAGGCCCAGGCCGACGATGCCGAATTCCGGCAGCTGTCTCGCGCCTGGATGGACCGCGCCCAGCAACTGCGCTACTCCTACCATTTCGAGTGGATGGGGCGGCCGATCATCCAGTACCCCACCGACATCCTCGCCATGCAGGAGCTGATGTGGCGCATTCAGCCCGAGCTGGTGATCGAGACCGGCATCGCCCGCGGCGGTTCACTCATCTTCTACGCCTCGATGATGCAGATGCTCGGACGCGGCGAGGTGCTGGGCATCGACATCGATATCCGCGCACACAATCGCGAAGCCATCGAATCACACCCCATGGCCAGCCGCATCCGCATGATCGAAGGCTCCAGCCTGGATGCCGCCATCGTCGCGCAGGCCGCCGCAGCGGCCGAGGGCAAGAAGGTGATGGTGGTGCTCGACTCCAACCACACCCATGAACACGTGCTCGGCGAACTCGAACGCTACGCCCCGTTCACCTCACCCGGCAGCTATTGCGTGGTGATGGACACCGTGGTCGAAGACATGCCGGCCTCGCTGTTCGGCGACCGCCCCTGGGCGCCAGGCGATAACCCGAAAACCGCCGTCCACGCCTGGCTCAAGACCCACCCGGAGTTCGAGATTGACCACGCCATGGACGCCAAACTCGCCGTCTCCGTCGCGCCGCACGGCTACCTGCGCCGTCGCGCCTGACCCGCTCATTCAAGGACGCCCCGCCATGGCCGAGCACCGCATCGACATCATCATCCCCTGCTACAACTACGCCCACTTCCTCGACGAATGTCTGGCGGCCATCGCCGCGCAGACCCGGGGCGACTACCAGGTGCTGGTGATGGACAACGCCTCGACCGACGACACCCCCGAGGTCGCCGCGCGGTGGATGGCGCAGGACAGCCGCATCCGCTATCACCGCAACGACACCAACCTCGGCGCGGTCGGCAACATGAAGCGCGGCTACGAGCTGACGGCAGCAGAGTACGTGGTGATCCTGCCGGCCGACGACCTGTGGGGCCCGACATTTCTCGAGGCCACCTGCAACGGACTCGACGCCTACCCCGAGTGCAGCTACGCCTACACCGGCTGGCACACCACGCATGGCGGGCTGGACGCCCCCGAACAGCCAATGACCTGGATTCCACATGATCGCAGCGGCGTGGTCGAGGACATGGCCTCGCTCATCATCCAGAACTACATCCCGCTGTCCTTCGGGGTGTTCCGTCGCAGCCTGTGCGAAAAGGTCGGCGGCGCCTACCCGCTGTTCCTGCCCATGCTTGGCGACCTGTATCTGTGGATGCGCCTGGCGGCGGTCGGGCCGGCCTATTACGTTAACGAAAACATCTGCCGCCTGCGCATGCACGGCGCCAACGAGTCCTTCGCCCTGCATGCCACCGGCCGCAGCGCCTTCGACCACATCCACCTGCTCGATCTCGTCTTCCAGTCCGACCAATGGCCGATGTCGCTGCGCCTGCTCGCCAAGGCGCGACAGATGCAGCTACTCACCGGCGCCAAGCTCACAGACATCGTCAACAGCCTCGGCAGCAAGGAGGCGATACCGATCTTCAAGGAGTACGTAGACGGCGCCCGCGACGATCTCATCGTCGTCACCGCCATGGCGATTCGCGCCTGCAGCGGCCGCGCCGCCGGCTTGAGCGACACCTTGCATGACGCCAACGCCATGCTGGCCCGCATGGCCGCCGAAAAGACCGGCACCCAGGCACTGAACCTGCTCGGCCAGACACCAGACAGTCAGTCTGGCGCCATGAATCGCGACTACGAGAGCTTTCTCAACGCGCGCAACTATCTCGAAACCGATCACACCCTGCTCCAGCGTGTCATGCGCCGCTGGCCGCAGGAACCGCGCATTCACATGCTGGTGCACGCAGTCGCCGCCGACTATGGTCTGCTCGCCGACACTCTCGACAGCGTCGCCCAACAACCCTACCCGCTGTGGACCCTGACCGTACTGGCACCCACGCCCTGCCCCGATCCCGCGATCGAAGACGTTGCCAATATCGAATGGCGGATCGCCCCGACGCACCGAGACGTCAAAGCGGTCAGCGATGCAGCCGTTGCCGAAAACGGCTGCGACGTCGTCGCCCTCCTGCCCCCGGGCAGCCGCCTCGACCCGTTCTGTCTGTGGCGGATCGCGCATGAGTTCGCCACCAACACCTCCATCGGCGCGTGCTACTGCGATGACGACGTCAGCCGACACGGCGACGACCGGGTCGAACCGCGCTTCAAGCCAGACATGCTCCCCGACATGCTCACCGCAACCGATTACGTCGGCCCACTGTGGATGCGTCGCACGGCGTACGCCGCCGCCGGGGGATGCAGCGAACTGCCGGGCGCGCATTTCTACGACCTGACGCTGCGCGTCCTCGACCAGATCGGCGCCCCGGCCATCGGACACATTTCGGATCCGCTGCTGAGCCTGCCGGTGTCGCCGCATGTGCTCATCTCCGACGGCGACGCGATGGCCGCGGTGCAGGCCCATCTGGCACGGCGCGGCGTGTCCGGACAAGTGCGCCCGGGACATCTGCACGCCACCTGGCGCATCGAGTACCAGCACAGCACCACGCCCTCGGTCGACATCATCATTCCCTTCCGCAATCACCTCGAGTACCTGTCGCCCTTGCTCGAGAGCCTGCTCGACAAGACAGACTACGCCGAGGCCCGCATCACGCTGGTCAACAACGCCTCCGACGATCCGGACATGCTCGCCTGGCTGGCAACCCAGATCGCCACGCACCCCGACCGCCTGCGACGCATGGACATCGACGGCGAATGGAATATCTGCCAGCTATTCAATACCGCCGTCGCAGCGAGCGAAGCCGAATTCGTCGTGCTGATGCATAACGACGTACAAGTGCTGAACGGCAACTGGCTGTCCCGACTGCTCAACCACGGCCAACGCCCCGAGGTCGCGGGCGTCGCGCCACGACTGGTCACCCCGGGCAGTCAGGCGCTCGACTTCACCGGCAGCGTCGTCGGTCTGGCCCCGTTCATCGGCTCGCCAGACACCGGCGAACGCACCATGCTCCACCCCGGCTACCTGGGGCGGCAACAGACTGACGTCAATTGCTCGGCACTCGACAGTGCAGTGCTCCTGCTGCGGCGCTCACATTTCAATGCCATCGGTGGCATGGACGAATCACAGCATTTGAGCTACCCCACCGCCGAACTGACCCTAAGGCTCGCCGCACACGGCCGCCTGGTGTGGACGCCGTGGAGCACGGTCGCCCACTACGACGACGACGCCCCGCCACGCGAAGCCATCGCCATCGTCGAGCACGAAGCCGAACTGGCGCGCAACGAACTGACCCGACTCACCCAGGAGCGGCAGTTGATCACGCGCTGCCTGCCCCTGATCCGCCACGACCCGGCCTGGAACCCCAATCTGCTGCTCGGCCACCAGGACACCCGCATCGACACCGGCTGCGCGGTCGGCTGGCGACACCTGCCGGTTCCCGACATGCCACGCATCATCGCCGACCCGGTCAGCGGCGCGGGCGAGTATCGCGTCACCGGGCCATTACGCGCCGCACGTCGGGCCGGCAAGGCGCTGGGCGCCTTCTTCAGCTATCCGGACACCCGCAAACGGCGCATCCCGACCCTGGCCGACCTCGCCCGGCTCGACGGCGCGAGCAGCTTCATCCTTCACCACGGCTTCTCGAATCAGCACATCCAGTTGCTCCAGCAGATGCAAACCTATCTGCCCTCGCTGCTGCGCGTCGCCTCGATGGACGACCTCGCCACCGCCGTGCCGGAGAAGAGCAATCTGTTCGATCACTGGTCGCGCGACACCCGCTCCCGGGTGCGCAATGCCATTGGGCTGTGCGACCGCCTCATTGTGTCGACCGAACCGCTGGCCGAGTTCGCCCGGCACATGATCGACGACATCCGTGTCGTTCCCAACCGGCTCGAATGGGCACGCTGGGGGCATGTCGCATCACAACGCCGGGTCAGCACCAAACCACGGATCGGCTGGGCCGGCGCGATGCAGCACGCCGGCGATCTGGCCTTGATCCGGGACGCGATCATCGAAACCCACCAGGAGGCCGACTGGGTCTTCTTCGGCATGTGCCCGGAGGACATCAAACCCTATGTCCGGGAGGTGCATGACTGGGTGAATTTCGATGACTATCCGGAAAAACTCGCCAGCCTGAATCTGGATCTGGCAGTCGCGCCATTGGAAATCAATGCGTTCAACGAGGCCAAGAGCAACTTGCGCCTCCTGGATTACGGTCTGCTCGGCTGGCCGGTGGTGTGCACCGATGTCGCGCCCTACCGCAGCGCGCCTGTTACACGGGTTAACAATTCCACCCGCGAATGGGTCGACGCCATTCGTGCACATTTAAACGACCTTGACGCCACCGCGAAAGCCGGTGACCGCCTGCGCGACTGGGTGCTCGCCGACTACATTCTTGAGCATCACGTGGACGACTGGCTGGCCCAGCACCTGCCCTAAAACCAAGCGAACACGGGGGATGCAGACCATGCAATCCCCTTTTTCCTTTTAGGCAAAGTCGCCCGGCATTGCCACTGCACCGCAGCATTCGGCGCCGACGTCCCTCAAGGGCGCGGCGCCGAAATCCTTTGCGGCAGGGCGATTGACGCCTATCGCCAAATGAAAAATCAGTCTTCAGTTTTTTACTGCGTCGCCGTAGGTAGGGCCATGGGGACTGGCACATCAATGCCAAACAGATCCTCAGTCAGACCAGAGCTGAACCAGTTGAATCAGGAGATTTACCATGGCACAAGTTATCAACACCAACGTGTACTCGCTGAATGCCCAGCGAAACCTCAACCGCAGCCAGGAAGGCTTGGCCACGTCGCTGCAGCGCCTGTCCTCCGGCCTGCGCATCAACAGCGCCCGTGACGACGCCGCCGGCCTCGCCGTGGCTCAGCGCATGGAAGCCGACGCCCGCGGCCTGACTGTCGCCATGCGTAACGCCTCTGATGGTATCTCATTCGCCCAGACCGCTGACGGCGCACTGGCAACGTCCGCCGACATGCTGCAACGGATGCGCGAACTGGCCGTCCAATCGCTCAACGGCACCATCTCCAACACCGAACGCGGCTACCTCAACGCCGAATTTGGCCAACTGGATGCCGAGCTGGGTCGTCTGCAAGGCGCAGCCAAACTCAATAACCAGTCGGCATTCGGCGCCTTTACTTTCCAGATCGGCGCAGCAGCGGCCGACAGCATGGCCGCCACCTTTACCAGCGTGGCCTCCATCGGCGGCGCGGTCAGTACCGCCGCAGCGGCGGCACTGGCCATTGCCTCAATCGACAACGCACTCAACAGCGTCGCCAGTAACCGCGCCACCGTCGGCGGCGTGATGGGCCGGATGCAATTCACCATTCAGCAGCTTGAAACGGCACGTGAGAATCAGTACGCCGCACGAAGCCGGATCATGGACGCAGACTTCGCGATGGAAACGGCCAGTCTGACCCGCGCGCAGATTCTGCAGCAGTCGGGTACCGCGATGGTGGCCCAGGCCAACAGCGTGCCGCAAAACGTGCTCTCGCTGCTGCGCGGCTAACAACATCTATTGACGGGCTGAGCCATTCGGCTCAGCCCCAGCAACATCGATCGCCAAGGAGATCGTCATGGCACAAGTCATCAACACCAACGTCTATTCGTTGAACGCTCAACGTAACCTCAATCGCAGCCAGGAAGGCCTCGCCACCTCCCTCCAGCGCCTGTCCTCCGGCCTGCGCATCAACAGCGCCCGTGACGACGCCGCCGGCCTCGCCGTGGCTCAGCGCATGGAAGCCGATGCCCGCGGCCTGACTGTCGCCATGCGTAACGCCTCGGACGGCATCTCCTTTGCACAGACGGCTGACGGCGCATTGTCAACATCCGCCGACATGCTGCAGCGGATGCGCGAACTGGCCGTCCAATCGCTCAACGGCACCATCTCCGACACCGAACGCGGCTACCTCAACGCCGAATTCGGCCAACTGGATGCCGAGCTGGCTCGCCTCCAAGGTGCGGCAAAACTCAATAACCAATCGGCGTTTGGCGCCTTCACCTTCCAGATTGGCGCAGCAGCGGCCGACAGCATGGCGGCCAACTTTGCCAGCGTTGCTGCCGTCGGTGGTGGCGTGGGCACCTCGGCCACCGCGTCCGCCGCCATCTCCGCGATCGACAATGCGCTGAACAGCATCGCCAGCAACCGCGCCACCATCGGCGGTGTGATGGGCCGGATGCAATTCACCATCCAGCAGCTCGAAACGGCACGTGAGAATCAATACGCTGCACGTAGCCGGATCATGGATGCAGACTTCGCCTCTGAAACCGCCAATCTCACGCGGGCACAGATTTTGCAACAGTCGGGTACCGCGATGGTAGCGCAAGCGAACAGCGTCCCGCAGAACGTGTTGTCGCTGCTACGTGGCTAATCCAACCAATTTGGGATCGTCCGACTGACCGACAGCCGGACGCCAAAAGGAGGCTGTCATGGCACAGGTCATCAACACAAACGTCTACTCGCTGAATGCTCAGCGCAACCTCAACCGTAGCCAGGAAGGTCTGGCCACATCGCTCCAACGGCTCTCGTCCGGCCTGCGCGTCAATAGCGCCCGTGACGATGCTGCCGGTCTGGCGGTGGCTCAACGGATGGAGGCAGACGCACGTGGTTTGACCGTTGCCATGCGCAACGCTTCGGACGGCATCTCCTTTTCCCAAACCGCCGATGGCGCCCTGGGCACATCGGCGGACATTCTTCAACGCATGCGAGAACTGGCAGTGCAATCGCTCAACGGCACCATTTCCGACACCGAGCGCGGCTATCTGAATGCAGAATTTACGCAACTCGATACCGAACTCGGCCGTCTGCAAGGCGCCGCCAAACTCAACAACCAGTCGGTGTTCGGCACCTTCACCTTCCAGATTGGCGCAGGCGCCGCCGACAGCATGTCGGCCACCTTCACCAGCGTGGCCTCGATTGGTGGCGCGGTCAGCACGAGTGCCACTGCCGCACTGGCCATCGCCTCGATCGACAACGCGCTGAACAGTGTCGCCAGCAACCGCGCCACCATTGGTGGTGTGATGGGTCGGATGCAATTCACGATCCAGCAACTCGAAACCGCGCGCGAGAATCAATACGCCGCACGCAGTCGCATCATGGACGCCGACTTTGCCGCGGAAACCGCTGCCCTGACGCGCGCCCAGATTTTGCAGCAATCCGGCACCGCCATGGTGGCTCAGGCCAACAGCGTGCCACAAAGCGTTTTGTCTTTATTGCAGGGTTAAGCCTTGCTTAGCGCCGAACGACCGGCAAAGCCTGCCGGTCGGATCTGCCGGTATCGGCAAACGATGCCACCGGCCTCGGCAATCAGGAGAACACCATGAGCATCCAGCCCGTCACCTCTACCGCTGCACAGTTTGTGTCACCGCAAGCCGCGTCTGGCGGCCGGGCAGGATCCGCTCCAGGACAACCCAATGCAGCCGAGCAGATTCAGCAGGCTCAGGCCCTGGAAAAGGCCAACGCGGCACGCGACGCGCAGGCCAAGACAGCACTTGAGCAGGATCCGGCTAAACTGAAAGAGGCCGTCGAGCGAGCCCAAGCGTCACTGCAAGCCATCGCTCGTGACATCACCTTCAGCCTGAACGACAAATCAGGCACGGTGGTGATCAAGGTCATTGAACGCGAGTCCAAGGAAGTGATCCGACAGATTCCGTCGGAAGAGTTTCTGAAAATCGCCGAAATGCTCAACGACAACATCGCCGACATCCGCGCGGGCTTGCTCGTCGAGCAAAAAGCGTAACAGGGAGGCTAATCATGGCCACCGGCAGCATTTCATCACTGGGTATCGGCTCCGGCCTCAACTCGAACGACATCGTCAGCCAACTGATGGCGCTCGAGCGTCGTCCGCTGACCGCGCTGACCCAAAAAGAATCGTCCTTCTCGGCCAAGATTTCGGCACTCGGTTCGGTCAAAAGCAAACTGTCCGAACTGCAGACCGCCTCGAAGACGCTCAGCGACCCCAACAAGCTGGCCGCTTTTGCCGCCACGGTCGGTGACAGCGACATCATATCTGCCACGGCAGATACCTTTGCCAAGAACGGCAGCTACGCCATTGACGTGGTGCAGCTGGCCAAAGCACAGAAATCCTTTTCGTCCATTCAGGCCGGCGGCACCACCTTTGGTGCCGGCACACTCAGTTTTTCGATCAACGGCAATACCCAGGATGTTGTACTCGCCAGCGGTGGCAACAGCCTGCAGGATGTGGCCAACGCCATCAACGACGCCGGTATCGACGTGCGCGCAACCGTGGTCACCGGCGACGCCGGCAGCCGTCTGGTGCTCACCTCGAAAGAGACCGGCACCGACAATGCCTTTACGCTGTCGGTGAGCGGAGGCGACCCCAACCTGACCGGTCTGGCCACCTTCGACGGCGCACACCCCAACGCGACCACGGCGCTCAATTCGATCATCACCATCGAAGGCGAAACCGTTACCTCGCAAAGCAATACCGTCACCAGCGGTATTTCCAATGTCACCGTCACGGCGAAAGCAATCGGGTCCAGCACACTCGACGTGGCGCGGGACAGCACCGGCATCGAAACCGCGGTCAAAGCCATGGTCGACGCCTACAACAGCCTACGCCTCGACATCGGCACCAAGAGCGCCTACAACGCCGAGACCAAGGTCGGCGAGCCGCTCAACGGCGACTCCGTCACCCGCACGCTGCTCGGCCGCATGCGCGACACCATGGGCACCGTGCCCACCAGCATTGCCGGCAGCGACTATCAATACTTGTTCAGTATCGGCGTCTCCTTTGCGCAAGACGGCACGCTGACGCTCGACAGTACCAAGCTCAACAACGCGGTCGCCACCGATTTTGACGGCGTCGTCAATACACTCGGCGCCTACGGCACCGCCATCGACACGATGGCCACCGCCTTCACCCAGTCCGACGGCCTGATCGACAGCAGCGTCACCGGCATCGAATCTTCGATTTCAAACATCGACAGCCAGCGCGAACGACTGGAGCGCCAGTTTGATCTCACCGAAGCGCGTTTGCGTGCGCAATTCACCGCGCTCGACACGCTCGTGGCCAGCCTCAACACCACAAGCACTTACCTCACACAGCAACTGAGCAGCTTGAGCAACCTGAACCAGTAGTAATCAACGCGATCAGGACAACAGGAAAACAGCCACATGTTCACTCATACCACCAACCCCGCTGCTGCCTACCGCACTGGCGGTATTGAAGCCGAAGCCCTGGGCACCTCACCCCACGGCCTGATCGTCATGCTGTTCAACGGCGCCCTGCTGTCCATCAATCTCGCCAAAGCCCATATGCTTGAGGGTAAAACCGGCGCCAAGGCCGAATCGA
This sequence comes from Zoogloeaceae bacterium G21618-S1, assembly GCA_027214125.1. Lineage (GTDB taxonomy): Bacteria > Pseudomonadota > Gammaproteobacteria > Burkholderiales > Rhodocyclaceae > Nitrogeniibacter. Next base: position 29,494 of record JAPWHF010000001.1, read on the forward strand.
TCAACAAGGCCATCGACATCATCGGCAGCGGCCTGCGCGCCGCACTGAATATCAAGGAAGGCGGCGAGCTGGCACAAAATCTCGACGACCTCTACGAGTACGTTGTCATGCTTCTGCTCAAAGCCAACCTGAGCAACGACGCTACCTTGCTTGACGAAGCTTATCGCCTGCTCGCCGACATCGGCAGTGCCTGGACAGAGCTGGGCCAGAAGCAAGCGGCCGGCACGCCCTGAGGAGACTCTCCATGACCGCCCCCATCACCGACTTCACCCGTCTGGCTAGCACACTCGAAGCGCTTTCCAGCGCTGCCGAGAAAGGCGACTGGGAGCAGATGAGCACACTCCAGACCCAACAGGAGCAATTGCTCGACGCCATTCGCCAGCGGCCACATGGCCCGCAAGATCGTAGCCAGACCGCCGCACTGGCAGCGCTGATCGAACGCGCACTTGCCAGCATCCGTGCCGCGCAACCGCACATCGACACCTTGCGACAACGCACTAAAGACGAAATGGCTGGCACAAACAACCACCGAAAACTATCGCAGAGTTATCGTTAAAGCGTTCTGCCGACAGACGCTCTGCGGTACGAAAACCCTGGCCGGACGGACAGACCATGATTCCCGGTGACCTCGCAGCACGCCTGAGACTGCTGACCGAGGCCAGTTTCTTTGCCGACGAACCCCCTCTCGAGCCGCTGCAGCCGGCTCGCGCCGTGCCGTCGCAATTGCCGGAATATCGCGCCGGCGATAAATTCAGTGCGCTCATCCAGAAGGCATTGCCCGACGGCACCTTCGAGGCCATCGTCGACGGCCGCACGATCAAGCTTGCCCTGCCACAACAAGCGCAGGTGGGCGAACGCCTGGCGCTGGTCGTCGCCCGCAACACGCCCCACGCCGTCCTCGCAAACCCCGCCGCGCCAGCGCCGACCGAGACCGCCGCCCGTGCAGCATTGAGCCCGACCGGTCGGCTGATCAGCTTTCTTCTCACCGGCCAGCCCGCACCCGAGACCCCGACCATTGCCCGCGGTCAGCCCCTGCAAACCAGCGCCGGCCCACTCAACCCAGCCGCCCTGGCCGTGGCACTGCGCCAGGGCATCAGCGAAAGCGGAATGTTCTATGAATCCCATCTGGCCCGCTGGAGTGCTGGCGACCTGAGCACCGAAGTGCTTCGCAGGGAACCGCAGGCTCGCCAGCCCGTCGCGCAGGCGAGCAACCCGGGCGCGCAAAACGCACCAACCTCGCAGAGCGCCACCGTCGCTGAAAGCAGTGCAACTGCGCGCTCCGCCGCCACGACGGCCCAAGCGGCGGTCAGTGCGCGCACCGACACGATTCCAGACCGGCTGCTACCGGTCATGCACCAACAGCTCGATGCCCTCGCCACCCAGAACTACGCCTGGGTGGGACAAGCGTGGCCGGGTCAAGTCATGGAACTGGAAATCGAAGACCCGCAGCACGACGATGGCGACTCACCGGCCGAGGACGCCCCCTGGAAAACCACCTTGCGTCTGAGCCTGCCGACGCTCGGCGGCGTCGAAGCGCGCATCGCCCTCGACGCCAGTGGCATCCGTATCCGGTTGTCTGCCGACAACCCGGCCACCGCCGATACACTGGCCCAGCATCGCGGCACCTTGTCCGACGCGATGGGGCAAGCCAACATCACCGTGAAAGAGCTCCTGGTAGGACCGGGCTCATGAGCGCAACACCGGACGACCTTCTCGACGACACGCCACGCGCCGAAGCCGTCGCCCTGGCCTACTCGGCCGGCGATGCCGCGCCGCGCGTGGTCGCCAAGGGACGCGGCCTGATCGCCCGCCAGATCATCGAGCAAGCCAAGAAAGCCGGCGTCTATGTGCACGAATCGCCCGAAATGCTTGCCTTGCTGATGCAGGTCGACCTCGACGAACGCATTCCCCCGCAACTCTATGTGGCGGTGGCCGAGCTTCTCGCCTGGCTCTACCGCATGGAGCACGACGAAAACGTAAAAAGCTGACGAGCCGCACTCTGCCCCGCCCACCGCACGTGCTATAACAACGCTTTCATCCAAGCTCGCCTTGCTGCCGAACGCATGACTCAAACCGACAACGCCGCACTCAAGTTCGAACTCCTGCAGTCCGACGATTTTGGTCGCTACCTGCTGCGCGATCGCAACGAGATCACCCAGGTCTTGCGCCAGCTCATCGCCAAGCGCGCCATGGTGACAGCCTATTTGAGCGGTGGCCGGGACTTCCTCCTCACCGCGGTACTGGCCATTGAGGACGACGACCTGATCTTCGACGTCGCGCCCGACGAAAACCGCAACCGCCAGGCCGAAGCGGCAGAAGAGCTGATCTGCATCACCCAGATCGAAAACGTCAAAGTGCAATTTCCGATCCCCGGTTTGACCAGCACGCAATTCGAAGGCGCGCCCGCATTCAAGGCGCCACTACCCGACCGCCTGCTGCGTTTGCAGCGCCGCGAGTACTACCGCCTGATCGCACCGGTGGCGCATTCGCTGATCTGCCAGATCCCGGTGCCCGCCGAAGACGGCCCACCCAACACCTTCGAGGCCCGCGTGCTGGACATCTCCGGCGGCGGCGTGGCGGTGATCGTGCCGCCCGAAGGGGTTGAATTCAAACCCGACACCGAGTTTACCCAGTGCCAGATCCAGCTCCCCGAGATTGGCACCGTGCAGGCCCGGCTGCGCGTGCGCAACCTCTTCCGCGTCACCAACCGCAACGGCATCTCGATGCTGCGTGCCGGCTGCGAATTCGTCGACCTGCCCGAGCGCCTGGCCTCTGTCATCCACCGATACATCCTCAAAGTCGAGCGCGATCGCAATTCGCGCGAGCGGCGCCTTTAAAATCTATAGCCCATGACAATGGCCACCCGAGGGTGGCCATTGACTTATTTCGGCAAACACCGCCCGGTCAGGTCCGGAACCGATCGATCAACTGCTTCAATTCGCTGGCCGTACCCTCCAACACCGCCGTGGCGTCGGCATTGCGCTCCGTCGCATCCGTGCTGCGACTGGCCATCTCGGTAATCGCCTCCATATTCTTGGCAATCGCGTCGGCCCCGGCGCTCAACTCCTTCATCGACAGCGCCACATCGCTGACGCGCTGCATGGTGCCGCGGGCACTGTCCTGAATCGAGCGCAGCGAACCGGCCGCCTGCGCCGACAATTCGCTGCCCTTTTGCACCTTGGGCGTAATCGCCTCGATACTTTCGACGGCGATGTTGGTCTCTTTCTGAACAGCCACGATCACTTCCGAAATCTTCGAGGTTGCAGCCCCCGTGCGCTCCGCCAAGCCGCGCACCTCGTCCGCCACGACCGCAAAACCCCGCCCCTGCTCGCCGGCACGGGCCGCTTCGATAGCGGCATTGAGCGCCAGCAGATTGGTCTGATCGGCAATCTCGCGAATCACCTGGGCAATGGTGCCGATCTCGCTCGAGCGGGATTTGAGCACCTGAATCTGGGCAGCCGCTTGCGCCACCGTCTCTGAGACATTGGCAATGCTCTCGGAAGCCACCGACGACTGCTGCTCGCCCTCGCTGGCTGCCGCACACGTGCGCTCGGAGTTGGCCTGCGATTCTTCGGTATTCGCCGCCACATGGGCCACGCTGACCGCAATTTCTTCCACCGCAGCCGCTGTCGACTCGGCCGCCGAGGCCTGACCGCCCGCGGCCTCGCGAACCGTCGCCGACGCCTGTGCCACCGCCTGTGCCGACACCGCAATCTGCTCTGCCTGCCGACGCACCGCCTGAATCATGGTTTTGAGATCCGCCTGCATCCTGTGGATTGCGAACACCACGCTGCTGCTATCCCCTTTGGGCACCACCACGTCACCACTCAAATCACCCGACGCAATCCGCTGTGTCACATGGGCCAGCATGTCGGGCTCGCCACCCAGCGCACGCAAAATGCTGCGACCAATCAACCAGCAAACGCCCAGCGTGACGATGAAGCCTAACGCCACCAGAATGAGCGAATTCGACGCATGCGACCAGAAGATGGTTTTCAGGTCACTCACATACACGCCGGTACCGATCACCCAGTTCCACGGTGCAAAGCCCTTCACGAACGAAATCTTCGGCTGTGGCGCGTCCTCACCCGGCTTGGGCCAAAGGTAGTCCACAAAGCCCTGTCCCTTTTGGCTTACAGCCGCCACCATATCCTTGAAGATCAGCTTGCCATTGGCGTCCTTGAGCGCTGACAAGTCCTTGCCATTGAGGTCCGGCTTGACCGCATGCATGACCATGGCCTGGTTCATGTCGTTGATCCAGAAGTACTCGCCATCACCGTAGCGCATTGCACCGACCGCGGCGGCGGCCTGCGCTTTGGCGTCGTCCATGCTCATCTGTCCCTTTTCAGCCAGGCCATGGAAGTACGCAACAGTGGCATGCGCCGACTCGGTGAGCCGCTCAATGCTGCTGCGTCGCTCGGCGGTTAAAAGCTCGTCCAGCGAACGAAGTGCGCCGGCCGCCACGACGGCCAGCGACACCAACGACAACAGCGCCAGCACGAACAAGCGCACCGACAGTTTCATTCGGTTAAAAATCTGCATGTCTATCCCCACGGATCCAGCGTAAGTTCTAAGACTGATAACGTCTTCCAGCGGATCAACTTGAGACTAGGCCAGTCGACAATCCATATCGGGATCCCTCATGCAAAAGCCCTTTTCCCTAGCCTGTGAGCGAAATCGCGAACCGATCTGCCAGGTACTCACAACGCACTTCCCGGATCGCCGCCATGTGCTTGAAATTGGCACCGGCACCGGGCAGCACGCGGTCCACTTCGCCGCCGCGTTGCCACACCTGACCTGGCAGTGCTCCGATCGTGAGCAGAATCTTCCCGGCATTCGCGCGTGGCTTGACGAAGCGGCGCTGCCAAACACGCCGGCCCCGCTGGTGCTCGACGTGTGCGACACATGGCCGCAACTTCAGGTCGACGCGGTGTATTCGGCCAATACGCTGCACATCATGGGCTGGGCCGAAGTCGAGCAGCTATTTGCCGGCCTGCCCGCCATACTCACATCAGATGCGCGCGTGCTCATTTACGGCCCCTTCCGCATCAGCGGCCAGCACACCAGCGACAGCAACGCCCTGTTTGACGCCCGCCTGCGGGCCGAGGCGCCACACATGGGCATTCGGGATCTCGAGGCCGTCAATGCGCTGGCCCACGCCGCGGGCTTGCGCCATCTGGCCGACATCCCCATGCCCGCGAATAATCGCTGCCAACTCTGGCAAACCATCTGACCCATGTTTGGTTCACATCAAGGTCGACAAGGCCGAACCCAATTAGCCTTCGCTGATCTGTTGATCCACTACTACAAGACAGAACAATGACCCCAACAAGTACCGCACTCCCCGAGTCGGCGGACGAGCTGCATATTGCGCCGCCCGGCGATCTCGCCATCTGGTTTTTCATCCTCGCCGAACTGCTGGCCTTCGCGGTGTTCTTTGCCGCCTACGCCTTTGCACGCGCAAAAAACCCGGCGCTTTTCGACGAAATGCAGCGCACCCTCAATCGGGATGCGGGCGCCGTCAACACCTTGCTGCTGATCACCGCCAGCTGGTGCGTGGCGCGCGGCGTGCATGCCGTCGTCAAGTACAACGACAGCGCCAAGGCGAGCCGCTGGTTGCTCGGCGGCATCGCCGGTGGCGCGGGCTTTCTGGTAGTCAAACTGTCCGAATATGCCCATGTGTTTGGCGAAGGCATCACGCTGTCGACCAACACCTTCTACATGTTCTACATCTCACTCACCTTCTTTCACTTCATGCACGTCATTCTCGGCATGGTGATTCTGACGGTGCTGTGGGCACAGACCCGGAAAGGCCTCTACACCCCTGACAGCGCCAACGGCCTGGAAAGTGGTGCGGCCTACTGGCACATGGTCGACCTGGTGTGGATCGTGCTATTTCCACTCGTCTATGTGATGCGATGAGGACCTGACATGAGCCCGATCATTCCCGCCCGCAAACTCGACCTCGCCTACGCCATCCTTGTCATCGCCACCATCGTTACGTGGCTGATCGGCGACTGGTGGCAAGACCACAACGTGCTGCTGCCGGTCATGGCCGGCCTGCTGACACTCACCTTCATCAAGTGCCGCCTGGTCATTCTCGACTTCATGGCATTGCGCCCCGTCAAATTCTTCTGGCGAGGCATCGTGATAGGGTGGGTGCTTCTGGTGCTGGGGCTGATCAGCGTCGCCTACCTGATCAGCCTGCCCTGATCCGAACCCTCACAGAACAAGCCAAAAAGATGGATACCCGCGTGAACACCGACCTGCCGTTTTACGAAGCTTCCGGGAACGAAATCGAACTCTTCGAGCACGCCTGGAAGAACCGCCTGCCCCTGCTCATCAAAGGTCCGACCGGCGTCGGCAAGACCCGCTTCGTCGCCCACATGGCGGCCCGCCTCAAGCTGCCGTTGCACACCGTCGCCTGCCATGACGATCTGACCGCCGCCGACCTGGTCGGCCGCCACCTCATCGGCGACGGCGAAACCGTCTGGTGCGACGGCCCACTCACCCGCGCCGTGCGTGAAGGCGGCATCTGCTACCTCGACGAAGTCGTCGAAGCGCGCAAGGACACCACCGTGGTGCTGCATCCGCTGGCCGACGACCGCCGCGTACTGCCTATCGACCGCACCGGTGAGCTGCTCCAGGCCCCGCCGGGATTCATGCTCGTCATCAGCTACAACCCGGGCTACCAGAACTTCCTCAAGGGCCTCAAGCCGTCGACCCGCCAGCGCTTCGTGAGCATGCGTTTCGACTTCCCCACTGCCGAGCGCGAGCAGTCCGTACTGATCGGCGAAACCGCCTGCGACCCGATGCTGGCCACCCGCCTCGTCAACATCGGCCGCAGCCTGCGCGCGCTCAAAGACATCGACCTCGAAGAAGTCGTCTCCACCCGTTTGCTGGTGTACGCGGCCACGCTGATTCGCGAAGGCCTCGATCCGGTTGAATCATGCCGCGCGGCGATTGTCGAAAGTCTGACCGACGACGTCGAAACCGCTGACGCGCTGATGGAAGTGGTCAACGCGACTTTCGGCCGCTGATTCGCCCGCATCGCGCGGGCGGCCTGCTACGCTGAAAGCATTCCCCTCCCGCCGAGCGAAACCTGCCATGGACACCACCTCCCCCGCCGCATCCGAAGAAGGCCTGGCACTTGCCGTCGCAGCCGAAGCGCTGTATCTGCTGAATCTGATGGTCGTGCCGGGGCTGGCCTTCCTCGGGATTGCCTGGATGTGGTTTACCAAGCGAAAACCCGCTACGGCACTGGCGCGCTGCCACCTTGATCAGGTGTTCTTCGCCAGCCTGTGGGCCGGCGTCCTGCTTGTCATCGCCAACGCAGCGATCATCTTTTTTGGCGGCTACCAGTCACCGCACACCTGGGTGATCGTGATTCTCTACTTCACCACCTGCCATACCACGCTGATCTGCTTCGGCGCGATCGGACTGGCCCGCGCGCTCGCCGGCAAGCCCTATCGTTTCCCGCTGATCGGCCGACCCTGTGATACCTGAATTGTCTGAGCGCATCATCCCGATCATCCCGGCCGGCAGCGGCGCACCCGATGGCGGTCGACAACGCACGCGGCTATGGGCGCAGATCGGCTTCTTCGTCCTGTTCGTCCTGGCGCCAGTGTTCGACCTGCTGCGCTACGACCTCGTCGCCGGTCATGCCTGGTTTCTCGGCATGGAATGGCGCGTCGGACTGGCCGACTACAGCGCCGGCCTGATCGGCCTCGGCCAGTTGTGGATCAACATCGGCCTGAAGATCTTTCTGCCCATTCTCGGCACGGGTGCCGTGCTGATCTGGGTCTCATGGAAATGGGGCCGGCTCTACTGCGGCTGGCTCTGCCCGCATTTCTCGGTGGTCGAAACCATCAACCAGCTCATGCGCCGCGCCACCGCCAAACCCAGCATCTGGGAAAAGCGCGCCCTGCCCACCCGCGAGCCCGACGGCACCACGTGGCGCGCCGATCCGCGCTGGTGGTTCATCACCGTGCCACTGGCCGTCGGCTTTGCGTTTGTGTGGGCCGTGGTCCTGCTCACCTATCTGCTGCCACCCTTCGAGGTATACAACAATTTGCTGGCCGGCACGCCCACGCGCAACCAGTTCGTCTTCATCACCGCCGGCACCGTGGTGCTGAGCGCCGAATTTCTCTTCGCTCGCCACCTGTTCTGCCGCTTTGCCTGCGCCGTCGGCCTGTTCCAGTCGCTCGCCTGGATGGGCAACCGTGACGCCATGGTGGTCGGATTCGAACGCAAGCGCGGCGCCGATTGCAACGACTGCTATTCCGCCTGCGACCACGTCTGCCCGATGCGCCTCAAGCCGCGCAACATCAAGCGCCAGATGTTCACCTGCACCCAGTGCGCGCAGTGCGTCAGCGCCTGCGCCACCACCCAAAAAGACAACCCCAACGGCCCGCTGCTCTCGTGGGTCAGCGGTGAAGCCGCACGACAGAACGAAGCCGGCCTGCGCGCCGCCGCAAAGGTAAAAAGCTAATGGAAGAATACGTCGGCGATCTCTGGCATAAATTCATCACCCGCAGCGCCCGGCGCGACTACCCCGACGCCATCGTGCATCTCGAAGACATCGAGAAAACCGCCGGCGTGCTGTTTCGCGCCCTCGGCGGCGACCCCGGTCTGCGCGTTGCCGCCGCGGCCGAAGTCGAGCACGGCGGCCGACGCCGCTGGCTGGCGCGCATCGCCCACGTCGAAGACCGTGTCGCCCACGCCACCCGCGACGCCGAAACCCTCAACCTGCCGCCCAGCCTGGCATTGTTTCCCGATCGCGCCACCAACCGCGACCTCTACCTGTGGCTGATCGCCCAGGCCGCCGCCACCGGCCGCGCCACCGGCGACTGGCTCATCGCCAATCAGCAGGCCACGCTGTTCACGCTGCAGCGCTACCCGGGCTTCGAATCGCGCTATCGCCGGCTGGTCACCGCCTGCCTGGCGCTGCGCATTCCGCCCGAAAAGCTACCCAAGGATGAAGCCGCCGTCGAAACCGCCATCCGGCAGGCCCTCCACGAACCCGGCAGCATCGGCCCGCTGCCCGCCAGCAAACGCGCACCACAACCCGTGCCATTGTGGCTCTACCCCTCGCCGGCGCAGATTGACCGCCGCACCCGGCCAGACGACGCGCAAAGCGATCCGCAAGATCCCGACGAAGAACGCGGCAAGACCGTCGATGCCGCCCAGCAACGCCAACAGGCCACGCGCGAAGACATGCCCGACGGCAAGGATGGCTTCATCCTCCCCTTCCGGGCCGAGTCTCTGGTGTCATGGGCAGAGTACGTGAAGGTCAATCGCGGCCTCGACGAAGACCCCGAAGAGGACGCCGCCAAGGCCGCGCCCGACATGGACAAGCTCGCCATCGCCCGCGACGGCAAGACCATCGCCTCACGCGTGCGCTTCGACCTCGACCTGCCCTCCGCTGCCGCCGACGACATCCCACTGCAAAGCGGCATCCTGCTGCCCGAGTGGGACTGGAAAAAGCGCATCCTCAAGAAAAACCAGTGCCGGCTCGACCTGCTCGACGCCCGCGATGCCCCACCCATCGACGTGCCCGAACGCTTGCGCAAACCGGTGCGCAAAGTGCGCCAGCAACTCGAAGCGCTCGCCCCCTCGCGCCGCTGGTTCAAAAACCAGCCCGATGGCTCCGAACTTGACGTCGACGCCTGCGTGCGCAGCTGGTCAGACCGCCGCGCCGGCCACAGCGACAACGACTTTGGCAGCTACCTCAAGCTGGAGCGCCACGAGCGCGACATGGCCTGCCTGGTGCTCGCCGACCTCTCGCTATCGACCGACGCCTGGGTCAGCGACCACGCCCGCGTCATCGACGTGATCCGCGACAGCCTCATGATGTTCTCCGAAGCGCTCGGCGCCACCGGCGACAACTTCGCGCTCTACGGCTTCTCCAGCCTGCGGCGCGAAAACATCCGTTTCCACCAGATCAAGACCTTCGACGAAAAGCACGGCGCCGCCACCCGTGGCCGCATCGCCGCGCTCAAACCCGGCTACTACACCCGCATGGGCGCCGCCATCCGCTACGCCAGCCGCATCCTCGAAAAGCAGCCCAACGCCCTGCGCCTGATGCTCATCCTCTCCGACGGCAAGCCCAACGACCTCGACCAGTACGACAGCCGCTACGGCATCGAAGACACCCGCATGAGCCTCATCGAAGCGCGCAACGCAGGCCTCAAACCCTTCTGTGTCACCATCGACAAGGAAGGCGAAGGCTACCTGCCCCACCTCTTCGGCCCCGCCGGCTTCACTGTCATCCGCAAACCCGAAGACCTGCCGTCGCGGCTGCCAATGCTGTATGCGCAGCTGACGGCGATGTAGGCCCGGATTCATCCGGTGGCATGCGCGCTCAACCAAACGAAAAGCCCCACTTTCCGAAGCTTCAACCCATCTTCGCAAATGTCATAGAACGGCCACCAAAGTGTACGCGCCACCAAGCGTGACAGGCCCGACCCATCATCTCGAGTCGCCCGAGATGAATGCAACAACATCAAGGCCTGCATAGACAGCATTCGCCTCAACAGCGAAAAACAAGAGCATAGAATCGAGTGTCATCACGCTCAGCTACCGAGCCGCGAAATCACCCGCACCGGCACCTCGCAGTAGTCCTCGAAGCCCATCCGCTGATACAAGCCATGGGCCGTGACGTTGTCACGCATCACATGCAGAAACGGCGTTTCGCCGCGCAGCAACTGGCGCCGTATCAAGGCCAGCATCAAGCGTTTTGCCAGGCCGCGGGCCTGAAAATCCGGGTGTGTGCACACCCCGCTGATCTCATGAAACACGTCGGCCTGCATGCGCTCGCCCGCCATCGCCACGAGTTGGCCGTTTTCAAAACTGCCGACATAGTCACCCAGTTCAAGCGTGCGCAGGCCAAAGGGGCCAGGATTGGTGAGCGTCGCGAGCGCAAGCGCCGCCTCGGCATGCTCAGCAGTCAGGCGCACGACCCCGGCATCGCCAAGCGCACCGTCTGCCGGCGTCTCGGCCGCCCACACCATGCGAAACATGCTGGCTTCTGCCTCCAGGCGCCAGCCGGCCGGCACCACGCCCGTCCAGCCTGCGCAATAGAAATGCTCATCCGCATTGCAAAGCGGCTTGAGCGCAGCCAGATCCGGCTTCAGCACATCCGCAAAACCGATGATCGGCGAAAAGCCCGGCGCGTAGCGGCGCACACTGTCCGTGCCCACCGAGAACCGGGCGTGTGGGCCCGACAGCGTGTGCCAGAGGATATTGTCGAGAATCGGATTCATCAGTTGTCCAGGTATCGGCCAAACCGAGCGGCGCGCTCACTCACGCAGCCAGCCCAGCATCGCCAGAAACGCCGCGACCCGTTCATTGGTCGCGTCGAAATACACGCGATCATTCTCGCGCAGATTGAAAAAACCATGCTTTGCGCCCTCATACAAAGCCAGCTCGCAGCGCCCACCGTGGCTGATCACCGCATCGCAAAATGCTTGCGCGCTGGCCACGGGCACTTCCCGATCTTCGGTGCCGAGCAAAATCAAGCTCGGTGGCAAGACTGAGTTGATCAACTGCAGCGGCGACACGTCCTGCCAGAATTCCGCCACCAGATGATGGTCCGGCTTGCCCGGCGACAGATCCAGCATCGGGTTGTACAACACCAATGCCGACGGCCTGTCGCCGCCATCCGACGCCACCCCCAGCATCGCCGCCAGATGCCCGCCCGATGAGCCTCCGCCCACGGCAATGCGCGCGGCGTCGACGCCCAAATCGCCCGCGCGATTGCGCACATGGGCAAACACCGCATGCGCATCTTCAAGCGCCGCGCGCGGATCGGTGTCATGTCGCGATGCGATCCGGTATTCTGCGCTGATACAGCTCACGCCGCGCGCCGCAAACACCCGGCACTGCGGGAAGAACGCTTCGGGGCTGCCGTACTGCCAGGCGCCACCATGAAACAGCAGCAGCGCGGGCGCCCCTGCCGAGGGCGCCTCGCCTTTTGCCGCAAACACATGCAGACGCAAGTCGTGCCCATCAACCGTCCGATAGACCACCACCCGGTCCGGCCCCTCCAGCGCACTGACCACCCGCCGAAGCACCGCCGGACCAAACGCCAGCCCGAGCCCGAGTACCAGCCCGGCAACAAAGTAGAAGAGCCTGTGATCAAGCATGTGTGATGCGTGCCTCCTGGCTGACAAGGCCTAGACCCGGATATCCGCCCAATCCGCCCCCGTGAGCGTCGGCAAGACCTCCGGGCGCAAGGGGAACACCGAAAACGGCGTCCCCGCCGCCGCCCACACGGTCTCGAAACGCTGCAAGTCCTCATCCAGCAGCAATTTGACGGGCTGCGCATGGCCCAGCGGCGCGACACCGCCAATGGCATAACCCGTGGCGCTGCGGACAAAGTCAGCACCCGCACGCGCCAGCGCTTCGCCGACCGCCGCGGCCACCTTGGTTTCGCTGACCCGGTTGTCACCGCTCGCTACCACAATCACTGCCAGGCCGCTGTGTTCGCCACGAAACACGATGGATTTTGCAATTTCTGCCACCGAACACCCAATCGCCGCAGCGGCTTCGGCACTGGTGCGGGTTGGCTGTTCAAACTCGACAACCTGGGTGTCGATGCCGGCGTTTTTCAGCAACTGCGCGGTACGCAGCGCCGTGGGATGCTGGGCGGGTTTCATGATCGTATCTCTTGTCTGAAAAGGGCCGGGCGGTCGTCGCCGAAAGGTCGAGGCGGACGCTCGCCCGCCTCACGCGATGATAGTCTGCCCTTGCCTACTGCTTGGCAAACAAGCGCCCGATATCCGCAAAGGCCTTGAACTCCAGTGCATTGCCGGACGGATCGAGGAAAAACATGGTCGCCTGCTCGCCGGGCAAACCGGCAAAACGGATGTGCGGCGCGATGACGAAGCGCACGCCTGCGGCCTTCAGTCGCGCAGCCAGCGCATCGAAGTCGGCCATCGTCAGCACCACGCCAAAATGTGGCACCGGCACGTCGTCGCCATCGACCGCGTTGCTGGCTTTGCGGCCACCGCGGCCGGGGGCGAGATGGGCGACGATCTGATGGCCGAAGAGATCGAAATCGATCCAGTGATCAGAGCTGCGGCCCTCGGGGCAGCCGAGCACATCGGCGTAAAAGCTTCGTGTGGCATCGAGGTCGTCGACAGGAAACGCAAGATGGAAGGGTTGAATGGCCATGGTGGGTCTCCGGTTGGGGAGACTCATTGTGCGCCATTGGCCGGGCAGCTTTGAAGCCCCGTCAGGGCCCCGAGCAGACGCCCCGCGCTAAGCGACCACCAATCGCCGCCGCAGCCAGCCACTCAGGGCATCGACCAGCAGTGACAGCAACAACATGGCCACAATCAGCGTGGCCGCCCGCGCCTCGTGAAACAGCGACAACGCGTAGTAGAGCTGCGCACCGAGACCGCCCGCACCCACAAAGCCGAGGATGGCCGCCATGCGGATGTTCATCTCCCAGCGATACAGCCCGTAGGCCACCCACTGCGGCGCAACCGCCGGCAAGGTACCGTACAAGAACGCCGCAACGGCCCCGCTGCCCGCGCCACGCAGCGCGGTTTCGGGCGCGGGTGGGGCGTTCTCTAGCGCCTCCGCGTAAAGCCGGCCGAGCACGCCGGTGGTGTGCAAGGCCAGGGCCAGCGTGCCGGCAAACGGGCCGAGCCCGGCGGCGAGCACGGTGAGCGTGGCCCACACCAGCTCGGGCACCGAGCGCAGCAGGTTCAGCATAAAACGCGACGCGGTCTGGCCAAGGCGTCCAAAACGACCGCTGGCCGGCAGCGCCAGCGCAACGCCCGCAAGCACCGCCAGCAGCGTGCCGATCAGCGAGATGGCCAGCGTCTCGATGGCGCCCTGCCCGACCTTGCTCAAAAAGGCCGGTGACGTGTCAGGTGCCGCGAAGCGCTGCAGGAATCCGAACAATTCGCCCAGACTGTCCTGGCCCTCGGCGAAAGCGGCGATCAGGTCGAGCCGCCACACGCTGGCGAGCACCGCCGCCAGCACCAGCACACTCAGCGTCAGTCCGCGACGCGGGATCACCGGCGACATCAGCGCACCTGCCGGCGCAACCATGCGCTCAAGGCGTCCGCCGCCATCACCAGCAGCAAAAAGGTGATCAGAATGCTGCAGGCTTCACCGCCGTTGAGCATCTTCATCGACTGGTCCATCAACTGCCCCAGCCCGCCGGCGCCCACGAAGCCCATCACCACCGAGGCGCGCACCGCGCACTCCCAGCGATACACGGTGTAAGACACCAGCTCATCCGAGGCCACGGGCAGCAGGCCGTAACCCAGCGCGGCAAGCCGGCCGCTGCCGGCGGCCAGCAAGGCGCGGGTCGGCGACAGATCACTGGATTCAAGAATTTCGGCATACACCTTGGCCAGCATGCCGCCATAGGTGATCGCCAGCGCGGCCACGCCAGCGGCCGGGCCCAGTCCGAAAATGCGCACAAACACCAGCGCCCACACCAGCTCGGGCACGCCGCGCAGCACCAGCGTGAGCCCGCGGGCGCACACTCGAATCACTTCCGACACCGGGCGCAGGCGGCCGTCGAGCCGGCCAATCGACAGACTACGGGTCGACAGCAGCGCCAGCGGCACGGCGATCAGCATGGCGAGCGCGATGCCGATGGTAGCAATGGCGAGGGTGTCCAGCGTGGCGGACGCCAGGAAGCCGAGAAAAAGCGCGTCGGTCGCGGGCGGCAGAAAAGTGCCAAGAAAGCCGCCGAGCGTGGCGAGGTTGCCGGCGTCGAACAAGACCGCGGGCTCAAACTGCGCGACCTGCAGCAAGGGCCACAGCACGCACACGGCCATCACCAGCGCGGTGGCCCGACCGCGTGCGGCCGGGTCGTGCTGCGAGACACTCATGCGCAACGCGTCAGCCGCGGTTTGGCAGACGGTGCATCGAGGCTTGACTCCGCAGACGCCGCAGGGTTCGACGCGCCAGCATACAGCGCATCGATGTCGGCGCTTCGAACCTGTGCGGCCGGCCGATCGAAAACGATACGCCCTTCACGAAGGCCGATCACCCGAGAGAACTCCGACAGCGCGAGCTCCACCGCATGCAGGCTGGCGATGAGCGTCGCCTCGCGTCGCTTGGCATCTTCATTGAGCGCCACGGCCACCGAGCGGGCGAGCGTGGGGTCCAGTGCCGACACGGGCTCATCCGCCAGCACCAACTGCGGCTGCTGATAAAACAGCCGCGCCAGCGCAACCCGCTGTAACTGCCCACCCGAGAGTTGATCGCAACGGTCGAACAGGCGCTCGGCCAGACCCAGCGGTGCGAGTGCGGCACGGGCACCATCGATATCCAGTGGATAGACCAAGGAGGCGACGGCGCGCCATAGCGGCCACTGCCCCAGTCGCCCGGCCAGCACCGCGGTGATCACGCGCTGGCGCGGCGGGATCGGCGGGGCTTGGTACATCTTGCCGATGTGCGCGCGCAGGCCTTGCAACTGGCGTGCGCTCAGCGCCCAGGGATCAAGGCCGTCGAGCTGAAGTTGCCCGCGAGTCGGTCGCAAGTTGGCGCCAATCACCCGCAGCAAGGTGGTCTTGCCAGCGCCCGACGGGCCGATCAAGGCCACCCGCTCGCCGGGCGCGATCGACAGGTCAACCCCGTCGAGCGCGCGCCGGCTGTCGCCGTAGGCGACACTGAGTGCGGCAAGCGAGATCATCCAGCCTACTTGAGCAGACCGGCCGCGCGGGCGGCGGATTCGATGCCGTCGTAGTTGGCCGGCTCGGTCGGAATGAAGCGCGCGGCGCGTTGCAGATCAAGAATGGCCTTGTGCTCCGGCTTGGCAGGATCCAGCGCCAGGAAGGCGGCCTTGATCTTGGCCTGCAGGGCCGCGTCGAGGTCGCCGCGCACCGTCCAGTTGTAGTCAAAATACGGCGGTGTGGTGGCGAACACGCGCACCTTGGCCGTATCGACCTTGCCGCTCGCCACGAGCTTGTCCCACACCGAGGCGTTGAGCGCGCCGGCGTCGACTTTGCCGGCGGCGACGAAGGCTGCGGTAGCGTCATGCGCGCCCGAGAAAGCGACGTTGGCGAAATCGGTGTCGGGCGAGATGCCTTCCTTGCCGAGGAAGAAGCGCGGCATCAGGTGACCTGAGGTGGACGACGGCGAACCGAAAGCAAAGCGCTTGCCCTTGAGGTCGGCAAAAGTCTTGATGTCGTCGCTGGCGGTAATGAATTTGGAGGTGAAGCGGGCGTCTTCTTCGCGCTGAACGAGCGGCACGGCGGTGCCATTGGTGCGCAACTTGGCCTGCACATAAGTAAAGCCACCCAGCCAGGCCAGATCGACCTTGCCAGCGCCCAGCGCTTCGACCACGGCGGCGTAATCGGTGACCGGCACGAACTTGACCGGCATGCCGATCTGCTGCTCGAGATAAGCGCCCAGCGGCGCGAACTTTCGCTGCAACTCGGTCGGGGATTCGTCGGGAATGGCGGACACGCGGAGGGTATTGGCCGCAAACACGGGGCTTGCCGGCAACGCAAAAGCGAGACCGACAGCGGTGAGCGCGCGCAGCATGGCGCGACGCATCGACAACTGCATCATGGTGGATTCCTTGTTTTCAACCGTCAGGGCGCGATCCATCACACCTCGACTTACGGTGGGCACTCAGGCCCGGGACAGCTCAAGCGGTAACGCAGACCGCGGCCGGACTATAGCTGCCGAAAGGCTTCAAAACAAGGAATCTGTTGCGGGTTCAAGCGCCCATTTTCTCGCCGGCGGGCAACAAAATGATCGCGGTACGCGCCAGTCGGTCGTGCGCGAACTGGCGGTCGCGGTCGATCAGCGCCCACCACAGACCCGCGCCAAACAAGCACACCGAGGGCCAGGCCAGTGCATAACGCAGCACGCCCTGCCGAAGCGGCACCGGCTTGCCTTCATCGGCTGTCACCAGCCGCAGCCGCCAGGTCTGCATGGCCAGCGTCTGGCCACTGCGACACCAATAAAACAAAAAATAGGCGCCGAGCACGATGAATATGTGCAACCAGCTGAACCAGCCTGGCGCGGCACGCTCGAAAACCATGCCGTACGCCAAGTGCGGGATAAGGTAGAGCAAGGCCAGCACACCGACCAGCAACAGGGATTCATACACCAGCGCGGCCAGGCGTCGGCGCAGGCCGGCCAGTTCGACTTGAGGGCGATCGGTCAATTGCGGTCCTTGTCTTTCTTCGACTTGCGGTCTTTTCGTGAAGCTTTGCGTGAGTCTTTGAGGGCACGATCGCGCGCCTCGGGTGACAGTTCCTGGTATTCCTGCCAGCGCTGTTGCAGCGCCTCGCGTTGTTCGGGCGGGATACGGCGCAGCGCCCGGTATTGATCCACCGCTTTTGCACGCTCATTGGGCGACAGACTCGACCAGTTGCGCATCCGCCCTTGTACCCGAGACTGCTCTTCGGGTGTGAGCTGATCAAACCGGTCGGTCATGCGCAGCCAGCGGTTTCGCGATCCGGCGTCCAGCGACTGCCATTGTCCGGCCAGCGGCGACAGCGCGCGTTGCTGCTCGCGGCTCAGTTCTCGCCACTCATTGCCCGCCAGAGCCAGCGAGGTGAGCGCGCTCAGGAACGCGAAGAGGACGATTCGACCAGCAGCCATGCGCGGAATCCTTGATCCAGGTAAGCGTCAATCGGGAGGTCGTCGGCCAGCAGTGCGGTTTCCACCTCACCCTGCACCGCCTGCGTACGCGCCGTATTGACATAGCCTCCGGCAAACAAGATGCCCAACACCAGCACAGCGGCCACCGCGGGCTTGGCGCTAGCCCACCAGGACATCGCGGCACGCGGTGCGCGAAAGCTGCCGAAATGCCGCTCGCTGGCGGCCGCTACCGCTTGGCGACGTGCCTCGGCCAGCGCAGCGCGTGCCTCGGGCCCAAGCTGCGCATTGCGCTGGCTAAGCATGCCGCCAATGCGCCGGCCGAAACGTGCTTCGTCGTTCATAAACTGATTCCTTTTGCCCGGAGCGCCGCCGCCAGCGTATGGGTTGCGCGAGAACAATGAGTTTTCACACTGCCCTCCGAGCAGCCCATCGCCGCGGCAGTCTCTGCCGTACTCATGTCTTCCCAATAACGCATCAAGAATGCTTCACGTTGACGTGCAGGCAAACGGGCCAGCTCGGCCTCGATCAGCGCCAGAGTCTCCTCCCGCCCGACCAGGGTTTCCGGCGAGAGGTTGAAATTACTGTCATCGGCGGCCACCAGGGTATCGAGCGGGTCATCGGCCTCATCGGCGTCTTTGCCGCCAAAACCCGACCACATCGACACCCACAACTGGCGTACCTTCTGCCGACGCAGCATGTCGCGGATCACGTTTTGCAGGATGCGCTGAAACAGCGGCGGCCATTCGTCGGCGCCGCGATCGGCGTATTTGGTCGCCAGGCGCATCATCGCCTCCTGTACCGCATCGAGCGCGCCAGCCTCGTTACGCAGCGCGAGCATCGCATGCCGAAAGGCGTGGCGTTCGACGCCGGCCAGAAAAACGTTCAGTTGAGTCGCTGAATCCAGGGGAAATCCTCACTGCGCCATGGCTTTTCAGCGCGTTGTGCTACGCACAAGATAGGCTTGACCTGCCTCAACCCGATGCGTACTGTTACGGGTTTCCCACGCAAATACAGAGAATTAGGGGCAGTAATGGTCTTGACTGGGGCGGAAATTGTAATCAGGTGCCTGCAGGAAGAAAAGGTCGACTATGTGTTCGGCTATCCTGGCGGTGCAGTGCTTTTCATTTATGACGCGCTGTTCCAGCAAGAAAAGGTACGTCACATCCTGGTACGCCACGAGCAAGCTGCCATCCATGCAGCCGACGCCTATGCGCGCTCGACGGAAACCGTCGGCGTTGCGCTGGTAACCTCCGGCCCGGGGGCAACCAACGCCGTCACCGGCATCGCCACCGCTTACTGCGACTCGATTCCGATGGTGATCATCAGCGGTCAGGTACCGACCGCCGCGATCGGCCAGGACGCCTTCCAGGAAGTGGACACCGTGGGCATTACCCGCCCCTGTGTCAAACACAACTTCCTGGTCAAGGACCCGGCCGATATCGCCGTGACCATCAAGAAAGCCTTCCATCTGGCCAAGACCGGCCGGCCAGGCCCGGTGCTGGTGGACATCCCCAAGGACGTCTCCGCACAAAGTGCCGAGTATCACTACCCGAAATCGGTCGAAATGCGCTCGTACAACCCGGTGGTCAAAGGCCATCAGGGTCAGATCAAGAAAGCCCTCAAACTGCTGCTCGAAGCCAAACGCCCGATGATCTACACCGGCGGTGGCGTGATCCTGTCCGATGCTGCTGCACCGCTGACCAAGCTGGTGCGCAAACTGGGCATGCCGATCACCAACACGCTGATGGGGCTGGGCGGCTATCCGGCCACCGACAAGCAATACCTCGGCATGCCGGGCATGCACGGCACCTACGAAGCCAACATGTCGATGCACTTCTCCGATGTGCTGCTGGCCATCGGCGCCCGTTTCGATGACCGTGTGATCGGTGACCCGGCGCACTTCGCCGCCGAGCCGCGCAAAATCATCCATATCGACATCGACCCCTCGTCCATCTCCAAGCGTGTGAAGGTCGACGTGCCCATCGTCGGCGACGTCAAGGAAGTGCTCGAAGAGCTCGCCCGTCTGCTCGACGAGAGCAAGCACGAGCAGGACACGGCCTCGCTGGCCACCTGGTGGAAGCAGATCGACGAGTGGCGCAGCCGCGACTGCATGAAGTACAAGAACTCGGACGAGATCATCAAGCCGCAGTATGTGGTTGAAAAACTGTGGGAAGTGACCGGCGGCGACGCCTTCATCACCTCCGACGTCGGCCAGCACCAAATGTGGGCCGCGCAGTACTACAAATTCGACAAGCCGCGCCGCTGGCTCAACTCCGGCGGCCTGGGCACCATGGGTGTCGGCATGCCCTACGCCATGGGCGCCCAGCTGGCCCACCCCGACGCGCAGGTCGCCTGCGTGACCGGCGAAGCCTCGATCCAGATGAACATCCAGGAGCTGTCGACCTGCAAGCAGTTCCGCCTGCCGATCAAGATCTGCAACCTGAACAACCGCTACCTGGGCATGGTGCGCCAGTGGCAAGAGCTGTTCCACGGCGGGCGATACTCCGAGTCCTACATGGATTCGCTACCCGATTTTGCCAAGCTGGCCGAAGCATATGGTCACATCGGCATTCGGGTGGATCGCCCTGCCGACGTCGAAGGCGCGCTGCGCGAAGCCTTCTCACGCAAGAACGACCTCGTCTTCCTGGACTTCCAGATTGATCAGACCGAAAACGTCTATCCGATGGTCCAGGGCGGCAAGGGGCTGACCGAGATGATTCTGTCGGCCGAGGATCTGTAACGCGGCTTGATTGATGCGGGGCCCGGCGTTCACCGATGCCGGGCCGTCGTCGGCACTCACCGGTGCCAGCGACAGCGGATGCCGGCCTCCGGCAATCCGTACGGCAACACAAGCGGCTCTTCAACACTCTCCCAACGAGGGAAAACCATGCGTCATGTCATCGCACTGTTGATCGAAAACGAGTCGGGTGCCCTGTCACGGGTTTCCGGCCTGTTCTCGGCACGCGGCTACAACATCGAGTCGCTCACCGTCGCGCCCACCGAGGATGCCTCGCTGTCGCGCATGACCATCGTCACCACCGGCTCGGACGACATCATCGAGCAGATCACCAAGCAGCTGAACAAGCTGGTGGACGTGGTCAAGGTGGTCGACATCTCCGAGTCGGCGCACGTCGAGCGCGAACTCATGCTGATCAAGGTGCGCGCCACGGGCAAGGATCGGGAAGAAATGAAGCGCATGGCGGACATTTTCCGCGGCCGCATCATCGACGCCACCGACTCCAGCTACATCATCGAGCTGACCGGCAACCAGACCAAGCTCGATTCGTTTATTGGCGCCATCGACACCACCCTGATTCTCGAAACGGTACGCTCCGGTATCGTCGGCATTGGCCGCGGCGACCGTATCCTGAAGCTCTGACCCCGCACAGTTTTTGCGACCCCGCGGCCGGCCGGTTATCATGGCGGCCGCCAACGCGATTCCGCACCTGAAAGGACCATCATGAAAGTTTATTACGACAAGGACGCCGACCTCTCCCTGATCAAGGGCAAGAAGGTCACCATCGTCGGCTACGGCTCCCAGGGCCACGCCCACGCACAGAACCTGAACGACTCCGGCGTCAAGGTCACCGTTGCCCTGCGCAAGGGTGGCGCGTCGTGGGACAAGGCCAAGAACGCCGGCCTCAAGGTTGAAGAAATCGCCAAAGCCGTCAAGACCGCCGACGTGGTCATGATCCTGTTGCCGGACGAAACCATTCCCGAGGTCTACAAGGCCGACGTCGAGCCGAACATCAAGAAAGGCGCTGCCCTGGCCTTCGCTCACGGCTTCAACGTGCATTACAACCAGGTCGTGCCGCGCGCCGATCTGGACGTGATCATGGTCGCCCCGAAAGGCCCCGGCCACACCGTGCGCTCCGAGTACCTCAAGGGCGGCGGCGTGCCCTCGCTGATCGCAGTGCATCAGGACGTCTCCGGCAAGGCCCGTGACATCGCCCTGTCCTACGCAGCAGCCAATGGCGGCACCAAGGGCGGCGTGATCGAGACCAACTTCCGTGAAGAGACCGAAACCGACCTGTTCGGCGAGCAAGCCGTGCTGTGCGGCGGCGCCGTCGAGCTGGTGAAGATGGGCTTCGAAACCCTGACCGAAGCTGGCTACGCGCCGGAAATGGCCTACTTCGAGTGCCTGCACGAACTCAAGCTGATCGTCGACCTGATGTACGAGGGCGGCATCGCCAACATGAACTACTCGATCTCCAACAACGCGGAGTTCGGTGAGTACGTGACCGGTCACGAAGTGATCAACGAAGAGTCCCGTTACGCCATGCGCGAAGCGCTCAAGCGCATCCAGAGCGGTGAATACGCCAAGATGTTCATCCTCGAAGGCAAGACCAACTACCCGTCCATGACGGCACGTCGTCGCCTCAACGCAGCCCACCCGATCGAACAGGTCGGCGGCCAGCTGCGCGAAATGATGCCGTGGATCCTGAAGAACAAGCTGGTCGACCAGTCCAAGAACTGATCCTGACCGCCGCTTGAGCGGGCCGGAGTCCTCCACGCGGCGGATTCCGGCCCGTTTTCATTGGAGCGCTGTCCATGTCCAATCCGTATCCGCACCCCGTCATTGCGCGCGAAGGCTGGCCGTTCATCGGCATCGCCCTCGCGCTGGCATTGCTCGTCAACAGCGCGACCGGGTGGTTTCTGGCCCTGCCCTTCTGGATTCTGTTCCTCATCGTGCTGCAGTTCTTTCGCGATCCGCCACGCGCCATCCCCACCGGCACCCGCATGGTGCTCTCGCCGGCCGACGGGCGCATCGTCGCCATCGAGCGCGCGCGCGACCCCTATCTGGACCGCGACAGCCTGAAGATCAGCATCTTCATGAACATCTTCAACGCGCATTCGAACCGCAGCCCGGCCGACGGCGAGGTCAAGCAACTGTGGTATCACCCAGGGCGCTTCTTCAACGCCACGCTGGACAAAGCGTCGGACGAGAACGAGCGCAACGCGATGTGGCTGCACACCGCCGACGGCGACGACATCACCTGCGTACAGATTGCCGGCCTCGCCGCACGCCGCATTCTCTGCTACACCCGCGAGGGCGACACCCTGCAGCGCGGTGAGCGCTATGGTTTCATCCGCTTTGGTTCGCGCGTCGACCTCTATCTGCCAATCGGCAGCAAAGCGAGTATCACCCTTGGCGACAAGGTGCTCGCCTCGGCCAGCGTGATCGCAAAACTGCCCTGACTCGGCGCCCTGCGACCCCGCACGGGGTCGCGAGGTGCGGTAGAATCGGCCTCATTGCCCCACTCGGCGGGCGTTTTCAAAGGTTTCACCATGGCCGACGTGCCTCCGCGCAAACCCCTCTTCGACCCCGAAAAGCGTCGCCGCGGCATTTACATCCTTCCCAATCTGTTTACCACCGCGGCCCTGTTCGCGGGCTTCTACGCCATCGTGCAGGCCATGAACGATCGCTTCGAGCACGCCGCCGTGGCGATTTTCATCGCCATGATCCTCGATGGACTCGATGGCCGCATCGCCCGCCTCACCCATACACAAAGCGCCTTCGGTGCCGAGTACGACTCGCTCTCCGACATGGTGTCCTTCGGTGCCGCGCCGGCGCTTGTGGCCTATGAATGGGCGCTGCGCGGCATGGGCAAACTCGGCTGGATCGCCGCCTTCATCTACTGCGCCGGCGCCGCCCTGCGTCTGGCGCGCTTCAACACCAATATCGACGTGGTCGACAAGCGTTACTTCCAGGGCTTGCCCAGCCCGGCCGCCGCTGCGCTGATTGCCGGCCTCGTCTGGGTCGGTATCGACAACGGCTTTACCGGGCCGGATCTGCGCTGGGTGGTGTGCTTCTTCACCATTTTTGGCGGTCTGACCATGGTCAGCAACGTGCTCTACTTCAGCGGCAAAGAATTCAACCTGCGCCGCCGGGTGCCGTTTTTTGCCGTACTGGCAATCATGCTGGGCTTTGCACTGATCTCGCTCGACCCCGCGTCAGTGCTGTTTTTGCTGTTTCTGGTTTACGCCGCCTCGGGCTACGTGCTGTACGGCATGCACCGCCTCGGCAAGAAAATCCCGGGCCACGAACCGCCCGCCTCCTAAGCCGATTGTCAGACGCCCGGCCAGTGGCCTATATTCAAGAACATGCCCGCCTTCGAGCCGCCCTTCGACACCTCTGCACGCAATGCGTCTGCGCGCGTGCTGTGGCCGCTCGGCCCGCTGCTGCGCCTCGTGCGCTGATCCCATCAATACTTCCCGCCGATTGTTTTCCGCCCCGCCATCACCAGCGGGCGACCCCCTGAATCCCGAACTTCGGAACCCCACAGGAGCCGACCATGACTGACCAACTGATCGTTTTCGACACCACCTTGCGCGATGGCGAGCAAAGCCCCGGCGCCTCAATGACCCGCGACGAAAAGCTGCGCATCGCCCGCCAGCTCGAACGCATGCGGGTAAACGTGATCGAGGCCGGCTTTGCTGCTGCCTCGAACGGTGACTTCGAATCGGTACGCGCCATCGCCGAGGTCATCAAGGACTCCACCATCTGTTCGCTGGCCCGTGCCAATGAAAACGATATCCGGCGCTCCGGCGAGGCCATCAAGCCAGCCGCCAGCGGCCGCATCCACACCTTCATCGCCACCAGCCCGATCCATATGGAGAAGAAGCTGCGCATGAGCCCCGACCAGGTGCTCGATCAGGCGGTCAAGGCCATCGGCTGGGCGCGCGAGTACACCGACGATATCGAGTTTTCGGCCGAAGACGCCGGACGCTCGGAGATCGATTACCTGTGCCGTATCTTCGAAGCCGTCATCAAGGCTGGCGCCACCACCATCAACGTGCCCGATACCGTGGGCTACAACGTGCCCGAACAGTTCGCGGCCACCATCCGCACCCTGATCGAGCGCGTACCGAATGCCGACAAGGTGGTGTGGTCCGTGCATTGTCACAATGACCTCGGCCTCGCCGTGGCCAATTCGCTGGCCGCCGTACGCGCCGGTGCGCGACAAGTCGAATGCACCGTCAACGGCCTCGGCGAGCGGGCCGGCAACGCATCGCTCGAAGAAGTGGTGATGGCGGTGCGCACACGGCGCGACATCTACAACTGTGACACCCGCATCGACGCCACCCAGATCGTGCCGGCCTCCAAACTGGTGTCCGGCATCACCGGCTTCCCGGTGCAGCCGAACAAGGCCATCGTCGGCGCCAACGCCTTCTCGCACGAATCCGGTATCCACCAGGATGGCGTGCTCAAGCACCGCGAAACCTACGAAATCATGCGCGCCGAAGATGTGGGCTGGGGCGCCAACAAGCTGGTGCTGGGCAAGCACAGCGGCCGCAATGCCTTCCGCAGCCGCCTGATCGAACTGGGTGCGGCGATTGAGTCCGAAGCACACCTCAACCATGCCTTCGCCCGCTTCAAAGAGCTGGCCGACAAGAAACACGAAATTTTCGACGAAGACTTGCAAGCGCTGATTTCCGACGAGGCCGTCACGCCCGAGCAGGAACACTATCGCTTGGTCGCCTCACGCTTCCACTCCGAAACCGGCGAAACGCCGGCGGCCCGCCTGACACTCAACGTGGGTGATAAGGAAATCCAGGCCGAAGCCGAGGGGTCGGGGCCGGTCGACGCCGCCTTCAAGGCCATCGAGACCGTGGCCAAGAGCGGCACCGAGTTGCTGCTGTATTCGGTCAATGCCATTACCACTGGCACCGACGCTCAAGGTGAGGTCACCGTGCGCCTGTCGCGCGACGGCAAGGTGGTTAACGGCCAAGGCGCCGACACCGACATCATCGTCGCCTCGGCCAAGGCTTACCTCAACGCACTGAACAAGCTGCACAACAAATTCGAAAGGCTCAACCCGCAGATCTGAGGCGGGCTCAAGCGCCGCCCGCCGCCGGGGCGGCGCTTACTGCGCCTTGGCCTGACGCGACGGCGCGGTCATGCGCGCGTACCACACCATCACAAAAAAGGCCGCCAGCGTCAGCGCAATCTCGATGCGCGCCAGCATGGCCACGCCGCCGGGGTCGTTCATCCGCACCACGCCTTCCATGAAGTAGATCAGTACGAACATGCAGCCCCACTGATAGGTGTAGCGGCGGCCATGGAGCACGCCAAACAAGGGCACCAGCAGCGGCACCGCCTTCACCATCATCCACGAGCCGCCCGGCCGCAAGGGGGCCAGCCAGGCCTCCCAGGCGACGCACAACACGATCAAGGCAATCCACAGGGCTGAGGCGATCCATGCCACGGTCCGGGCCTTCATCGCGCCGCCTCCAGCGCCAGCGCAGCGCGTGCCAGGCGTTCGCCTTGCGCCATGGCCAACTTGCGTTCTTCGTCGCTCAGTAGCGGGTTGCCATCCGACCCGGCGACATGCGAGGCGCCATACGGCGTGCCGCCGCTGCGGGTCGAGGACAGCAAATGCTCGGTGTAGGGCAAGCCCATCATCAGCATGCCGTGGTGCATCAGCGGCAGCATCATGCTCAGCAAGGTGCTCTCCTGTCCGCCATGCTGACTGCCCGTCGAGGTGAATACGCAGGCGGGTTTGCCGACCAGCGAACCGTTGACCCACGGCGCGATCGTGCCATCCAGAAAATACTTCATCGCCGCCGCCATATTGCCGAAGCGCGTCGGGCTACCCAGCGCCACGCCAATGCACTCGTCCAGGTCAGCCGTCTCAACATAGGCCGGGCCCGTGGCGGGAATGGCATCTTCAGCAGCCTCGCACACGGTGCTCACCGCTGGCACCGTGCGCACACGTGCGCCGACACCGGGCACCCGCTCGATGCCTTCGGCGATCGCCTCGGCCAACGCACGCACCGAGCCCTTGCGGCTGTAATACAGGACAAGCACTTCTTTCATCTTCAACTCATTGGTAAGGCACGACGGCCATTCGCTTCGGGGGTCGCTTTGTCCCCAAATGATTGGCAACAGACCCTACAATGGCGCGATTATAGCCAAAGCCGCCCCCGGCCCCGAACGCATTGCCCAAGCTCTTCATCCATCTTCGGGATTTTGCCCGCCTGCTCGCCCAGCGTTTTGTCGACACGCGCTGCCCGG
This sequence comes from Zoogloeaceae bacterium G21618-S1, assembly GCA_027214125.1. Classification (GTDB taxonomy): domain Bacteria; phylum Pseudomonadota; class Gammaproteobacteria; order Burkholderiales; family Rhodocyclaceae; genus Nitrogeniibacter. Next base: position 56,102 of record JAPWHF010000001.1, read on the forward strand.
AAGTGGCCGGCAGCCTGACGTTCACGACGCTGCTGGCGCTGGTGCCCTTGCTCACCGTCACCATCGCGGTGTTCAGCAACTTCCCCGGCTTTTCGCACCTGGGCGAGACCCTGAGCGATTTTCTGCTGCAGAACCTCTTGCCCGAAAAAGCCGGCCAGATCGTCGCGACCTACGCCCTGCAATTCTCGCAAAAGGCCGCCAACCTGACGCTGATCGGCACCGCCTTCCTGATTGTCACCGCGCTGATGCTGATGCTGACCATCGACGGCGTGCTCAACACCATCTGGGGCGTGCGAAAATCGCGTCCGCTGATGGCGCGCATTTCCATTTACTGGGTGGTACTGACCCTCGGCCCGCTGTTTCTGGGCGCCAGCCTGGCCGCCACGAGCTACCTGATCAGTACCTCGCTCGGCCTGGTCAATGACCCGCAATGGCTACGCATTATCGTCTTCCGTACGCTACCGATCTTGCTGCTCGGCCTGCTGTTCACCTTTCTCTACTTCAGCATTCCGAACACCCGCGTCAACGCCTGGCACGCCCTCATTGGCGGCATGTCGGCAGCGGTGGCCTTCGTATTGATGCAGCGCGCGCTGGGCCTGTATTTCGCACGCTTTCCGAGCTATACGCTGATCTACGGCACCTTCGCCACGCTGCCGATTTTCCTGCTCTGGCTATACGCCTCCTGGGTGGTGATCCTGCTCGGCGCCATTCTCGCAGCGACCTTTCCCGCCTACGCCTCGAGTGTGCGCACACTGCCCGACTTTCCGGGCGCGCCCGCCTACAGTGCCTTGATGATGCTAGAGCAGCTCACCCGCGCCCAGCGCAGCGGTGAAACCGTCAGCGCCGAAGATTTGTACCGCGCCGCGCGCCAGCCCACGGCCGTTGGCGAAAACCTGCTTGAACTCATGCGGGAATTTGGCTGGATCGCCCGGTCCGACGACGAAGCCTGGCTGCTGGCCAGACGCGCTGAAGACATCTTCCTCTCGGACGTTGTTCGCCACCTTGCGCTTTGCCCCGCTGTCGCTCGAGCGCAGGCCGACGGGAAACTGATCAAGCGCATCGACAGCCGCATCACTCATCTGCTCGCGACAGGTGACGTGCCGATTACCGCAGTGTTTTCAGACGAGATGCCCGCTCAGAGCGGATAGGGATCGTATTCGAACTGAAACAGCTCGACGCTGGACGTCTGCATGTCCAGACTCAACAAGCGGCCTTGTGCCACATAGATGCGCTCGGCCTCATGCACCAGCAAGAAACGGCGCGAGCGATAGGCCCCGGCTGGCGCCAGAATCGCCTGATGCCGCCGCACGGCGGCCACTGGAGGCAGCACCAGCGCCGGCACCATCTCGCCCGGCCCCTCGCCACCCCGGAAACCGATCCGCACCGGCGTAGCCGCCGAGCTGATGGTCTGCAGGCCCAGCTCGACTTGCGTGGGCGAATCGGAACGCACCCAGCGAACCACACAAATTGACCAGGCGCTGTCAGTGGCTCGACGCACCGCCATCGCCATGCCGGCTGACAGCGAGCCGGTATTGGCCTCGATACTCATGATTGCGTAGCCACCCGGGCTCTCGTTGACCACCCGCCAGTTGAGAATCTCAGCAGCCTGCTCGCCGGCATGCTTGAGCTTCCAGATCGAACGCAGCCCAACACAGACTTCGACCTCATACTGGCAACGTCGGCGCAATTGCTCACGACGCGGCGGCATCGCCCAGCGTTCGCGCAGGCAGCGCAACAGCTTGGAAATTTCGCCGGGGGGCAGGCCGGCCGGCAACTCGGGCAGATCGGCCCCGGGCACCACCTCGCCGCCGCCATCGAGCGCGGCCTCCAGACGCTCCAGATGCCCAGTGGCGCCTCGCGCCAGTTCGGCTGCAGAAAAATACAGCATGCCATCCACGGGCGGCGGCGCGCGGCGCACCATGGCGATCGGGCCCACGTCCTGCGCCGGGTCGATCCAGTAGTCCCAGGTTTCGATATCGGTGCGAGGATTGGGCGAAAGTTCGGAACGCCAGGCGCACTGTTCAAGATAACGCACCGTCCAGTCCAGCTCGCGCGCGGTGAGTGCTTCAGGCTGCGCTGCGGCCAATGCCAGCAAGCGCTTATAGGCGGCCTGCACCTGGCCGCGCGGGATCTCGGCCGGCAATGCCGCCGAACCGGCCGCGATCGCGGCATTGCCAAAAATACGATGTGCCTCGCTCCACAAGCCCGCCCGCGGCGTGGCGCCTTTCATGCCGGCCAGCCACAAAACATCGCCCAGCAGCGTCAGCGCCTGCGTCGCCAGCACCTCGGGGCGACGTCTCTGTGTCACGACGCCAGGGCCCAGGTCAGCCATTACCCGCTCATAGCCAGTGGCCAGCACGAGACAAATGCTCTCGAGCCGACTCACGGCATTGAAGATTTTTGAGGGCAACGGCAGCGCGCGTTCGACCAGCCGGGGCACCAGCACCTCGCGCACGTCGCGCACACGCATGAAAAACAACTCGACGCCCCGATGCAACTGAATGGGCGTCAGTTCGGCGCGCATCAATTCGTCGAGCTTGTCCGACAGCTCCTGCAAGCCCTCGACCGGGTCGTCAGCGGGCTCGCCGGCCAACCAGGCGAGGACTGACGCTGCGGGTCCGGCATCCTGCATGAGAGGTTCTGACATGAGTCGCGGGCTCGTCATTGATCCGATTCGTTTGCCATTCTAATGAAGAAACGCCCAGTTCTGGCACAATGCCGGCTACTCGCCTCGACCAGATGCCCCAAGAGACGGGATAATTAGTGCTACTTTCCCATTGACTGCCACCACAATGCAAACATCCGCGCCAGATTACCGCTCCTCCAAGGCCATCACACCCGCCGACCGACTGATCATGGCGCTCGACGTCGCCGACGCCGCCACCGCCCGTGAGCTGGTCGAACGGCTCGAAAACAGTGTCACCTTCTACAAGATCGGCCTTGAGCTGTTCATGACCAGCGGTTACTTTGACCTGCTGGACTGGCTGGTGGCGCGCGACAAGAAAGTTTTTGTCGACCTGAAATTTTTTGACGTCCCCGAAACTGTACGCTCCGCCATCCGCTCGCTGTCCGGCAGCGGCGCCACGCTGGCGACCATTCACGGCAACCAGTCGATCATGGACGCGGCGGTCAAGGACAAGGGCGACCTCAAAGTGCTCGCTGTCACCGCGTTGACCAGCCTCGACCAGGGCGACCTGAACGACCTCGGCTTTCAGTGCAATGTAAACGAGCTTGTCCTGTCCCGCGCCCGTCGCGCGCTTGAGACCGGCATCGACGGCATTGTCTCCTCCGGGCTCGAAGCGCCGATGATCCGCCGCGAGCTGGGCGATCGTCTGCTGGTGGTCACGCCGGGCATCCGCCCGGTGGAGAACCGGCCGGCCGACGACCAGAAGCGCACGGTCGATGTCGCCCAGGCATTTCACAACGGCGCCGACTACATCGTGGTTGGCCGCCCCATCCGTCAGGCCGCCGATCCGCTGGCCGCCGCCCGGGCCATTCAGCAAACCATCGCGGAAGTCTTTCCGTCGTAAGCCCCAAAGAGATTGTTTTCCTTGGGGAAATCGCTTAAAATTCCGCCCTTTTCTCGATTCATTAGTCAGGACGAACACAACATGGTGGTTATTCGCCTTGCCCGCAGCGGCGCCAAGAAGCGCCCGTTTTACAACATCGTTGCCGCCGATTCGCGTAATCGCCGCGACGGCCGCTTCATCGAGCGCGTTGGTTTCTACAACCCGATGGCACCGGAAGCCGTTCAGGGCCTGGTGATCGACACCGAGCGTCTGGCGCACTGGCAGCAACACGGCGCCCAGCTGTCCCCGACGGTTGCCCGTCTGGTCAAGCAAGCCGCCAAGGCCGCCTGAACGACAGCATCGGAGAGCATCCGATGATCATACTGGGGCGCATCGTCGCCCCTTTTGGTGTCCAGGGCTGGGTCAAGCTTCATCCTTTCGGGGATGACCCCCTGTCCTGGAAAAAGATGCCGCAATGGTGGCTCTCGCCAGATGACACCGCCGAGGCGCCGGCCTGGAAAGCCTACAAGCTGGCCGGTTGCCGAGCACACGGAAAGGGCTGGATCGCTGCATTCGAGGGCGTTGCAGATCGTACCGGCGCGGAAGCGCTGACGCGGCAATACATCGCCGCGCCGCGTGAAGCCATGCCGGCGACCGACAGCAACGAGTACTACTGGGGCGATCTGATCGGCCTGCAGGTTGAGAATGAAGCGGGCGAGCCCCTGGGCACCGTCACTTCCCTGCTCTCGGCCGGCGCGCATGATGTGCTCCAGATCGCCGACGGCGAAGACGAACATCTGATTCCCTTCGTTGCCGCGTATGTCCTCGATGTCGATCTTGCTGAAAAGCGGATTCGGGTCGTTTGGCAGAAGGATTGGTAAGCGGGTGCGTCGATACGACGTCATCACCCTGTTTCCGGAGATGTTCTCCGCGCTGACAGGCAGTGGCATCAGCCGACGCGCCCAGGAACGCAGCCTTTACGCGCTGCAATGCTGGAATCCGCGCGACTTTGCGCACGATGTACACCGCACGGTGGATGACCGGCCTTATGGCGGTGGCCCCGGCATGGTGATGCAGGCGCCGCCACTGGAAGCGGCCATTGCGGCGGCCGGCACGGCGCAGCAAGAAGCGCTCGGCCAGGCCGGACGCGTGATCTATCTGTCCCCCCAGGGGCGACCGCTCGATCACGCCAAGGTGATGGAATTGGTACAGACGCCGACACTGACACTGTTGTGCGGGCGTTATGAAGGGGTTGATCAACGCTTGATCGACCACTGTGTGGATGAAGAAATATCGCTGGGCGACTTTGTGTTGTCCGGCGGCGAACTGCCGGCGATGGTGCTGCTCGACGCCATCATCCGTCAGTTGCCCGGGGCGCTGAACGATGCGGACTCGGCAGTCGAAGACTCGTTTGTTGATGGTCTGCTCGATTGCCCGCACTACACCCGCCCCGAGGTGGATGTCCACGGCCAGGCCGTGCCGCCCGTGCTGCTGTCGGGAAACCACGCCGAGATCCGGCGCTGGCGACTCAAGATGGCGCTGGGGCGCACCTGGCTGCGGCGACCGGAATTGCTGGCTCAGCGCAAGCTGGGCCGTAACGAGATGAAACTGCTTGAAGCTTTCAAGCAGGATCATGAGGCGGCCTCCCCGACGCTGTCGGACGAGGTCGAATGAAAAAACGCATGCATCAGGTGGCGACCTGCTCTGCCTGCAAGGCCACAGGCCATCGCGAACTGACCAAGGAGTCACGCACATGAATCTGATCGAACAACTCGAGCAAGAAGAAATTGCTCGCCTGACCGAAAACAAGACCCTCCCCGATTTCGCCCCGGGCGACACCGTGGTGGTTCAGGTGAAGGTCAAGGAAGGTACGCGTGAGCGTCTTCAGGCATACGAAGGCGTGGTTATCGCCAAACGCAACCGTGGTCTCAACTCCAACTTCATCGTGCGCAAGATTTCGTCCGGTGAAGGCGTTGAGCGCACGTTCCAGACCTACTCGCCGCTGGTCGCCAGCGTTGAAGTGAAGCGTCGTGGCGATGTGCGCCGCGCCAAGCTTTACTACCTGCGCGGTCGTACCGGCAAATCGGCACGTATCAAGGAAAAGCTCACCCGCAAGAAGGGCTGATCCTGGTAGTCGCTGGAAAAGAGAACGGGACCTTCGCGGTCCCGTTTTTTTATGTCAGGCCCAACGGCGCTACGCCGATCAGCGCCGATCAACACCATGCAGCATGACCGCCGCCGCGATCAGGAAGAGCGTACTCGGCGCCAGTGCCGCCACCGCCGGCGGCCAGGCGTTGATCACGCCCAGGTTCGAGAACAATCCGTTGAGCAGATGGAAGGCGACGCCGAGCATGATGCCGGCGAACACTTTCACACTGACGCCACCCATGCGGTCATGGGTGTAGGCGAAGGGCAGCGCCAGCGCCATCATCACGAGCACGGCAAAGGGATAGACAATCTTCTTCCACAAGGCGATCTCGTAACGGTCGGTCTTTTGGTTGTTGTCGATCAGATGGCGCAAATAGGCGTACAAAGTCGTCACCGACATGCGCTCGGGTGTCACCATCAGCACACTGAGCACTTCGGGCGTGAGCTCGGACGCCCACGACAACTCGTCGAGCGTCGCGACCCGCGTGCGATCGGCCTCGAAAATGGTCTGTGCGATGTCGGTCAGGCGCCAGCCGGCCCCCTCGACAAACAGGCCATGCTTGGCGTCGCTGATAGTCCGCAGCGTGAGCTTGTCGTCAAACTCATAGATGCGGATGCCCTGCAACTCGCGCTGCGGCGTCAGTGACTGCACGTTGATGAAGCGATGACCATCCCGCACCCACAGCCCCGAGCGCAACTCGTTCGACACGGTCGATCCGGTGGCGGTCAGTCGCCATTGCTGTGCGGCCTTTTCGGCGGGCGGCGCGACGTATTCGCCGAACACGAAGGTCAGCACGACAAAGAGCGAGCCAATCAATGACAACTCGCGCAGCAAGCGCGAGGTCGACAAGCCGGACGCCCGCATGACGGTAATTTCGGAGTGCCGCGCCAGCGTGGTCAGGGCAAACAGGCTGCCGATCAGCACCGCAATCGGCATCAACTCATACACCCGGCCAGGCAGAATCAGCGCCACGTAGACCAGCGCGTGGTGCACCTGGTAGCCGTCCTTGCCGATCGAGTCGAGTTCATTGATGAAGTCGAAGAAGGCGAACAGCCCGAGGAAGGCCAGCAGCACCATGAAGGTGGCGCCGATGATTTCCCGTGCGAGATAGCGGCGAAGAATACGCATCAGGCCGGCCGCCTCCGCCAGATCGAATACACCGCCAGACGGCGATAGAACAACGCGGCCAGCACCGCCACCATCACCAGATGCGGCGCCATGGCGCCGACCAAAAAGCTCACCTTGCCCTGGGCAATCCAGGCCTGACTCACGCTGATGGCATTGCTATAGATGAGATAGGTCAGAATCGCCACGATCAGATTATTGGTACGCCCGGCCCGTGGGTTCACAAACGACAGCGGAATCGCCAGCAGGGCCAGAATCAAGGAGGCCATCGGCAGGCCCACCCGCGAGGCCAGCTCGCCGAGGTTGGCCGGATTCGGGTCATCCAGCAGCGTCTTGAGCGGCAGCATGCGATTGCGCACCGGCACATCGGTGGCGCCTTGTGCGGCCATCTGCAGGGTATAGCGGTCGAAACGCATCACCCGATAGTCGGGCGAGCCCGGGGTGCCGTCATAGCGCCGGCCACGCTCGAGCACCACAAAGCGCTCACCGTTTTCGCCAGTGCGCAGGTAGCCCTCTTCGGCCACCATCACCCCCAGCTTGCCATCTTGCACCGAACTGACAAACACATTGCGCACCCGCCCATCCTCGCCAGCGCCGACTTCGACGAAAAACACCCGCCGTGCGCCCGCCGATTCGCGAAACACGCCCGGCGCGACGCGCGCCGCGTCATCCTGATTGTTCAGCCGTTCCTTGTACTCCACACTCTTGTATTGCGCCCAGGGCGCCAGCACCAGCGTAACGCCCGCAATGACCACCGCCACCGGCACGGCAAAGCGCAGCACGGGCGAGATCCAGCGGGTCAGCGGCACGCCCGCGGCGAACCACACCACCATCTCGGAGTCGCGATAGCTGCGGGACAAGCTCATCAAAACGGCGATGAAGACCGTCAAGGACAGCACGATCGGCAATTGCGCCAGGGCGCCAAAGCCGATCAGCGCCAGCACGGCATCGGACGGCACACGCCCACCCGCCGCCTGTCCGAGCAGGCGGATCAGCACCGTGGTCACCAAAATGGCGAACAGGGCCACGAACACCGCCATGGCGGTGTTGGCGAATTCTCGCTGAGCGGCGCGCAGAAAGATCATTGCGCTAATGACGGTTGAATGATGGGGTGCATTTTGACGGCGTATTGCGGAGAGGCCATAATCGTTGCCACCCTGACCGAGACGTCGTCTTAAAGGAATAGCCCGTGGAATTTACCATAAAGACCGGATCCCCTGAAAAACTCAAGCGCGCCTGCATCGTCGTCGGCGCCTACGCTGAGGCGCGTCTGACGCCTTCAGCCGAAGCAGTGGATCAAGCCAGCGGCGGCGTGCTCAGTGCGCTTCTTGCGCGTGGCGACCTCGACGACAAGGCCGGCGCCACCATGCTGCTGCCCTTGCTGCCGGGCGTCGACGCCGAGCGCGTGCTGGTGGTCAGCCTCGGCGCGCAGGACGAACTCAATGACAAAGCCTATCGCGACGCGCTGAACGCCGCCGGCAAGGCACTAGCCGGCCTGCGCGGCAAGGAAGCCAGCGTGAGCCTGGCCGAAGTCGACGTACCCAACCGCGATCTGACCTGGCGACTGCGTCAGGCCGCGCGTGTCGTTGCGGCAGCAGCCTATCGCTTCGACGCGCCCAAAAAGGGCGCCGACGAGAGCGCCAAGCGCGGCATCAAGAAAATCCAGTTTCTGATTCCCGGCAAGTCCTCCAAGGCGCTGACCACGGCCGTCGCGCAAGGCCTGGCCATTGCCGAGGGCATGGCGCTGGCCCGAGACCTGGGCAACCTGCCGCCCAATGTTTGCTCACCGAGCTATCTGGCCAACACGGCCAAGAAGCTCGGCAAGGATCACAAACTCAAGGTCACGGTGCTCGACAAGGCGCAGATGAGCAAGCTGGGCATGGGCGCGCTGCTGGCCGTCGCTCAGGGCGCAGAGCAGCCGCCCAAGTTCATCATCATGGAACACCGCGGCGGCAAGGCCGACGATGCGCCGGTCGTGCTGGTCGGCAAGGGCGTCACTTTCGACACCGGCGGCATCTCGCTCAAGCCGTCCGCCGAAATGGACGAGATGAAGTACGACATGTGCGGCGCGGCCAGCGTGTTTGGCACGCTGCAGGCGGCTGCCCAGCTGAACCTGCCGATCAACGTCATCGGTGTCGTGCCGGCTACCGAGAACATGCCCGGTGGAAATGCCACCCGGCCGGGCGACGTCGTCACCTCCCTGTCCGGCCAGACCATCGAAATTCTCAATACCGACGCCGAAGGCCGCCTCATCCTGTGCGACGCCCTCACCTATGCCGAGCGCTTCAAACCGGCCTGCGTGATCGACATCGCCACGCTCACCGGCGCCTGCGTCGTCGCCCTGGGCAAGATCCCCAGCGGCTTGCTGAGTACCGATGACGCCCTCGCCCGCGAGCTGACCGATCACGGCCAGAGCAGCGGCGACCGCGTGTGGCAGCTGCCGCTATGGGACGACTACCAGGAACTGCTCAAGAGCAATTTCGCCGACATGGCCAACATCGGCGGGCGCTACGGCGGCACCATCACCGCGGCGGCCTTCCTGTCGCGCTTCACCAAGGCTTACACCTGGGCGCACCTGGACATCGCCGGCACGGCCTGGATCTCCGGCGAAGCCAAAGGCGCCACCGGCCGCCCGGTGCCGCTGCTGACCGAGTTCCTGATCGCCCGCGCCGGCCAGCTTTGAGGCCGGCGTGACGGACATCCACTTCTATCACAACGCCGAGGACCTGCTCGGCGTCACCTGCCACCTCGCGGCACGGGCCTTCCGCTCGGGCCGCAAGGTGTCGGTGCTGCTGCCCGACGAGTCCATCGCGCACCAGCTTGATCAGTTGTTATGGACCCGTCCGCCCACCGACTTTTTACCGCATACGCACTTCAGCTCGCCACTGGCCGCCGAAACCCCGATCACCCTGGGTGACGCCCCGCCAGCGGATGGCTGGCCGCACTACGACGTGCTGATCAACCTCGCCGCCGAACTTCCGCCCGACTACGCGCACTTCAAGATGGTGGTCGAAGTGGTCGGCACTGACGAAGCCCTCAAAGTACCCGCCCGCAATCGCTGGCGCCACTACGCCAGCGAGGGGCACACCCCCTCTGCCCACAACACGGCTGCGAGCTGACATGTTCGAGTCCAAGGATCCGTTCATCATTCTTCCGGAAACCGAGGAGGCCGACCGCCTGCTCGACAAGGCCGACGCGCTGCTCCAGCGCCACCGCGCGCCCGGCCCGGACACCGACATTCCGGTACTCACCGAGCAGGTCGAGGACGACGACATTCCGGTGCTCACCGGCGCCGTCCGCGAAGCGCCCGCCCCGGCCGCCGGCTTTGTCGAACAACTGATTGATCTCGACGCCACGCTCAACCGGCGCATCGACGAATGGCTGAGCAACGAGCTGCCGCAAGTGCTGGCCGACGAGCTCGAACAGGCGCGTACCCGCATCCTCAATCAAATCCACACCCGCGCCCGCGCCACTTTGCTGGCCGACATCTCGCAAGAAATCTCCGAACTGCTCGACGCCAACGATCCGCGCAATCGCTGATCACCCCCACGTCAGCGCCGGTCAGCACGTCTGCCATCCGCTATAATCGCGGATTCGCCCCCATTGCCACGCTTACGGAACACCATGGAACTGGCCAAGAGTTTTGAGCCTGCGGAGATCGAACGCCGCTGGTACCCCGACTGGGAGTCGCGCGGTTATTTTGACGCCGGCCTCGACACCTCCAACAAGAACGCCTTCTGCATCCTGCTGCCGCCGCCAAACGTCACCGGCACGCTGCACATGGGTCATGGTTTCAACCAGACGCTCATGGATGCGCTCACCCGCTATCACCGCATGCGCGGCGACAACACGTTGTGGCAGCCCGGCACCGACCACGCCGGCATCGCCACCCAGATCGTCGTCGAACGTCAGCTCGATGCGCAGGGCGTCAGCCGCCACGAGCTCGGCCGCGAGAAATTTCTCGAAAAGGTGTGGGAGTGGAAGGAATACTCCGGCGGCACCATCACCGGCCAGATGCGTCGCCTCGGCACCAGCCCCGACTGGAAGCGCGAGCGCTTCACCATGGATGCCGGCCTGTCCACCACCGTCACCGAAACCTTTGTACGCCTGTTCAACGAGGGCCTCATCTACCGTGGCAAGCGCCTGGTCAACTGGGACCCGAAGCTCGGCACCGCGGTGTCCGACCTCGAAGTGGTGCAGGAAGAAGAAGACGGCAAGCTGTGGCACATCCGCTACCCCTTCACCGACGGCCCGATCGGCGATCTGACCGGCCTCACGGTCGCCACCACCCGGCCCGAGACCATGCTCGGCGACGTCGCCGTGATGGTGCACCCGGACGATGAGCGCTACACCCACCTGATCGGCAAGACCGTGCGCCTGCCGCTGACCGAGCGCGACATCCCGATCATCGCCGACGACTATGTCGACCGCGAGTTCGGCACCGGCTGCGTCAAGGTCACCCCGGCACACGACTTCAACGACTATGCGGTCGGCCAGCGCCACGGCTTGGACATGATCGTCATTCTCAATCTGGACGGCACCGTGCCGGCCTGCGCCGAAGTGTTCGATACCAAAGGTCAGGCCAAGGGCACGGTCGCCCTGCCGACCAACGTCGCCGGGCTGGATCGCTTTGCTGCCCGCGCCGCCGTGGTCGTCGACCTCGAAGCGGCTGGCGTGCTGGTTGAGGTCGAAGCGCACAAGCTCAAGGTGCCACGTGGCGACCGCACCAACGTGGTTATCGAGCCCATGCTCACCGACCAGTGGTTCGTCGCCATGACCAAGCCGGGCAATGACGGCAAGAGCATCACGCAAAAAGCGCTGGACTGCGTCGCCTCGGGCGAGATCACCTTCTACCCCGAGAACTGGGTCAACACCTACAACCAGTGGCTCAACAACATCCAGGACTGGTGCATCTCGCGTCAGCTGTGGTGGGGTCACCAGATTCCCGCCTGGTACGGCGACGATGGCCGCGTGTGGGTTGCGCGCAACGAAGCGGACGCTGTCGGGCTGGCGGCGGCCGACGGCTACACCGGCACGCTCACGCGTGACGAGGATGTGCTCGACACCTGGTACTCCTCCGCCCTGTGGCCCTTCTCGACGCTGGACTGGACGGCCGAGTGGCCGGCCAAATCCAACGACGCGCTCGACCTCTACCTGCCCTCGACGGTGCTGGTCACCGGCTTCGACATCATCTTCTTCTGGGTCGCCCGCATGGTGATGATGACCCAGCAGATCACCGGCAAGATCCCCTTCAAGCATGTGTATGTGCACGGCCTGATCCGCGACGCGGAAGGCCAGAAGATGAGCAAGTCCAAGGGCAATGTGCTCGACCCGATCGACCTGATCGACGGCATCTCGCTCGACAAGCTGGTTGAAAAACGCACCTTCGGCCTGATGAATCCCAAGCAGGCTGCCAGCATCGAGAAGAAGACGCGCAAGGAGTTCCCCGAAGGCATCCAGGCCTTCGGCACCGACGCCCTGCGCTTCACCTTCGCCTCGCTCGCCAGCCCGGGCCGCGACATCAAGTTCGACCTCGCCCGCTGCGAGGGCTACCGCAACTTCTGCAACAAGCTGTGGAACGCCACCCGTTTCGTGCTGATGAACACCCAGGACCAGGATTGCGGTCTGGGCACTGACATCGCCTGCGACGCCAGCGTGCTCGATTTCTCCTTCGCCGACCGCTGGATCGTCTCCAAGCTGCAACGCACCGAAGCCGAGATGGCACAGCACTTTGCCGACTACCGCTTCGACCTGCTCTCCAAGGCCATCTACGAATTCGTCTGGGACGAGTACTGCGACTGGTATCTGGAGCTGGCCAAGGTGCAGATCCAGACCGGCAACGAGGCCCAGCAGCGCGCCACCCGCCGCACCCTGCTGCGTGTGCTCGAAACCGTCCTGCGCCTGGCTCACCCGGTCATGCCCTTCATCACCGAAGAGCTGTGGCAGACCGTCGCGCCGATGGCCAAGCGCAAGGACACCGAGTCGCTCATGCTTGCCCGCTACCCGCAGGCCGACCTCAGCCGCATTGACGAAGCCGCCGAAGCGGAAGTGGCCGAGCTTAAAGGCATGATCTACGCCTGCCGCAACCTGCGTGGCGAGATGAACATCTCCCCCGCACAGCGCATGCCGCTGATCGCCGCCGGCAACACCGACACGCTGACCGCTTACGCGCCCTACCTGGCCGGACTGGCCAAGCTGTCGGAGGTCCAGGTCGTCACCGACATCAGTGCCGACGAACTGGCCCCGGTCGCCGTGGCTGGCGACTTCCGGCTGATGCTCAAGGTCGAGATCGACATCGCCGCCGAGCGCGAGCGCCTCACCAAGGAGATCACCCGCCTCGAAGGCGAGATCACCAAGGCCGAAGGCAAGCTGGCCAACGAGAGCTTTGTCGCTCGTGCTCCGGCTGCCGTGGTGGATCAGGAACGCGCCCGCCTGGCCGGCTTCCGCGACACCGTCGCCAAGCTCAAGCCGCAGCTAGACAAGCTACCCGCCGCCTGAGTCCCATCCCCGGTTCTGGCACCTGCCGGAACCGGGGCGTTTTTCTGCGGTCGGACTGGCATCAACTTGACGAGATCAACGCATGCCGATCCCCTGGCTCGCCGCCGCCAAAATCATCCCCTGGACAGAGGTCATCGCCGCCGCCCCCGGCATTGCCCGTGGCGCGCGCGATCTGTGGAAGCGCACCAAGGCGCGCGACGAGGCCCAGGCCGCGCCTGATACCGTCATCGACGACCCGGTCGCCCGGCTGGCGGCCCTGGAACGCTGCATGGCCGACCGGACGCAGGAAGCGGAACAACGCTCCGAACTCATCGCCCAGCTCGCCGAGCAAAACGAACGCCTCGTCGCCACGCTCGACCGCCAAAAGCGCAACACCCAATGGGCACTCGGCCTGGCCATCGCTGCGTTGCTCGGGCTGGCGGTCGTTCTGATGACCGCCTAGCGGGGCTTAGGCAACGCGCCGCTTCACGAAGTGGTTCACCAGATACGTCAGCACTGTGTCGCCATGCTGATTCACCGCCACATACTTCAACTTGAGAATGCCGCGATCGGGCTTTGAACGCGAAGGCGTCACCGCCAGCACTTCAACCTCGGTGTGCAGCGTATCGCCTGGCCGCACCGGCGCCAGCCATCGCAACTCGTCGATCCCCGGCGAACCCATGCTGCACGCCGCCAACAAGCCGCTCTGGATGAACAGCCGGAAAGACAGCGACAGCGTCTGAAAACCACTGGCAATCAAGCCGCCGTAGAGCGACTCGGCGGCTGCGTTCACGTCCAGATGAAAAGCCTGCGGATCATACTGGCTGGCAAAATCGATGATCGCCGCCTCGGTCACGGTGATGCCTGGCGACACAAAGCGCTCGCCGACAGAGAAATCATCCAGATAGCGCTCGGGGCTCATGTCACTCTCCTGTGTGCAATGGGTAACACGCTAACAGCGTCGCCCCATCGCCGCCAAGCGGATAAGATCAGACACGCACCGCCGACAAGGACAGATCATGATCGCCCTCCCGCGCCAGCGCCCCAAGCCCATCCCCGCCGTCCATCCACTACCCGAATACCTCGCCACCGGCCAGCGCGCCACCTGGTATGCCGAAATGAAGCACGCGCTGCAAGTGCCCTGGATGGGTGTGGTCACCATGGCCTTTGCGCACTACCCGACCTTCTTCGGTGAGCTCTGGCGCGGCCTCAAACCCCTGAGCGAAAGCGCTGCCTTTGTCGACACCTGTCGTGTCCTGCGCACCGAGGTCGAGCAGCGCGCCGCCGGCCTCGCGCCGCAGAAACTGAGCGCCACGTTGGTCCGGCACGGCTACGCCCCGCGCGAACTAGACGCCCTGCGCGATGTAAACACCGTGTTCTCGCACGGCAATCCGCCCTACCTGCTCATCGCCACGCTCGCCCGCCATCTGCTCGAACTCGGCGACCTGGCCGGCAAGGCCAGCGCCGAGCCCTTCAAAGGCCGCCACGCCCCTGACGTGTCGGTGCCGCCGGTACTGATGGAAGCCCACCACGCCGACGCCCCCACCCAGGCCATCTACGCCGACATCAAAGCCACGCTCAACCTGCCCTTCGTCAACACCGACTACCGCGCCTTCGCCCGCTGGCCCAGCTACTTCGCGCTGGCCTGGAACGACCTGCGCGACATCGTCGGCACGCCGGCACACGAAGCCATCTGCCAGGCCTGCCACGACCAGGCCGCCGAGCGTGTCGCCGCGCTGCCCAACCCCGGCGGACTCTCGGCCACCGCCTTGCGTCAGGCCGCCGAAACCGACGCACCGATCGACGAGGTCATGGAAGTATGCCGGCTGTTCCAGTGGCTGCTACCGGGGCTGATGACCAACGTCGCCTATTTCCGGCACCAGCTGGAGAGCCGCTGATCGGCGCACCGGGCCGGGTGGCTTGCCGCCCGGCCCGATCAGTGCCACCATCCGCCCCCAATGGAATCGCTCCTCAAACCCCTCATCACGCTGCTCGCCATCGTTAACCCGATCGGCGTGGTACCGTTTTTCATTCACTTCACGCGCAGCTTCTCCGAGCAACACCGCACCCGCACCGCGCGTGTGGCAGCGTTCTCGGCCTTTGTCGTAATCTCGCTCAGCGCCCTGCTCGGCCTGCAAATCATCGGCTTCTTCGGCATCTCGCTGGCTTCCTTCCAGGTCGGCGGTGGCCTGCTGCTGCTGATGAGCGCTATCCAGATGCTCGGCGCCGAACCGGCCGAATCCAAGCCGCAAGACATCGACGAAGGCGCCCACCGCGCCGACGCGGGCTCCAGCATCGCTGTCGTGCCGCTCACCATCCCGCTGCTCACCGGCCCGGCCACCATCTCCACCATGGTGATTTACGCCGAAAAAACCGTGAAATGGTGGGAACTCGGCGTGCTCGTTCTTTACGGCGTCATCGTCGGCCTGGCCACCCTCATGGTATTTTCGGCAGCCGAGCGCATTGGCCGCTTCCTCGGCCAGACCGGCATCAACGTCATGACCCGCCTGATGGGCCTGATCCTCGCCGCGATTGCCGTCGAAGTCATGGCCGACGGCCTGACCACCCTCTTCCCCGGCCTGCTCGGCTAAACGCCGCCCGGTCGTCTATCCTCCAAACAACGCATCCGTCATGACGCGAATGTAGATTGGCGGGGGCACCAGCCCGCGACCAACCGGCCTTTGGAGGATCCCGTTGAAAAAGTTTCTGGCCCTCTGCCTGATGGTGATCCCGCTGGCGCTGTTCGCGCTGGTCTTGGGCGTGGAGCTCACGCAGAACAAGACGTTGCTGACCACGACCGCCGGGCAACTCGCCAGTGCAGATGTCCGCCAGCACGATTACCTCGCTGTCCATGGCGGCACGATCGCCCTGGAAGGGCCGTATCTGCCCCAGCGTGTCTCACACGCCGACTACGTCCCCGTCTTTGCCATCGCTGCCGATGGTACCGCCTCCGCCCACCCCAACTTCATTGCCATCATGCCGGCCGGCACAATGGCCGGGCTGCTCCAGCCGCCGGCCAGCTCCGACGCCTTGCGGCGGGTCGACATTCTTGGCATGCGCGACGGCAGTTGCGGCGAACTGGCAAAAGCCGGTTTCTCCGACACCCCGCCGCTGCCCTGCATCACCCACGGCAAGCATCCGCATGACACGCTCGGTATGCTGATCGCCAGCAGCGTCATGCTCCTGCCTTTCGCCGGCCTTGGCCTGTGGCTGTGGCGACGCCGTGGCCCTGTCGCCGTCCCGCATCCGCCGCCGGGCTGCCTGATCAAGCTGGGCAAGGCGGTGATGGTGGCGCTGATCTTCGGCGCCGTCGCCGTCGCCAAGCTGGGCGACGATGTCTTGCCCCCTCTCGCCAAGACGGGCGCGCACTTGGGCCACGCGGCGCCCGTCGCCACCAAGGTGCTGGACACTCTGCGCACCTATCTCGGCAGTGAAAGTTTCGCTGCCGACACAATGAACTACGGCTACAAGCTGGCCTCGTTGAAGAAGAATCTCGACACCCTGAACATCCAGCCCGACGACGCGCTGGAAGTGCAGCTCGTCCAGCTCGACGCTGGCAGCATCTACACGCGGGACACGTCTGGCGCGTTTCGCCGGCGCTCCGCCAACGCGCTGGTCGAACACCAGATTCGCCTCAACGGCGAGATCGTCGGCGGGCAGTTCTTCGCCACCGACACTGCCGACCACTGGCCGGCAGTGGCAGTGCGCCAACGCGAAGTCGGCGGACCGGTCGAACTGATCGCCGAGCAGACGGTACGCACCGAAAAGGGCGAACGCCGCTTGCGTATCGCCGGCGAAATTGACTTCATTGAAGGCGACGCCGCCGCCTACCAGCGTGGCGACAAAGTGGTGTTTCGCTACACTGACACCGCCCTGCAGCAAGTCGCAAAAAAGCGCGAGAGAATCTTTCAGGCCGTCGGCCGCAACCCGCACCTCGTGTTCGCCATGTCAAATGTATTGTTTACTGCCGAAGGCGACACCCTCGTCGCGCGTGCCATCGGCCCCGATCGACGCATTTTCACGCCCTGAGCACCCGCTCGTCAGATAATGCCAATCGGTTGATCCAGCGCAACGAATGCACCGCCCACCGCGCGAAGATAGACATGAGCCCACTGCCTCTGGCGCCAGTCGCCCGCGGTAGTGCAGCGCACCCTGTCTCGCCCGGCGTATCGGGTGTCAGACGCAATCTGTGGAGGTCAATCATGCGACCGCGATATCCCCTGCTTTCGACAACACTGCTCGCCGCGGCGATCAGCCTGTCCTTCGCGCTGCCCGCCCACGCGCAAACCCCGCCACCGCGGGGCCCGGCGCCGTTCGCGGCCTACGACCAGAACGGCGACGGCGCCGTCACCGAGGCCGAATTCAACGCCTTCCGTGCCAGCCGGCAGGCGGCCGCAGCGGCCGATGGCCGGCCCATGCGCGGTGCCGCCAACGCCCCCGCGTTCAGCAGCCTCGACACCAACGGCGACGGCAGCCTGAGCCCGGCCGAGTTGGCGGCCGGTCAGGCCATGCAGTTCCAGAATCGTCCCGGTGGCGGGATGCGACCGGGGGGCGGTCGCGGACCCGGCGCCGGCATGGGTCCGGGTGGAGGCATGGGCCAAAACCAGCCCACATTTGCCGATTTCGATCTGAACGATGACGGCAAGATCTTGCCCGAAGAACTCACCCAGGCGCGCAACCAGCGGGTGGGCGAGCGCGCCCAACAGGGCTACCAGATGCGAGGCTTGGCCAATATGCCGACTTTCGCGGAGATGGACGCCAACGGCGACGGTGCCATCAGCCCGGCGGAATTCGCCGCGCATCAGCAAAGCCGCCGCCCCGGCCCGCCGGCACAGTAATTCGGCGCGCCAAACACACCACGGATGCCGCGGCATCCGTGGTGTGTTTGGCCTAATCGGATTTGAAGCCCACTTTTATGTGACTACCGTCGCAAAACGGCTTGTTCTTCGACGCACCGCAGCGACACAACGCCACCGTCGTCCCCTGCCAGGCCAAACGGCCGGTGGCCGCGTGCACACTCAGATTTCCTTTGCACAAGAGCGGTCCATCCTTGAGTGGCGTGATCTGCAGGGCGCCGCCCGAGCCGGCGGTCGGATCCCCCCGCTCGCCAACCGCACCATAGTCCTTGAAATCCACCGTTTCATGGCTGCTGTCGCAGAAGGGCTTGTTTTTGGACGCACCACAACGACATAGCGCCGCCCGAAACTGAAGACCCGGCTGTGCCGCCGGATCGACGCCGTCGATGTGCAAGTCACCATGCACAAACAGCGGCCCATTGCAGGCCACGAACACCGTATTCACGGTGAGGGCAAGCTCCGCTGCACCGCCGCCCTTGTCGCGATAGGCCAGTGCGCCGCTCGGGCAGCGCTCGACGATCTGTTTCGCCTCGTCGGTATCTGACAGATCAGGCTGACACCATGGCTTGCGCCCGCCAACAAACAGCTCACCCGCCGCCTGCCCGCACTCGGCCACATGGATACACAGACGGCTGTCCCATGTCACATCGAGGGTCTTGCCGGAGAACATCAATGGCTTCGCTCTGCTGCTCATTGCGCACGCTCCAAAGGTTCAGGCCCACTACCGCTATAGACCAGCACGCGCACCGACGCGAATTCAGACAGAGAACGCCTGCCACATCAGGCGCAAGGCCAGCAGCGTCAGAATGACATCAAAAATCTTGGCGAAATGTTTGTCCTGCATACGTTTGAGCAGATGCAGACCGATCCAGGTGCCGATCGCACCGCAGGCGATCATGGCGCCGATCAGCGGTAGCAGCGCACTCAGATCGAAGCCGGCCTCCTGAAACACAACGGCCTTCATCCCGTGCTGGAAGGACATCGCCGCCGAAAAGGTCGCCACGGTCGTGAAGCGATCACGATGAATCTGCTTGATGAACGCGCCCACCAGCGCCCCCGTGGCACCCACAAACAGCGACACAAAGGTGGTCACACCACCCGCCACGGCAATGCCTGGTCGGCTCAGCACCAACTTGGGCAGCCGCGGCCCCCAGCACAGATAGAGAATGAAGCCGGCGATGCTCAAATACATGGTTTTTGGCGGCAGATTGACGAGCACCGCCGCGCCAATCAGCGCACCAACCAGCGCGCCCGGCAAAAAGACACCCAGCGTCCGCCAGTCGATATGCCGCCAGCTCATCAGCGCGCGACCCCCGTTCGACCCGAGCTGCACCACACCATGCACCGGAATGATCACCGCCGGCGGCAAAACCTGCGCCATGATCGCCAGCAGCATGATGCCGCCACCGGCCCCAAGACTCGCGGTCAGCGTCGAGGTGACGCAGGCACTGACAAGCAACAGCACCACCACAGCCATCGGCAGATCACCAAACACGGACAGAGACAGGCTCACAGCGATGACTCAAGGCGGAAAACCCGCATTCTACGGGTCGCGCCAGCCCCCGACCAGTCAGGCTCACTCGTGGCGCAAGGCGTCGATCGGATCGAGCCGCGCTGCGCGCCGCGCCGGAAAGAAGCCGAACACCACGCCGATCAAGGCCGAAATACCAAAGGACAACAGATTGATGGCCGGATCAAACAGATACGGGATACTCATCAGCGACGACAGCCCGATCGACGCGCCGGTGGCCAGCGCCACCCCGATCAACCCGCCAAGGCTCGACAGCACCACCGCCTCGATCAGAAACTGCAGCAACACCTCGTGCTCCAGCGCGCCAATGGCCAGACGGATGCCGATCTCGCGGGTGCGCTCGGTGACCGACACCAGCATGATGTTCATGATGCCGATGCCGCCCACCAGCAGGCTGACCGCCGCCACTGCGCCGAGCAGGGTCGTCATGATGCGGGTGGTGGTCGACAACGTCTGGGCGATCTGCTTGGTGTCGAGCACGTTAAAGTTGTCGTCCTCGTTGGCGCCGATCTTGCGCCGCTCGCGCAGCAGGGTCTCGACCCGCGCCTTGACCGCATTGGTGGCGTTGCTGTCGCTGGCCGACACCAGCAGCGTGCGTACATCCTGATCGCCGGTCAGACGGCGCTGCACCGTGCGAATCGGCATCACAATGGTGTCGTCCTGGTCCGAACCGAAGGCCGACTGTCCCTTGGCGGCCAGCACGCCGATCACCTGACACGAGAAGTCTGCCACCCGCATCGACTCGCCCAGCGGGTCGCCGCCGCCAAACAGCTCGCGCTGCAAAGTGGCGCCGATCACGCACACCGCCTTGCCACCGCGCTCCTCGGCCTCGGTGAAGATCCGGCCGCCGGTCAGCGTCCAGCCCGCCGCGGTGAAGTAATCCCGCGTGCTGCCGGTGGCCACGCTCGACCAGTTGCGCGCGCCCACCACCACCGACACCGCCTTGCGCGTCTCCGGCGCCACGGCCTTGACGCCCGACACCTGTGCCGCGATGGCTTGCACATCAGCCACTTTGAACATCGGCGCCCCGGCGCTGCCGCCCGGGCCGATGCGCTGGCCGGGCCGCACCATCAACAGGTTGCTGCCCAGGCTGGCCACCTGGTCGGAAATCGACCGCGTCGCCCCGTTGCCGAGCGTCACCATGGTGATCACCGCCGCCACGCCGATGACGATGCCGAGGATGGTCAAGAAGGAGCGCAGCAGGTTGCGGCGGATCTCGCGCAGTGCGAGCAGGAAGGTATTCCCGATCATGCGCCCACCTCCGCCACCGGTGTGCGCGAGTCGCGATCGACCCGGCCATCGACAAAATGCACCTGCCGGTGCGCATACGCCGCCATCTCCGGCTCGTGGGTGACCATCAGAATGGTGATGCCGCGCTGACGGTTAAGCTCGGAGAGCAACGCCATGATCTCGCGGCTGCGCTGGCTATCGAGGTTGCCGGTCGGCTCGTCGGCCAGCAACACCGCCGGATTGGTAACAATGGCGCGGGCAATGGCCACGCGCTGCTGTTGCCCGCCCGAGAGCTCGGCCGGCGTGTGGTCTTCCCAGCCGTCGAGGCCGACCTGGGCCAGCGCGGCGCGCGCCGCCGCGTGGCGCCGGGCCACCGGCTCGCCGCGGTAGAGCAGCGGCAGCTCGACATTCTCCA
Source organism: Zoogloeaceae bacterium G21618-S1 (assembly GCA_027214125.1). Taxonomy (GTDB): domain Bacteria; phylum Pseudomonadota; class Gammaproteobacteria; order Burkholderiales; family Rhodocyclaceae; genus Nitrogeniibacter. The sequence continues at coordinate 77,394 of JAPWHF010000001.1, forward strand.
GCGCCGAGGTGCGCCCCAGCAGATTGAAGCCCTGAAACACAAAGCCGAGAAAATGCCGCCGCAGCAAGGCGCGCTGGTTGCGGTCCATGGTCTCGACATGCACGCCCTGAAATTCGTAGCTGCCGCTGGTGGGCGTATCGAGGCAGCCGAGGATGTTCATCACCGTCGACTTGCCCGAGCCGCTCGGCCCCATCACCGCCACGAACTCGCCGGCCTGGATGCTCAGATCGACACCGCGCAGCGCCTGGAAAGCCGCCTGCCCGCTGCCGTACACCTTGGTGATGCCGGCCAGCCGGATCAGCGCCTCGGGTGTGTCGGTCATGGTACTCACTGCGCACCGCTCACGGCTTCGGTGATCACCGCCGTGCCGGCAGGCAGATCACCCGACACGATCTCGGTCACCCGCCCATTGGTGGCGCCGGTCTTCACCGTCACCGCCACCGGCTGGCCGTCACGCAGCACCCACAGCTGGCGCTCGCCGGCGGCTGGGTCCTTCAGCTTGACGGTCTTGGCCTGTCGCGGCGGGCGCGGCATCAGGCTCGACATGAGGCTCTGCTTGCGCTCGCCACGCGCCACCGTGGGTGTATAGCGCAGCGCCGCGTTCGGCACCAGCAGCACGCCAGTCTTTTCCAGCGTGGTGATCTCGGCGGTGGCGGTCATGCCGGGACGCAGGCTGAGGTCTTCGTTGCTCACCTCCAGCGTGGTCAGATAGGTCACCACGTTGTCGGTGGTCGTCGCGCCGTAGCTCACACGGGTGATGTGCGCCGGATAGCGCCGGTCGGTGTAAGCATCGACGGTGAAAGTCGCACGCTGCCCTTCCTTCACTTGCCCTACATCGGCCTCGTCGACCTTCACCTGCAACTCCATTTTCGCCAGGTCTTCGGCCAGGGTGAACAGCGTGGCCACCTGCAAGGAGGCCGCCACGGTCTGGCCTGGTTCCACTGACCGCGACAACACCACGCCGTCGATGGGCGAGCGGATCGAGGCCTTGGACAGATTGGTTTCGTTGGTACGCAGCGTGGCCTTGGCCTGCAACACGCCCGCCTGCGCGCTGGCGAGGTTGGCGCGCGCACGCGCCCGGGTCGCCTCGGCAGTTTCGAGCTCTGTTTTTGACGGCACCTTGCCGCCGGAGAGCTTGAACACCTCATGCAGCCGCGACAGGCTGGCGCCCGACTCCTGCACCGTTGCCTCGGCCTGGCGTACGCCGGCTTCGGCCACTTTGACGGCCGCTCGGGCGTTGGCCACCTGGTCTTCAAGCTTCGACACATCCAGCCGGGCCAGCACCTGCCCTTTGCGGACGCGGCTGTTGTCATCGACAAACACTTGCTCGATGGTGCCGGACAGCTCGCTGCCCACGTTCACCTGGTTGGTCGGCTGCAGCGTACCGGTGGCCGACACGGTGACCACCAGCGCCCCGGTCTCGACCGGGCTGCTCTGGTAGCGCACGGCCGTGGCCGTGCCATTGCCGGCGAGCAGCGCATAGCCACCGACGCCGAGCACCAGCACCACGACCGCGCCCAGCCACCAACGGCCACGGCGGGGTTTCTGGGTGGTCACATCAAGGATGGCGGACGGCGCGATGGCCGCCGGCGTACCGAATTTTTCGGGCGAATTCATGAGCGATTTCCCTGGGGGGTATCTGCGGATTCAGTTAGATCGGCACGCGACCAGCCACCGCCCAGCGCCTTGTAGAGCTGGATCAGCGCGTTCAGCCGCTCACCCTCGGCGATGGCCAGGCTATCTTCGGTGCTGAGCAGACTGCGCTCGGTTTCGAGCACGGTGCGAAAATCGATCAGGCCGCTGCGGTACCGATCGGCGGCCAGCAGGTTGGCGTTGCGCGCCGCAGTGCTGGCCGCCGCCAGCGCCTCACGCCGGCGGGCGGTGTTGTCCAGCGCGGTGAGCGCGTTCTCGACGTCTTCCAGCGCGGCCAGCACCGTGCTGCGATAGCTTTGCAGGCGCTGCTCGCGCACCGCGCTCTGCTGGTCGACCCGCGCTGCCAGCGCACCACCGTCGAACAACACACCGCTGATGCCGGCGGCCAGCGAACGGATCACCGAGGCGCCACTGCCCAGCGCGCCGAAGGTGGCCGCCTCCAGCCCGATCGAGCCGGTGAGATTGAAGCCCGGATAGCGTGCCGCCTCGGCCACGCCGATGCGCGCGGTCTCCGCCGCCAGTTGCCGCTCGGCGGCCTGCACATCGGGACGCTGACGCAGCACCTCGGCGGGAATACCGACGGCGACGGCGGTCGGCAGCGCCGGCAGGTTGCCATCGGCCAGGCTCGCCTGCAAGCGGCCGGGCGCCTCGCCGGTGAGCACCGCGAGATGGTTGGCGGCACTGACGATACTGGTCTGCAGGCTGGGGATTTGCGCGCGCGTCTGCTCGGCATTGGTGCGCGCCTGCTCCACATCCACCGAACTGGCCAACCCGGCCTGAGCACGCCAGTCGGTCAGCTGCAAGGTCTCGAGCTGGGTGGCGAGATTGCGGCGGGCGATGTCCAGCCGCGCCTGGCTGGTACGCAGCGTCACATAGTTGAGCGCCACCTCGGCCGCCAGCGAGGCATGGGTGCTGGCCAGCGTCGCACTCGCCGCCTCGCGGTCGGCCTGCGCCGCCTCGACGCCACGACGCACGCCGCCGAACACGTCGAGCTCCCAGGCGGCATCGAAGCCGGCGCTCCAGCGCTCGCTCACTGAGGCGTCACCGTACCGGCTGGCGCTCGTCGTACCCGTGGCGCCGACATTCGGTCCCTGCCCGGCCCGCGCCACGCGCTCCATCGCACGCGCGGCCTGCAGCGCCGCACGGGACGATTGCAGATCGGGATTGTTGCGCAGCGCCTGCTCGACCAGCGCGCTGAGCTCGGCATCGCCCAGCGCTTGCCACCAGCGCGCAATCGACTCGCTGTCGGTGGCGACAGCCAAGCTCGAGGTCGCATGCCAGGCCGCCGGCGCCGGCATGGCCGGGGCGACATAATCGGGCCCCAGCGTGGCGCAGCCGCTCAGCAGCAGCGCCAACAGGCCGGCGCCAAGCGTGCCGGGATGCAAAGGTCGCGAAGATGTCATGGCAGTGGCCGTCAAAAAGGGGTTCAGCCGAACACGTCGACTTGCAGGGTGCCGTCTTGTTTCCATCCCTGCAGCATCCCCTCGGCGTCATCGGCGGATACCTGGCCGTGGGTCTGGATAATGCCTAGCAGCGCGGCTTCCACCGACTGCCCCAGCGTGGCGGAGCGACCACACATGTACAACACGCCGCGATCCTCGGCCAGCCAGCGGTAGAGCTCGGCGCCCTGGGCGATCAGCCGGCGATCGATATAGGCACCGTCATCGGCATCGCGCGAGAAGGCGGTGTCCAGTCGGGTCAACACGCCCTTGTCTTGCCAACGCACCAGTGCATCGCGGTAAAAGAAATCGCCCGCACGTTGGCGGTTGCCGAAAAACAGCCAGCTCGGGCCCGCCTTCAGGCTCGCCTCACGCTCCGAGAGAAAACCGGGAAACGGCGCAATGCCGGCGCCAGCGGCCACCAGAATCAGCGGTCGGCCCACGTCCTCGGGCGGATTGAACTGCGGATGCGCACGCAGGCTGGCGCGGATCTGCGCGCCTTCGGGCAAGTCATGGCAGAGATAGCCGCTCGCCGCGCCAACCCGCGTCTGGCCGGCCGCGTCGCGCCAGCGATGCAGGCTGACGGTGAGGCGGATCAGTGAATCGCCGACGCGCGAGGATGAGCCAATCGAATAGCAACGCGGAGCGGCCTCCGGCGTCGGTGCGATCAGCAATAGATCGCCCGGCCGGAATTCGGTTGTCGGGTCGCTGGGTGCAAAGCTCAGTTGCCAGGTCTCGGTCAGCCCGGCCACGGCCGGATCGTCCAGGCGCTGCCGTTCGACCAGGGTGAGCGACAGCACCTGATCCGCCGCCGGCGCTTCGACCACCTCCAAGCGACGGCCAAGCAAGGTCGCGACGCGCCCCAGCCAATCCCGCCAGGCGCTGCCGGGCTCGCCATCGGCGCGCTCGATCGGCGCCAGTTCGCAGGCGCCCTGGCCCAACAAGGCGCCGCGCAACTGCTCGCCGCCGCCGCAGAAGTTCGCATAGCGCCGGTCGCCCAGCGCCAGCATGCTGAACCGACTGCCCGCCAGATCCGCGGCCGGCAATTGCTGCATGAAGCGACGCGCCGGATCGGGCAGCTCACCTTCGCCGGTGGTCGAGACGATCATCAAGGTCTGCTCGTATCCTGCAAGCGCGACCGGCCGCAGCGCCTCGAGGGAGGCGCAGGCCACTTTCTCACCCGCCCGACGCAGCGCTTGCGCGGTCGCCTCGGCCAGGCGTGCCGCGGTGCCGGTCTGGCTGCCAAAGGCCACCAGCGTGGTGGCGCCGATGTCGGTGCTGCCCGCCGTTTGCTGACGACGGCGACGCCACCAGCCCCACGCACCGGTCCCGGTGAGCCCGGCCAGAGCCAGCGCGCCAACAAAGCTGATACCGGCAGACCACGCGCCGCCCCAGGTACCTTCGTGCAGTTCATGCACCAGGCCCGGGCCCCCGCTCAGTCGGCTGACGCTGCCATCGGGCTGAGCCATACGCACGACCTGACCGTCCGGGCCGGCAGTGAAAACGAGCGCGCTGCCGCCACGGAAGCGTCGGGCCGACAGCACCGCAGCGCCATCGCCTTGCTCGGCCACGCGGGTGATCGCCGCCGCCAGCGCCACCGGTGGGCCGCCTTGCACTCGCGGCAACTCGGGGCCGCCAATGTGCAGGGCCATCAGCGCACCGGTCAGCGGCGCCAGCAGCACCAGCGGCAAGGCCAGCCAGCCGATGCCCAGATGCCAGCCGGCCAGCGTGTTGCGTAGCCGTGGCAACCCGAGCAGCAGACCCATGACGATCAAGACCGTCATGGCATAGGCAGCGATCTCCACCACGATGCCGAGGCCGAGCAGCAGGTTTTTGTGCAGGTCGAGCACGACGGCAAAGACGTCGGGGCCCGGCTGCGAGGCGGTCAATTCACCGGTGGACAGCGCGTACTGGCCCGAGGGACCCACTGGATTCTTGGAGGTCACCCGCAAGGCGCTGCCATCAGGCGACACGATCACCCCGGTGGCTCGCCCGCGCGGATCGATCTTAATCAGCGCCTCGGCGACCGTCTCGGCACTCACCGATACCGATGCCGCAGGCGCGGCGGTCAGCACTGGCTTGAGCGCCAGCACCGCGCCGGACAGGATGACCAGCACGAACACTGGCGTGAGCGCGAGCGCGATCCAGCGATGCAGTTGGCGCAGGACGGAGCGAAAACGAGCGACTGTCATGATTGACACCAGAAAACAGGTTGCGGTGCCGCGCATTGAGGCATTGATGCGCAGCGTCGTGAGGCCTGAAGTATGTCCCGCCCTCGGGTTAACCCAGGTCAATGCAGTGTAAAGGCAGGTAAAGCCAGGCCTGGCAGCGCGCGCAACACAGCGCCCGGCCAAAAAAATGCCACCCCGGAGGGCGGCATCATCGACAACACAACAGGCGGGATCAGGCCTTGGACGGGTCCACCGCCGACCTGGACGCCTTGAGGCGCTTCTGCCAGAAACTGGCATTCTTGATGCCCAGCGCGTCCGGATCGAAAACCGGCTCCTTGCCCGCCTTCTTTTGTGACTCGTAGTCCTTCAACGCCAGCAGGGCCGGTTTTTGCAGGATCAGGATGGCCACGATGTTCAGCCACGCCATGATGCCCACGCCCACGTCGCCCAGATCCCAGGCCGCACCGGCAGTGCGTACCGAGCCGTAAGTCACTGCGGCCAACAAACCAATTTTCAGCACAAAATACAGCCAGCCGCGATGCACCTTGCGGTTGATGTAGGCGATATTGGTTTCGGCAATGTAGTAGTAAGCCACGATGGACGTGAAGGCAAAGAAGCTCAGCGCCAGCGCCACAAATGTCGAACCAAAGCCAGGCAGCATCGACTCGACCGCCGCCTGGGTATAGGCCGGGCCGGCCTCGACGCCGGGCAGATTGTTGACGATCGCCACGCCATCCGCGCCAATCACGTTGTACTTGCCGGTCGACAGCAGCATGAAGGCCGTCGCCGAGCACACGAACAAGGTGTCGATATACACCGAGAAGGCCTGCACAAAGCCCTGCTTGGCCGGGTGCGACACCTCTGCCGCAGCCGCCGCATGCGGGCCCGAGCCCTGACCGGCTTCATTCGAATACACGCCGCGCTTCACGCCCCACTGCACCGCCAGGCCCAGCACCGCACCAAAGCCCGCCTCAAGACCGAAGGCGCTCTTGAAGATCAGCGCGATCATGCCCGGCACCTGCTCCACGTTCAGCAGCACGATGACCAGCGCCACCAGAATGTAGGCCAGCGCCATGAAGGGCACCACGATCTCGGCGAACAGCGCGATGCGCTTGATGCCGCCGAAAATGATGAAGCCGAGCAAGACCACCACAAACGCCGCACTCACCGCCGGCTCGACGCCCCAGGCGGTCTGAATGCCCGAGGCAATGCTGTTGGCCTGCACGCCGGGCAACAACAAGCCCATGGCGATGGCGGTGGCTAGCGCAAAGATCCACGCATACCAGCTCTGGCCCATGGCCTTTTCGATGTAGTAGGCCGGGCCGCCACGGTATTGGCCGTTGTCGTCTTTTTCCTTGTAGATCTGCGCCAGCGTCGATTCGATGTAGGCCGTGGACGCGCCCAGGAAGGCCACCGTCCACATCCAGAACACCGCGCCCGGACCACCAAAGGTGATGGCCGTCGCCACGCCGGCGATATTGCCAGTACCGACCCGGCCCGACAGCGCGATGGTCAGCGCCTGGAAAGACGACACACCGCTCTCGGAGCTGCGCCCTTCAAAGATCAGCCGAACCATCTCTTTGAAACCGCGCACCTGCATGAAACGCGTGCGGACCGAAAAATACAGACCCACGCCCAGACACAGATACACCAGCGCCGGGCTCCAGATATAGCTATTGAGGATGCTGACAAACTCGTTCACGCGGATTGACTCCTATCGGCCCGGGTCACGGGCACACGCGCCGACTCGGAAAGGTGGTCCGGGCCGGCACATCAAACAGAAGGATCTGCAACAGCCAATCGCTGTGGCAGATCCGGGCGAATCGCGGGGCCGTCAGATGGGAACGCCCAGCGGGGCCGCGATCCTACCCGATTTCGCAGCTCGGCCGACACCCTTGCACATCAAGGCGGCGACACCCGATGTGCGATGATCCAGACCATGACCGCCACCCACACCGATCCGCTCGACGTCGTGCGCCAGTACCACCAGCGCACCAAGCACCGCCCCGATCGCTACGCCGCCTCGCTCGGCTACCTCGACTGGGCCAGCCAGCCCGACCCCTTCCGCCGCTTCGATGGCGCCGCAACGCTCGACCTCCCTCGCCCGGCCCTGCGCGCGGCGCCGACCTACGACAGCCTGTTCGCCACGGTGCCCGCGGCCGCGCCGCTCGACGCCGACACCGTCGGCCGATTGCTGCTGCACAGCCTCGCCCTGTCTGCCTGGAAGCAGGTTGGCCCCGGGCAGTCGTGGTCGCTGCGTATCAACCCGTCCAGCGGCGCGCTGCACCCCACCGAGGGTTACGTAATCAGCGGCGCCGTGCCCGGCCTGATCAACGCACCGGGCGTGTTTCACTACGCGCCCTTCAGCCACCAGCTCGAACGCCGTGCCACGCTGACCGAGGCGCAATGGACGGCATTGACCGCCGGCCTGCTGCAACCGGGCCTGCTGATGGGCCTCACCTCCATCCACTGGCGCGAGGCCTGGAAGTACGGCGAACGCGCCTGGCGCTACTGCCAGCACGACGTCGGCCATGCCATCGGTGCCATCGCCTTTGCCGCACGCACGCTCGGCTGGCAAGCACAGCTGCTCGACAGCGTGATCGACACCGACCTCGCCCGCCTGCTCGGCACCGACACGCAATCCGGCCCCGAGGCCGAGCACGCCGACTGCCTGATCCTGCTCAGCCCGGCCGGTAGCTCCGCGCCCACGCTCAGCGCCGACGCCTGGCAAGCGCGCATCCCCGCCATCGCGCCGCTCGGAACGCCCAACACGCTCAGCCATGACCACCACCCGTGGCCGGTCATCGACGCCGTAGCCAACGCCGCGCACACACCCGGCCCCACCGCCGCCGCACACCACGCAAAGCCACACACCGACACCTCGCCCGACCGCCGCCACAGCGCCGAGCAGATCATCCGTCAGCGCCGCAGCGCGGTGGACATGGACGGCCGCAGCCCGCTCGACCGCGCCAGCTTCTACCGCCTGCTCGCGCGCACCCTGCCCGGCGCCTTTGTGGCCGATGCGCTGCCGTGGGCCCCGCGCGTCTCGCTCGCCTTGATGGTGCACCGGGTCACCGATCTGACGCCCGGCTTCTACCTGCTGGTGCGCGACCCGGCCCACGACGCCAGCCTGCGCCAATCGCTGTCTGATGAATTCGTCTGGGAAGTGCCCGAGGGCTGCCCGCCCGATCTGCCGCTGTTCCGGCTGATCGGCGACGACGCCCGCCGCGCCGCGCAGGCCGTCAGCTGCCAGCAGGCCATTGCCTCGGACGGCGCGTTTGCCGTGGGCATGCTCGCGCAGTTCGACGCCGCGCTGGCGGCCGGCGGCGCCCGCGCCTATCCGCGACTGTTCTGGGAAACCGGCCTGATCGGCCAGGTGATGTATCTGGACGCCGAAGCCGCCGGCCTGCGCGGCACCGGCGTTGGCTGCTTCTTCGACGACATGATGCACGCGCTCATGGGCATTACCGATACCGCCTGGCAGAGCCTCTATCACTTCACCCTCGGCGGCCCGGTCGAGGACGATCGCCTGCAAACCCTGCCGCCCTACGCCCATCTGGACAGCCAATAGCAGCCGGGCGCCGCGCGTTGCTGCATCAGCGCACGGTATAGCCCCGCCCGTCCAGACACGCGCCCATGGCGCGGTAGTAGTCTGAGCGCGCCGAATCGGACTGCGCGCTCGACCCATCGTAAGCCGGCCGCGAGGGATCGAAGCCGGTCTGCTCGCGCGACCAGCGATGGCATTCGTAACGGTCGTCGGCCTGCTGCGCTTCGGACTGCCCCAGGCGGGGATAGATGAATTGCTGCGGCTCGTCATCCGCCAATTCATCCTCCAGATACTCCGGTGCACCTGCCGGACGCTCGACCACCACATAACCCTGAGGCGCCGGCGCGTAGTACACCTCATTGGCGTAGTAATACCGCGACGGCCCGATGCGCAACGTCAGATAGCCCAACGGCAAAACCGGCACGACAATCCCGAAGGGCGGCGCGATGACGACAAAGCGGCTGCCCGAGGGCCGGTACCACACGCCATTGGAAAACATGTAACGACCGCCGCGGTGAGTCACGACGCGGTGCGCCGGCGGCAAGGCGTGAATGACCGCGCCCCGCGACGGGTAGTGCCGGCGCTCGACATGCACGGCGCGCCGGTCGTCCCAGCGATCATCCCGGCGATCCGTACGAGTGTCTTGCCGCACCACCGCACGGGTATCACGCCCGTCATCGCGGCGATCCTGTCGTATCTCACGCGGACTCTGGATGGAGTCCCGGCGATCGTCCCGGCGATCGTCCCGGCGATCGTCCCGGCGGTCGCCCCGGCGGTCGTCCCGGCGGTCGTCCCGGCGGTCGTCCCGGCGATCTTCGCGACGGTTCTCGGTCCGTGCTTCGGTCCGTGCTTCGGTCCGTGCTTCGGTCCGTGCTTCGGTCCGTGCTTCGGTCCGTGCTTCGGTCCGTGCTTCCCGACGCTCATTCGTGCGCGCTTCGCCACGTCCGCGATCCCGCTCGCCTGTCATGTCCGCATGCGCCAGCCCGCCGGTGCCGGCCACCAGCGCCAGCGCGACCAGCATCCCGCGGGATCTCACCAAGGTTTTCGTGTTCATCATTGTCGACTCCATGGATTCAGCGCACCGTGTAACCGCGGCCTTCAAGGCACGCGGTGGTGGCACGGCGGTAATTGTCGGCACGCTGCTCGCGCGGAAGATCGCGGCGCTCGGCCATGCGCTCTTCAATGGCCTGGGCGCGCGCTTCACGCGCGTTATCGGCGGCATTACCGGCCACGCCACCCACCACGGCACCAATGGCGGCGCCTTCCAGCGTGCGTTGCGGGTTCGCCACCGCGGCCCCCACCACGGCCCCGGCCACCGCCCCCATCGTGGTGCTCGTACCCGAGGGCGGATCGGGCTCAACGCGCGGCGCCAGCGCACGTGTTTGGGCCGACGACCGGGCCGGATCGAAGCCGCTTTGCTTGACTGCCCACAGATGGCACTCGTAACGATCACGGTCAGCCCGCCGCGCCGATTGCCCCTGCGCGGGATATACCGCCATCTCCCGGAACGAGGCCTCGGGCGCCCCGCCGACCGGGCCGGAACGCGGCGCAGCGCACCCGGCCAGCGTCACGACTGCGAGCAATGCGACACCGGTACGACGTGTTTGAAACAAGGCAAAACGGCCACGCATGGGCGACTCCCGACAAGCTCAACTCACAGGCATCAGTGTGCGGCCCCGCCGGGTGAAGTGCTTGCCGAGCGTGGTTAAGCTGTGTAAAGAAGGAGCACTGAATCGTCTCCAGACGTAAGCCCCCAAAATCAGGTCTCCCGCCATGTCCTTTGTTCACAGTTTTGCGCCCCTGGCCGACGCCAGCGCGACCCGCCTGATCCTCGGCAGCATGCCGGGCAAGCGCTCGCTGGCCGAGCAGCAGTATTACGCCCACCCGCACAACGGCTTCTGGCCAATCATGGCCGAGCTGTTTGGTTTCGAGGTCACCGCCTCCTACGCCGAGCGCTGCGCCGCGCTCACCGCGGCCGGCGTTGCGGTGTGGGATGTGCTCGCCGCCTGCACCCGCGAGTCCAGCCTGGATTCGGACATTGTCGAGGCGAGCATCGTACCCAACGACTTCACCGGTTTTCTCACGGCGCATCCGGGCATTGAGGCCATCTACTTCAATGGTGCCAAGGCCGAGAGCAGCTTCAACACCCATGTGCTGCCCACGCTGAGCGAGGCGCACGCCGCCATCCGCCGCCACCGTCGCCTGCCCTCGACCAGCCCGGCCCACGCCGGAATGCGCTTCGACGCCAAGCTCGACGCCTGGCAACGCGCCATCGCGCCCTGAGCGCTCAGAAGTCATGAATTGATCGACTGCGCTTGGCATCTCAGGGTTGAGCGGTGCTCGCAATGCTCTTGGTCTTCAGTGCATTCCGCTTACAGCGCGCCGGCCGCCCCTCACCTGTCGGCGCTCGCTACGATTTCTTCACAACTTCTCAGGCCTTGGCCGGCGCCGACGAGGGGTAGCGCACCGGCCGAGGAACACCACCGGGCGCTGCCATCGCTCGCTGCACCACCAGTACGCTGCCCAGCACCACCACCAGCCCGACCAACGACAGGCCGCGCATGCTTTCGTCGAGCAGCGCCCAGCCGACCAGCACCGCAGTCAGCGGGCTGAGCAGGCCGAGCGAGGACGCAGCCACCGGCGACAACCGCGCCACGCCGCGAAACCACAGCGCGTAAGACACCAGCGCGCCAAACACCGCCAGATAGGCATAACCGGCCAGGTTTGCCGCGCTGAGCGTCGGCAGCGGCGGATCGATGGCCCAGGCCACCGGCGCCAGCATCACACCGCCGAGCAACAGTTGCCAGCCGGTGAAAGCCAGCACCGGCAGCTCGGGCCGCCAGCGCCGCGCCAGAAACGTTCCCGCCGCCATGCAGGCCGCACCGGCCAGCGCGGCGGCAATGCCCACCGGCGACCACACCGCATCGGGCGACAACAACAGCGCCGCCATGCCCAGCACGCCGGCCACGCTGGCCCACACCGCCAGGCGCACCGGCCGCTGCTGGTCGACAGCCCAGGCCAGCGCCATCACCAGCAGCGGCTGAATCGCCCCCACCACGGCCGCCAAACCGCCCGGCAACCGGTAGGCCGCCACAAACAGCAGCGCCTGAAAGACTGCGATATTCAGCGCCGAGAGCACCAGCAAGCGCCCCCAGAACCCGACCGCCGGCAAACGGCGACACCACAGCACCAGCAGCAGCCCGGCCGGTAGCGCTCGCAGCAAAGCGGCGGTGAACGGCCGGTCCGGCGGCAGCCATTCGGTGGTAACAATGTAGGTGGTGCCCCAAATGATCGGGGCCAACGCAGTAAGCACCGCGTCGCGCCATTGGCTTTGGGATTGTGTCGTTTTCATGGTTTTATCTTCATATCAAGATAAAATATAGCCTGACACAGAGTTGTCTTGATTTCAAGATAGTTAACGGAGGCAATCGATGAACGGAAGCCCGTCCAAGGACGCAGTCGACACCATCCTGGCGCAGTGGGGCCGCGAACGGCCGGACCTGGATCTGGCGCCGATGGGTGTGATCGGCCGCCTCAAGCGATGCTCGGCACTCATGCAGCGCGAGCTCGACACGGCATTCAGCGCCTTCGACATGAGCCGGTGGGAATTCGACGTGCTGGCGACGTTACGCCGCGCCGGGGCGCCCTACTGCCTTAGCCCCACCATGCTGTTCGCGTCATTGATGATCACCTCCGGCACCATGACCCACCGCCTGCAAGGCCTCGAAGCCCGCGGCTGGATCGAACGCCTGCCCGACCCGAAGGATGCACGCAGCAAATTGGTCAAACTCACGCCAGCCGGCTTGGACTTGATCGACAAGGCGGTGGAAGCCCACTTGGAGAATGAACGACGCATCCTCGCGCCACTCGACGCCGAGTCGCTCGACATGCTGGACGCGCAGCTTGCAGAGTTACTAGCGATTCTGGAACCGCCACGCATGTGATGGAATCAAGATTAATGACAAACAAACGCACAGGCGCACAAATGGCTGCAGGAAAGCTCATTTCCGCCATCCAGAAAGAATGGGGAAATGAGCTAGGCGACGCTATCGCGCAATCGACCGAAAAGGTAATGGACTTGGCTCACGAACTACTTCAAGAACGCACACCCGAGCGCATGCGTATCTTGCTAAAAAATAGAACTCTCACAGAATATTTGGGAGAACATTGGGTCAAGCACCATCCCTCAACTGAGTCAGCGATAGCAGCGCTTGAAAAAGAGCTATACGACTGACTCAGCGCGGCTCCTGCCAGGTGCGGTGCCGCACCATCACCGCAGCAAACAAGGGCGAGGCCAGCCAGACCTTGAGCCAGCGGCGCAGCGCAAGCAGTCGCGCCGTCTCGAACCACGCGGCATCCACCGCGGCGAACTGGCGCACGAAGGGAAACAAGGCCGCATCGGCCAGCGAGGGCGTGTCGCCAAACAGATAGGCGTGGTCAGTCAGGCGCGCCTCGAGATCGGTCAGATGCGCCGCAATCGCCGCATTCCGCCATGCGGCCGCCGGCTTCTCGGGAAAACGTTCGGCGTACTTGTAGCGGTCAAGCAGCGGCTTGAAGTCGACGTCGTTGCGGGCGATGAGTGTGGCCTGCTCAGCGCTGTCACCGGCGATCAGCCAGCCGTCCGGGTCGTTCTGCTGCAGCGCCCAGTACATGATGTCCAGGCTCTCTTCAAGCACCCGGCCATCGGGCAATCGCAGCACCGGCACCGTGCCCTTGGGCGAAATCTCCAGCATCTCTGCCGGCTTGTCGCGCAACACCACCTCGCGCAACGCCACCACCACGCCCGCCTGCCACAAGGCCAGCCGCGCCCTGATCGCGTAGGGGCATCGGCGAAAGGAATACAGCACGGGTCTCACGGCTTGAGGCGATACCCGGTCTTGAAGATCCAGGCCACCAACGCGATGCAGGCGGCGAGGAAAAACACCGTCATCCCCAGGCTCAGCGCCGGGCTCACATCGGCAATGCCGTAGAAGCTCCAGCGAAAACCGCTCACCAGATAGACCACCGGGTTGAACAGCGTCACCGTCTGCCAGAACGGCGGCAGCATGTTGATGGAGTAGAAGCTGCCCCCCAAAAAGGTGAGCGGAGTGACGATCAGCATCGGTACCAGTTGCAGCTTCTCGAAGCCATCAGCCCAGATGCCGATGATGAAACCAAGCAGGCTGAAGGTAATCGCCGTGAGCAGGAAGAACAGCACCATCCAGAAAGGATGCTCGATGCGGATATCCACGAACAGCCCCGCCGTGGCGAGGATGATCACCCCCAGAATCAGCGACTTGCTCGCCGCCGCGCCCACGTAGGCAACCACGATTTCGAGATAGGACACGGGCGCCGACAGCACCTCGTAAATCGTGCCGGTAAAACGCGGAAAATAGATGCCGAAGGACGCGTTGGAAATACTCTGCGTCAGCAGCGAGAGCATGATCAGGCCCGGCACGATGAAGCTGCCGTAGCTCACTCCGTCGACTTCCGGAATGCGCGAGCCGATCGCCGCGCCGAAGACCACGAAATACAGCGAGGTCGACAGCACCGGCGAGATGATGCTCTGGGTCAGCGTGCGCCAGGCGCGCGCCATCTCGAAACGGTAGATGGCCTTGATTGCGTAGTAATTCATTTCTTCACCAGGCTCACGAAGATGTCTTCGAGCGAGCTTTGTGTCGTGTTCACATCCTTGAAACCGATGCCCGCCGCGTTCAAGTCGGCCAACAGATCGGTGATGCCGGGGTGCTCGCGTTCGGTGTCGTAGGTATAGGTCAGCGCGTAGCCGTCCTCACCGCGCACCAGCGCATAGGCCGCCAGCGACTCGGGCACCGTGTCGAGCGGCGATTGCAGATGCACGGTCAGCTGCTTCTTGCCCAGCTTGTGCATCAGCGCCGCCTTCTCTTCGACCAGAATGATCTCGCCCTTGCGGATCACCCCGATGCGATCAGCCATCTCCTCGGCCTCTTCGATGTAATGCGTGGTCAGCAGAATCGTCACGCCGTCCTCGCGCAGCCCGCGCACCAGATTCCACATGTCGCGGCGCAGCTCCACATCCACGCCCGCGGTCGGCTCGTCCAGAAACAGCATGCGCGGCTCGTGCGACAGCGCCTTGGCAATCAGCAGCCGCCGCTTCATGCCGCCCGACAGCGTCATGATCTTGTTGTTGCGCTTGTCCCACAACGACAACGAACGCAGGATCTTCTCGATATACGCCGGATTGGCCGGTTTGCCGAACAGTCCACGGGTAAAACTCACCGCCGAAAACACCGACTCAAACGCCTCGGTCGTCAGCTCCTGCGGCACCAGCCCGATCAACGATCGCGCCGCCCGGTAGTCATCCACCGTGTCATGCCCGTCGACCGTCACCTTGCCCGACGACGCATTGACCAGCCCGCAAACAATGCTGATCAGCGTCGTCTTGCCCGCACCATTGGGCCCCAGCAAGGCGAAGATCTCGCCGCGGCGGATGTCGAGATTGATGTCCTTGAGCGCAGTAAAACCGCCCTCGTAGATCTTGGAGAGATGGGAAACAGAAAGCATGGTCGTCATGGGCTGGGACGATACCAGAGCCGGGCCAAAAACGTCCCGGCACAATCAGTGCGGATTGCGCCGTTAGTAGCGCTGCTTGATGAAGATGGCCTGCCACCATCGATGCCGGAAAACCGCTCCGCACCGTTCAATTGTGGGCTGCCGACCAAGGCTACGCCCGAAGCATCCGCTCCGCGTCCCCGAACCAGCCCCGGTCAGACAGATTGAGATCGTTGCCGGCAGTCGACCTTGAAGCGCCTGACACACCGAGGCCTCAACTCGAACCGGCCTGATCCAACACAAGATCGAAGAACGCACTGGCCGCCGGCGACAGTGTGCTATTGCGTTTGCGGAGGATGACGATCTTGCGTTTGATCGTCGGACTGGTCAGCGGAATCCGGCACAGGCCCGGTCGCGCGCCTTCTTCAAGCGTGGAGTTCGGCAAAATGGCGACGCCCACGCCGGCCGCGACGAGCCCGATGGCCGTCGACAGATGGCGAACCTCGTAGGTGCCGGACAGCTTGATGCCGCGCTTCGCCAGTTGATAGTCAAGAAAGATCCGGTTGGCACTCATGGTGCTGATGCCGATCAACTCGGCTTCGTGCAGGTCGGACCACACGATCTGCTTCTTGCGGCTGAGCGGGTGTTCTTCGCGACAGAAGAACATGTAGGGCTCTTCGAGCAAGAGCGTCTCTTCAAGCTCGACATGACTCTCGGTCGGCAGACCAATGCCGAGCTCCGCCTGCCCATGCAGGACCGCGTCCCGCACCTCGAAGCCGCTGGCATCGATGATGCGTATGCGGTTGCCCGGATGGGTTTCGGCGTAGCGGCGCATGGCCTTCGGCAGCATCTGCGAGGCCATGGTGGGAATGCAGGCCAGCGTAAAGTTGCCGCGGCTGCGGCTCGACACATCCTTGAGCCGGCTGACCGCTCGGGTCACATCGCCAACAATGGTTTGCGCCTGAGGCAGGAACTCCCGTCCCACCACGGTCAACTCCACGTAGCGTGTTGTACGATCCAGCAGACGCAGGCCAAGATAGGCTTCGAGCTTCTGCAGGCGACGAGTCAGTGCCGTCTGGGTCACATGAAGATGCTCGGCCGCTTTGCTGAAGCCCCCCAGCTCGGCGATCACGACAAAGGCCTGGATTCCGTCAAAGTCGATCTTCATCTCAACACTCTCAATAAACACCACTTATGCGAGTATAGAATCAATTCTCGCATTTATTGCATTTCCGTCAGATCTTGTCGCGCTCTACCATGCAATCAAACAAGGCATGTGGATGGAGACAAGCAAATGGAGAAAATACCCTGTGTTCTGATGCGAGGCGGTTCCTCAAAGGGGCTGTTCTTCCTCGCGCAGGACTTGCCCGCTTCAACGGCAGCGCGCGATCGCCTGCTGCTGGCGGCCATGGGGTCTCCTGATCTGCGACAGGTCGACGGCATGGGTGGCGGCGATAGCCAGAGCAGCAAGGTGGTGATCGTCGGCCCGTCGAGCCGGCCCGATGCCGATCTCGAGCACCTGTTTGCTCAGGTGTCGGTGGCGCGCAACTTTGTTGATGTGCGACCCAACAGCGGCAACATGCTCTCCGGCGTCGCGCCCTTCGCCATTGACGCGGGGTTGATCCCGACGAGCTCACCGACCACCACGGTCCGCGTGCTCAACCTCAATAGCGGCAAGATCGCCGAGGTCATCGTTCAGACGCCCGGCGGTAAACTGACCTATGACGGTCGGTGCCAGGTCGATGGCGTGCCCGGCAGCTTTGCGCCGATCGAACTGCGCTTTCTCGACCC
The DNA here is from genome assembly GCA_027214125.1 of Zoogloeaceae bacterium G21618-S1. Classification (GTDB taxonomy): domain Bacteria; phylum Pseudomonadota; class Gammaproteobacteria; order Burkholderiales; family Rhodocyclaceae; genus Nitrogeniibacter. Next base: position 94,505 of record JAPWHF010000001.1, read on the forward strand.
GGCAGGCACCCGCACCGGCGTGTTGCTGCCCACCGGCAAGGCCCGCGAAGAAATCTGCGGCGTTGAAGTCACCTGTATTGATTGCGCGATTCCCCTGGTGCTGGTCAAAGCCGAAGCCCTCGGCAAGACCGGGCACGAATCCAAAGCCGAACTCGACGCCGATACGGAATTTTCGAATCGCCTGAAAACCATTCGCCTCGAGGCCGCCAGGCAGATGCGGCTCGAAGACAGCGAGAGCGTCGCCCTGCCCAAGATCGCCATTGTCGCGTCGCCGCGCCACGGCGGCAGCATCGCCGCGCGGTATTTCTCGCCGAAATGGTGCCATGCCACCTTCGGAATTTCTGGCGCGCTGGCACTGGCCGCCGCATGCCATGTGACCGGCTCGATTGCCGAGGACCTGGTCGAGCTCGATGTCCGAAAACTCGGCCATATCATCATCGAACACCCGAGCGGCACGATGGCCTTCGATATCGACATTTCCGAGCACGACGATCAAGGCATCCCCGTGTTCAGACAGGCCCGCCTGATCACCACCGCTAGGCCATTGCTCAGTGGTGTCGTGCTCGTACCCGAACGGCTTGACCCCCAAGCCGCATGACGGCGACATCGCCGCACAGCAAGCACAAAAAAACGAAATGGCGTGTGAGGAGACAACTCCATGAACACAACATCAATGCTTTCACATACAGCCCAAAGGTCCACAGAGATCCGGCATACCAGGCCCACCGGCCTTAACAACACAGCATCGACTTGAACGACACATTAGGAGGAGCAATCATGACCAAAAACATTACCCATCGACGCAATTTCCTGGGCATGTCCGTGGCGCTCGCAACCGCCGCCTTCATCTCGCCCATGCCGGCCATGGCCGACGCGGTCGACTTCAGCGACAAGACCATCGAATTCGTCATCCCGTTTGGCGTCGGTGGCGGTTCCGACACCTGGGCGCGCTTCAACGCACCCTTCCTGTCCAAGCACCTGCCCGGCCAGCCGACCGTGGTCGTCAAGAACCAGCCCGGCGGCGGCTCGATTACCGGCGCCAGCCAGTTCGCCTCCCGCGCCAAGCCGGACGGTCTGTCCATTCTGGGCACCTCGGGCTCGACGCAGTTCCCCTACCTGCTCGGCGATCCGCGCGTGAAGTACGACTACAAGGACTGGAAAGTCGTGCTCGCCGCACCGACCGGCGGTGTGGCCTACATCAGCAGCAGCTTTGGCGTGAAATCGCTGGCCGACCTGGGCAAACTCAAGGGCCAGCGTCTGGTCTACGGCAGTCAGGGCGCCACCTCGCTCGACCTCGTTCCGCTGCTCGGCTTCCGTCTGCTTGGCCTCGATGTGCAGCATGTGTTCGGCATGAAGAGTCGGGGCGAAGGCCGCCTGGCTTTCGAGCGCGGCGAAGCCAACATCGACTACCAGACCACCTCGGCCTACCTGAAGAGCTCGCTGCCCATCGTGCAAGAAGGTAAAGCCGTTCCGCTGTTCAGCTGGGGCGCCACCGACGACGATGGCAAGCTCATCCGCGACCCGAACTTCCCGGAGCTGCCGCACATCGGCGAAGCCATCGAGATGGTCACCGGCAAGAAGCCGTCCGGCACCGAGTGGGAAGCTTTCAAGTCCTTCCTGATCGCAGGTTTTCCGGCACAGAAGCTGTTGGTGCTGCCCAAGGGCACGCCTGACAACATCGTCGAGGCCTACCGCGCCGCCGTGCGCAAGATGAAGCTCGATCCGGAGTACCAGGCCGCGAAAGTCGAGGCACTGGGCGGTTACGAGCAACTGACCGACAAGGCCGGCGAGTCGCTCTTCAAGGAAGGCACGACCATCGACCCCAAAGCCCGTGACTGGGTCCGCGCGCTGCTCGAGAAAGAGTACAACGCGCGCTTCTAACGCTGACCGCCGTCAGGGTAACCACCATCGGCCGCCCTGACGCACCAGCCACTCAATACTGGAGTTTCCAATGCTAGAAGCCATGCAGAGCGCCTTTGTCGGCCTCCTCTCGTTTCAGCACTTCGCCTACATGCTGCTCGGCATTGTTGTTGGCCTCGGCGTGGGCATTCTGCCCGGCCTGGGCGGCATCGCAGGCATGTCGCTGCTGATGCCCTTCATTTACGGTATGGATCAGGTCTCCGCGCTGGCCATGCTCGTGGGCATGGTCGCCGTGATCCCCACCGGCGACACCTTTACCTCGGTTCTCATGGGTATCCCCGGCTCAAGCGCCAGTCAGGCCACGGTGCTGGACGGATTTCCACTCGCCAAGAAAGGTCAGGCCGCTCGCGCACTGAGTGCCGCCTTCTCCGCCTCCTTGTTGGGCGGTGTATTCGGCGCACTGCTGCTGACCGGTTTTGTGGTTGTCGCCAAGCCGCTGATCCTGTCCTTCACCACCGCTGAACTGTTCATGTTCGCCCTGCTCGGGCTGTCGGTGGTCGGCGTGCTGGCCGGCGAAAGCATCATGCGCGGTGTCGTCACCTGCGGTCTGGGTCTGATGGTCGGCGCGATTGGCGCCGCCCCCGCCACCGGTGAAAGCCGCTTTGATCTGGGCATCGACTACCTGGTCGACGGCGTGCCGCTGGTCATCATCGGCCTGGGCCTGTTTGCCATCCCCGAGATCGCCGATCTGATCCGCCGCTCACGCCCGATCGCATCCGACTCCGGCCTGGGTGCCGGCTGGCTGCAAGGCGTGCGCGACACCTTCAAGCACTGGTTCCTGGTGCTGCGTTGCTCGGCACTGGGCACCTTCATTGGCGCCATCCCCGGCCTCGGCGGCGGCGTGGTTGACTGGATCGCCTACGGCCATGCCGTGCAGACCACAAAGGATTCATCCAACTTCGGCAAGGGTGAGATCAAGGGCGTGATTGCGCCGGAAGCGGCCAACAACGCACTGCAAGGCGGCGCGCTGATGCCAACCCTGCTGTTCGGCATTCCCGGTTCGGGCAGCATGGCGGTGTTCCTCGGCGGCATGGTCCTGCTCGGGCTTCAACCCGGCCCGTCGATGGTCACCACCGACCTCGAGCTGACCTACACCATCGCCTGGACACTGGCCTTCTCGAGCATCGTCGGCGCCGCCATCTGTTTCTTCCTGGCCGTGCCCATTGCCCGACTGACCTTCGTGCCCTTCAACCTGATCGCCCCCTTCATGATCATGATCATCTGCTTCGCGGCCTTCCAGGCGCGGCGTGATTTGACCGATCTGCTGGTGCTGTTCGCAGTGGGCATTGTCGGCATCTTCCTGCGACGCTTCGGCTGGCCGCGGCCAGCCTTCCTGATCGGCTTCGTACTCTCGAGTCAGGCTGAAAACTACCTGTATCAGGCACTGCAGTTCTACGGCTGGGAATTCGTTCAACGCCCGGGTGTGCTGATCATCGGCGCGCTCACCATCGCCTCCACGCTGATGGCCCTGCGTAGCCGGGTCTCTGAAGAAGGCGCGGTCACCAAAGAAGCCCGCGGCGAAGAAACCGACCGCCCGGTAATCGGCGGTGCCAACAAGGCTGAGCGTCGTCCGCAGATCGTGTTCGCCGTGCTGCTGCTGGCCACCTTCCTGTACGGCGTGATGAGCAGCGCACCACTGAGCTTCCTGGGGTCGGTGTTCCCGTTCTACACCTCGGCGCTGATGGTCGCCTTCACCGGCTACATGCTGATGATGCTGTTCGTGGCCAAACCGGGGCACAGCTCGCACTACGACCAGGAGCTGGCGGCCAAGGTCAAGGGCGCGGATGACGGCACCACCGTCTGGCCGTCCGTGGGCTGGTTCGTGTTCCTCTTCAGCATGACCGCTGTACTCGGTTTCATCATCTCGATCGCGATCTTCATCACGACCTTCCTGATGGTGCGCACCCAGCTCGGCGTGGCCCGCAGCCTGCTCTACACCGGTCTGTGCATCGCCTTCATGAGCACGCTGGGCCACTACCTGACGCTCGACTTCCCGGCTGGCCTGCTGCAGCACTACGTCGAGATGCCCTGGCCGCTCAAATAAGCCCGACAGCTCATTTGATTTCAACACGCTTTTTCTGATCCCGCACCTGTCCGCCCGCACTGGCGGGCGACAGGCAGGTGCCCCGCCCGTACCCGACGGAGGACGCAACACCATGAATCTCAAGGACTGGATCGGCCGCTCGGAAGCAGTCTCCGATATCGCCACTGCCACCCCCTACGCCGCCTTGTCGGCCACGTTTGACCGCCCAGCAGAGCGCCCCGCCGCCGGCACGCCGCTGCCCGGCCTGTGGCACTGGCTGTACTTTCTGCCGCTGCACCGCCAGTCGGAAATCGGCCCGGACGGCCACGCCAAGCGCGGCGGTTTTCTCCCACCCGTGCCGCTGCCGCGTCGCATGTGGGCCGGTAGCCAATTCACCTTCCACAAGCCGCTGCGCATCGGCGACGCCATGACGCGCACCTCGACCATCCACGACGTGACCGAAAAGAGCGGCCGCACCGGCCCGCTGGTCTTCGTCAAGGTGCGTCACGAAATCTGCCGCGACGGCGAAACCGACATCGCGCTGACCGAGTTCCACGACATCGTATATCGCGAGGCGGCCAAGCCCGACGACGTCGCCCCACCGCCCAAGGCCGCGCCGGCAACGTCCACCTGGGAAAAGCAGTGGGTGCCCGACGACGTGCTGCTGTTCCGCTACTCGGCGCTGACCTTCAACGGCCACCGCATCCACTACGACCGCAAGTATGTGACCGAGGTGGAAGGCTATCCCGGCCTGATCGTGCACGGCCCGATGGTGGCCACCATGCTGCTCGACCTGCTGCGTCATCAGTTGCCCGATGCCGAGTTGGCCAGCTACGAGTTCCGCGCCGTTCGCCCGGTGTTCGACATCAACCACTTCTTCGTCTGCGGCGAGCCGCAGCCCGATGGCAAGACCTTCCGCCTGTGGGCGAAAGATCACGAAGGCTGGCTGACCATGGAAGCCACCGCGGTGATCAAGTGAGGAATGAACAATGAGACCCCTTGAAGGCATTACCGTCGTTACCCTCGAACACGCCATCGCGGCGCCCTTCGCTACCCGCCAGCTCGCCGATCTCGGCGCGCGCGTGATCAAGGTCGAGCGCCCCGGCGTGGGCGACTTCGCCCGCGGCTACGACGAACGCGTACGCGGCATCGCCTCGCATTTCGTGTGGATCAACCGCTCCAAAGAATCGCTGACGCTGGATGTGAAGCATCCCGAAGCACAAAAGGCGCTCCTCAAGCTGATCACCGAGGAAGCCGACGTGGTGGTGCAGAACCTCGCCCCCGGCGCGGCGGCCCGTCTCGGTCTGTCCTACGAAGCGCTGTCGGCGATCAAGCCCGAGATCATCGTGTGCGACATCTCCGGCTACGGCGCCGACGGCCCCTACCGCGACAAGAAGGCCTACGACCTGCTCATTCAGAGCGAATCCGGCTTCCTGTCCGTGACTGGCACCGAGGAGGAACCCTGCAAGGCCGGCCCTTCGATCGCCGACATCTCGGCCGGCATGTACGCCTACACCAACATCCTCGCCGCGCTGATGCAGCGCCAGAAGACCGGTCGCGGCCAGCACCTCGACATCTCGATGCTCGAGAGCCTGGTGGAGTGGACCACCTACCCGCTCTACTACGCCTTTGACGGCGCCGCCCCGCCGCCGCGCACCGGCGCCAGCCACGCCACCATCTACCCTTACGGCCCCTTCCCGGCCGGCGACGGCAAGACGGTGATGTTCGGCCTGCAGAACGAGCGCGAATGGGCCGGTTTCTGCGCCAAGGTCCTGCTGCAGCCCGACCTGGCCCGCGAGGAGCGATTCTCGACCAACTCCCGACGCAGCGCCGCCCGCGTGGAACTGCGCCAGATCATCGTCGACGCCTTTGCCGATCTGAGCGCCGAGCAGGTGGTCGAACGCCTCGACGCCGCGAGCATCGCCAACGCGCAGGTCAACGACATGCATGCCGTGTGGGATCACCCGCAGCTCAAGGCGCGCAAACGCTGGCGCAACATCGAAACCTCGGTCGGCACGGTGCCGGCCCTTCTGCCGCCGGGCTCGTGGGAAGAAGGCGATCCGCGCATGGACCCGGTGCCCGCGCTGGGCGCGCACTCCGCCGCCATCCTCGCCGAACTCGGCTACACGGCCGAGCAGGTCGCCGAGCTCAAGTCCGCCGGCGTGATCTGAGCACCGAGGAGACGCGCCATGACCCAGCCCATCAGCTACCTCTTTGTGCCCGGCAACCGCCCGGAACGCTTCGACAAAGCCTTCGCCACCGATGCCGGCGTGATCATTCTTGATCTCGAAGACGCGGTCGTGCCGGCCGACAAGGCCGGCGCCCGCGACGCCATCGCCAACTGGGTGGCATCGCACGGTGATGCCGCCAAGCGCATCACCGTGCGCATCAACGACACACAGTCCGAATGGTTTGCCGACGATCTGACGATGATCCGCGAGTCCGGCATCGGCGTGGTGATGCTGCCCAAAAGCGAATGGCGCGAGCAGATCGACCTCGTCCGCGCCACGGCCACCCAGGCGCAGGTACTGGCCCTGGTCGAAACCGCTCGCGGCATCCACAACGTCGACCAGATCGCCACCACCGAGGGCGTCGCCCGGCTGGCCTTTGGCACGCTGGACTATGCCGTCGACCTCGACCTGTCGGGCGACGACGCCGGGCTGGCCTACGCCTCATCGCGCATCGCCATCGCCGCGCGCTGCGCCGAATTGCCTTCACCGGTGGCCGGGGTCACCCCTTCGGTCACCGACGAAGCGCGCGTGCTCGCCGACTTCGCCTTCGCCCGGGCCTTCGGCTTCGGCGCAAAGATGTGCATCCACCCCAAGCAGGTGGACTGGATTCACGCCGCCTGCCGACCCAGCGCCGAAGACCAGGCCTGGGCGCATCGCGTGCTGGCCGCCGCCGAAGCCTCCGAAGGCGCGGTGCAGCTCGACGGAAAAATGATCGACCGGCCGGTGGTGCTCAAGGCACAGGCCATTATCGCCCGCAGCCACGCAGACGAACCGAACTGACACCCCATTCAAAACAACACCGAATCCCCCCCAATTCAAGGAGCAACACCATGGCCGCGAGCATCATTGACTCAAGCATCTTCGGCAACATCTTCAGCACCGACGCCATGCGCGAGGTGTGGTCCGACCGCAACCGCACCAAACACTACGTTGAAATCGAACGTGCGCTGGCGGTGGTCCAGGGCCGGCTCGGCATCATTCCGCAAGAAGCCGCGGACGAGATCATCGGCAACTGCCATATCGACAAGATCGACATGGACCGCCTGCGCGAACAGACCGAGCGCATCGGTTACCCGGTGCTCGGCGTGGTCACCCAGATCAACCAGCTGTGCCGCGACAAGCTCGGCGAGTTCGTGCATTGGGGCGCCACCACCCAGGACATCACCGACACCGCCACCGTGATGCAGATCCGCGAAGGCCTGGAAATCATCGACGGCGAACTGGCCGCCATCTCCGCCGCGCTGGTGTCGCTGTCCAAGCGCTACCGCGACACCCCGGTGATCGGCCGCAGTAACCTGCAGCAGGCGATTCCGGTCACCTTCGGCTTCAAGACCGCCGCCATCCTGGCCGGCATCGAGCGTCACCGCGAGCGGCTCACCCAGCTGCGCCCGCGCGTGCTGATGGGTGAATTCGGCGGCGCCTGCGGCACCCTGGCCTCGATCGAAACCGGCGCCATGGAAACCCAGGCCGGGCTGATGGAAGAACTGGGTCTGGCCCAGCCGGACATCGCCTGGCACACCGTGCGCGACACCATTGCCGAAGTCGGCGCCTTCCTCGGACTGGTCGGCGGCTCGCTGGGCAAGATCGCGATGGACGTCAAACTGATGATGCAGCACGAAGTGGCCGAGGTGTATGAGCCCTTTGCACCCGGCCGCGGCTCGAGCAGCACCATGCCGCAAAAGCGCAACCCGATCTCCAGCTGCTACATCCACGCCGCGGTGTCGGTGGTGCGCCAGCATTCCGCCGCGCTGATGGACGCGATGATCGCCGACCACGAGCGCTCGACCGGTCCGTGGGAGATTGAATGGATCGCCCTGCCCGAGTCCTTCTGCCTGCTCGCCGGCGCACTCAAGCAGACGCGCTTCGTACTCGAAGGGCTGGAAGTCGACGAAGGCAACATGCGCGCCAACATCGACCTGACCAAGGGCCTGGTCATGTCCGAGGCGGTGATGATGGGTCTCGGCGCCTACATCGGTCGCGAGTATGCGCACGATCTGGTGTATGACCTGTGCCGCCAGGCGATCAAGACCGATCGCCCGCTGCTGGACATTCTGGCCGAACACCCGGAAATCAATGTGCACCTCGACCGCGCCGCGCTGGCCAAACTCTGCGACCCGGCCAACTACCTTGGTCAGGCCGGCGTGATGGTCGACAAAGTGCTGGCCCGGGCCGCTGCGGTGAAATGACAATGCAACACGCACACTTCACCGAGCTAACCACGCAACAGCTCGACTGCCCGGTGCTGTTCGGCTCAATCAGCGACACGGGCTGCCGGGCACCGGGCCAGGCCGGCGAACGCGCCGACAGCGCTAATCTCGACGCGCACCGGCCATTGAGCGAACTGGCCATGGTGGCCATATTGAGCGAGAACTGACTCGCGCTTGAGGCGGGCTGGCCGCAAGGCCATGCCCGCCTCAAGCATTTTTGAACAGGCATATGAAGCGATGGAACTGAGGCAACTGCGTTATTTCGTGCGGACCGTCGAGCTGGGCAGCATCAGTCAGGCAGCACTCGATCTGGGCGTCGCCCAGTCAGCCATCAGCCTGCAGATCCAGAAACTCGAGAGCGAGCTGTCCACCCGCCTGCTCCAGCGCAACCCCAGCGGCATCGAACCCACCGAAGCCGGGCTGGCCTTCATGGCCCACGCGCAACTGAGCCTGCGCCATGCCGACGAAGCCGCCTCCGCCGCGCAGCACTCGCGCCTGTCTGGCGTGGTCAGTGTCGGCCTGGCGCCGACCACCGCCGGCCTGCTCGGCCTGCCCCTGATGCAGGCCATGCGCACGCAGTATCCCGACATCCGCATTCGCCTGGTCGAGGCCATGTCCGGCCATCTCGGCCAGATGCTCAACGGTCGCGAACTCGACATCGCGGTGCTGTTCGACGGCCACCAGGCGCGCCGCTGGTGCATCCAGCCCATGCTCGACGAGCGACTGTTTGTCATCGCCCGCGCCGATGCCTCGCCCACACCACTGCCCACCCGGCTCGGCGCGCTGGCCGGCCTGCCGCTGGTGCTGCCCACCCAGCGCCATGGCCTGCGCCGCGTCATCGACACCGCACTCAATGCCCTCGGCGTCGCCCCAAATGTAATCGCCGAAGTCGACTCACTCTATGTGTTGATGGACATGGTCAACCACGGCATTGGCGCCAGCGTGCAGCCGTGGTCGGCCCTCGCCCGCCAACCGGACGCGGACTCGCGCCTGCGCTGGAGCGAGCTTGAAGACGAAGGCACCACCCGCCGCAACCTGCTGTGCAGCCTGTCCGAAGACGAGCTCTCGCCCGCCGCCCTCGCCACCCGCAACACCCTGCGCCACACGGTGAGTCAGTTGGTCAACAACGGGCACTGGCGCGGGGTCACACCACTGCATCTCGAATCGAGATAGCCCGATCTTGGGTCGGCGTTGGGTGGCCGGCGCCAAAACAACGATAGTCGATGGCAACCGAGCAACACACAGGAGTTCGACCCATGAAAGAAAAGCATCCCGGCACCGTCGACGTGCTGGTCATTGGCGGCGGCAACGCCGCGCTGTGCGCCGCGCTGATGGCGCGCGAAGCCGGCGCCTCGGTGCTGCTGCTCGAAGCCGCACCGCGCGAATGGCGCGGCGGCAACTCCAGCCACACCCGCAACCTGCGCTGCATGCACGACGCCCCGCAGGACGTGCTGACCGAGCGCTACCCCGAAGAAGAATTCTGGCAAGACCTGCTCAAGGTCACCGGCGGCATGACCAACGAAAAGCTCGCCCGCCTGGCGATCCGCGAGTCCTCGAGCTGCCGCGACTGGATGCGCAAACACGGCGTCAATTTCCAGCCCTCGCTGTCCGGCACCCTGCACCTGTCGCGCACCAACGCCTTCTTCATGGGCGGCGGCAAGGCACTGGTGAATGCCTATTACCGCAGCGCGGAAGCGCTGGGCGTGCGCATCCGCTACGAGGCGCCGGTCGATCGGATCGAACTGGAAAACGGCGTGTTCCGCGCCGCCTGGGTTGGCGATGAACGCATCGCTGCGCGCGCCTGTGTGATGGCCGCCGGCGGCTTCGAGTCCAACCGCGAATGGCTGCGCGAGGCCTGGGGGCAAAACGAAAACGGGGAGTGGCCGGCCGACAACTTCGCCATCCGCGGCACCCGCTTCAACCGCGGCGTGCTGCTCAAGGCCATGATCGACGCTGGCGCCGACATGATCGGCGACCCCTCCCAGTCTCATTGCGTGGCCATCGACGCGCGCGCCCCGCTCTACGACGGCGGCATCTGCACCCGCATCGACTGTGTGTCGCTGGGCATCGTGGTCAACAAACACGCCGAGCGCTTCTACGACGAAGGTGAAGACTTCTGGCCCAAGCGCTACGCGATCTGGGGTCGTCTGGTGGCGCAACAGCCCGGTCAGATCGGCTTCTCGATCATCGACGCCAAAGCCAACGGTCGCTTCATGCCGCCGGTGTTTCCCGGCGCCAAGGCGGACACGCTTGAAGAGCTCGCCCGCCAGCTCGGCATCGACGAAGCGGCTTTTGTGCGCACCGTTCGCGAATACAACGCCGCCTGCCACGTCGGCACCTTCGACCACACCGTGCAGGACGACTGCCATACCGAGGGCCTGTCGCCGGCCAAGACCCACTGGGCACTGCCGATCGACACCCCGCCCTTCCGTGGCTATGCGCTCAAGCCCGGCATCACCTTCACCTACCTGGGCCTGAAAGTGAATGAGCAGGCCGCCGTGCATTTTTCGGATGTGCCGAGCCCCAACCTGTTCGTGGCCGGCGAAATGATGGCCGGCAACGTGCTCGGCAAGGGCTACACCGCCGGGGTCGGCATGACCATCGGCACCACCTTCGGCCGCATCGCCGGCGCTCACGCCGCGGCTGCCGCGCGCCAAGGAGAATCCCATGCAATCGCTTGAAGCCCTCGCCCGCGAAGCCACTGATCTGGCCGCCGGACGCAATCTGCCGGCGCTCAACGCCGATGAGGCCGAAGTCGGCCGCATCCTGCAGATCTGCAACGCCTGCCGCTACTGCGAAGGCTTCTGTGCGGTCTTTCCGGCCATGACCCGGCGCCTCGCCTTCGACAAAGCCGATGTGCACTATCTGGCCAATCTGTGCCACAACTGCGGCGCCTGCCTGCACGCCTGCCAGTACGCCCCGCCGCATGAATTCGCGGTCAATGTGCCGCAGGCCATGGCCACAGTGCGCGCCCGCACCTACTCGGATTTCGCCTGGCCGGCTGGCTTCGGCAAGCTGTATCGCAACAATGGCATCACCGTCGCACTGGCCGTGGCGGGCGGCCTGGCGCTGTTCCTGGTGCTCGCGCTGATGGTCCAGGGCACGCTGTTTCATACGCCGCTGGCCGGCAACTTCTACGCCATTTTTCCGCACAATCTGCTGGTCTCGATGTTCGCGCCGGTCTTCCTGTTTGCGGCGCTGGCGCTGGGTATCGGCGTCGCGCGTTTCTGGCGCGAGGCGGCCCCCGGCGCCGCCAGCGGCGCGGCCATCGCCGAGACCACGCATGATGTACTGCGCCTGACCTACCTCGATGGTGGTCACGGCCAGGGCTGCAACAACGCCGATGACGCCTTCACCCTGGCGCGGCGGCGTTACCACCATCTGACCTTCTACGGCTTCATGCTGTGCTTTGCCGCCACCAGTGTGGCCACGCTATATCACTACGTGTTTGGCTGGGAAGCGCCCTACGCCTTCACCAGCCTGCCGGTGGTACTCGGCACGCTGGGTGGCATCGGCCTGCTGATCGGTCCGGCCGGCCTGTTCTGGCTGAACCTGAAGCGCCACCCCGAGCATGGCGACGCGGCGCAAAAGCCGATGGATCGCGGCTTCATCGCCCTGCTCTTTTTCACCAGCCTGACCGGCCTGGCCTTGCTCGCCGGACGCGACACCCCCGCCATGGGCCTGCTGCTGGCGGTGCATCTGGGCGTGGTGATGGGCCTCTTCCTGACCATGCCCTACGGCAAGTTCGCCCACGGCTTTTACCGCAGCGCAGCGCTGCTCAAGTGGGCGATCGAGAAGCGGCGCCCCAATCCGGTCGGCGTCGGGAACGATGGCTAAGCCTTCGCAAGACGATGAACGTACGAGGCCGGCAACACCGGCGCGTGGCCAAGCCTGGCGCGCGCTGGCCTCGCCGGCCTACCGGCGTTATTTCTTCGGCCAGCTATTGTCACTGGTGGGCACCTGGATTCAACAGGTGGCGCTCGGCTGGCTGGTCTATCGACTCACCGACTCGACGGTGCTACTGGGCGCCGTGGCTTTTCTGAGCAACGCCCCGCAACTGCTGGTGGCGCCCTTTGCCGGCATCGTCATCGACCGCAGCGACCGCAAACGCCTGATGCTGCAGATCCAGACGCTAATGCTGGCGCAGGCGGTGTTCCTGGCGGTGTTCACCTATTTCGGCTGGCTCGAGCCCTGGCTGATTCTCGTCGCCGCCGGCGTGCTGGGGGTGCTCAACAGCTTCGACGCGCCGCTGCGGCATTCGCTCGCAGGGCAACTTGTGGGCCGTCGCGATGACATTCCGAACGCCATCGCACTCAATACCTTGACTTTCAATGTGGCCCGCTTCGTCGGCCCGCCGACCGCCGGGCTCTTGCTTGCCGCCACCTCGGCGGCCGTGTGCTTCGCGGTCAATGGCGTGTCTTTCCTGGCCTTGATTCTGGCGCTTCGACGCATCGACAGCCCTTCGTCGCGCCCCTCGCCGGTGTCATTTCGTTCTGCCCTGCGCGAAGGTCTCGCCTATGTCCGCGGCAGCGTGCCCGTGCGGATGTTGTTGATCCAGGTTGCCTTGGTAAATTTTTTCGCCGCCAGCTATCTGCCGATGATGCCGGCCTTCGCCCGCGATGTGTTTCAGGGCGGGCCCAACACCCTCGGCGTACTGCTCGGCAGCGCCGGCGCGGGCGCACTGGTGGCCTCGGTGTATCTGATGTCACGCCCCTCCGTGCGCGGCCTCACTGGCAGCATCCTCCACGCCAGCGTGCTCGCCGGCACGGCGCTCATCGGCTTTGCGCTCACCGCCGAGCTATGGCTTGCCCTGGTCCAACTGTTCCTGCTCGGCTTCAGCATGATCGTGTGCAACGCATCGAGTAACACCATCCTCCAAACGATTCTGCCCGAGGGGCTGCGCGGACGCGTGCTGGCGCTCTACACCGCGGCCAATCTCGGCGCCGCCGCGGCCGGTGGCCTGGCGGTGGGTTGGGTCGCCGACGCGATGGGCCCCGATGCCGCCTTGCTGTCGGCCGGGCTATTGCTGGTGGCGGTGGGCGTCCGCTTTTCGCTGCGGCTCGAATTCATGCGAGTGCACCTGCGACCGCTGTATGCCGCTCAGGGCGTTGCGCCACGCACGATAGACTGATTTCGCGATAGCTCCGGAGACCGACACATGAACCGAATCACCGTGCTGGACGACTATCAGGGCGTCGTGTCGCGACTCGACGCTGCACGCCTGCTCGACGGTATCGATGCCCGCCTGCAGGTGCTGCACGAGCCCATCGACACCGAGGCCGCACTCATCTCGGCACTACGCGGCACCCGTTGCCTGGTGCTGATCCGCGAGCGCACCACCATCACCGCCGCGGTGATCGCCGCCTTGCCCGAGCTTGAGCTGATCGTCCAGACCGGACGCCTGGCCGGCTGCATCGACCTCGACGCCTGCGCACGGCATGGGGTTGAAGTGCGTGACGGCAGCGGCAACCCGATCGCCCCGGCCGAGCTGACCTGGGCGCTGATATTGGCCGCCTCGCGCCGCCTGGTGCCCTACGTCCGCCAGCTCGACGCCGGGCGTTGGCAGCGCAGCGCCGAGCGGCGCGAAGACGAAGCCCTGGGCACCGTGCTCCATGGCCGCACGCTCGGCATCTGGGGCTACGGACGCATCGGCGCACGGGTGGCGAGCTTCGGCCGCGCCTTCGGCATGCGGGTGATCGCGCATGGGCGCGAGGGCTCACGCGGCGCCGCCGAGCAGGCGGGTGACCACTTTGTTGCCGACCGCCAGCACTTTTTCTCACAGGCCGATGTGCTCAGCCTGCATTTGCGGATGACACCCGACACACGGCACATCGTCACCGCCGAGCACCTGGCCGCCATGCCACCGCACGCCCTGCTGGTCAACACCAGCCGCGCCGAGCTCGTCGCGCCCGGTGCCGTACTCAACGCACTGGCAGCCGGTAGGCCAGGTTCTGCCGCGCTCGACGTGTTCGAAAATGAGCCGACCGGCGTGCAGGCCTATCTGAGCCATCCTCGCATTCTGTGCACGCCCCACCTCGGCTTTGTCGAGCACGACACCTACGAGGCCTATTTCGAGAACGCATTCGCGCATGTGAGGACCTTTCTGCACGAAAATCCGCGCACCAATTAATGCAATTTACGCACCAAAACGACAATATATTGCATTTCTAACATTTATCGCATCACGCCAGAATGGGTTGCTCACAGTCGTTCGGACAACGAGGAACCCATGTTCAAAAACATCCCCTGCACCTTGATACGCGGCGGCACCTCGAAGGGGCCGTACTTCCAGGCCCATGATTTACCAAGCGAGCCGGCCGAGCGGGACCGGATTCTGCTCGCGGCCATGGGCTCGCCCCATATCCGCCAGGTAGACGGCATTGGCGGTGGCGACACCCTCTCCAGCAAGGCGGTGATCGTCAGCCCGTCAACACAGACCGGCATCGACATCGAATACCTGTTTGCTCAGGTGTCGGTCGATCAGTCGAGCGTAGACACCATGCCCAACTGCGGCAACATGCTGGCCGGCGTCGGCCCGTTTGCGATCGAGAACGGACTGGTCGAGGCTCAGCATCCGGTCACGACGCTGCGCATCCTCAACCGGAACACCGGCAAGATCGTCGAATCCATCGTACAAACGCCCGGCGGGAAAGTGACCTACGACGGCGACACCCGGATTGACGGCGTACCCGGCACTGGCGCGCCCATCGTGCTGAACTTTCTCGACGCGGCGGGCGCCAAGACCGGCAAGCTGTTTCCAACCGGGCAGCGTATTGACCGCGTCGGCGACATCGACGTGACCTGCATCGACTTCGCCTCGCCGCTGGTCTTCGTGGCGGCCGAATCGCTCGGGCGAACCGGGCATGAAACCCGGCAGGAACTCGACGCCGACAGCGACCTGAAAGCCCGACTCGAAACCATTCGCCTTGAGATTGCGCTGCGCGCCGGCATGGGCGATGTCCGCCAGTCCGTCCTGCCAAAGATCGCGCTGGTCGCCTCACCGGCGTATGGCGGCACCATCACGTCGCGCTATTTCACCCCCTGGACCTGCCACTCCGCCTTTGCGGTGACAGGTGCGCTGTGCCTGGCCGCAGCCTCGAGCATTGAAGCCACGGTGCCATCGCGCTACGCCCGGCGCTCGGCGGATGACCCCGACTTGATCCGCATCGAGCACCCCGCCGGCGGCCTCGACATCCGCATGGGCCTCGACCCGCGCTCAAGCCCGGATGCGCCGCATTTCGCGGTGGCCGGCCTGGTCCGCACCGCGCGCCCGCTGTTCATCGGCCTCGTCCACGTGCCGCTCGACAAAGCCAAGACCGCCGCCTGAAAAACCGTGCCTTTTATCGATGCGAACATCGCATAAATAGGCACTGACAATGCATTTCAAAGCATCAATGAAGCTCGCCATACTTTGGCCAAGCTAGCGGGATCAGACACAGCTTGCCGCAGCCCTAGCCCTGACGACATACCCAGAACAAACCGAGGAGACACCATGAAGCAGCAGCGCATTCCCCTACTGATCCAGATCCTGGTCGGAAGCCTGGCCCTGGCCGGCACCGCATCGGCCGCCGACACCAAAGGCCATTCGCTGGAACTCAAAGCCCGTGGCATTTACTTTGACCGCGACTACGAAAACGACGCCAACGACCGCAGCCAATCGGCCCTGGGTCTGCAGCTGAACTACGAGTCGCCCTACTACTGGGACTTCATCGGTATCGGCCTGTCCGGCTACAGCGTGACCGAACTGGGCGCCAGCGGCCGCCTGACCTCCGACATCCTGTCGGTCGACAAGGACGGCGATGTGCATGACTCCTTCGGCAAGCTGGGCCAGGCCTTCATCAAGTTGAAGTACCAGGACATGGTCAGCGCCAAGCTCGGTCGCCAGGTGCACAAGAGCATGCTGCTGAGCAGCTCCGGCAGCCGTGCCATCCCCAACTCCTTCTCCGGCGGTACGGTTGAAGTGAAGCCGATGAAGGGCCTGAAATTCTATGGCGCGATGTACAACGAATGGTCGCCGCGCTCCGACGCACATTTCTACGAGTTCAAGACTGACCGCTCTACCGAAGGCGACATCGAGTACATCGGTCTGGTCGGCGTGAGCTACGACTCCGGCCCCTTCAGCATCGACTTCGAATACCTCAAGGCCGACAACTTCCTGAGCAAGACCGGTCTGGTGGCGTCTTACACCTTCGCCCTGGCCAACAAATCCAAGCTGAAGCTCACCGGCGGTGTGCACGCCTCGCGTGACGATGGCGACCTGTTCGTGACCGGCTCGGAAAGCAGCGAGCTCGATGACGAAGACGTCGCAGGGTCGGTCGCCGGCAAAACCGCCAGCGACAACGACGGCCTCGGGGTGTATGTGGCGGCCGACTGGACCTTTGGCAACGTGCTGTTGGGCGGCGCCCTGTCCAAGTTCGACGGTGCATGGATCGAAGACAACTTCGCCGGCGATCACGGCACCAACGCCTTCCCCACCGGCGGCGTGCTGGCTGACTTCTCCAACCGTGACGAACTGGTGTGGATGCTCAAAGCCGGTTACGACTGGAAGGATTACATCAAAGGCCTGAAAACCACCCTCAGCTACAAGAAAGGCACCGGCGCACG
Organism: Zoogloeaceae bacterium G21618-S1; assembly: GCA_027214125.1. Taxonomy (GTDB): domain Bacteria; phylum Pseudomonadota; class Gammaproteobacteria; order Burkholderiales; family Rhodocyclaceae; genus Nitrogeniibacter. Next base: position 111,490 of record JAPWHF010000001.1, read on the forward strand.
CAACAGTCATGTCCCCTCGCTGGGCGAAGCCGACGAGAGCGAATGGGCCCTCGACGTGCGCTACGCGATCCCGGTCGTCAAAGGCCTGGCGCTTCGCTACACCTACCTCGAGTACCAGTCTGACAAGACCGGCCGTCTGGATGGCGTGAAAGAGAACGAACGCGATCATCGTCTGTACCTCGACTACACGTATCGCTTCTTCTGACACGGGCACGTACAACAGAAAACCCCCGTCGGGCACAAGGCCGGCGGGGGTTTTTGTTTGTCGGCGGGCACGCCATGTCGCCCTTTTTCAATCTGCCCTCTGAGCGCGTCAATTCAAACGACCCGCCCTGAATTTTTCATTCCGCTCACCCTCGCCATTTGGCGCGTCCGCGCCATTTTTGGCACCCGCGATGTGAGGCATTTAGCGACAAAGGGCGATGTCATTGCCCGCAGCAATGCCGCGTAGTTGGGCTGAAAGCGGATTTCGTCGCCGACGGCGACCGGGGTATTTCCCCCACGGACAATCAAGTGATCGCTGGACGCGCCGAGCAGCTCGAAGCCTACTGGCGGCACCAGCCCACTGGGGTCCGTGTCCTGATGGCCGACCGCAAGCAGCAGGCGGGTCATCGGACCGCGATCCGGTTCGCGGGGCTTGCCGCCAAACGCCGTTTGCGCGATGTCACCCCAGGGTTCGGATGGTTTCCGCTTGGATTCGATGACTTCGGCGACAAGCACCGCGGCATCGCTGTGCAAGCCCTCGATGGATTGCCGATGGAGCGGTTCGCGGCCGAGAAGGATGGCTTCACCGAGTCGCAGGTCATTGATCCGGCCGGTGTCGGCGCCGCTCAGGGCCCAGTCGAGGCTGGCCGAGTTGCCGCCGGAGATGGTTTGGAGCAGCAGGCCGAAACTTGCATCGATCATATCGGCCAGTGAAGACAGCTCTGCCATGTTGCGGGCGTCCGGCACGACGCCGCTGGCGCAAGCAAGATTGCCGCCGATGCCTTTAAGCAGAATGTTGGGGAGGCGCAAGACCTGACGCACCATGTGCGCGAGATCGCCCGGCAGAATCCCCTCGCGCAGGTCGCCCAACTCGACCATCAACACGACGCCGTGAATGACACCGGCCTTGCCGGCGGCCGACGACAAGGCGTCGATCACGTCAATTTCGGTGTTGAAGCTGACATTCGCCCCAGCCACCACGCGCTTGACCTGAGACAGCATCGGCGTGCGGATCAGTGTCATCGGACCACGCACATACGCCGCACGCATCGCCTCGATGTTTTCGATCCGCGAATCGCCCAGCCCGCTGACGCCACCGTCGAGCATGGCACCGGCCACTTCGGGCGAGCCGAGAGCAGCCTTGGTCACGCCGGTGACGCATATGCCGTGGCGTGCGAGCCGCCGCACCAGCGTGAGGGCGTTGTGACGGATCTTGTCGAGATCGATCTCAAGCCGCGGAGCGGTCATTGCAGCAGGGCAACCTGCCTCCTGTGCAACTCGGGAAACGCGGCAAGCACCATATCGACAAGCCGCGCCGGAGTGTGGGTCAGTGCATCGGCAACCGGAATACCCAGCTCGCGTGAGTAATGCGTGGCCGCCGCATCGACCTCGGCCGTTTCCATGTTCTCGTGGTTCAAGGTGAGGCCGATGACCCGGGTGTCGGAGAAGGTCTGGATCAGATTGATCTCGCTGGCCGGGGTGGGCATCGGCATGGCCGGAAAGTCGCAACGGTGTGCGCGGCCCGGCGCATGCTGCAGGATCACCGCATGAGGATGGCTGCCGCGCAGGATCAGGCTGGAGGTTGAAAACGCCGGGTGGCTGAGCGCGCCCTGCCCTTCGATGATGATCACGTCCGGGTGCTCGCCTTCAAAGGCTTCGACAACCACCGCTTCCATTTCGCCCGAGCAAAACTGCGAGGGGACCGCGTCGAGCGCGACGCCGTAGCGGGCGCCCTGCATCAGTCCTGTCTGGCCAGTGCCGACAAGAACAGCCTTGATGCCGACCGCGTTGAGCGCGCGGGCGAGAATCGTCGCAGTGGTGCGCTTGCCGATGGCGCAGTCGGTGCCGAGCACGGCAATGCGCGGGCAGTTGACCTGATTGATTCGGCCCGAAAACAGACGCAAATCCTTCTTTTCGCGCGGCCTGCGCACATCGATGAGTTTGACCTTGCCGGCCGCCGCCGCGGCGACGAACTCGGCGTCTTCGTTGAGGAACTCGTGCAATCCATTGACCACGTTCATGCCCTGGCCGATGGCCTCAAGCACGATATCGCGTTCGCCTGACGACAACATGCCGCTGGCCGGCGCCATGCCGAAGATGAAGTAGTCCGGCATGTCACCGGCGAGCGCCAGCGCAGCGGCCAGGTCGGCACAGACGGGAATGGCATTGGGAGCACCGTCGAGCACGTCGCCGGCATCACGCCCGGCTTTCTCGCTATCGATGACCGACAGGATTTTGTACTTCTCTGAGTGCCGGACGAGACCATTGGCGGTCTTGCCGTCGATGGCGCCAAAATTAGCCTCGCAATAAACGATTGCGGTGGCCCGCCGCTCGGCACCAGGCACTGGTGCGGCGGCAATGGGGCCCGCTGTCGCGCTTGCGAGCGACGGCATGGGACGGGGGATGATCGCGCTCGGCGAGCGGAGGAACTGACTGGACATTTGGATCTCCTTTGGTGGGCTCAAAGGAAACGACCGATTGGGCCGACAGCGTATCGCTGAAGGTCAGCCAATAGTCCCCAGAAAGTCGGGTGTGTATCGCTCACCATAGCACACCGCAACGCAGCACATTTGACGCGACAACGGGCCGGCGACCTGTCGATCAGCGCCCCGCCGCAGCAAGCGCACGGGATTGAGCTGAAAAGCGCGATAACTTGAAATTAAAAGTAAATTGATGATTTTTATCAGCCTGATCGCGGCAATTCACCCGGCGGCGTGCCGGCAACCAGTCCAAGCCAAACGCATTGTGCTTCGCAGCATCGCACGCCGGATCAAGCACCAACCGCGCGCAGCCGTCGACCTCCCGGCTCAATCGTCGAAATCGTCCAGCGGAAAGATCGGCCGGCGCGCCTTGCGATAAGGCAGCGCGCGGTAGTCCGGGGTGCACAAGGCGCCGCTGTCGCAGACGATGATCTGGCCAGCGATTGGTTCGAAGGCCGCACGAAAATGCTGCATCGACTTGAGCGCCACGACGCGTTTCTGTGCCGGGTCAATGCCGAAGGCCTTGAACTGTTGCAAATCGAGAATCTGCCGGGCCAGCGTTACCACCAGGATGTCGATGCCCTTGACGCGGAGCACGGCACTGCGACCAAAGCTGCCGCTCAAGCCACCAATCATCGGTCCGTCACCGACGAACTTTCCATCCCACACCGACACCAATTCACCTTCAAGATGAAGCGGTCCGCCGCCGAAGCTCGGATTCGTCTTGCCGCCCAGGGCAAGGCTGACAGACTGTCCGACAGACGCCTTGCCGAGCTGTTTGACTGCCTCGCTATCGACCATCGGGCCGAATGCAGCATCACCCACGTCTGCCGTCAGCAGCGCCGCCAGCAAGGCCGTGGAATCGCCATAGGCGCCCGCTCCGGGGTTGTCGGCATAGTCCGCAATGACAAAGGGGCCCTTGCCGGCCGGGTGCAACCGGGCCATGTTCGCCGCGTCGGCGACACTGAAATAGGTGTTGAGTGATTCATGCCGCCTGGCCCACAGATCGTCCGCAAGGGTCTGGGCAAACGCCTTGTGCGCATCGACATCCCCCTGCCCGGTGACCAGCACGGTGGGCCCGACCTCGGCGATATCGGCACTCGCGAAACCGGCGTTGATGCTGACGGCGAATACGTCATCGCGCGTTTCGTAAGCCCGTGCGCGGTCCAGACGCGCGATCATCGGGCCAATGTCGGTGCGCCCGCCGTTGACCTCTTCAAGCATTGGCACGCTGACCATGATCGTTCGCGGCCGGATCTCGCCGGCCATCGTCCGGTGCAGGATGGTCGCCGCGTGCCGCCCGGTGTCGCGCATGTCGACATGCGGATAGGTCTTGAAGGAAACGATGATGTCGGCGAGCGCGCACATCTGACGGGTGACATTCGCGTGAGGATCCAGCGTGATCGCCACCGGCACCGTCATGCCAATGGCGGCGCGCAACTGGCGCAACAACTCGCCCTCACCGTCTTCGCAAAAATCGGTGACCATCGCCCCATGCAGGCACAGGATCACCCCGTCGAACGGCGCCTCGGCGGCGCGCCGCATGATTGGCGCGGCAAAACTGTCGAAGGCTGCGCGCTTCACCAAGCCGCTCGGGCCGGCGGCGACGCTCAGTACATGCCGAACCGTCCAGTCGTGCGCACGGCCAACATCAAGCACGCCGGCCAACTCGGTGTTCGCATGCGCCCGCTCGACCAGCGCAGCTTCGCCCAGCAAAAAGAAGCGATCTCTGAAAGCATCCGCGTCGGTCTGGCGCACGCTGAAGGTGTTGGTCTCGTGTGATACTTCAGCAGTAAGAACTTTGAACGCCATCGGACCACTATGCCACTGTGACGGCGAGCCTGCCCGCCAGTTCGCCCGGCCTTCGCGTCAAGTTCAGCGCCTCAACTCCATATACAAGCCCCGGATCATCCGCTCCGCCTGCCCGAGATAGCCCCGGCCAAACAGGTTGAGATGGTTGAGCACGTGGTACAGGTTGTAGAGCGTCTTGCGTTGCTCGTAGCCGTCGACGGGTGGCCAGGCACGGCGGTAGGCGACGTAGAAGCTGTGCGGGAAGCCACCGAAGAGTTCGCTCATGGCCAGGTCGGCGTCGCGGTCGCCACGGTAAACAGCGGGGTCGAAAATGGCGGGTCGGCCGGTGTCGTCCATCGCGGCGTTGCCGTTCCACAGGTCACCGTGCAGCAGGCTGGGCTGGGGGCGATAGTCGACAAACAGGCCGGGTACGCGTTCGAGCAAGGCGTCGGCATCGCGGCCGAGGGCGCCAGCGTAGCCCTTGGCGCGGGCCAGTTCGAGCTGCGGGATGAGCCGGTGCTTGATGAAGAACTGCGCCCAGCCATCGCCTTGCGGATTGGCTTGCGGCGTGGCGCCGATGAAATTGTCGCGCGGCCAGCCGTAGTGCACGCCGGTATCACGGTGCAGTTGCACCAGCGCCTCGGCAAATCGTTGGCCATCGTCGTCGCTCGCCAGCGGACGGAGTGAGAGGTGTTCGAGCAGCAAAAAGGCCTCGTCGCCCGTCGCACCACTGCCAAGCACGTGCGGGACACGAAAGGCATCGCTCGCCGCCAATGCAACGAGGCCATCGGCTTCGGCTTCGAACAGCGGCTGCGTATCGGCGCCGTTGCATTTGAGGAAGTAGGACTGCTCACCGAGATGGACGTGATACGCGCGATTGATGCTGCCGCCGCTCACGCGCTGCAGCAAGGCACGGGTCACGTCGATACCGCTGACGTGCGCGATGGCCTGTGCAAGCGCGGCGCTCGGCTGGCTCGGGTGATTGACGTGCGCCACCGCTGGACTCCCTGTGTATTGGACTGCGCCGGCACAACAAATCGGAACGCCGACAAAAAATGATTACCGGGATCGCACGCGAGTTCAAGCGGTGCGGGTGCGCGAGAGCATCAATATCCTGCTTGACCATGTGCGCGTCGATCCGCGCCTGAACATCGGCCGTGACGACCGTCAGCCCTGTGTCTCGATCAGGGATCCAGTGTGTTGTCCACCCCGGCACATAGCCGGTTGCGGCCGCCGCGCTTGGCGTCGTAGAGGCGCCGGTCGGCCTCGACGACCAGGTCGTTCGGGCTCTGCGAACCGTTCGGATGCAACACCGCCAGCCCCACGCTGATACTGACCGCAGCCCGCACGGACGGATGCTCGTGCGGCAGCGACATCTCCGACACCGCGGAACACATGCGCCGACCGACGGTCTCCGCGCCATGGAGGTCCACATCCGGCATCAAACAGACAAATTCCTCACCGCCGAACCGCGCGAGCAAATCGCCAGCGCGCTTGACCTCCTGGCTCAGCGCCTGCGCCACACGCTTGAGGCAGTCGTCGCCGGCAGAATGACCGTGGTGGTCGTTGTAGGCCTTGAAGTGATCGACATCGACCATGATCAGCGCCAGCGGTTGTTTCTGGCGCATCGCGGTGCGCCAGGCGGTCTCCAGCGCCTCGTCGAAGCAGCGCCGGTTGGCGACCTGGGTCAGCGCGTCGACTGTCGACAAGCGCTGCCAGTGATCGCGCAGGCGTTTGAGTTCAACATGCGTGCGCAAGCGCATTTTGAGAATCGCCGGCGAAAAGGGCTTGGTGACGTAGTCGACAGCGCCGATGCGCAGGCCCAGCGCCTCGTCATCCTCCTCGCCCATGGCGGTGATAAAAATCACCGGAATGTCTCGGGTGGCGTCGTTTTCCTTAAGCTGCTTGCAGACCTGATAGCCGTCCATGCCGGGCATCATGACGTCGAGCAGGATGATGTCGGGTTTCACCTCGGCGGCAGCACGACGCAGAGCCGATGCACCGTCGGTGGCAACGAGCACTTCATAGGCGGGCTGGAGCAGGTTGCCGAGCAGGCTGATATTGGAGCGCTCGTCATCGACGACCAGGACTCTGGGTTTCTCGTTAGTCATGAACTTGTTCCCGGGTAAACGTCGCCAGCAGATCAGCGAGTACGGCCAGTGCGGCCGTAGCGGCATCGTAGTCGAAGGCGCGCACCTGCAGCGCAATCTGTCGATAGTGCTCATCCCAACGCCCCGCCAGGGCATCGGCCAGCGGTTCGAGGAGGTGCTGCGCGTCGAAATTGCCGTCACGCAGCGCATGCTGCAAGGCCTCGATGCTCGCGTCGAGGCGCGCCATATCGAGCGACCCCGAGGCGTCACGATCGGCCAGCGTCGGCGCATCAAGGCCGGCGATCGCATCAACCAGTTCGGTCAGGGCCTGGTCCACCGCGTCCAGCGCCTCGGCGGGATCGACCTCGCTGCGCATCGTCCGCTCCAGCGCCAGCAGGCTGCGCTCCAGTGCGCGGGCGCCGAGGTTGCCAGCCGTGCCCTTGAGATTGTGGGCAATCCGCAGCGCCTCGCCCGGTTGCCCGGCCTGAATGGCATGGCGCATCCGCTGCGCGCTGTCGGCATGATCCTGGCGGAAATCGCCCAGCAACTGGCGATAAAGCGCGGACTTGTGGCCCGCCCGGGCCAGCCCGGCTGCAACATCAACGCCCGGCATATCAAAGGCCGCAGCATCCGGCGACACTCCGGTCACGACGGGCAACACCGGCGTATCGATCGGGATCGCCGGCGGTATCCAGCGGGCCAGCGTGGCGGCCAGCAGCGCCGGATCGACGGGTTTGCACAAATGGTCGTTCATGCCGGCCGCCAGACACTGCTCGCGGTCTTCGTCGCGGCCATGGGCGGTCATGGCGATGATCGGCAGGCTGAGCGCGTCGTGCTCGGTGCGGATGCGGGCCGTGGCCTGGTAGCCGTCCAGATGCGGCATTTGCAGGTCCATCAGCACCAGGTCGAAACGGTGTCCTTCGACGGCCGCCAGCGCGGCCAGCCCGTCGCCCGCCAGGCACACCTGCAGCGACAGACCTTCGAGCAGCTCACGCATGATGCGCTGGTTGATCGGGTTGTCCTCCACCACCAGCACCCGTGCGCCGGCGCGCGGCATGGGCGCCTCGCCCCGATCAGGCTCGGCGCACGGCAGGACGGGATGTCCGATGCCCAGGTCAGCCGTAAACCAGAAGGTGCTGCCATGCCCCGGTCGGCTCCGAACGCCGATCTGCCCACCCATCAGCTCAACCAGGCTGCGACAGATCGCCAGCCCGAGGCCGGTGCCGCCATGCTTGCGGGTGATCGAGCTGTCGGCCTGGGTGAAGGACTCGAACAGGGTCGGGACGACGTCGTCGGCGATGCCGATGCCGCTGTCGCTGATCTCGAAGCGCAAGCTCATCCTGTCGCCGGTCGCGGCGTCCAGGCCGACCCGCAACTGCACACCACCGACCTCGGTAAATTTGAGCGCATTGCCGAGCAGGTTGATCAGCACCTGCCGCAGCCGCTGCGGATCGCCAGACACCCAGTCGGGCACGGCGGCGTCCACCTCGGCCGTCAGACGCAGGCCACGCTGGTCAGCCAGCACGCCAAACAATTCGAGCAAATCGTCGATCACGCCGGCGAGCCGGAAGTCGACCTGCTCCAGCACCAGCTTGCTGGCATCGAGTTTGGAAAAATCGAGGATGTTATTGATGACCGACAGCAGCGCATCGGTGGCCTTGCGGATGTTACCCAGATAGCCGCGCTGCTGTGTATTCAACGGGGTGCGCCCCGCCAGATGGCAGAAGCCGATCACGGCATTGAGCGGCGTGCGGATCTCGTGGCTCATGTTGGCCACGAACAGGCTCTTGGCGTGGGTCGCCGCCTCGGCCGCCTCCTTGGCCACGGTCAGCTCCTGCTGGATGCGCTTGAGGGCGGTAACGTCGGCGTAGCTCAGAATGTGCGCCGGTTCGTCGAAATAGCCCATTGCATAGGCCGAGGCCAGCACCCAGTGGTGCGCGCCCCGGCGGTCGGTAAATTCAATCTCGCGGCTATCCACGCTGCGCTCGTCGGCCTGCGGGCCACACAGCGGCGTCTGTCCGTCGGCGGTTCGGTGGAATTCATTCGCCGGCAAACCGGGCAAGGCATCGATCGATACCCCGAACAACTCGGCCGCGGCCTGGTTGCCGCGCAGCACATGGCCATCGCGACGGCGTACCAACACCATCGGCACCGGCGCCACCTCGAACAGTGCGCGCAGGTTACGTTCGCTGCGGGCAATCTTGTGCAGCAGACTCACCACCGCCCACCAGATGCCGCCGATGACCACCAGCAGCAGGGCCGCGCCGATCGACAACTTGTCGCGCACATCGTCCTTGAGTGTTCGCACAAACAGCATGTTGGCCCGAAACTGGGCAATGCCGAGCAGCTCGCGCGAGCTGCGCGCGTACAGCGGCACATCGATGTCCAGGCATTCGCTGCACTGTCCGCTGTCCTTGGAGATGTCGAGCATACCGGACGGCGCGCGCACCACGTCGTAGTCGATCTCGGTCTTCAGTCCGAGGAAGATCGGCTCTCCGGTGGTCGGTTCGCGGGCGATCAGGATCTCGTCCATGATCCCCGCCAGCCGCCGTCGTGCCGCATGCGGATCGCTGCCGGTGAGCGCATCGGCCAAGGTGTGGGCCTGAGAGTTGGCCAGCGCCGTGGCATTGGCGCGGGCATTGGCGTCCAGCCGGGGCGCCAGCACCGCAAACCAGTAGTAGGCGAGGAACGCCGCCAGACACACCCCCAGCCCGAGGAACAGTCGCGACACGGCAACGCCGGTCGGGCGCTTGGCACGGGGACGCCGCGTTTTCTCAACGCTGGTCATAACGCTCCGCAATTCTCAGAAAAAAAGGCTTGATGCGAACGCCGGCAGCATCGACCGCGTCAATATTGACGTAAGGCAGTACGCGGTCGCTGACCGAGATGCCGGCGGCAACGCCGCGCTCCACGTCACCCGGAAACGGCGAGAAGCTGAGCGACTGGTGACGGCGGCTGAACGCCAGCACGGCATCGATGTCGTCACCCAAGCGCTGCGCGACGAAGATACCGGCCACTTTCGCGTTGGCGTAGCTGGCGAGCTGGTCGACCCGGACCGATTTGACCTGCAGCGCAATGCCGCGGATCGCGCCCTTGTCGCGCAATGCCACCGCGAGTTGCTCAACCAGCTCCACTTCGTCGCGGTGGACCAGCAACAACAACAAGCGCCCATTGCCGTCACCTTTGTCAGCGATGTTCTGGTCAGCGGCCAGCAGGGCGGGAAACAGGTTGAGGCCGACCGTCACACGTCGGGCATCTTGCTCGTCGGCCGCGATCGCGCCCAGCCAGGGCGAACCGGCAATCAGCAAGGTCGCCAGCACCGAGCAGAGAATGCGACGGATACGCACCGCGCACCTCACCGCCGCCACCGGGTCACCCCGATGGCACAGCAGTGAGAGAATTCCCGGCGTCCCCGAGGCTGGGCCAAGCATGTCAACCGTGTGCTCCGCCGATGGTCTGCAGCATGTCCTCGTTTTCCTTCACCCCCGGACGGCGCCCTGCCCGTCGCCGATCGGCGGTCCGGGCGGCACAGCCGCAGGGCATCTAAAACGCCAGGGTTCCTTCAACACCCCGGCAGAAGCCATTGAGCTCGACATAGGCCTTGCCGGGGCTGGCACCGCCGACACTGGCCGCGCCCTCCCAATATTCCGGCCCCGGCCACAAGCCGTGCTTGGCGTGCAGTTCCTGGTCGCGCACCATGGGTTGAACCTCGAAGGTTTCGCCCTCGACGATAACACGCCAGCCCGACGGATAGATGCATCCGGTATGCGGGCTCTTCCACTGACCGAGCACCTCGACCTGGAACTGATGCCCGGCCAGCGCACGGGTGTTGCCGTCGGCATCGGTGATCGACCCGGCGCGTTCGACCTGGTTGGACTTGCCGAGGATGTCGTACAGCATGATCTGGCGGTTGTCGGCCAGTTCGATGGCAAACCACTGCCAGCCCTTGACGATGGCCTGGTAGAGCTCGCCGTATTGGCGGTCGTACCAGCTGGTGCCCTTGACGTGATAGGTCTTGCCATCGACGGTGATGGTGCCGCGGGTCTTCATCTGCACCCGCGAGTAGTAATAGGTGTAGCCGCCGAAGCGATAGGGGTGGGCATCGCCGCCATAGTGCAGTACCGGCGCCTTGCTGGCTTCGAGCTCCAGATCGAGCACATAGCCGCCGACCTCACTGTGGAGCCGATCGACCTGGCTGTCGCCCACCGCCCGGATGATGTCGCCCGGCCCGGCTTTCAGGTCGAAGCGCTTGCTCGTGCGTTGCGGCAGGTGAAAGGCCAGATGCTCGTCGAACTTGAAGGTGTCGGCCTCCACATCGGTGATCGCCACCTGGGTGAGCTGGTCGCGCATCACCAGAAAGCTGTCGAAGCTGAAGAACACCACTTCGAAGCCGAACTTCCGCCCCTCCTCCGTTTCCAGATGGCCGGTCCAGTACCACCACTGCACATCCTGGCTGGGCAGGAAGGCATCGTCGCCGGGCAGATTGACCGGCCCGATCAGCCCCTTGTCGAGCGTGGCCGCAGTGAGGCCGACGCCGGCCACCGCACCGACGAACAACATCGCCAGCATGCGCTTGCGCGACACCGACGCGGCGGCCGGATGCGCCGCCCGCGATGCGACGCCCAGCGCGTAGCGATACGGCCACAGGAAACCGGCCATGCCGAGCAGCGTGAATGCCGGCAGCACCAGCACCAGCTCCGGCTCATGCCGATGCAGGGGTGTGCCGAAAAGGATCGCCAGCGAGGCGCTGAAGAGGAACAGCGGCGCCGCCAGCGTCCACCCGCTGAGCGTGTTGTCGCCGCGCAGACGGGGCAGCTGCGGCAGGACGATGAGCAGCCACAGGCCGAAGAACATCGCCACCAGCGTCTCCGAATCGACGACGGCACGGCCTTCCAGCCACAGGTAGCCGAGCATCACGCCAACGAAGGCGCCGAAGGCCGGCGCGATCGCCAGCCACGGCGCGAGCATCTGGAACACGCTGCGCTTCGGGCCGAAACGCGTGACCAGCTCGAAGCACGCCGTGTAGGACGCCACGATGACGAACCAGCCCACGTAGTTGGTCCACGGAATGCCGAACCACGCGCCGGGCTCGGCCCATACCCAGAAGCCCAGCGAGACGAAGGCCGGGTCCGAGACGAAATCGATCGACGTGGCCAGCAAGCCCGCCACCACCGGCGCCCAGCGCGCCGGCACGGCCAGCGAGCGGACCGTGGCCAGCACCGCGTAGATGATCGTCCCCCAGCTGAGCACCACCCCCAGCGGCACCGGCCCAGGCAGGGCAAGCAACGCTTCGGTGTAGTAATACGGCGGCACCGCTTTCGAGACCTGCGAATACTCGATCACGAAACCGAAAACGATGGCCGCGGGGATGACCCAGAACAGCTCACGGTGCTTGCGCCAGGCATGAACCAGCAGCGCCGCAGTCAGCAGATAGTTGAGGGTCTGCAGCACGACAAAGCCGGCCGATGGATTCAAGGAGTGCATGTCGGACTTCCGGTGATCGGCTGACGCCGGGAGTGGAAAGGAACGCGAACTTACATGGCGTAGGACAGCTGCAGCCAGCCGGCGCGGCCGGGCTGCGGATAGTCGTTGGTGTAAGAGCGGATCGTCTGCCCCGCCAGGTCGAGCGTGTTGAAGGCCGGATAGCGCACGTCGCGATCGAACAGGTTGCTCACACCAATGCGCAGGGTCAGCCCCTTGACGCCCAGGCTGCCGAAGCTGGCGGCCAGATCGACGGTCTCGTAGCCCGACAGTTGCTCACGCGAGTCGCTCGCTTCCCGACCCCGCTCGCCCACATGGCGCAGCCACATCGCATAGGTGTGGGTGGAGCGCGGCTCGTAGCGCAGCACCAGATTGGCCAGCCGGTTAGCCGCCCCGGCCACCGATCCGCCGCCGGCCTGTTCGGTATCGACCACCGTCAGGTTGGCTTCGATGCGGAAGTGCGGGCCGAAGCGCTGCTGGATCTCGCCCTCGGCACCATGGGTGCGCACCGCATTGGCGTTGATGTAACCCAGAATGCCGCTATTGACGATCAAGTTGCTCAGGCGCGAGCGGAAGGCGGTCAGGCGCGCCTCGGTCTCGGCGGACTTGAACACGTAGCCCAGTTCGGCGGTGCGGATCGTCTCGGGCTTCAGGTCGGGGGCAAAGCCGGTCTCATAGAAAGTGGGCGGGCGAAAGGCCTCGGCATACTGCGCCTTGAGGATGTGGTGCCGGTCGAGCCGCCACACCGCAGCCAGGCGCGGCGAAGTGTTGCTGCCGAAGTCGTCATAGTCGTCGTAACGTGCCCCAGCGGTCAGGGTCACATTGTCGGCGAGGCGGTATTCATCCTGCACGGTGAAACTGGCGATGCGTCGCGAGCGATGCTCCGAGGGCCAGGGAACACCATCTTCCTTGAAAAAACGCTGCGTCGTCGTCGGATTGTTGGTCGCCGGATTCACGTTGTTCTCCTGCCACGAATCGCCGACCGAAATACGTGCCAGGCCCAGACTCGCCAGCCAACGATGCCCTTCCCAGCCATCCCAGTGCACATCCAGGTCGGCCGACAGGCGCTGCTCTTCGTAGTAGCCCTTGGTGACGTAGCCGCCTGGCAGCACGGTCAGTGCCGGCGTCTTGTTGAACCAGGTGAAGCCATTCGGCAGCAGGCGCGTGTTGAAGCGGTTTTCGTAGTACTGCCAGCCCAGTGCCAGTTCAGCGCTCAGGTGCTCCGTCAATGCCCAGCTCCCCTTGCCACTGGCCATCAGGTAGCGGTTGCGGTAATCGACACCTTGGTCAGTATCGAGCACGTTGATGGTTCCAAAATGATCGCCATGGCCATCCTCCACATACACCAGCGACAACGACAGCGCATCGCGATACAGGTCCAGCAGGACCGAGCGCTGCTCGACTTCGTCATCCACCGCACCAGGGGCGTTCGACAGGGAAGACTGGGAAGCGTTGAAGCCGTTGTATAGCGCATCGCGACCGGCTTTGGTCCCAGCCCCGGCGCTATGCCAACCGCCCACGTTGAGGCTGCCGCCGCCGCGACCGTCCTCGCTGCGCCAGTGGGCAAACCCGCCGGCCGCATACACATCGGACTCGCCGGCGCGCAGGAACACTTCGCGCCCCTGCTTGCGGGTGATCACGTTGAGCACACCGGCGTAGGCAAACTCGCCATGCACCGCCGAACCCGGGCCGCGCACCACCTCGATGTGGTCCACCTGCGCGATCGACAGATTCAGCACCGGGTTGGCCGACGCCGACAAGGCCGAGTTCATCGCCCGGCCGTTGAGCAGGATCTTCATGTTGCCCGAGGCAAAGCTGCCACCGATGCCGCGCACCAGGATCTGACGCGCGCCGATACTGTCGGTCGATGGCTCGATACCGGGCACCAGACGCAGGGCATCCCACACCGTGCGCGCGCCCAACGCGAGCATTTCCTCGCCATGCAGCACCGTCACCATGCCCGGTACATAGTCCGCGTTGAGCTTGGTCTTGGTGGCAATTTCGGTCTGCTGCTCGAGCACTTCGAGCAAGCCCTGGAGCTCGGCGGCGTCATCGCCTTCTGCCGCGCCGCCCGCAAATGCCGGCGCCCCCATGAAACCGCTCAGCACCATCCCAGCCGCCCACACGCGGCGTCCGATTTTTCTCATTCTTTTCTCCCTGCGGCGCCCGACCCCTGGGGCCGCCAACGTTGATCGGCGTCTCAGATCATATCGACGGAAATTGCGACACCTTTACGCCTTGTGGCCCACGAACAGGCCTCCGCCTTGCTCACCGCTCGCTTGCCCGCCACTATGACTTACGGCAACACCACCACCGACGAGCCCGCAGCCTCAGCCTTTAGGCCCCATCCGCAGAATCTTTCCAACCTTCGGGCTACCGGCATCGGCCCCAGGTGCATACGTCAAATGGATGAATTCGGGATCACTGTCATCTCGCGATGGAGCGTGACCCTAGAGGCAAAACACCGGCGTGGCAATCACTGTCCACGCAGCGAGCTTCCGTCAGCAGACACTCCAGCCCAAAAACGCCGCTCAAACCCAGGTATCCGCACCGCGATACAGTGCCCAAATCTGGACCATGGACGAAAGCCTCGGCCACCTCCTCGCTCAGGCACAGGGGCGTCTGATGGCAGCCATCGACGGCGGGAGTGGAATGCGGTTCCACCGCGACATTTCCGGTGTTTCTGGACATCCCTGCGCAGCTGATCGCCGCGCTGGCGATCAGCCATTGTCCAACGCGGCGCGGTCAGCCGCCAACGGACGCGTCTGGCCCGCCCCGCAGTCAAAATGGTCCCAATAAGGCTGCGGGCCGAAGCGTTCGAGCAGGAAGTCGATGAACACACGCACCTTGGGCGCAAGGTGGCGCGTCGGCAGATACACCGCGTAGGCAAAGCGCTCGACCGGCACATAGTCGGACAGCACGGCTTCGAGCCGACCAGCCTGGAGATCGGCGCCGACGATAAAAGTCGGCAACATGGCCACGCCCAGGCCGCCGAGCACGGCCTGCGACAAGGCCTCGTCGTCGTTGATGTGCAGCCGCCCCGACACCGGCACTACGATCTGCCCCTGTGGCCCGAAAAAATGCCAGGCATCGCGATCATGGGTGTAATGCAGGCAGTTGTGATTGACCAGGTCTTCGGGGGTTTTCGGTACGCCGTAGCGCCGGAAGTACGCCGGCGTGGCGCACACCTTGCGGCGGATCGGCGCCAACCGGCGGGCCACCAGCGCGGGCGCCGGTTCGGTAACGATCCGCACCGCCACGTCGTAGGCCTCGTCGGCCAGATCAACGATGCGATCGTTGATCGTCATGTCGGCGCTGAGCTCGGGGTAGCGCGCCAGGAAGTCGGGCAGCGCCGGGGCAATGTGCAAGGTGCCGAAGGCCACCGATGCGCTGATCTTGAGCACGCCGCGCGGCTCGGCCTGCAAGTGACCGATGGTCTGCTCCGCGTCCTCCAGCTCCTGCGCGATGCGCGCGCAATGAGCGTAATAGGCCGCGCCGACTTCGGTCAGGCTCAGCCGGCGAGTGCTGCGGTTGAGCAGGCGTACGCCAAGCGAGGCCTCCAGCGCCGCCACCGCCTTGCTCAGTTTCGAACGCGTGGCGTTCATGCGCCGCGCCGCTTCAGAAAAGCTCTTCGCCTCGACCACCCGGGCGAACATCAGCATGCCATCGATCTTGCTCATCTGCCCCGCCCTTTGTTGCCAAATCGGCACCAATGCTGTGCCCTTTCACGATCTTATCAACTTGGCCGACCCCACCTACCATGAGACCCGGATGCATCTGGTCATCCACTGACATCTATGGAGATGAAATGCGCAGCGACTACATCATCATGGGCGACGCTGACTTTGTCCGCCTCATGGCACTTAACCCGGAGCCTCAATTGCGCGCCGAGCTCGAAGGCGCGGTCGTGATGCCGACCAGCGCCGTGCCAGCCGGCGTCGTTACGCTGAACTCCCGTGTCCGCTACGTCGATGACACCACCGGGGTATCCCGCGACATCGAAATTGTCTATCCCACCGAAGCGGACGCCGCCGCCGGCAAGGTGTCCGTCCTTGCCCCGGTCGGCTCGGCGCTGATCGGTCTGTCGGTCGGCGAGCAGATCGACTGGACCTTTCCGGACGGTCGCCGCATCCGGCTGCGGGTGGAAGATGTCCTGACCGAAGCCTGAGCGCCTGCGGCCCGTCCTTCGCCCCAAGCCAACCGACAACGCCCGACCGGCGCCTGCACTGGCCGCCGATCGGGCGTCGCCACGTTTGGCCCAATCGACCTACACTGTCGGGCGAGCTTCCCGCCTAGATACTGCCAAGGACTTTACCGATGAAAGCCATCGTCACCGGCACCAGCCGCGGCCTCGGCGCCGCCATTGCCACCACACTGCTCGAACGCGGCATCCCCGTACTCGGCCTGGCCCGCCAGCCCAACCCGACGCTGACGCGTTTCGGCGTGGACTGCACACAGTCCGCGCTGGACCTGTCCGATCTGGCTGCACTGACGCACTGGCTGTCCCGCGACGAGATGGCCCGATTCCTGGCCGATGACGACGCCGTGCTGCTGATCAACAACGCCGGCACCGTCGCGCCGGTCGGACCGCTGGGCATGCAAGGCAGTGCGGCCGTGGCGCAGGCGGTGAGCCTGAACGTGGCGGCGCCGCTGATGCTGGCCGACACTTTGGTGACTGCCAGCCCGGCCGCGACCGACCGGCGCATCCTGCATGTGTCCAGCGGCGCGGCGCGCAATGCATACGCGGGCTGGAATGTGTACTGCGCCACCAAGGCGGCGCTGGATCACCACGCCCGCGCGGTCGTCGAGGACGGCGTGCCCGGCCTGCGCATCTGCAGCCTGGCCCCGGGGGTGATCGATACCGACATGCAGGTGCAGGTGCGCAGCAGCGACGAAACCCGCTTTCCCGCCCGCGAGCGCTTCGAGGCACTCAAGCGCGACGGTGCGCTGGTGCCGCCCGCGGTGTGCGCCGAGCGGCTGGTCGGCTATCTGCTGTCAGCCGATTTCGGCCGCGCGCCGGTCGGCGACCTGCGCGAACTGTCTGCGCGCTGATCGCGTAACCACCGCAAACCCCGCCATCCGTATCGGGCGTGCAGGCGCCCGAACACCGCTGGCCGGGCACATCCGGCCCGACACCACAGCGCATCCGCATGCTGAAAGGCGCCAAGCCAACCCTCAGCGGCGATTCCGCGATTGTTGTTTCGCCCCGGATTTTGTAGATTTACAAAATCCGGTGCAATAGCGATCATCCACGCATGTCTACCCGCAACAAAATCCTCGCGGCCGGTGTCGATCTGCTGCAGACGCAGGGCATCGCTGCACTGACCCAACCCCGTGTGGCCAAGACGGCGGGGCTGACGCAGGGGCATCTGACCTACTACTTCCCGACCCGAAACGCGCTGCTGCTGGCCATTGCCGAGGCGGCGATCGAGCATACGCTGGGGGCATTGCGCCAACATCATGACGATGTCGCCCAGCCACTCGGCGCACGGATCAACGCCATCGTGCCGCCGCTGGCAACCGTACGGATCATGCTCGGATTGATCGTCGCAGCGGATGAAGAACCGGCCCTGCGCGATGCGCTCGATGGCCTCATCCGCCGCGTCCGGCAAGGCGTCACCAGCCTGCTGGGCAGCCATGGCCTGACGCCGACACCCGAGCAATCACTGGTCGCCCACGCCACCTTTATCGGATTGTCGATCATGAATCTGGCACGCCAAAGCGATGCCTCGGCCGCCGAAGTCACCACCGGCGTCACTGAACTGACGCGTCTGCTCAGCGCCGACGCCATGCAAAGGCCCGTCCCATGAAATCCGCCTCATACCTTGCCCTCTTCCTGCCACTGCTGACGCTGAGCGCCTGCGCACCACCCGCCGACACCACATGGCATGGCTATATCGAAGGCGAATTTCTCTACCTCGCCGCCCCCCAGGCCGGCTATCTGGCGCAGCTCCCGCAGGCACGCGGCACACGCGTAGCGGCGGGCGCGCCGGTGTTCGAGATTGCGGCCGACCCCGACCAACAGTCGCTGGACGCCGCACAGGCGCGCGCCGACGCCGCCCTCAGCCGCAGCGACAACCTGCGCACGCCACGCCGTCCGGCCGAAATTGCCACGCTGGAGGCCAACGTGCGCGCCGCTGCCAGCGCGCTGGCGCTGTCCGAAACCCGGCTTGCCCAACAAAAGACACTGGCCAAGCGCGGCTTCGTGGCGGAGGCTGCACTCGATGACGCAGTGGCGGCCCGCCGACGCGACGCCGCGCAGCTTGACGCCGCCCGCCAGCAACTGGCCAGCTATCGCGACAGCCTTGGCCGGACGGCCGAGATTGCCGGCGCCGATGCCGACCACGCAGCGGCCACCGCCGAGCTGGCTCGCCAGGCATGGCTGGTCGAACACAAAACGGTCGACGCGCCGACCGCCGGCGAGATCGCCGACACCTATTTTCAGCCTGGCGAATGGGTCGGCGCCGGCCAGCCCGTGGCCAGTCTTCTGCCCGACACCAAACGCCGGGTGCGCTTCTTCGCCCCGCAGTCGGCACTGACCGCACTGGCCCCGGGCGCCACCGTCACGGTGCGCTGCGACGGCTGTGGTACACCGTTTTCCGCCCGCGTCGATTTCATCGCCAGCGAGGCGGAGTACACCCCGCCGGTGATCTACAGCGAGAAAATGCGCGCTCAACTGGTGTTCCGCATCGAGGCGGTACCGGCACCCGAGGTGGCGGCACGACTGCGGCCAGGCCAGCCGGTGGATGTGCTCGCCGGAGGCGTCTGAGATGGCCAAGGACACGCCGCTGGCCATCGACGTACGCGGCCTCAACAAGCATTTCGGTGCGCGCCATGTGGTGCGCGACCTCGCCCTGCAGGTGCGCGAGGGCGAGATCTTCGGCTTCCTCGGCCCCAATGGCAGCGGCAAGACCACCTCGATCCGCATGATCTGCGGCCTGCTCACCCCCGACAGCGGCGCGGGCAGCTGCCTGGGGCTGGACGTGATGCGCGAATCGCGCGAGATCAAACGCCAGGTGGGCTACATGACGCAGCGCTTTTCGCTGTGGGAAGACCTCACCATTGCCGAGAACCTCGATTTTGTGGCGCGCATGTTCGGCATGCCGGACCGGCGCGAGGCGGTCACCCGCGCGCTGGCCGACTTGGGCCTCGAAGGCCGTCGCAACCAACTCGCCGGCACGCTCTCCGGCGGCTGGAAGCAGCGCCTTGCGCTGGCCGCCTGCCTGCTCCACAACCCGCGCCTGTTGCTGCTCGACGAACCCACGGCCGGCGTCGACCCGAAAGCGCGGCGCGACTTCTGGGAAGAGATCCACCGCCTCTCGGCAGCGGGCATCACGGTGCTGGTATCCACCCACTACATGGACGAGGCCGAGCGCTGCCATCGGCTGGCCTACCTCGCTTACGGCCAGATGCTGGCCTCGGGCACGGGCGACGAGATCATCGCCGGCCAGCGCCTGAGCACCTGGGCGATCGAGGGCGGCGATGCGCCGGGTCTGTCGGAGGCTCTGCGCGCGCTCGACGGCGTCGAGCAGGTGGCCAGCTTCGGTACCCGGCTGCACGCCAGCGGTCAGGACGCCGCGCGCCTCACCGCCAGCCTCAACGCCTTTTGCGCCGAGCGCCATCTGCAATCCGAGCCGGTTGCCCCCTCACTCGAAGACGCCTTCATCCACCTGATGCGCACTTCAACGGATCCGGACGCATGAGCAACTTCTCCCTCTCCCGATGGCTGGGCATCGTGATCAAGGAGTTCACCCAGCTGCGCCGCGACCGGCTGACCTTCGGCATGATCGTCGGTATCCCGCTGCTGCAGCTGATCCTGTTCGGCTTCGCCATCAACAGCGACCCCAAACACCTGCCAACGGCGGTGGTGATGCACGACACCGGGCCGTTCTCGCGCGCCTGGGTGGCGGCCATGGAAAACAGCGACTATTTCCGCATCGTCGGCACCGCCGCCTCCGACGCCGACGCGACGGCGTTGCTGGCCCGCGGCGAGGTGCAGTTCGTGGTCAGCTTCCCACGCGACTTCAACCGCGACCTGGTGCGCGGCCTCAGGCCGCAATTGCTGGTCGAGGCCGACGCCACCGACCCGACCGTGGCCGGCGGCGCGATATCGGTGCTCAACCAGCTCGGCCAGCGCGTGTTCACGCCCGACCTGCCCGGTGCGCAGCGCCCGCCCGGGGCCGCGCCCGGCCGGGTCGATCTGCGCGTGCATCGGCGCTACAACCCCGAGAGCAAGACCGCCTACAACATCGTGCCCGGTCTGCTCGGCGTGATCCTGACCATGACCATGGTGTTGATGACCGGCCTGGCGATGACCCGCGAACGCGAGCGCGGCACCTTTGAAAACCTGCTATCGACGCCTGCCACCGCGTTCGAGGTAATGACCGGCAAGATCGTGCCCTACATCGTCATCGGCCTGATCCAGGTCACCCTGGTGTTGCTGGCGGCGCGTGGCATCTTTCATGTGCCCATGCGCGGCAGCGTGCTGTTGCTCTATGCGCTGGTGCTGCTGTTCATTTGCGCCAATCTGGCCATTGGCATCACCTTCAGCTCGATCGCCCGCAACCAGCTCCAGGCCATGCAGCTGACCTTCTTCTTTTTTCTGCCCTCGATCCTGCTGTCGGGCTTCATGTTTCCCTTCCGCGGCATGCCCGAGTGGGCGCAGGCCGTCGGCAATCTGCTGCCGCTGACGCACTTTTTGATCATGGTGCGCGGGGTGATGCTCAAGGGGCTGGGGCTGGACATGCTGTGGAGCCAGGTCGGGGCGATCACCGCCTTCATCCTGGCGGTGCTGGCCGTCGGCATCAAGACCTTCCGGCGCACCATGGACTGAGCAGGCCGTGCCGGTCGTCGCGCAGATCGGCCATGGGCCGGGGGTGTTGTTGGTGTTGGGCGGCAACCCCCGACGCGTGACCTGGCGCCCGAGGGGGTTGGGAAGGTCCGTCCGGTGACTCGTGAAGAACCGTGTGGGCGTCAATACACGCCAGGGTTTGCCTGCCTTCTCATACCCAAGTCAGGTGCCCGTTCGGCAGGCGCTTACCAAGCCGTTGATTGAGCGTGGTTTGCCAAAAACAATCGCCCATCGACAGCACAAGAAACCGCCACTTTCGGCAGACGTGCCGTTTGCGACAGTCAGTCGACACGCTCGACGGCCGCACGTGAAGCCCGCCAGCCGTATGATGCACTGGCCAAAGCAGTATTTCGAGCACACTACCCTCATCAAGGCCATCCGGTGAGCGCGCGCTCATACGCCACCGCACGGCGTGGCGTGGCTCATGCCCTCTGGCAAGGGCGATGGCCGCAGCTACTTTCGCCGCAGATGAAACTGAAACTGGTTTTCGCCAACCGTCTCGCTGAGCAGCAGCTCGTTCCCCGTCTGGCGGGCAAAGGCTTCAAAATCCTTGACCGAACCGGGATCGGTCGCCTGCACGCGCAGCACTTGTCCGGCTGACATCTCCGCGAGCGCCTTCTTGGCGCGCAGGATGGGCAGCGGACAGCTCAGGCCACTGGCGTCTACTTGTTTGTCGACATTCATGTCAGCTCATTCCTTATTGCGTTAGCGCCGCATTCTAGAGCGATGCGCCGCGCACGTCACCGGCCATCGCGACCGCGCCAGGCACGTTCATCATCATAGCGGGCGCGAAACTCTCTTAGACGGGCATCCATCGCCGACTGCGTATAAAAATCGGCCTTGCCTTCGCGCAGGGCGATTTCGAGTTGCCCGATGGCCGACGACCAGGCACCTTGCAAGGCGTACACCTCGGCCTGGGCGCGATGCGACTCACTCACGTTGCCACTGGCCTGATAGGCCTTGGCCAGGCGGGTCCAGCTATGGAAATCATCCGGGCGGGTGACGGTAGCGTCTCGCAACTCGGCAATCGCGGTGTTCAAGTCGCCCGCCGCGATCCGTGCGTCGGCCAACAGATACCCTAGATAGCGCGCCTGCGGATACCGGGTCATGGCGGGCTTGAGGCGCGCGATGGCGGTCGAAAAATCGCGCCGCGCCATTGCCAGCTCAGCCCCCAACGCAACAATCATGGCGCTTTGCTGCGCCTTCGGGAAATCACGCCAGGCTGCCTCGGCACGCTCCAGTTCGTTGGCCCGCAGCGCGGCGTGAACGTAGGCATAGCGCTGCGCGGCGGTCGGCTGGCTGGCTTTTTCCCAGGCGCGTGTTTCACGACGGAAGACGTCTGGCGCAGGCCCTTCCAGCGTGGCCAGTCGGGCCTGCACCAACATGAAATCATTCGAACTCGTCACCTGCCGGTAGCGCGCACCTTCGACCCGGTTGCTCATGTCGGCGATCCGCTCGGTAGTCAGCGGGTGGGTGCGCAGGTAGGCCGGCGCGTTGTTTTCATACAGGCGGGTTTCTTGCTGCAGCCGCTCAAAGAAATGGGCCATGTCGCGGGTGTCGAAACCCGCCGCATCCAGCGTCTGCAAACCGATCCGGTCCGCCTCGCGCTCGAACTCGCGCGTGTAGCCAAGCTGGTTCTGAATGCCCGCCGCCGTACCACCGGCCACCGCCGCCTGGGCCACTTGATCACTGCTGCGCGCAGCGAGCACCGCCACCAGCAAGGCCGCCAGCATGATCATGCTCGACTGGCTCTGCTTGCCGACCAGACGTGCAATGTGATGCTGCTCGACGTGCGAAATTTCGTGCGCCAGCACCGAGGCCAACTCCGACTCAGTCTGCGCCGAAAGGATCAGCCCGGTGTGCACACCGATATAACCCCCAGGCATGGCGAACGCGTTGAGCGTCGGGTCGCGCAGCGCAAAAAACTGGTAGCTGCCACCGCTGTTGGTCGCCGCCACCAGCCGCCCACCCAGGTCGGTGAGATAGGACTCGACCTGCGGATCATCCAGATAGGACGGCTCGCGCCAGCGTATTTCGCGGATGATCTGCTCACCGATGCGACGCTCCGCCGCCGCCGATAAATCGGCCGCCGAGGACTCGCCCAGATCCGGCAAACCGGCCGCCACGCTCTGCACCGAGAGCACCGCACTGAGCCCGAAGGCTAGGATTCGTTTCATCATGGTGGTGCTATGATACCCGCGCCCTTAAACAGTTCCGCACCCGCGGCAGACGCATCATGACGCAAGGCTTTACCCATTTCGATGCCGACGGTCAGGCCCACATGGTGGACGTCGGTGCCAAGCACGAAACCCGCCGCGTCGCCGTGGCTGAAGGCCGCATTGGCATGGCGCCCGACACCTTTGCCATGGTGCAGTCCGGTAACGCCAAAAAAGGCGACGTGATCGGCATTGCGCGCATCGCGGCCATTCAGGGCGCCAAGCGCACATCCGAGCTGATTCCGCTGTGCCACCCGATTCCGCTCACCCGCGTCACTGTCGATTTTATGCTCGACGCTGCCGCCCACACCATCACCTGCACCGCCACCGCCGAAACCGTCGGCCGCACCGGGGTGGAGATGGAAGCGCTCACCGCCGTGCAGGTCGGCCTGCTCACCATTTACGACATGTGCAAGGCGGTCGATCGCGGCATGACCATGGACAGCATCCGCCTGCTCGAAAAGCAGGGCGGCAAATCCGGGCACTGGCGCGCCGAGGCCACCTGAGCGGCGCCGGATGAAACGCCTCGTCTGGCTCGTAGTCTTCGTCGCCCTTGCTTACGGCGGCTATTCTTATTGGCAGGCGCAAACGCAAGCGCCGACCGGCCCGCAGTGGCGCACCGCCACCATCGACCGCGGCCCCCTGGTGCGCAGCATCAATGCCAGCGGGCCGGTGCGCCCAGTGGTGCTGGTCAAGGTCGGCACCCGTATTTCGGGCAACATTGCCAAGCTCAACGCCGACTTCAACCAGAGCGTGAATCAAGGCGAGATCCTGGCCGAACTCGACACCGCACTGATCCGCGCCGCGCTGGCACAGATCGAGGCCGAGATCGCCGCCGCGCATGCCGAGCGCGCGCTGGCCAAAACCCAGCACGCACGCAACGTTCGCCTGGTCAAACAAGGCTTCATCGCGGCCAGCGTGCTCGACGAAACCGCCGCCGCGCTGGCCGCGCGCAGCGCCCAGGTCGAGCAACTCGAAGCGCGCAAGCGCCAGGAGCTGACCAATCTCGACCACGCCATCATCCGCGCACCCATCGACGGCGTGGTGGTGGCGCGCGATGTCGACCTCGGCCAGACCGTGGCCGCCAGCTTCCAGACCCCCACCTTGTTCCAGATTGCCGGCGACCTCACCCACATGCAGATCGAAACCCGCGTGGCCGAAGCCGATGTGGGCGAGCTGAAAGTCGGCCAGCCGGCCAGCTTCACGGTCGACGCTCACCCGGGCCAGCGACGCAGCGCGCAGGTGCGCCAGATCCGCCTCAACCCGACCATCGAGCAAAACGTAGTGACCTACAACGTGGTGCTCGACACCGACAATGCCGACGGCTTGCTGCTGCCAGGCATGACGGCGCAGGTGAGCATCGAGCTGACCCGTAGCGACGACGTATTGCGCGTGCCCAACGCCGCCCTGCGCTTTCGCCCGCCCGCCGACAAAACGGCCGAAGCCCCCGACGCCAAGCCGCACAGCAAGGGCCCGACGGTGTATCGCGCCAATGGCACGTCGCTGGAGGCGGTGAGCGTACGGCTCGGCGCGACCAACGACACTCACACCGAGCTGCTCGACAGCCCGTTCAACGCAGGCGACGCCATCGTGATCGGTGAGCGCAGCGGCAGCAATGCCGAGGGGCGCGGCAACTTCCGCCTGCGTCTGCACTGATGGCAGCCCACGCCGACGCGGCGCTGGTGATGCAGGGCATTGGTAAGCGCTACCAGTCGCCGGGGCAAGCGCCGGTCGATGTGCTCCACGCGTTGGATCTGAGCCTCGCCCCCGGTGATTTCGTCGCGCTGATGGGCCCGTCCGGCTCCGGCAAATCCACGCTCATGAACCTGCTCGGCTGCCTCGACACGCCGTCTGCCGGTAGCTATCGCATCGGCGACACGGCGGTCGAAGGTCTGTCGGGCGACGCCCTCGCCGCCTTGCGCAACCGCTTCTTCGGTTTCGTGTTTCAGGGCTTCAACCTGCTGCCGCGTGCCAACCTGATCGACAACGTCGCCCTGCCCCTGATGTACGCCGGGCTCTCGCACCGCGAACGCCAGAAGCGCGCCCTTGCCATGCTCGATCGCGTCGGCCTCGCGGGATTGGGCGAGCGCACGCCCACACGCTTGTCTGGCGGCCAGCAGCAGCGCGTGGCCATCGCCCGCGCACTGGCCAACGAACCGGCCTGGGTGCTGGCCGACGAACCCACCGGCAACCTCGATTCGGCCACCTCGGCACACATCATGGCGCTGTTCGATATGCTCAACGGTCAGGGCGTGTCGATCATCATGGTGACCCACGAAGAAGACGTGGCCGCCCATGCGCGGCGAGTCATCCGCCTGCAAGACGGTCGCATCCTGTCAGACGTCTCGGCCGGCGCTCCCGCAAAACATCAATCTGTCACATAAACGAAAGACAATGGTGGCCTCATGAGTACCGAAACCGAACTCAAACTCGCCCTCGCCCCCGACGCGATCCGCGCGCTGCGTCGCCATCCGCTGGTCACTGGCGCTGAAAAACTCGGCAACGCACAGACACTGGTCAACACCTATTTCGACACCCCCGAGCTGGCGTTGAACAAGGCGCGCATCGCGGTGCGCACCCGCAAGCAGGGCAACACCTGGCTACAGACCATCAAGTGCGCGGCCAACTCGGCGGGCGGGCTGTCGTCGCGCCCTGAGTGGGAGCATCCATTTTCGGGCGAGTTCGACTTCTCTCACATTGACGCGCCGGCCGTGCGAAAGCGCCTCGATGCCCTCGCCAGCGAGATCCAGCCGCTCTTCACCACCACCTTCAAGCGCGAAACCCGGCGGCTGACACCGTCGCCCGAGGTTGAAGTGCTGATGATGATCGACCAGGGTCAGATCGACGCTGGCGAGCGGCATGACGCCATCAGCGAAGTCGAGCTGGAGCTGGTTCGCGGCACAGCGCAAGACCTCTTCGCCATCGCTGGCGCGCTGGCCGAGCGTGTGGCCCTGATGCCCACCGACCGCAGCAAGGCCGAGCGCGGCTACCGTCTGTTTCTCGATACACCCGACACACCGCGGCAAGCGGCCAAGTCGGCGGTCCACGCCAGACAATCGCCCCTCGACGCCTTCCGCACCCTGGCTTTCGATGGCCTGCAGCAATGGCAGGAAAACACGCTGGGCGCCCTGGTGCATGACGACCCCGAATACGTCCACCAGTTGCGCGTGGCGCTGCGCCGGCTACGCTCGCTGATCCGCCTGTTCGCCCCCGTCCTGCCCGACGCCTTTGCCGCGCGCTGGACCGAAGTCCTGCGCGACACCGCCGCCGACCTGGGCGACACCCGCAACATCGACGTGCTGCTATCCGACATTCTCGGCCCGGCCGAGCCCGAACCGCTGATGGGCGCCACGCTGACCGACCCCTTGCGTGCGCACGCCCTCGCCCTGCGCAACACCGCCCGCACCGAGGCCCGCACCCGGCTGACTCACGCCGACCACGGCCAACGCATCCTCGGCTTTGCCGCCGACATCCACCAACTCAACGGCGATGCACTCAACGCCGCGGCCGACCTCACCGCCTTTGTCCGCTTGCAGCTGGGCACCCTGCGCAAGCGCGCCCGAAAGCGCTTCGCCACGGCCGACATTCTCGACCCCGACCAACTGCACGATCTGCGGGTCAGCCTCAAGCAATTGCGCTACGGCATCGACTTCTTCCGCCCCCTGTTCGACGGCAAAGCCACCAAACTGTATCTGGCCGGTGTCCGCCAGGCGCAAACCGACCTGGGCTACCTGAACGACGCGGCCATCGCCCGCAGCCTGATGCTCGACTGGGCCGATCGCGAACCTGCACTCACCGGCCCCGCCCACTTCGTGATTGGCTGGCACGCGGCACAGTACGCCCGCACACGACGACGCGCCCTGCTTGAAATCGAAACGCTCCTGACCGGAAAAACCCCGTGGCGCGCCAGTCGCTGACGCCACCGCCGAGGACACCATGGATTTGTTGTTGTGGCGCCACGCCGAAGCCGTTGACGGCACTCCCGACCTGACCCGCGAGCTCACCGAGCGCGGTCACAAGCAGGCCAGGAACATGGCGCAGTGGCTCACCGCCAACCGCCCCAAGCGCTTGCGCACACTGGTCAGCCCATCGACACGCACCCGCCAGACCGCCTGCGCCTTTACCGACAGCTTCGAGATCGTGCCGGCCCTGGCACCCGACATGGGCGTGCCGGACATCCTCGCCGCCACCGGCTGGCCCGAAGGCCGGGGCGCCGCGCTGCTCGTCGGCCACCAACCTTCACTCGGCCGTCTGGCCGCCTTGCTGCTATCGGGCAGCGAAACCGACTGGACGATCAAGAAAGGCGCCCTGTGGTGGTTCAGCAACCGCGTGCGCGACGGCGAAACCCAGACCGTACTGCGCGCCGTGATCTCGCCCGACCTGCTGTAGAGTTTGGGGCGTGAACCCCGCCCTCATCCCCGAAGCCGTCCGCGCCCTCGGTGCCCATCCGCTACGCACCCTGCTGGCCATGCTCGGCATGATTATCGGCGTAGGGGCAGTGGTACTGATGCTGGCCATCGGCGACGGCGCACGCGCCAAGGTGCAGGAGACCATCGACGCGCTTGGCAGCGACCTGTTTGTGGTTGTCTCCGGCGCACCCACGCTCGGCGGCCTGCGTTACGCCGCCGGCAGCGTGCCCACCCTCGACACCGACGACGCCGAATCCATTGCCCAACTGGGCAGCGTACTCGACACCGCGCCCACCCACTGGGGCAGCGCGCAATTGCAGTTTCGCGGCACCAACTGGCCGACCTCGGTGTATGGCAGCACGGCGGCCTTCCCGCTGGTGCGCAATTGGGACCTGGCCGAGGGCGAGTCCATTGACGAGGCCGATGTGCGCGCCGCCCGGCGCAAGGTGGTGCTCGGCGCCACCGTCGCTACCGAACTGTTCGGCGCCAACTCGGCCATCGGCGAGACGGTGCGCATCAACGGCCAGCCCTTCGAAGTGCAGGGCGTGTTCCGCGCTAAAGGCCAGAGCCTGTCTGGCCGCGATCAGGACGATCTGGTGTTCATTCCGCTCACCACCGCACAGCGCCAATTGTTCGGCAGTCCTTTCCCCGGCGCGGTGCGCTTCATTTCCGCCAAGGCTCAGCCGGGGCGTCTGGCCGAGGCGATGAAAGACGTCGGCGCACTGCTGCGCCAGCGCCACCGCCTCAGCGGCGAGATGGAAGACGACTTCTCGGTGCGCGACCTCACCGCCCGCAATGAAGCGGCCGCCGAATCAGCCCGCGCCATGCGTCTGCTGCTCGGCGCGATTGCGTCGGTGTCGTTACTGGTGGGGGGCATCGGCATCATGAACATCATGCTGGTGTCGGTCACCGAGCGTACCCGCGAGATCGGCATCCGCATGGCGGTCGGCGCGCGGCGGCGCGACATCCTCGGCCAATTTCTGCTCGAAACCCTGCTCATCTGCCTGATCGGCGGCGCGCTTGGGGCAGCCGCTGGCATCGGCGGTGCCTGGCTGGCCGCCACGCTGTTTGACATGACCGTGGTGGTCAGTGCGACGGCGGTCGTCGTGGCTTTTGTGTTCGCCGCCAGCATCGGCGTGTTCTTCGGCTACTACCCCGCCCGCAAGGCCGCCGCCTTGCCGCCGGCCGAGGCGCTGCGCGCCGTCTGAACGGCTCGTCAGCGCACTGCCCGACAGGCGCCGAACGGGCTTGATATTGCGCAGCGCTCACCGCATATTGCTATGCTGCCCGTTTCAGCCGCCTCCGCACCCGACTCCGGACATCTTGATGATCCAGCGCTTCCTCCCCTCCCATGAAAGCATCAAAGGCCACCGCCTGTTGCGCTGGCTGGGGCCCCGCCTGCACGATCCGTCGCTGTGGCGAATCAATCGCCGCACGGTGGCCAAGGCGGTGGCCATCGGGGCGTTTTTCGGGCTGATGATTCCGGTCGCGCAGATTCCCGCAGCGGTCATTGTGTCGCTGTCGCTGCGCGCCAATCTATGGATCGCGGCGGTCAGCACCCTGATCAGTAACCCCCTCACCTACGCGCCGCTGTACTACTTTGCCTACCATCTCGGCGCCGGTCTGCTCGGCATTACGCCCAAGCCTGAGGAAGCAACGCCCCCGGTCTATGAGAGCTTCGGCGCGTGGTTCGAGCATGCCTGGACCTGGCTGTCCGGCATTGGCCAGCCGCTGCTGCTGGGCATGTTGTTGATGGCGACTGTCGGCGCCGTCCTTGGCTACGTGCTGACTCAGGCGGCGTGGCGCTGGCGCGTTCTGCGCAAACGGCGTCTCAGCCTGCGCGCCAGAATGGCCATCTAAACGACCGTTTGTCCCTTCTGCACTGCACAATTTACAACCTTTGTACTAGACTGGAACGCTCAACAGAACTTGGAACGGTGCATAGCCGTTGCACGGTGGCACATATGGACGAGAACCCCGCAGAGGGTACCCGACGGGTCATTAACAACCGATTACGGGTGTATTACGGTGGCTACTGGATCAAAGTCTACGATCCACCGGAAGATACGCTGGCGACCAAAAAGAAGCTCATTGGTGCGCTGACCCGACGGTTGTTCAACCACGTCGAACACGGTATCAACATCCCCGGCTTTCGTCTGGAGGCCGCGCGCGCAGCCTATGAGGCCGAAACCGACGAGGCCATGCGCCGTGTCAAGGGCGGCATGCTGGCCGGTGCGCTGTTTAATCGCGCCGCCGACATCTTCACCAAGCTGGTCGAACTGCAGGCGCTGGGCGTCGATATCGGCCAGGAAAACCCGCTCATGCGCCAATGCGGCGCCTGTCTGCAAAAGGCCCTGGAACTGGGCCGTCTGGTCAATCACATCAGCGGCGAAGAAGGCATCGACGAACTATGGGGCGAACCCTTCCGGGCCTTCTCCATCCCGGTCGAAGACTTTTACGAGAGTCGCTACATCAAGATCGCGCAGGCCATGCGCGACATCGATAAAATCGCCACGGCGATGATCCATGCGTTTACCAGCAACAGCATCTTCACCGGCGTCGAACCCTTGATTCACGCCTACTCGGAAGCCGCTCGTGAAAAGTGCGAAACCTTGCGCACCGATCCGGCCATTTTCAATATCTGGCCTGCCTTCGTGGTCGCAGGCGAGCAAATGAATCGTTTCGCGCCCAGGCTGCCGGCGCGGCCGATCCGCAGCCAGACCCGCAACGCCGACACCGGTCTCGAACTGATGCGGGCCGGCACCGATCTGCTGATCTACATCACGCGTGCGCGCGTCCCGATGCCAAAGAGCACGCGCGAGTTTGTCGAAAAATGCAACGCCTTTGCCGACCGCTGGGCAGAACCGGCCTGTCCGCCAGCGCGGGTGGCCTGAGCCTCCCAAATCACGACAGCCAGTCTTTCCGAGCGCTGGCGGCGTCGATAGGCACCGGCGCTCGGCAGTTCAGATCGCCTGATCTTCAGACGATCACGCCACCACCCAGACAAACCTTCGATTCATACACCACCACACTCTGCCCGGGCGTGAGCGCCCATTGGGCTTCGGCAAACGCGATTTCGACTTCGCCATTGCCGACACGATCGATCTCGCAGGGCTGGTCGGGCGTGCGATAGCGCGGCTTGGCGGTATACACCCAATGGGTGTGCGGATCGCGCCCGGCGATCCAGTTCAGCTCGGTGGCCACCAGTCGCTCGCGCAGCAAGGCCGGGTGTTCGTGACCTTGCACCGCGTAAAGCACATTGGCGGCCATGTCCTTCTTGGCCGCATACCAGGCGTCATGCTCGCCACCGGCGTCTTCCATGCCCTTGATGCCGCCAATCATCAGCCCCTTGCGCTGACCAATGGTGTGATACATCAAGCCCTGGTGCTCGCCGAGCACGCGGTCGTCATCCAGCGAGCGGATTTCACCCGGCTGGGTCGGCAAATAGCGACTGAGAAATTCGCGGAACGGGCGTTCGCCGATAAAGCAGATACCGGTCGAGTCCTTTTTGGCGTGCACATGCAGGCCCGCCGCCTCGGCCATGCGCCGCACCTCACGTTTGTAGATGTCGCCCAGCGGAAACAGCGTGCGCGACAGCTGCTGCTGATTGAGGCGGTACAAAAAGTAGCTCTGATCCTTGGTGCCGTCCTCGGCCTTGAGCAACTGGAACTCGCTGCGGCCATCACTGTGCCATTCACGCACGCGGGCGTAGTGACCGGTGGCGATCTTGTCGGCACCCAGCTGCATGGCATGATCGAGAAAACAACGGAACTTGATCTCGGAGTTGCACAGGATGTCCGGGTTCGGCGTACGGCCGGCCTGGTATTCCTTGAGGAAGTCGGCGAACACGCGGTCCTTGTACTCGGCCGAGAAGTTCACCACCTCCAGATCGATGCCGATCACGTCGCACACCGAGGCCACGTCGACCAGATCCTGCCGGGTCGAGCAGTACTCATCGTCGTCATCGTCTTCCCAGTTCTTCATGAACAGGCCGACCACGTCGTAGCCCTGCTGCTTGAGCAACAGCGCCGCCACCGACGAATCCACCCCGCCGGACATGCCGACAACCACCTTCATCCCGTTCGGGTCTTGCTTACTGGACATTCGGTCCTTCTCCATCGAGCCATTCCGCCAGCGGCAAGATCACCGCAGGCGTGCCATGGTCGTAAAACCAGGTATCAACTGCAAATTGAGCGCCCGGCGTGCCGGCCTGCGCCGCCGACGATGCGCTCGGCACGTCGTTCAGCACCTCGGCACAATCGCACAAAGCAAGCAGGGTCGGCACATGATCGGGGATCAAGGCCGGCGCCACCGGCCGCGGCGGGGGTGCAATTTCTTCAAGCACCGCACCAAAATGCTGAAACAGCACCACCGTCGTCCGCCGCGCCTGCGGCATCAACTTGTGAAACCGCAAGGCGCCGCGCTTTTCGAGCATAGCGAGCAAGCGGGTCGTTGAGTT
Organism: Zoogloeaceae bacterium G21618-S1; assembly: GCA_027214125.1. Lineage (GTDB taxonomy): Bacteria > Pseudomonadota > Gammaproteobacteria > Burkholderiales > Rhodocyclaceae > Nitrogeniibacter. The sequence goes on from JAPWHF010000001.1 coordinate 143,471, forward strand.
GGCATGATCGATGCAGTCCATTCGACCATACACACCGTCATCGGCGTAGTTGCCGCCGCGATCCGCAAAAATGGGCGACTGTTTGCCCGCTTCGCGGTACATCCCGCCAATGACCTCGGCTAGAATGCTGCGCTCTTCGGCCGCGCTGTTCGCTGCGCCGAGCTGACGCTGCCACAACACCAGCGCCGCGTCCGAATAACGCACCGCCGTCTCGGTGACGCAGCCATAGTTGTAGCAGATCGACACGTCCACCGAGGCGTGCGATGGCGCGCTCACCCACAGGGTCAGCATCGTCAAGGCAGGAGCACACCAGCGCATCATGATTCCGAATAGTGCCGCAATAAATCCAGCGACGCCCGCTGGCCGGCCAGATAATCATCCACACAACGCAACAGCAGCGGGCTGCGATGCCGCCCAACGGTGGCCACCATCTCGTCGCGGGTCATCCACACGGCGCGCACAATACCGGCGTCGAGCTGCCGCCCGGCAATCGCCTCGCCCACGCTGCCGCCAAAGGCAAAGCGCAGATAAGTGACCTCACCATCCGGCCGCGGCCATTGATAAATACCGACCAGATACTCGGGTGTAAATGGATGCGCCGTTTCCTCCAACGCCTCGCGCGCGGCCGCCTCGACCAGCGACTCACCCGCTTCCAGATGCCCCGCCGGCTGGTTGAAACGCAGCCCATCCGAGGTTTCTTCTTCGACCAGCAAGAAGCGACCATCGCGCTCGACAACCGCTGCCACCGTCACATTCGGTTTCCAGACCCGCTCCATGCACAGCCCCGACATTAAAGATGCGCATTTTAGCGCGGCCACAGCCAGCCACAAGTTGCGATAGAATTGCGCGATTCGTGTGCCCCATCCGAGGGCGCCGCTCAACACAACATTTCGCTGGAGACTTCAACATGTCCATGGCCGATCGCGACGGTTCTATCTGGTATGACGGCAAAATGGTGCCGTGGCGTGACGCCACCACCCACGTGCTGTCCCACTCGCTGCACTACGGCCTGGCCGTCTTCGAAGGCGTGCGCGCCTACGCCACTTCCCGCGGCCCGGCGATCTTCCGCCTGCGCGAGCACACTCAGCGCCTGATCAACTCCGGCAAGATCTACCACATGAACCTGCCCTACTCGCTCGACGAGCTGATGCAGGCACAGATCGATGTGGTCAAGGCCAACAAGCTCGAGTCCTGCTACATGCGCCCGATCGCCTTCTACGGCTCGGAAAAAATGGGTATCTCCACCCGCGGCGCCACCGTGCACGTGGCCGTTGCTGCCTGGCCCTGGGGCGCCTATCTGGGTGAAGAAGGCCTGGAGAAAGGCATCCGGGTCAAGACCTCGTCCTACCAGCGCCACCATGTGAACGTCACCATGCCGCGCGCCAAGGTCTCCAGCACCTACGCCAACTCGATTCTCGCCAACCTCGAAGCCACGCAGGACGGCTACGATGAAGCGCTGCTGCTCGACGTGCAAGGCTTTGTGGCCGAAGGCGCGGGCGAGAATCTCTTCGTCATCAAGGACGGCAAGATCTACGAACCCGAAATCGCTTCGGCACTGACCGGCATCACGCGCGACTCCGTGATCCGCGTGGCCAGCGAGTTTGGCCTCGAAGTGCAGTCCCGCCGCATGACCCGCGACGACATCTACATCGCCGACGAAGCCTTCTTCACCGGCACCGCGGCCGAAGTCACCCCGATTCGCGAGCTCGACAACCGCGTCATCGGCGCCGGCAAGCGCGGCCCGATCACCGAAAAGATACAGGCCCGCTTCTTCGAGATCGTCAATGGCCGCGCGCCCGAGTACGACGACTGGCTCACCTACGTTTAAGTTACGTCCAACATACGTTCAATTTCACGAGAGACCCGACATGGCTGACAACCAGGACGCCTTCCGCCGCATCGACGTCACCGCCAAGGACTTGCCGCTGCACTGCCCGCAACCGGGCGCGCCGCTGTGGGCCCGCCACCCGCGCGTGTTTCTCGACGTGCTGACCGAAGGCGAGGTGTGCTGCCCCTACTGCAGCGCCACTTACGTCTTTACCGGCGAACGCCCCAAAGGTCACCACTGACCGACGGCCAGTCGGGCCGCACACGGCGAGCCCGACTGGCACTTTTGAACGCCCGAAGGAATCCCCACGTGTCCGACACCGCGTTCACCTCACCGCAAGAGGTTGAGGCCGCTTTCTATGCTGCGCTCGCCCGCGCCGACCTGGATGCCATGATGGCCGTCTGGTGCGACGACGAAGAAGTCATCTGCGTGCACCCTGGCGCGCCGCGCGTCGTCGGTCTGGCCGCCGTGCGCAACACCTGGCAGCAACTGTTCTCCGACGGCCCGCGCCTGAAGATCGAGGTCACTCAGCAGGTAATCTCGGCCGGCACGGTCATGGCCATGCACAACGTGCTGCAGCATGTGCACATCGATGGCGATGACGAGTTGCATCCGCCCATCGTCGCCACCAACATCTTCATCCGCGGCGCCAAGGGCTGGCGCCTGCTGGCGCACCACGCCTCGCCGACGCCCGATCTGCACGCGAGCGACCCCGACGCACCCATGGTGGTGCATTAAGACGGACGCGCCTGCATGGTGACCGACCGCCCCGAATGAATCCCGGCACTTACCACGCCCCCGCCTGGCTCCCCGGCGGCCACCTGCAAACCATCTGGCCGTTGGCGCGCATGCCGCGCATCCCCGACTACACCCGCGTCCGCTGGGAAACACCGGATGGCGACTTCATCCACGCCGACTGGCTGCCGCTGCAAGAACGCGCACCGCTGGTCGTGCTGTTCCACGGGCTCGAAGGCTGCAGCCGCTCGCATTACGCCCGCGCACTCATGCAGGCCCTCGTCGCCCACGGCTGGAACGGCGTGGTACCGCATTTTCGTGGCTGCTCCGGCCGACCCAACCGCCTGCTGCGCGCCTACCACTCTGGCGACAGCGCCGAGATCGGCTGGATTCTCGCCCGCATCGCGTCGCGCTATCACCACGGGCCCATCTTCGCCGTCGGCGTCTCGCTGGGCGGCAATGCGCTGCTCAAATGGCTGGGTGAGCAAGGCGACGCGGCCAGCCAACACATCGCTGGCGCCGCCGCCATCTGCCCGCCGCTCGATCTGACCGTCTCCGGCATGGCGCTCGGCCAGGGCTTCAACCGCATCTACACCCAGCGCTTTTTGCGCACGCTCAAAGCCAAAGCGCTCGACAAGATCGCCATCCACAAGGCCGCGCTCGACGTCGAACGCATCCGCAAGGCGCGCACCCTGTACGAATTCGACGATGCCTTTACCGCCCCGGTGCATGGCTTCAACGGCGTACTCGACTACTGGTCGCGCGCCTCCAGCCGCCCCTGGCTCAAGCACATCACCACCCCCACGCTGCTGCTCAACGCCCGCAACGACCCCTTCGTACCGCCCGCCGCCTTGCCGCTGCCGGGCGACTGCGCCCGCGCCGTCAAGCAGGAATTGCCCGAAGGCGGCGGCCATGTCGGCTTCCTGAGCGGCCGCTTTCCCGGCTCGCTCGGTTGGCTTCCCGAACGGCTGATCAGCGGTTTCGAGCGCCTCGCTCGCCGCACGACGTGACCCATTCGTCACACGAAATCAGCACAAATCCGGGATAATTGCGCCAACCCTTTCCATTCATTCAGCATCTCCGGACATCTCATGCAACTTGCTCCCGAAATTTTCAAGGCCTACGACATCCGCGGCATCATCGACAAATCGCTGACGCCGGATGTCGCCCGCGCCATCGGCCACGCCCTCGGCTCCGAAGCCCGCGCCCGCAACCTCAAAAGCATCGCCGTCGGTCGCGACGGCCGCCTGTCCGGTCCGTCGCTGGCCGGCGCCCTGGCCGAAGGCATCTGCGCCGCCGGCGTGGATGTGATCGACATCGGCTGCGTGCCCACGCCGCTCACCTATTTTGCCGCCTACCACCTCAATGCCGACGGCTGCGTCAGCGTCACCGGCAGTCACAACCCGCCCGACTACAACGGCTTCAAGATGGTGCTCGGCGGCCAGACTCTGTTCGGCGAGCTGATCCAGGATCTGCGCAAACGCATCGAAACCGGTGATCTCGCCCACGGCACGGGCACGGTACGCCAGGCCGAGGTGATTGACGCCTACCTCGACCGCGTCCTCGGCGACATTAAACTCGCCCGCCCGATGAAGATCGTCATCGACTGCGGCAACGGCGTTGCCGGCGCGGTCGCGCCGCAGCTGTTCCGCCGCCTCGGCTGCGAGGTCACCGAACTGTTCTGCGAAGTGGACGGCAACTTCCCCAACCACCATCCCGACCCGTCGAAGCCCGAAAACCTGCAGGACGTCATCCGCGCGCTGCGCGAAACCGACGCCGAACTCGGCCTGGCCTTCGACGGCGACGGCGACCGCCTCGGCGTGGTCACCAAGGACGGGCAGATCATCTACCCAGACCGCCAGCTCATGCTCTTCGCCGCCGACGTGCTCTCGCGTGTGCCGGGCGGCCAGATCATTTACGACGTCAAATGCACCCGCAACCTGGCCGGCTGGATTCGCCAGCACGGCGGCGAGCCGTTGATGTGGAACACCGGCCACGCGCTGGTCAAGGCCAAACTCAAGGAAACCGGCGCTCCGCTCGCCGGCGAGATGAGCGGCCATGTGTTCTTCAAGGAACGCTGGTACGGCTTCGACGACGGCCTCTACACCGGCGCCCGCCTGCTCGAGATCCTCTCCGCCCGGCCGGACGCCAACGCCGCGCTCACCGAGCTGCCCGATGCGCTCAGCACCCCCGAGCTGAACCTCAAAATGGCCGAAGGTGAGCCCTTTGAGCTGGTGCGTCGCCTGCGCGAACAGGCCGCATTCGACGGCGCCGACGAGGTCATCACCATCGATGGTGTGCGCGTCGAGTACCCGGATGGTTTCGGCCTTGCCCGCCCGTCCAACACCACCCCCGTCGTCGTGCTGCGCTTCGAGGCCGATTCGCAAGCGGCCATCGAGCGTATTCAGGCGGCCTTCCGCAGCGCGATCGATGCCGTCTGGCCGGGGCTGGCGCTGCCGTTCTGAACAGCCCCCCAAGCGCAGCTGATCGACACGCCACGGCTTGAGCCGGCGCGCCACGCGCCGGCTCAAGCCGTCAACATTCTGGCGCCCCTTTTTTCGCCACGCCCCACTCGCATCTGTCATGAATGTGTGGCATGATCCGCCGCATGTGATCTGGTGTCCCTTGGCGAAAGCCATGGGATTAAACGGGAAGTCGGTGAGTTTTCAGGCCTTTGGCCAAAACAATCCCGACACTGCCCCCGCAACGGTGAACGAGTCAAACATCGCAACATGCCACTGTGCCACTGCACGGGAAGGCGCGATGCCGGCGCAACAGCGCCACTCGTGAGTCCGGAGACCGGCCCGACGCAGACGAGCGGCATCGCGGCGGGCGATCCAGCGGGCATCCGGCACTTCACACCGGTTTCTGCCATCTGAAATCCTCTGCATGTCGTAACGATCCACTTTGCACGCGGGTGAGCGTGCGGAGAGACACATGACGCCTGCAGATTCGCCGGCCGCAGTCCACCACTGCCCGGCCCTCCTCATCAGCGCTCCGGCTTCCGGCCAGGGCAAAACCACCGCCACCGCTGCGCTGGCCCGCTGGCATACGCGCCAGGGCCGCCGGGTGCGCGTGTTCAAGACCGGCCCCGATTTCCTCGACCCGACCATCCTGGCCCAGGCCAGCGGCTACCCGGTGTATCAGCTCGACCTGTGGATGGGTGGCGAAGCCCACTGCCGCGCGCTGCTGCATGCGGCCGCTGCCGAGGCCGACCTGATCCTCATCGAAGGCGTGATGGGCTTGCACGACGGCATCGCCTCCAGCGCGTCGCTGGCCGCAACCCTCGGTCTGCCGGTGCTCGCCGTCATTGACGGTTCGGCCATGGCACAAACCTTCGGTGCCATCGCGCTCGGACTGGCCCGCTACCGTCCTTCCCTCAATTTTTATGGTGTGCTCGCCAATCGCGTCGGCAGCCCCGGCCACGCCGAGATGCTGCGCGAGTCCCTACCCGCCGACATGGCCTGGCTCGGCGCCCTGCCGCGAAACGAAGCGGCGGCGCTGCCCTCGCGCCACCTCGGGCTGGTACAGGCCGACGAAATCGCCGACATCTCGCAGCGCATTGACCGCGCCGCCGACGCGCTGGACGCGGTCAATCCGTCGCTACCGGCCCCGGTCGCTTTCAGCGCACCTGCGCAGCCGGCTGTCCCGCGCCAGCTTGAGGGCGTCACCATCGCCATCGCCCGCGACGCCGCCTTTGCCTTTCTTTACCCCGCCAACCTCGACACCCTGCGCGCGCTTGGCGCCGAGCTGCGCTTCTTCTCGCCGCTCACCGACGCCAGCCTGCCACACGCCGACGCGCTCTATCTACCGGGGGGTTACCCCGAGCTTCACCTCGAAACACTTGCGCGCAATCACAGCCTCACGCAAGCGGTTCACACCCACCACAAGACCGGCAAACCCATCGTTGCCGAATGCGGCGGCCTGCTCACCCTGCTCGATGCGCTCACAGACCACGACGGCCATCGCGCCGAACTGATCGGCCTCATACCCGGCGAAGCGCGCATGGCCAAGCGCCTGGTCAACCTCGGCATGCACGGCATCCTCCTGCCCGAAGGCGAAGTGCGCGGCCACAGCTTTCACCACGCCACAGCCAGCATACGGCTCAAACCAAACGCGTCCAGCATCGCCCAGCGCCACAACGGCACGCCCGAGCCGATCTACCAGGACGGACGGCTGTTCGCCTCCTTCGTCCACCTGTATTTCCCTTCCAATCCGGCCGCCATCGCGGCCTTGTTCACCCCCCAGCTTTCCTAACCGCATCAGGAGTCATCATGCATATCGAACCCGGCATGCTCGCGCAAGCCAAGATCCTCTTCGCCTCCGTATCCGCCAGCGGCCTTCTCGCCGCTCATGCCATCGGTCTTTTCAAGCAGCCTGCGCTGATCCTGCGCACCGTACTCGCGGCCGTGTTCTTCTCGCTCTTCATGCAGAGCTTCCATCTGCCGGTCGGCCCCTCGGAGCTGCACTTCGTCGGCGCCATGCCGATCTACCTGACCCTCGGTTTCGTGCCGACCCTGCTCGGTTTTGGCCTCGGCCTGCTGGTGCAGGGCCTGTTGTTCGAACCCACCGACCTGCTGCACCTGGGCGTCAACACGCTCTCGCTGGCCGTGCCGCTGATGGTGCTGCACCACACCGTCGGCAAGCGCATCCGCACACTGAGTGTGGCCAACATCCTCAAGCTCGACGCCGTCTACTACACCGGCGTCACCGTCATGGTCGGCTTCTGGCTGGCCCTCGGCGAAGTCGCCACGCCACTGGCCGCCTGGGGCACCTTTGCCGCCTCTTACCTGGCCATTGTCGCCATCGAACCGCTGCTCACCCTGGCCACCGTGCGCCTGCTGCAACGCCACGCCGACCGCCCGGCGATGCGCCTGTGCTTCGATTTGGCGGGCCGCACATGAGTGGAACGGTATGGTTCGTCGGCGCCGGTCCGGGTGACCCGGACCTGATCACCGTCAAGGGCCGCGGTTTGCTTGAGCAGGCCGGCGCGGTGCTGTTCGCCGGCTCGCTGGTCGACCGCGCCGCCACCCGCTTCACACCCGCCGGTTGCGAGATCCGCGACTCCAAAGGCATGACGCTGGAGCAGATCTGCGTCTGGCTCATCGACGCCGCCGCGCGCCATGCCGTGGTGGTGCGCCTGCAGACCGGCGACCCCGGGCTGTACGGCGCACTCACCGAGATGACCCGCCCGCTCGACGCCGCCGCCGTGCCCTGGGGTGTGGTGCCGGGCGTGTCCTCGGCCATGGCCGCGGCCGCGGCCGCCGGCGAGACGCTGACCCTACCGGAAGTGACGCAAACGGTGATCCTCACCCGCGTGGCGGGGCGCACGCCCATGCCCGCCGGCGAAGACCTTGCCGCGCTCGCCGCGCACCGCAGCACGCTGTGCATCTTCCTGTCGATCACCCTGCTCGACACCGTGCAGGCCGAATTGCGCGCCGCCGGCTGGCCGGATGAGGCGCCCATCGTGGTGGTGCAGAAGGCCAGCTGGCCGGGCGCCGAGCTGATCGTGCGCGGCACGCTGGCCGATATCGCCACCCGCTGCGCCGAGGCCGGCATCACCCGCCAGGCCATGATCATCGCCAGCCCGGCGCTGGGCGCCCGCCACTGGCCGGACATCGCCCGCAGCAAGCTCTACGACCCCAGCTTCAGCCACCGCTTCCGCCGCGCCAGCGCGGCCGAGGACACCCCATGAACGACACCACCGTCCTGCTCGTCGGCCACGGCTCGCGCAACCCGGCCGGCAATGCCGAAATCGAACGCTTCGCCGCGCAATGGCGCGCCCGCCGGCCCGGATGGCGCATCGAAGTGTGCTTTATCGAGTACGCCGAGGTGCTGCTCGATGCCGGCCTCGACCGTGCCGCGCACAATGCCCGCCGCGTCATCACCCTGCCCTTCATCCTCAACGCCGCCGGCCATGTGAAGATGGAGCTGCCGGCCGCCATCGAACGCGCCCGCCAGCGCCACCGGGGCGTGCACTTCGCCTGCGCGCGCCACCTCGGCATGGGCCGCGAGATCCTCGGCGTGCTTGCCAGCCAGCTCGACCGCCTGATGGCCGAACTGCACCACCCCGATCCGCGCACCACCGGCGTCATCCTGCTCGGCCGCGGCTCGTCCGACGCCGGCGCCAACGGCGAGCTGGCCAAGCTGGCGCGCTGGTTGTTTGAGGACAGCGACCACGATCTGGTCGATCTCGCCTTCACCAGCATCACCTGGCCGCGCCTCGAATCGGTGGTGCAGCGCCAGGTGCGCCTGGGCATGTCGCAGATCGCCATCGTGCCGGTGTATCTATTCAGCGGCGTGCTGATGGACCGCATCAACGCGCAGCTCGCCCGCCTGCGCCAGCAATACCCCGAGATCGCCTTCGCGCTCGGCAGCGCCTTCGGCTTCGACGCCGGTGTGTTCGAGCTGGTCGACGCCCGCGCCCTCAGCGCCGGGGCCACCGAAGGCGGCCTGCTCGAATGCGACGGCTGCAAATACCGCCTCGCCGCCGAAGCCGAGCATCTGCACGACCACAGCCATACCCACACCGGCCATGGTCACGACCATCACCACCATGCACACGCCTGAGCCCATGACCGCCAACACCGTTACCGAACAGCTCACCGCCGCCGGCCGCGCCATCGAGCACGACTCGTTCTCGATCATCGACGCCGAGGTCGAATCCCACGCCTACCGCGCCGACCAGTGGCCGGTGGTGCGGCGCATGATCCACGCCAACGCCGACTTCGACTTCAACGGCCTGACCGACTTCCACCCGCAGGCCACCGACGCCGCGTTGGCCGCCATCCTCGGCGGCGCCAGCCGCATCGTCGCCGACGTGGAGATGATCTGCGTCGGCCTGTCGGCCAGCCGGCTAGCGCACTTCGGCCTCGCCACGCACCAGTTCATCTCTGACGACGACGTCATCGCTCAGGCCCGTGCGGAAGACACCACCCGCGCCGTGCAGGCCATGCGCAAGGCGCACCGGCTCGGCCTGCTCGACGGCGCCATCGTCGGCATCGGCAACGCGCCCACCGCGCTGATCGAAGTGGTGCGCCTGATCCGCGACGAAGACGCCCGGCCGGCGCTGGTGGTCGGCATGCCGGTCGGCTTCGTCTCGGCGGCCGAATCCAAGGACTTGATGGCCGAGCTCACCGAGGTGCCATGGATCGTCATCCGCGGTCGCAAAGGCGGCTCCACGCTGGTGGTGGCGGCGATTCACGCCCTGCTCGGTCTGGCCGAAGCGCGCCAGCGCGAGGCGGCCTGATCCCCCAATGAGCGGCCACACGCTCCCCGACAAGGTCCGCAAGGGCGACGCCAGGCGCGATCGCGGCAACCGCACGGGCTTTTCCACCGGTGCCAATTCGGCCGCCGCCGCGGTCGCCGCCACACTCGGCCTGGTGCGCGGCGCCGTGCCGGGTGAAGTCGAGACCGTGCTGCCCAACACCCGTCATGTAGTCTTCAAGATCACCGACGGGCGCACCGACGGACGCACCGCCCACGCGGTCAGCATCAAGGATGCCGGCGACGACCCCGACGCCACCCATGGCGCGCACCTGACCGCCGACGTGCGGCGCATCCCCGGCGGGGGCGGCGAGATCATCCTCAAGGGTGGCTCCGGCGTGGGCGTGGTGACCATGCCCGGTCTCGGGCTGGAGGTGGGCGGCCCGGCCATCAATCCGGTGCCCCGGCGCAATATCGTCGAAAACGTGATGGCCGCCGGCGCCCCCATCCTCGCCGCCGGCGACGCGCTGGAAGTCACCCTCTCCGTGCCCGGCGGCGAGGAGATGGCCAAGAAGACGCTCAACGCGCGGCTCGGCATCCTCGGCGGCATCTCGATTCTCGGCACCACCGGCATCGTGCGCCCCTACTCCACCGCCGCCTTCCGCGCCAGCGTGATTCAGGCGGTGGACGTGGCCGCCAACCAGGGCCAGACCACCGTGGTGTTCACCACCGGCGGGCGCACCGAGAAATGCGCCATGCGCGAATTCCCGCATCTAGCCGAGGCCTGTTTCGTGCAGATGGGCGATTTCGTCAAGGCCGCCTTCAGTACCGCGGTCAAGCAGGGCATGCGGCACATCATCGTCGGCGCCATGGTCGGCAAGCTCACCAAGATCGGCCAGGGCCTGTCGGTGACCCACGCCTGGCGCGAGGAGATCGACCGCGAGCTGATCGCCAGCGCCGCCATCGAAGTCGGCGCGCCGGCCGATCTGGTCGAGGAGATCCGCGCCGCCGAAACGGCCCGCTTTGCCGCCGAGCGCCTCGCCGAGCTGGGCCTGGCGGTGGCCTTCCACCGCGCGCTGGCGGCCCGCGCCATCCGCAGCCTGCGCGAACGCTACCCCGGCCCGCACCGGCTCACCGTGCTGGCCTGCAACTTCGAGGGCAAACCCATCGTCACCGTGAAGGAAGAAGACATTGTCTGAACACTGCACCCTGGTCGGCATCCTTGACGACGGCTGGGCCGGCCTGTCCGACGCCGCCCGCCAACGCCTCACCACCGCCGGCCTGGTCATCGGCGCCGGCCGAACGCTGACCCTGCTCGAGCGCCACCTGCCCGGCACCGCCAGCGTGCGCCCCATGGACGGCGCGCTGGGAAAGGTGCCCGATTGGATCGCTCAGGCCCACGCCGACGGCCTGCGCACCGTCGTGCTCGCCACCGGCGACCCGCTGTGTCACGGCATGGCGAGTTTTCTGGTGCGCAAGCTCGGCGCCGCGGCGGTGGCCGTGCTGCCCGCACCGTCCACCTTGCAACTGCTGTTCGCCCGGCTGAAAAAGCCGTGGCAGGACGTCATGATCGGCTCGGTACACAGCAAGGACGCGGGCGAGTGGATCGAAGGCGCCACACCCGATCACGGCCTCTACCGCCTGGTGCGGCAGGTCGTCGAGCACCCGCGCGTAGCCGCTTTCACCGGCCCGGAGAACACCCCCGACCGCATCGCCCGCGCCCTGCTCACCGCCGGTTTTGAAGACGCGCGTATCAGCGTGGCCAGCCGGCTGTGCATGCCGGACGAAGCCGTGTTCGACGCGCTGCCGCTGGCCGAGGCAGCGGCCATGTGCTTCGACGCCCCCAACGTGGTGCTGATCGAGCGCGACTCGAATGCCGGGCGCGCCGTGTTCGGCTTCGACGACCTCGACTACGTCCAGCGCAGCCCCGAAAAAGGCCTCATCACCAAACTCGAAGCGCGCGCCGTGTCGCTCGCCAAGCTCGGCCTGCGCGCCGACAGCGTGGTGTGGGACATCGGCGCAGGCTCCGGCTCGGTCGGCCTGGAAGCCAGCCGCATCGCCCGCCACGGCCATGTGTGGGCCATCGAGAAAAACGAGGCCGACGCCGCCAACGCGCGCGAAAACGCCCGCCGCATCGGCGCCAGCAACTACACCCTGGTGCAGGCCAGGGCACCGGAGCAACTCGACACCTGGCCCGACCCTGACGCCGTGTTCATCGGCGGCTCGGGCGGCGAGCTGGCCGGGCTGATCGCGCAGATCCTCGACCGCCTCAAACCCGGCGGCCGCCTGGTGATGAACTTCGTGACGATCGAAAACCTCGCCACCGCCACCGCCGCACTGGCCGCCGCCGGTGCGCGCTGGGACGTCACCCAGCTGTCGGCCGCGCGCAGCCAACCGATTCTCGACATGCACCGGCTGGCCGCCCAGAACCCGGTGTGGATCGTCACCGCCCACAAGGAATCCGCATGAACACACTCCGCTACGGCCGCCTCATCGGCGTCTCCCTCGGCCCCGGCGACCCGGAGCTGATCACCCGGCGCGGCTGGGCCGCACTGCAGTCGGGCGCGCGCTGGGCCTACCCGGTCAAGCGCGCCGAGGAACGCTCCTACGCGCTCGACATCGCCGTGCGCGGCGGTCTCGCCGTGCCGGATGACGCCGTTGAACTGGTCTTCCCGATGACCCGCGACGCCGTCGCACTGGCCAAGGCCTGGGCGCGCGCCGCGGCGCGTACCGTCGAGCTGCTGGCCGAAGGGCGGAACGTCGCCTTCCTGGTCGAGGGCGACGCCTCCACCTACGCCACCTTCCGCCATCTGGCCCGCTCCGTGCGCGAGCTGGCGCCCGAAGTGGCGGTGGACACCATCGCCGGGGTCAGTTCCTTCGCCGCGGCCGCCGCCTGCGCCGACGTGGCGCTGGCCGAAGAGGACGAAACCGTCGCCATCATCCCCGCCGCCTACGGCGTGGCGCTCATCGACCACCTGCTCGACGAGTTCGACACCCTGGTGCTGATGAAGGTGAAACCGCTGGTGGACGAGATCCTCGACCTGCTCGAACGGCGCGGCCTCATCGCCACCAGCTGCTTCATCGAAAAGGTCGGCTCGCCCGAAGAACGGGTGGTGCACGACATCGCCCGCCTGCGCGGCGAAACAGTGAACTACCTGTCGCTGATGCTGGTGCAGAACCCCAAGCGCGCGCGTGGCGAATTGCGCCGCGGCTGCCGCAAACGTGCCGCCTCCTCCCAACCCATCGCCGAGGCCGGTTGACACCGGCACAACAAGAAAATGACCCCACTCCCCTTCGCCAATGACCGCATCGCGGTCGTCTCCATCACCCGCCACGGCATCGCCCTGGCCGGCCGCATCACACGTGCCCTGCCCGGCGCCCACCTGTTCGCCCCGGCCAAGTTCCGCGACATCGCCGAGGCCGCTGCGCCGGGCATGGCCGCCTGCTACGAGGGCAAGACCGCCGACCAGATTCCGGGCCTGTTCAAGGCCTTCGACGCCATCGTGGCCGTGGTTTCGCTCGGCGCCATGGTGCGCCTGATCGCCCCGCACCTGGGCAACAAGGAAAGCGACCCCGGCGTGGTCGCGCTCGACGAAGCCGGCCGCTTCGCCATCCCCATGCTCTCGGGCCACCTGGGCGGCGCCAACGCGCTGGCCGGTGCGGTGGCCGAGGCCATCGGCGCACAGGCCGTGCTCACCACCGCCTCCGACGCGCGCCAGACGCTGGCGGTCGACCTGCTCGGCCGCGAGCTGGGCTGGACCTTTGAAGCCACCAAGGCAGTCATCGTCAAAACCAGCGCGGCGGTGGTCAACGACGAACCCGTCGCCGTGGTGCAAGAGACCGGCAGCGCCGACTGGTGGTGCGGCCACGCCAACGGCCGCAACGGCACGCTGCCCGGCAACATCCAGATGGTCGAACGCATCGACGCCGTCGATCCGCGCCACCACGGCGCCGTGCTGTGGATCACCCACCGCCACACCGGCGAGCTGCCCGCCGCGCTGTACGCCGCCATCGCCGACCGGCTGGTGGTCTACCGCCCCGCGCCGGAGACGACCGAATGAAGGTGGCGCTCGGCCTCGGCTGCGACCGCGGCACCCCCTGGCAGACCATCGACGGCGCCATTGCCGAGGCGCTCGCGCGCTGCGGACTGAGCCATGCCGCCGTGGTGCGGGTGGCCAGCATCGACCTCAAGGCCGACGAGGACGGCCTTCTCACCGTCATCGCCTGGAACAACTGGCCGGTGCACTTCTACCGCGCCGCCGAGCTGGCGCGCGTGCCGGTGCCCAACCCCTCGGACACCGTGCGCAAATACACCGGCACGCCCTCGGTGTCCGAAGCGGCCGCCCTGCTCGCCGCCGGCACCGACATGCACAACCTCATCCTCGAAAAACACAAGCTACGCGGCCCCGACGGCCGCAACGCCACCGTTTCCATTGCAAGGTTTCCCCAATGACCACACCCGGAAAGATCATGCTCGTGGGCATCGGCCCCGGCCATGTCGAACACATGACCCAGCGCGCCCGCGAGGCGATTGCCGAAGCCGACACCATCATCGGCTACGTCACCTACATCCGCCTGGTGGCCGATCTCATCGAGGGCAAGGAGATCGTCAAGAAGTCGATGACCGAAGAGCTCGACCGCGCCATCGAAGCGCTGGCCCGTGCCCGCGCGGGCAAGAAAGTCGCGCTGATTTCCTCGGGCGACGCCGGCGTGTACGGTATGGCCGGCCCCACCTACGAGGTGCTGTTTGAGGCTGGCTGGACGCCCGGCTTCGACATCGAGGTCGAGATCGTGCCCGGCGCCTCGGCACTCAACACCTGCGCCGCGCTGGTCGGCGCGCCGCTCACGCACGATTTCTGCGCCATCTCGCTGTCCGACCTGCTCACGCCCTGGCCGGTGATCGCGCGCCGGCTCGACGCCGTGGCCGCCTCGGACTTCGTGGTGGCGCTCTACAACCCCAAGAGCGGCCGCCGCACGCAGCAGATCGTCGAAGCCCGGCGCCTGTTCCTGCGCCACCGTCGGCCCGACACCCCGGTGGCCATCGTCAAGTCTGCCTACCGGCCCAAGCAGCGTATCGAGATGACCACCCTCGAAGCCATGTGCGAGGCCGACATCGGCATGCTGTCGACGGTGCTGATCGGCAACTCGGCCACCTTCATCCGCGACGGCCTGATGGTCACGCCGCGGGGCTATGCCAACAAGTACGACGTCACCAACGGCGACACCCGCGACGGCGAACAGGCCGGGCGCTCGCTGTCCACCGGTCTGGCTGGCTGGCGAGACACCATTCGCGCCAGCGGCCAGAGCGCGGCGCAGATTGCCGCGCAGTATCAACTTCCCGTGGACTACATCGAAGCGGTGCTCGCCCAAACCGAGGCCGAAGCCGTATGAGTGACGTAGAAAAACCGAAGATCGGCGCCTACAAACGCCATCTGCTGGTGTGCACCGGCCCGCGCTGCACCCCCAATGGGGAGTCAGACGCGCTGTTCGACCGCCTTGGCGATGTGCTCAAGGCCGCAGGCCTCACCTCGGGCGAGGCGCGCGTCAAGCGCACCCGCACCGGCTGCTTCGCCGCCTGCAAGGGCGGTCCGGTCATGTGTGTGCAGCCGGACGGGGTGTGGTATTACGACGTCACCCCTGCCAACCTTCAGCGGATCGTGGACGAACATCTCATCGGCGGCGCGCCAGTGGAGGCATTGGTATTTCACCGCGGGCCGGCGGTGTAAGAGCCGCCCCCTATCCATCGGGATCACGCCAACCAGCGCGTCACCAGCCCGGCCAGCACTTCGGGCGCTTCGAGCGGCAGCATATGCCCCGCGCCGGGCACCTCATGCACGACCGTTCGGGGCGCGCGGGTTTGCAACGCCCGAACCCAGTTCCGATTGACCAGGCCGTCTTCCTCGCCGAAGGCCATCCAGACTGAACACGGTAGCGCCGCCACCGCCGCCAACAGATCCGGCCGTTCAGTCGTGGCGCCCAACTGCTGCGCCAACACCGCCTGACCGAGACCGGCATCCATGTCTTTCATGCACTGCCCGATGGCCTGATCGGCACGGCTGGCATTGGACACCATCTGTGCGATCTTGTGATCACTCAGGCCCTGATAACCGCCACGCGCGAGCCATACCAGCAGTTGCTGGCGCTGCCGGATTTCGCTGTCCGGCAGTGCGCGCGGACTGTTGCCACAGATGAACAAGCCATCGACCCGCGCCGGATAACGACACGCCAGCGCGGCCGCCAGATAGCCACCCAGCGAAAAACCAAAGAGATTGACCCGCCCTGCCGGCAAGGACGCCGCCAGCGCCGACACCAGGCGGTCGATGTCCGGGTCGTCCGGAATCGGCAGGTGCACCCACGGCACACCCGGCAGATGCGGCAACAGGCGATGCCACAGACGGGCGTCGCACATGGTGCCGGGAATGGCCACGATCGGGACGGCGCTAGTCACGGTGAATGTTTGTTCAGGAGGTGACTCGCATCCGGTGGCCGCCGGCGCGACACGGACGCCTGAGAGCCCTGGTGAATGCCATCTGCCGGGCGAGGCAACGCGAGCCCGTGCCCGTGCCCGTGCCCGTGCCCGCGCCCGGAACCGTCAGCGAAAACGGCGCTATTCCAGAATGCGGCGCGCCAACTGCAGGTGTTCGGCGACTTCCCGGCCCAGTTTGGTCAAGTAGCCACCGTCGTGCTGGCTCACCAAGCCCTTGTCGAACAAGCGCCGGGCCGCCGCGACCGCCTCGGGGGCGGCGTCATGATGCACTTTCAAACCAGTCTGCGAGTTGCCCTCATCGTACTGGATGAGCAGGCTGATTTCGTGAACAAAGTCGTCGGGCAGGGTCATGGAATTCCTTTTTGTGGTCCCACCGATGCAGTGGCTGTGCCAACTTTACTTCGCCACACGTCCGTTGGGCAATGTGCCAAAGGCGTTTGACATCCACGCACCCCCAATCCCGGCGATTCAGTGCATCGCCGGCAGGCGGCGGAAACTTGCTTTTCGGCCCGGCGCGCCGTCCGCGCAAGTCAAGAAAACAGGACCGCGGCACCCACGAAGAAGGTGGCCACTGGAAACAACGCCACCAGTTCCTGATTGTGTTTTTGTGACCGTTTCGGCGGGTAGCCCCCAAGCGTAATTGCCTTGAGCATCACCCAGCCCACCCCGTAGAGGACCGTATAGAAGAGGAACTCAACCAAGACGCTCGCGACAACTTCGAACAGGGTATCGAGCATGGCCGTAAAAAATTCAGCGTGAGCGTTTGCCGACAAACCCGGCGGTCAAAACGGCACCCGCCGCTTCGGCCCCTGCGCCACCTTCATTTTCTTGTCCTTCACGACCGTCTTGGCCTTGACAGGCTTTCTCGGCAGATTCATCTCGTCACGCGCGAAACGTACCTTGCCTTCCAGCTCGCAGCCGCGCATGCCGGGTTCGCACACGGCGCCTTTGACGCGCTGACAGATACCGTTGAGGTCGTGGGGGCAACTCCAGGCAGACATGGGCGGGGTTCCAGAAGCCATCGCAGGGCAAAAAGGTGAGCTGCCATTGCATCACATCCCACCTGGGCAGAGCAATCCGCCGCCGACTGGGTGCCGCCCACACCAACTCGCATGGCACGGAGCCTCTCCAAGCGTTCGCGCCGGTACGCTACAGCCCCGCCGACACGGTCGATGGCTCCGGCAAAAATGCGGACTGTAAACGCCGACGATGCCATCTTGACCGTCCCTGTTTCGCTAACTAGTCTTAGAAGTCCACACCTGACGCCTTTCTCGCGCGTCACGCCACACACGTGAGCACCAACCGTCCCGCGGTTTTAATGGATCAAGCTGCGCGGTTTCATCCGACTGTTTGCACCTAGCGCCAACGCCCGTCATACCGTTTGGGGTGGCGGTCGCCGCGCGACAAGGAGAACATCATGGCCACCTGGAAAATCGAGGGCCAGTACATGGAGACGTGCAACTGCACCTATCTGTGCCCCTGCGCTTCATCCAACCTCACCGCAGCACCAACCGAAGGCGATTGCAAAGCGGCTATCGCCATGCATATCGACACTGGGCAAAAAGATGGACTCAAACTCGACGGCCTGTCCTTCATCGTGATGCTGCATTCACCCAAGGCGATGGCGGAGGGCGACATGACGGTGGGGCTGATTGTCGATGAGCGTGCCACCGATGCGCAGGTCGAGGCGATCAGCGCGATCGCCACCGGAGCTGCCGGCGGCCCCATGGCAAACCTGGCGCCGTTGGTGGGCCGCATCGCCGGCGTTGAACGACGGCCGATCAGCTTCGAGATCGAAGGCATGAACTACGTGGTCAAGGCCGGCGAGTTTGTCGAGCAAGCCTGCGAAGGCGTTGCCAGCGGCGTGCGCCCCAACGAACCCCTCTATCTGGAGAACACCGTTCACCCGGTCAACAGCCGCCTGGGGCTCGCCAAGGCGACGCGCACGCTATTCAAGGTGTTCGGGATCGAATGGTCCGACGATAGCGGCACGCGAAACGGCCACTTTGCGCCCTTTGCGTGGACGGCCTGAACACCACTGTCGAGCCCACACTCGGGCTCGACGCCGCGCTGCGTCAGGATCGAATGCTGGCCATCGTCGGCCTGAGCGCCGTCGTCCTGTTGTCGTGGCTCTATCTGTGGCTCAGCGCGTCCGGCATGGATCACGCCGCCATGGCGATGGCTCCCATGCCCCGCGCCGCCAGTGTCGGCGCACTGACCCTCACCTTTGTGATGTGGACCATCATGATGGCGGGCATGATGCTGCCGAGCGCCGCACCAGCCATCCTTGTGTATGGCGCACTCGTGCGCAAGCACAGCGCCGCCGGTGGCAAGGCACTACCGGCAGTGTCGACCTTCGTCGCCGGCTACCTCCTCGTGTGGACCATTTTTAGCTTGGCGGCAACGCTGTTGCAGGCAGTGCTCGAATATGCATCGCTGCTGACGCCAGACATGGCAAGCGCGAGCACACGTCTGAGTGCGCTGGCCTTGATCGCCGCCGGGGTGTATCAACTCACACCGCTCAAAACGGCCTGCCTGGGCAAATGCCAAAGCCCCCTTCCGTTCTTCCTTACCCGTTGGCGCGACGGCGTCGGCGGCGCGCTCAGGATGGGGCTTGAACACGGCGCCTACTGCGTCGGATGTTGCTGGGCGCTCATGCTGCTGCTGTTTGTGACCGGCGTGATGAACCTGCTCGGAGTGGCGCTGATCACTGCCTTCGTTTTCATCGAAAAAATCTTTCCCGGCGGACGGCGCGTCACCTTGACCGCAAGTGCAACGCTCATCCTTTCCGGGCTTTATTTACTGATTCGCACATGAGCGCAGGCCGGGCACCGCCTTGACGGCGAGACGCCCGACAGTGCATTGCGATTATGGCGCGCGCCCCTGCTTTGCCACCCAGTCCATCACCGCCCAGCCCGTCCCCCGCTCCCAGCCCTTGAGCTTGTCCTTGGCGATCAGCTTTACCTCCACAAGCTCTTCATTGAGCGTGATCTCGCCGATGGCCTGCACGTGATAGACCAGCAGCACCTGGTTGGCGTCAGCAAAGCCGTAGTTGCCGATCCAGTGCACCGCCTGAGCGTCAAGGCCGGTTTCTTCTTTCACCTCTCTCGCCACGGCGATCTCGGGGGCTTCGTCGCGTTCCAGAAACCCGGTGACGAGCGCGAACTTGCCTTCCGGCCAGGCAGCGTTGCGCGCCAGCAGCATGTGGCCGTCACGGTCGAGGCATTCGATGAGCGCACACACCACCGGCACCGGATTGCCCCAGGCAATGAAATCGCAGGTGGCGTCGGGGCAAACGCGGCGCGGCAGATCGCCGATATGCGCGTCGGCCAGCGCGCTGCCGCAGCGCGGGCAATAGCGCCAGTCCTCAGGGTCGAATCGCATCGGCGTCTCCGGTGAGTGCCCGCACATCGCCGAGCAGCGCGTCGACCGTGGCCGGCAAGGTATCCCAGCCACACATGAAGCGTGCGCCACCGGCACCGATGAAGGTGTAGAAGCGCCAGCCCTTGGCACGCAACCCGGCCTCGACCGGTGCCGGCAGTCGCGCGAAGACGCCGTTAGCCTCGGTCGGGAAGAGCAGCTCGACGCCGTCGATGGCGAGCAGTCCCGCACTCAGACGCTGTGCCATGGCGTTGGCGTGGCGGGCGTGCTTGAGCCACACATCGTCGGTGAGCATGCCCAGCCAGGGCGCCGACAAAAAGCGCATCTTGGACGCCAGCTGGCCGGCCTGCTTGCAGCGCCAGGCAAAGTCTTCGGACAGCTTGCGGTCGAAGAACACCACCGCCTCGCCTACCGGCAGACCCATCTTGGTGCCACCAAAACACAGCACATCCACCCCGGCGCGCCAGGTGATGTCGGCTGGCGCCACGTCCAGCGAGGCGACCGCGTTGGCGAAACGCGCGCCATCCATGTGCACTCGCAATCCGTGCTGGCGGGCGGTGTCGGCAATGGCGGCGACTTGATCGGGCTGGTAGAGCGTGCCGACTTCGGTGGTCTGGGTCAGCGTGAGGCCGCGCGGCTTGGGAAAGTGCAAATCACTGCGCCGGGTCACCACCTCGGTGATGGCCTCCGGCGTGAGCCGCCCCTGATCGCCGGCGATGGTCAGCAGCTTGGCGCCGTTGGAGAAAAACTCCGGCGCGCCGCACTCGTCGGTTTCGACGTGCGCCAGCTGATGGCAGATGACGCTGTGGTAGGACTGGCACAGCGTCGCCAGCGCCAGCGAATTGGCGGCCGTGCCGTTGAACACGAAATACACATCGCAGTCGGTTTCAAAGACCTCGCGCAGGCGGTCGGAGACCTTGCGGGTGTAGTCGTCATCGCCATAGGCCGGCGCATGCCCGGTGTTGGCTTCCAGCAGGGCGGCGGTGGCTTCGGGGCAAATGCCGGCGTAATTGTCGCTGGCGAAATGTTGTTGCATGGCAGTCTCCGTTGTTGTGCTGCGATCGTATCGCGAACCAAAAAAAAAACGGGCCGGTTGTGCCGGCCCGTGGGTGTTGCTGGATGTGCGCGTATTACAGGCGCTCACCCACCCACTCGGACACACGCATGAGCGCGCCGGGGAGGTTTTCGGGTTGGGTGCCGCCGGCCTGGGCCATGTCCGGCCGGCCGCCGCCCTTGCCGCCGACCTGCTGGGCAACAAAGTTGACCAGCTCGCCGGCCTTGACCTTGGCGGTGAGATCGGCGGTAACGCCGGCAATCAGCGTGACTTTGCCGTCGGCGGCCGAGGCCAGCACGATGACGGCAGAGCCGAGCTTGTCCTTGAGCTTGTCCATGGTCTCGCGCAGCGCTTTCACATCCGCGCCGTCGAGACTCACGGCCAGCACCTTGGTGCCTTTCACGTCAGCGGCCTGGCTGGCCAGATCGGCACCCGCGCTGGCGGCCAGCCTGGACTTGAGGCGGGCCAATTCTTTTTCGAGCGACTTCATGCCGTCCTGCAACTGGCTGATACGCTCGGGCAGTTCGCTGCTCGGCGCCCGCACCGCGGCGGCCGCGCCGTCGAGCAGCGCTTGCTGGTTCTGCACCCAGGCCACGGCGGCTTCGCCGGTAACCGCTTCCACCCGACGCACGCCGGCAGCCACGCCGCCTTCGGCGACGATCTTGAACAGCCCGATGTCGCCGGTACGGCCCACATGGGTGCCGCCGCACAGTTCTTTGGAACTGCCAATGCTCAGCACGCGCACCTCGTCGCCGTACTTCTCGCCGAAGAGCATCATCGCGCCGGACTTCTGCGCGTCGTCCAGCGCCATCACCGAGGCATCGGTGGCGGCATTGGCGACGATCTCGCGGTTCACGCGGCGCTCGACTTCGCGGATCTCATCGGCCGTCATCGGCTGATTGTGAGCAAAGTCGAAGCGCGTCTTGTCGGGGTCGACCAGCGAGCCTTTTTGCTGCACATGGCTGCCGAGTACTTCGCGCAGCGCCTTGTGCATGATGTGCGTGGCCGAGTGGTTGCGCACGGTGCTGGCGCGCGCGGCGATGTCGACCTGCGCCGCCACGGTGTCGCCCACCACCAGCTCGCCGTTGATGACTTCGCCGTGATGGCCAAACACATCGGCCTGAATCTTTTGCGTGTCTTCCACCTTGAACAAGGTGAGGCAGGCACCGCCCTTGGACAGCTCGCCCTGGTCGCCGACCTGACCGCCGGACTCGGCATAGAACGGCGTGTTGTCGAGCACCACCACGCCCTGCTCGCCCGGCATCAGGCGCTCGACCGGCGCGCCATCGCGGTACAACGCAGTGATACGGCCTTCGTGCGAGAGCGTGGTGTAACCGTGAAACTGCGTCTTGACGCCGGTGTATTCCAGCCCGGCCGCCATCTTGAACTTGCCGGCCGCGCGGGCCTGCGATTTCTGGCGATCCATGGCTGCGTCGAAGGCCTCGGCGTCGACCGTCACGCTGCGCTCGCGGCAGACATCGGCGGTGAGATCGAGCGGGAAGCCGTAGGTGTCATGCAGCTTGAAAGCAGTCTCGCCATCGAACACATTGCCGCCCTTGTCGGCCATGGCCGCCAGCTCGGCATCGAGAATCGCCATGCCGTGCTCGATGGTCTCGAAGAAGCGGCTCTCTTCCTGACGCAGCACATCCATGATGCGCGCCTGATCGTCCACCAGTTGCGGATAGGCCTCGCCCATCTCGCGGGCCAGATCGGGCACCAGCTTGTAGAAGAAGGCAGCGCGGGCGCCCAGCTTGTAGCCGTGGCGAATGGCGCGGCGGATGATCCGGCGCAGCACATAGCCGCGCCCCTCGTTGCCGGGGATGATGCCGTCGGCAATCAGGAAGGCGCAGGCGCGGATGTGGTCGGCGATAACCTTCAGCGACGGGCTGTCCATGTCGGCCGCAGAGGTCTCGCGCGCCGCGGCAGCGATGAGAGTCACGAACAGGTCGATCTCGTAGTTGGCGTGCACGCCCTGCAACACGGCCGCCACACGCTCCAGGCCCATGCCGGTGTCCACCGAGGGCTTGGGCAGCGGATGCATCACGCCCTTGTCGTCGCGGTTGAACTGCATGAACACGACGTTCCAGATTTCGATGAAGCGGTCACCGTCTTCATCGGGCGATCCCGGCGGGCCGCCGGGGATCTCCGCGCCGTGGTCGTAGAAGATTTCGGTACAGGGGCCACAGGGGCCGGTGTCACCCATCATCCAGAAGTTGTCGGAGGCATAGGGCGCGCCCTTGTTGTCGCCGATGCGGATGATGCGCTCGGTCGGCACGCCGACGTCCTTGGCCCAGATATCGTAGGCCTCGTCGTCATCAGCATAGACCGTAATCGTCAGCTTGTCGGCGGACAGGCCAAGCTTGACGGTGAGCAGTTCCCACGCATATTGAATCGCGTCACGCTTGAAGTAGTCGCCAAAGCTGAAGTTGCCCAGCATCTCGAAAAAGGTGTGGTGACGGGCGGTGTAGCCGACGTTTTCGAGGTCGTTGTGCTTGCCACCGGCGCGCACGCATTTTTGCGAAGTGGTGGCGCGGGTGTAGGGGCGCTTGTCAAAACCGAGAAACACGTCCTTGAACTGGTTCATGCCCGCGTTGGTAAACAACAGCGTCGGGTCCTCGTGCGGCACCAGCGAACTGGAGTCGACGATCTCATGCCCTTTGGACTGGAAAAATTCGAGGAAGGTGCGGCGGATCTGGGCGCTTTTCATGATGGCGTTTGGCGTCTGGCGGCAACACGGGCCGCGATCAAATCAAAGCGGGCATCTTAGCATGGCGCTTTGCACAAACGGGGCAGCCACCGGGCGCAAAAACCGCCTTCAAGGAGGCGAATTTCAGGGCGCACAAAACGCCCGCCAATAAACGGACATCGCCCCGCCGGACCGGTCGCACCGGCGCCCTGGCGGGGCGATCCATCGAACACCGTTTGAGTTACGGCAGATTAAGCACGAAAGAGATGCTCGGCTCGCGGTCCACATAGACCCGGCGAACCACCGGCGCGTGACGCACCACCGGGCGGTAATCGTAGTAGCCATAGGCCGGCGCATTGCGATGGCCGCGATGCCAGCCGCGGTCGTTGTGGTCGCGGCGGCTCACCTGGCGGTCATGCCGCTCACGGTAAATGTGGCGGTCCTGACGCGCGACTTCCTTGTGGATACGTGCCCGCTCATGGCGGCTCACATGCCCGTCCGCCCGAGCGCGATCCTGCATGCGATCGATGCGGTTCTGTCCGCGCTCGAGTCGGCGCGCTTCGGGGCGGGTCAAGTCGCCCGAGCGCACGCCACGGTCAATACGATGCTGCTGGCGATCCTGGCGAGCATCCACCCGATCACCGCCGCGCTCTGCCATGGCCGGCACCGACAGCGTGCAGGCCGCAATAATGGCGCCAAGCGTAATAAGTGTCTTCATGATCAAACTCCTGTTCAGTGTGTGTGAGTGGGGCCCACACCGGCAATAACGCCGACCCACCGCGAACGGAAGACAAACCGGTTGTAAGCATTGGTAAGCCGCCGCAATGCACCCAGCCGCTAGCGCCGCTACAATCGGGCAACTTCACTCAACCACAAGACACCGCCATGGGACACCGCCTTTCCAAGATCTACACCCGCACCGGCGACGCCGGCACCACCGGCCTCGGCGACGGCAACCGCGTTTCCAAGAACAGCCTGCGCATCCACTCGCTAGGTGAAATCGACGAGCTCAACGCCTGCGTCGGCCTGCTGCTCACCGAAACCCTGCCCGACGACGTGCGCGCCCTGCTCACCGACGTGCAGCACGACCTCTTCGATCTGGGCGGCGAAGTGTGCATCCCCGGCATGAGCATGATCTCCACCAAACAGGTCGACAAACTCGAAACCGCGCTTGACGCCTGGAACGAAGACCTCTCCCCGCTCAAAGACTTCATCCTCCCCGGCGGCTCCCGCGCCGCCAGCCAGGCCCACCTGTGCCGCACCGTCTGCCGCCGCGCCGAACGCATGCTCGTCGGCCTCGCACAGGAAGAAGCCGTCAATGACGGCCCCCGCCAATACCTCAACCGCCTGTCAGACCTGATGTTCGTGCTCGGGCGGCATCTGAACAAGGTGGACGGGCATGGGGATGTGTTGTGGCAGAAAGGGAAGAATGCCTGAGGGACGTGAGAATTGAGGCGTAGCTTGGATTGAGCGCAGCAAAGCCCACACATATCGTCTCCGAACCATCCGTTGCCGTTGGGCCTCGCGTTGCTCAACCCAAGCTACGCAGACTGCGCAAACAGGAGCGCCATGAAGCACTCGCCCCGCACCTCACGGCTAGTCACAGGCCTGGCGCTGCTCCTCGCCGGCCTTGGCGCGCCCGCCTACGCAGCGGCTGACGCCGTGGCCACCTTTGCCGGCGGCTGTTTCTGGTCGCTGGAGGCGGCCTTTGACAAGCTCCCCGGCGTCCTCGAAACCACCACCGGCTACACCGGCGGCCACGACGACGCCCCCACCTACGAGCGCGTCACCACCGGCAACACCGGCCACCGCGAGGCCGTTCAGGTGCGCTACGACCCCGAAAAGCTCGACTACGAAACGCTGCTGGTGGCCTACTGGCACAGCATCAACCCCATCGACCGCCAGGGCCAGTTCTGCGACGTCGGGCCGTCCTACACCACCGCAATCTACGCTCACACCCCCCGCCAGCGACGTCTCGCCGAAGAGTCGCGCACCGTGCTCGCACAACTCAAGTTCCGCCGCGAACTGGCCACCGACATTCAGGACGCGACGCGCTTCTACCCGGCCGAGGCAGTGCACCAGGACTTTGCCCGTCAACGCCCCGAGGCTTACGCACGCTATCGGCGGCAGTGCGGCACCGATGCGATACTGGCGGCGATATGGGGACGCTAGCACCATCAACCCCAAAGCCCGCACGGATAGCGTCAATAAGGGCGACATCACCCTTTATGGATTCACGACAAATTCATCAAAAATCCTATTCACATACCCATCATTCCTACGTAAACTGCGGCCCGCACACTCGACATCGACCGACCGTCGGCCACGCCGATCGTGCACCTCGCATCCGTTCGATTGATCAATAACAAATGAATAGGGAGTTCCGATGAATTTCATTCGCATTCTGTTGATTGCGTCCACCCTCGCCCTGGCAGGCTGCGCCTCCACGCCGATGAAAGAGGCTGCAACGCAAACCATCCAGACCGTCCGTGCGGACGAATCTCAGGTGGTGTTCATGCGCTCGTCCTTTCTGGGCGCCGCGATCAGCGCCTCGCTGTACGACGTGAGCAAGGGCGCGCCGGAGTTCATCGGCATTGTCGATAACGGCACCAAGATTGCCTACACCACACAGCCGGGCAAACGCGTATTCATGGTCGTGTCGGAAGCGGCCGACTTCATGGAAGCCGAGTTGCTGCCGGGCAAGACGTACTACAGCCTGGTCACCCCGCGCATGGGCATGTGGAAGGCGCGCTTCTCGCTGTGGCCGATCCGCACCGACGGCACCAGCGAGTACAACACCGCCAGCGAGTCGTTCAACGGCTGGCTGACCGGCACCAAATTGGTCGAGAACTCGCCGGAGACCCTGGCCTGGAACACCGAGAACCTCGACAGCGTCAAATCGAAGTACGCCGAGTACTGGGCGGTGTGGAAGGACAAGTCGGCCGAAGATCTGGCCGCACGTACGCTGAAGCCGACTGACGGCAAGTAAGCAGACCATCGGGGGCGCCAATGTGCGCCCCTTTTTTTGCTTCACGCTCGATCTCACATGCTTCGTCTGCTCACCATTGCCGCCGCTGCGCTCATTGGTGGCTTCAGCTTCTTGCGCCTTTGGTGCGCCATCAGCTTAGGCAGCTTGGCGGCCGCCGCGCTCTATGGGATTTTGCTACCACCGATAGTGCCCCGCTGGCCGGCCATCGTGATCCTGTCGATCGCCATCCTTGGCGGGCTGTATTGGGAACACCGCGCTTCGACCCGCTTGCAACACCGCTGAGCGACTGCTACACCCCCCGCGCATCGCAGACGCGTCAGTCGGCTTACAATTGCCGCCTTCCCAGATTTCGGCTATCTGATTCTCGCCCATGCGCATCGACACCCTCCGCCAGCAGTTCCGCGATCTCGGCGCCAAGCCCTGCCACGAGGCACGCCTGCTGCGCGCGTGGACACAGCGACTGCCGCTCGATGGCGGGCCGCGTCCGGCGGAGCATTTCTTGCCGCTGGCGATACGCAATGCGCTGCCATCAATCACCCCGGTGCTGGAGGGTTTGGCAACGCTGAAGTCTGAACACCCCGGCGAAGACGGGGCGTCGCGGCTGCTGGTGGCGCTGGCCGACGGGCAAACGGTGGAGAGCGTGCTGCTGCCGCGCGGCGGACTGTGTGTGTCGACGCAGCTCGGTTGCGCCGTTGGCTGTGTGTTCTGCATGACCGGCCGCGACGGCTTGATCCGCCAGCTCGGCAGCGCCGAGATCGTCGCTCAGGTGGTGTTGGCGCGGCGCATGCGGGCGGTGAAAAAGGTGGTCTTCATGGGCATGGGCGAGCCGGCGCACAATCTCGAAAACGTTCTTGAGGCCATCGACTTGCTCGGCTCGGAAGGCGCCATCGGCCACAAGAATCTGGTGTTCTCGACGGTGGGCGATCCGCGCGTGTTCGACGCCTTGCCGCAACAACGCATCAAGCCGGCGCTGGCGCTATCGCTGCACACCACCAACACCGCGCTGCGCGAAAAACTGCTGCCGCGCGCGCCGCGCATGACGCCGGAAGCACTGGTCGAAGCCGGCGAAGCCTACGCCCGCGCCACCGACTACCCCATCCAGTACCAATGGACGCTGATCGAAGGCGTGAATGACAGCCAGGCCGAAATGGACGGCATCGTGCGCTTGCTCAAGGGCAAGTTCGCGCTGATGAACCTGATCCCCTACAACGCTATCGACGGCCTCGACTTCCGCCGCCCAAGCTGGGAGAAGGCCGCCGAGCACGCCCGCTTCTTGCACCGTGCCGGCATCCTCACCAAGCTGCGCCATTCGGCGGGACAAGAGGTCGACGGGGGCTGCGGTCAATTGCGCGCGCGGCAAGTTCACGTCGTCGGCGCGCCACGGTCTGCGCCACTCGCATCTCGCACTTAGAAACGCAAGGTCGCCGCAACTGCGCAATACGTCACGTATTGCCAACCGGGTCGCGCCAAACGTGTCACGACCCTGTCGCATATGACACCCGGAGACCCGGGCACACACTTATTCTCAGCCTGTCGGTGCTTTTGTGCTCACGCATGAAACGCCAATTTTCTGATTGAGGTGTGTTTTGAAACGACGTTCGCGCAAGCGACTCCTGCTGTGCATTGCAGCCTTTACCGGCCTTGCCGTTCCCGTGTGCATGGCACTGATCCTGCTGTTGCTCAATCACGATGGCGCGCCGTCGCCATTCGGCGCAGAAATGTCTGGCGCACAACCCCAAATGGGTAAAGCCATGGCTGGCATGCCCTATCAACGCAATACGCAAGCGAAGACGTCCGTGCTCATCGCGCTGGGGTCTGACGCGAGTGCCAGCCATCTCGCCGCGCTTGGCATGCCCGCCGCCGGCCATGCCGGCGAGGCGCCCGGCAACATTGAAGTCGCGGTGCCAACCGTGCCCGCGGCCAATCCCGCCACACCTCAGGCCGAGCGACGTACACCGACGCCCGGCGCAAACACGATGGGCGGGCCGGGCTACCTGATCGATACCGATCGCGCACCGACAGCCCGAAACAGCGGCGCACCCTCCGCTTCTCCCACTGGCCAGCCAGGCGGCGCGCCGGGCAACCCCGGTGCGGCGGACGGTGGTGCAAACGGACCAGATCCGTCCGGCACCCACGACGCACCGCCAGCCACGGGAGACACAGCCGACGCGCCGTCGGGCCCGAACACCGATGAGACACCGGCGGGGGCCCCCGTTGCCGACGCCGGCGATGCGCCGTTGCCGGGTGCACCCACGCCGCAAGGCGACAGCCCGGCGACACCACCGGACGAAACGCCTGCAGGCTCACCCGGCCAAGGCCCCGCGCCGTTGGCGCCAATCGCCCAGATCAGCCCCCAGCCTTTCGGCGCACAACCGCTGGAGCAGATCGCCCAGCCGATCGAAACCGACACGCCGATCAACACCGTGCCCGAGCCCAGCGCACTGATGCTGCTCGCCACGGCACTGGCCGGACTCGGGTTCTCGCGACGCGTCACCCGCCGCCGCTGACGCACGCCACCCTGGGCGCGGCCAGGGCCGCGCTCAAGGCCCGTAGCCGGTCAGCTCCAGATAGCCGACACCGCCCGCGCCTTCATCCACCAGCACCACGCCCTCCCAATACGGAAAGCGCCCGCCCATCCATTGGTCGTCAGTGAGGGCGCGCACGGTCCATTCGCGGTTCAGACCAGGCAATCTCACCCGCCAGCCGAGCGGTAAATCACGTGTGGCCTCGGGATCGGCAGCCGTCGGTGTGCGCACGCGGCGGGTATCGAGTACGGCCAGTTCGATCTCGTCGGCGCCCAGCGTCCGCGCGGTGCCATCGGGTGTCACCCAACTTCCGCTGAGCCAGTGCTTGCCATCATCGTGGCGCAGGCGATAGACCATCAGCGCGTGACCGTCGGCCAGGTGCAGCGAGAACCAATCCCAGCCTTGCTGATTGTCGGCGAGCGGCTGGGAGCTCCATTCGCGATCCAGCCAGCCGGCGCCCGTCAGCGTCGTCGGTTTGCCATCGATCACCACCGATCCGCTGACCGCGATGTGCGGCTGGCTGTAGTAGTAGCTGGCCTGGCCCTGTGCCGATTTCTGGCTGTAGCCGGCCCTGCCTTGCAGCACCGGCGGCGTATCACTGGCCAACTGCATGTCGACCACGGCCCCACCAACAGTGAAGCGTAGCCGCCCCGGCAGCATCCCGACGCCGTCGCCGGTCAAAGACCAGTCGTCCAGCCAGGCGGCGAAGCGGCCGTTTTCAAGCCGCACCGCCGCCTGCCCCACCCCGCCGCGCGCAAAGCGCTGCTCATGGCGATGGCCGTCGGGCGTGGTGATGGCGGCATGCGCCATCCAGATCTGGTTGCTGTCCCAGCCCTCGGTGTCGGTCGTCGGGCTCATGGCCTGACGGAACAACGTCCACTGCAGGCCCCAGTGGCGACCCGCGTCATCCTTGAGATTAGCGGTGAGATACCACCACTCGATGCGGTAGTCCGGGTGCGGCAAGTGATCGGCCGGAAAGCTGAAGGCGCGGCCCGGCAACACCGACGCATAGCCCTCGCCGGTGCTGCGTAGCACCTGGTAGGGGTCGCCCTGCGCAGCGGCCGGGCCGACGAGCAGTGCCATCAACAAGAGGAAGACCGCCTTCATTGCGCGCTCCCCAGTTGCGCCATGGCCTGCGGCAGCTTGCGCGTGAGCTGGCTGAGCACGATGGCCAGCACCAGCACGACAATGCCGGCACTGAGCAGGCCGAGCTTGAGCGCTGGCAACGGTGACCACAGCATGGGCATGCTCCAGCCAAAGGACATCACATTGAGGTCGTGAATCAGCAGCCACGACAGCAACGCGCCGAGCGGAATCGCAGCCAGCCAGGTGAGCGTCACAAACAGCGCCAGCGGCACGGCGATCACCCTCAGCAGCTCGCGCCGCGTCACGCCCAATGCCCGCCACTGCGCGAACTCGGGCAGGCGTTCATGCAAGATGGCGAGCAGCGCGGTGAGCAGCGCCGCGCCGGCCACCAGCAAGGTGAGCGTGTTCATGGCGGCGGTCATGGCAAAGGTGCGATCGAAGATCTTCATCGACAGGCGCTTGATGTCGCCCTGCGCAAACCATTCACCGGGCTGGGCGCCGGCGGCCACCAGCGCGGCCTCGGCAGTCTCCGCACTCACGCCCGCCTTGAGCCACAAGGCGAGACCGGTGGATGACACATCATGCCAGCGGCGAGCTACCTCCTCGCGCGGCAGGTAGAACTGGTAGTAGGGGTTGCCGTAGTCGTGGAAGAAGCCGGCCACGGTGTAGTTGGTGGGGCCGCCATCGGTCGGCAGCATCACGGTCTGACCAAGGCGCAGGCCGCCCAGATAGTGCGCCTGTTCGTTGGCAAGAATCAGCCGCTCGCCGGACGACCAGCGTGTCAGCGCGTCCGGCGCGGCCTGCGCCAGCGGCAAGGCGTAGGTGTCGGGCGTGGTGGTATCAAGGCCATACACTTTGGTCGGCCGCCCCTGCCAGCGGATCGTCACGCCGGTGCGCGCGTGGCCGGCGGCCAGCCAGCCCGCGTTGGCCGGATCGGCGACAAAACCCCGCGTGTCGAGCTGCGCACTATTTACATAGATGTCGGCACCGATGCGCTGGTCCAGCCAGCCGGCCAGCGCGGTGCGAAAACTGCCGACCAGGGTTTCGACGCCGAGGTTGGCGGTCAGCGCCAGCAGCAAGGCCATCATCGCCGTGCGCAGCGCCGGCAGTTGTGCCCAGCCGTCGCTGACGATCCAGCGCTGCACCAGCGGTGCGCCCGCCAGCGCGCAGCCGAGCAGGCGGTGTGCGCTGGCCAGCGCCTGCGGCAAAGCCCAGGCGGCGGCGAACAGCAACAGCGCGAGCAAGGCAAAGCCCTCAATCACCGAGTTCATCTGCCAATACACCGCAGCGGCCAGCAGCAAAAGTACGCCGGCGCCGATCAGCAGCACACGTCGCGCCCGCGCATCGGCCAACACGCCGGCCGACGCACTGCCACCCGGCAGCGCCGGGCCGCGCAACTGCAAGAGCAGCGGCCAGGCCAGCGCGAAGGCGAGGCCGACCAGCGTCATACCCCAGGCGATGGCGATGGTCGCCGGATCAAGCAAGAGATCGGCACCCACCACCGCGCCATACAGATTCTGCAAGCTGGCGCTGACGCTGGGCAGCAGCGCATGGCTGATGCCCCATCCCGCCAGCAGGCCAAGCGCGCTGCCAAGCACGCTCCACACCAACGTCTCGGCCACAATCGCCAATGCCAGCGCACGCACGCTGACGCCCACCAGGCGCAGCGTGCGCAGCGTCGGGCGGCGATACCACAGCGAAAAACGCACCGCGTTGAACACGATGAACAGCCCGACAGCGAAGGACAGCAGGCTCATTGCGGTGAGTTGGGTGTGCAGGCTGGCGGTAAGCTGGGTGAGATCGAGCCGCTGCTGATTGGCCTCCAGCATCAGCTCGGCGGGCAAGGCGGCAGTCAGCCGGGCCGCTACCTCGGGCGACACAGGCCCGACCGCCAGCGCGGTGAAGGTGTCGCGGCCAAGCAGCGTCAGCGCGGCGCCCACGTCCATGAAAATCTGCCGGCCTTGTTGCTCGCGCGCAGCGAGCACCGCCGGGGGCAGGCGTCTGCCATCGCGCAGCGTCAGTTGCTGCCCCTCGGCCACGCCCAACTCATCGGCCACCGACGCCGGAAACCACGCCTGATACGGCGGCTGGACAAAGGCCAGCCAGTCCAGATTGGCGCTTCCAAGCGCATCGCCGCCGTCGCCGGCCATGCCCGTAGGCAGCGCCAGCAGGTCGGTGGCGATAATCGCCAGCGGCGCGTTGTCGGCGGTGGATACCCGCGCCTGTACCACCGGGAAGACCTGCCGAAATCCCGCGCGGCGAAACGCGATGTAGTCTGCCTGGCGCACGCCGGCGCCGCTACGGCTGCGAATCCAGTGCGTGGCCTGCGCGCCGAGCACGAAGTCGGCCTCGGCGTAGCTGGCCCGCGCATGGCTGTTGATGATCTGCACCGCCGACCACAGCGCCACACCGGCGAGCAGCCCGACGAGCAGAAACACCGCCTGCCAGGGGTGACGCCAGTAGTGGCTCAGCAGTGCGCGAACGACAACGCCAAGCGGCTCAGATCGGGGCATCGTGCAGCCGGCCCTCGCGCAGCCACAGGCGGCGGTCGAGGTAGTCGGCCATGTCGCGGCTGTGGGTGACCATCAGCAAGGCGCTGCCGGCCGCTTTGACCAGATCGCGAAACAAGGCCATCACCGCGCCGCTGCTGCGCTCGTCGAGGTTGCCGGTGGGCTCGTCGGCGAGCACCAGTGCCGGTCGGTGCAGCAGGGCGCGGGCAATCGCCACGCGTTGCTGCTGACCGCCGGAGAGCTGGTGCGGGTATTTGTCGAGCTGGGTCCTGAGGCCGAGGCGCTCGATCAGCTCGGCTTCGAATGCCGGGTCGAGCCGGCCGCACAGCGCCGCCTGAAAACGGATGTTGTCGGCCACACTGAGCGTGCCGATCAGGTGAAACTGCTGGAACACCAAGCTGACCGTTCCGCGACGCAGCGCCGCCAGCGCACGATCATCCATCGCCGCCAGCGCGTGCCCGCCCACCGCGATACGACCGACATCCGGCGTATCGAGCCCCGCGGCCAGATGCAGCAAGGTGCTCTTGCCGCTGCCGCTCTCGCCCAACAAAGCCACGGCCTCGCCAGCGACGATGTCCAGATCCACCCCCGCCAGCACCGTCACCTCGCCTTCGGGCTGGGCGTAGCGTTTGACGACCCCACTGAAACTCAGCATGGGCGACTCATTGCGGCGGACGCGGCGCGAGCGACTCGCCGCCGAGCATGACCATCACGGTGGATTCCTTCTCGCTGCCCAGCCAGTTGCGATGGCGGTAGCGCACATCCACCTTGTCGCCGGGCTTCTTGTCGAGCAGACGCATTTTGACCGCCGCAAACCCCGACACCGGCACGCCGTCGATGGCCAGCAGAATATCGTCCTTGGCGATGCCGGCCATGCCCAGGCTGCTCTCGTCGGTCAGCGCACCCACGCGCACACCGTCTTTGGCATTCTCCAGAAACGCCCCGAGCAGACCCGCCGGCGGCAGCTCGCGCGGCGCCGAGAGCACGAAGAAATCGGCAATACCGGGTTCAGCCGTGTGCTCACCGGCGACCAGAATCGTGCTCACCCGCTTACCGGTGCGTCGCTCCAGCCGGGCCGGAATCCCATCGCGGTGGGCAATGTGACCGCTGCCGGCAAAGATGACCATGCGCCGCCCCGGGTTCGCGGCCAGATACGCGGCGGCGGTGGCGGCCATGGTTTCGTCCCAGGTCAGCATCACGTCCAGAAAATTGGTGAAATTGGCGCCTTCCATCGGATGCATGTTGAAGGCCGTACGCACTCGCGCGTCGTATCGCGCGTTGCCACGCGCATAGTCGGCCGGCAAGGTGGCGCGCTCTTCGGCCGTCAGGGCGCCCAGCCCATTCTGACCGATCTTGCGAGTCAGCTCGACCGGCGCATTAAGCGCCACGATGGGGATGCGATTGGCGCGGGCAAACTCGATCACCGGCCGATACAGGCGGTAGTCAAAACGCCAGCGGTCAAAATAGCCGGTGCGTTCGAGCATCTCGGTCTCGGTGATTCGCCCGGCGAGATAATCGTTCAGATGCGTCTGGACGGGCGTCTGAAACCACTCCACACCAATCGCGATGTTGGGCGTACGCGCATGCAGGAACCTCAGCGTTTCGAGCTGGACCAAGTGATGGTCGTAGCGCGTATGCGTCTCGCCCACAAATACGGTGGCATCATCGGGCAAGGCCGTCAGCGTCTGCTGCAGACTCGCCGCCTTGTTCAGATCCAGCACCGGCGGATTGAACGGGGCGTCGCCATCCGCGGCCAGCGCGCCGTGCACGCCAAACACCGCAAGCGCAAGCGCGGCGCAGCGAAACATCGGGAGAAAACAGGCTTTGAGCATCATACGTTTCCATTCTTGGCAGCGGCCCTGGCGGGCAGTGCTGAACTGCTGCGTGATTGTATTCGGTTTCGTCATGACGCCCGCATTGGCGGACGACGCCATCCATCACGCCTTGAGCGTTCGGCTATTGCCCGACGCTGGCGAGATCGAGGTCATCGATCTGCTCACACCGCCCGCAAACAACGCCGCAGCACTCGACTTCAGCCTGGCTGCCGGCTTCACGCCGATTGCCGAAGGCGCGCGTCTTCAGCGCTTGGACGGCAATTCGTCTGACCGGTTCCGCCGCTATCGTCTCACCCCGGAGACCGGCGGGCGTGCGCTTACCTTACGCTATTCCGGACGCATCGATCCTGGCCCGGCCCACGCCGAACATGGCATGCCGCGTGCCGCGCTCGACACCGACGGCGTGTTTCTTGATGGCGCCAGCGGCTGGTACCCACGCTTTGGCGACCAGCCCATGCGCTTTTCGCTCACGGTCGACGCGCCGGCCGCCTGGTCGGTCATCAGCCAGGGGCGACGCGACAGCGCGACACGATGGACCGCCACCACGCCGCAAGACGACATCTACCTGCTCGCCGGCCCCTACCAGCGCCATGCCGCCCCACACGGCGCGGTCGAGCTCGAAGTCTATCTGCGCAGCGACGACCCTGCGCTGGCCGGGCGCTACCTCGGCGTCATGGGGCAATACCTCGACCTCTACAGCGCATTGATCGGCCCCTACCCCTACCCGAAATTCGCCGTGGTCGAAAACCGCTGGCAAACCGGCTACGGCATGCCGTCCTTCACCCTGCTCGGCGCGCAGGTCATGCGCCTGCCCTTCATCCTGCATTCCTCGCTGCCGCACGAAATCCTGCACAACTGGTGGGGCAACGGCGTGTGGGTGGACGCACGCGGCGGCAACTGGTCGGAGGGGCTCACCGCCTACCTCGCCGACCACCTGGTCCAGGAAGCCCGCGGCCAGGGCGCCGAGTACCGCCGCAAACTGCTCGAACGCTATGCCGCCTTTGCCGCCGAGGGGCGCGACCTGCCGCTGCGCGACTTCGTCAGCCGCCACAGCGACGCCAGCCAGGCCGTCGGTTATGGCAAGACGCTGATGCTCTTCCATATGCTGCGTCGGCACATGGGCGACGCACGCTTTGTCGCCGCGCTGCGCACGCTCTGGCAGCAACACCAATTCACCGCCGCCAGTTTCGACACGGTGCGGCAGGTGTTTGCCGACACCGCCCCCGCCGGTCGCGTCACCGATCTCTGGCTGGACCAAGCCGGCGCGCCGGCCCTCAAGATCACGCACCTTTCGGTCAGCCCCGGCGCCGATGCTCACCATGTCTTGCAGCTCACAGTACGCCAAACCCAGCGCGGGCCAGCCTATCCGCTGCGCGTGCCGGTCGCGGTGCAGGTGGCAAACTCGCCCACGGTGCATCGCTTTGACCTCGTGTTCGATGGAAAGGAAGCCCGCCTGCGCCAGAGCTTTGTCAATGACCCCGTCCGCGTCGATATCGATCCCGACTACGACGTCTTCCGCCTGCTCGACCCCACCGAGCGCCCCGCCTCGCTCGCCCGCGTGTTCGGCGCAAAAACGCAATGGCTGGTCCTGCCCGCCAGTG
This sequence comes from Zoogloeaceae bacterium G21618-S1, assembly GCA_027214125.1. Lineage (GTDB taxonomy): Bacteria > Pseudomonadota > Gammaproteobacteria > Burkholderiales > Rhodocyclaceae > Nitrogeniibacter. Next base: position 179,394 of record JAPWHF010000001.1, read on the forward strand.
CGCAGGCCGACGTACTCGCCGCCTGGCGCGCCCTCGCCCAGGCCTGGGCGCGGCGATACGACAATGTCGAAGTAGTGATGGACGATGCGCTCGACGCCCTGCCCGGCACCGACGCCGTGTGGCTGCTCGGCTGGGACAACCGCTGGCGCACGGCGGCCGGCGACCGGCTCGCGGGCGCGAACCAAACCGTCGACGCCGAAACGGTGCGCATCGGCGCCGATCAATATCCCCGTGCCGCCCACACCGCCGTGCTGCTCGACGCCGACACCACCCGCGACCCGCTGGCCTGGATCGGCGCCGACGACCCCGCCGACATCGCCGCACTCGCCCGCAAGCTGCCCCACTACGGCAGCGCCGGACGCCTGGTGTTCGCCCGTGGCAGTACCGTCAACCAACGCAAGGACGCCCTGCCGGTAGCCCGCTCGCCGCTGCGCCGCGTGCTCGACGAGCACGACCCCGGCCCACCACCACCGCATGGCAATGCGCTCGCCGATCAGTCAGGGGTGGCGCTGCACTTCGACTGAATCCAACGCGGCCCGAAAACCAGCCTTCAAACACCGCCAAATTAACCAGGCAAGGCGCGCCCACAAACGCCCGACAGCGCCGCGCTACGCCATTTCAGCATTTTCCTTACGCAGCGTGGCGTTATGCACAAAGGGGAATCCAGGCAGATGCTATAAACCGTTGTCGCTTCCCATCGGATGCTTTTTTCTTGCCCTCAGGCTGCACGAATCGCCAACGCTCATGACAACATATCGCCTCAAAATTGCCCTCGCCCTCGTCGCCCTCGGCGCCGCCGCCAATGCCAACGCATTGGTCATCGGCAGCGGCACGGTCGGGGGCAACTGCTTCCCGTTCGGCTGCACCTACTGGACCCCGACCTACCAGCAGGTCTACGGCGCATCGGCATTCAGCGCGCCCATGTCGATCTCCACGCTGAGCTTCTATCGCAGCTTTGACACCTGGAGCGGTAACGCCCCTAACACCGGCACGTACTCGTTCTCACTGTCCACCACCGCGGCGGCGGTCGATGGCTTGTCGTCCAACGCCGCGGCCAATCTCGGCAGCAATGCGGTGACCGTTTTCACCGGAGCCCTGCCGACCAACGTGGCCGCCGGCAACCGCATGGACATCTTCCTCAACAGCGCCTTCAACTATGATCCGCTGCTGGGCAATCTCCTGCTGAGCATCACCGCTACCGGCCTGAGCAGCAGCGGCAACACCTTGTCGTTTGACGTGGTCAACAACGCGTCAGACGCCACCAGCCGCCTGTATATGGCCGGCGGGCGCGACTCGGCCGGTCTGATCACCGGCTTCAACGAAGCGCTCTCCCAACCCATCGAGCACGACCAGCTCGGCAGCCCGGTCCCCGAACCCACCTCGCTGGCACTGCTCGGCCTCAGCCTCGCCGGCCTCGTCGGGACGCGTCGCTTCCGCAAGTAGTCCGGCAATACGCAACACCCAAGAAAAAGCGGCCGGGTGGCCGCTTTTTCCGTTTGGCCCGCCGCTAATCCCGCGCCGCCGCGTCCTCATCAAACAAGCCCGGCTGCGCGCCATGCGCTTCGTCCGCTTCCTCCACAAAGCGCACCCCCACCCCCAGCAAACGCACCGGCCGCGCCTGGCGCGCATGGGCCGTCGCCAACAGCGCCGGCCAATCGACCGCAGCAGGCGTGGTCGCCACGCACTCGGCAGTGGTCCGGGTGAAGTCATTGAAGCGAATCTTGACGAAGGCCTTGTGCACCGCCGGGGCCGGGTCGAGTCGATCAAAGCGCCGCTGAAAATCGTCCAACAGCGGTGCCACCGCCGCCACGCAGGCCGCCAGATCGGGCAGATCGGTCACATAGGTCGTCTCGACCGACAGCGACTTGCGCGGCCGATCCGGCGACACCGAGCGCTCGTCAATGCCACGGCACAGCCGATGCAAGCTGCGACCGAATTTGCCGAAACGGGCAATCAGATCTGCCAGCGCCCATTCACGCAAATCGCCGCAGGTCAGAATACCCAGTCGCTCCAGACGCGCCGCCGTCACCTGCCCCACGCCAAACAGCTTCTTGACCGGCAGATCAACCACGAAGGCATCGACCTCCTCCGGCCGAATCACAAACTGCCCGTTCGGCTTGCGCCAGTCACTGGCCACCTTGGCCAGAAACTTGTTCGGTGCGATGCCCGCCGAGGCGGTGATGCCCACCTCTGCGAAGATGCGGGCGCGGATCTCCTCCGCCATCAGCGTGGCGCTGCCACGGCAACGGTCCACACCAGTCACGTCCAGATAAGCCTCATCCAGCGACAGTGGCTCGACCTTGTCGGTGTAGTCGCGGTAGATGGTCAGGATCTGGCGCGACGCGGCGCGGTAACGCTCGAAGTCGGGCGGCAGCACCACCAAATCCGGACACATGCGCAGCGCCCGCCCGGTCGGCATCGCAGAGCGCACACCAAACGCGCGGGCCTCGTAATTGCAGGTGGCGACCACGCCGCGCGTCTCGGCCCGACCGCCCACGGCGACCGGCCGGCCCACCAGAGTCGGGTCGTCGCGCATCTCGATCGCGGCGTAAAAGCAGTCGCAATCGCAGTGGATGATCTTTCGGGTCATGGAGGCGAAGTGTGCCGTGAAACCGCACCGGCCGCACGGCGCTGCACAGCCTGTTTGCAGACGCACAACTACACAAACCGCTGCCGTCGGCACCTCCGAATAAGGATCGGGGCGCGTTCGTCGCATCGCAACAAAAGTCTTGCCCGACTGTTGATCTGGATCAGCACGCTCGTGCGCATGCACCGCAATAATTTCACCGTTTCCTAATATTGCTGATGCCATGCATATCGCCGTCTGTATCAAGCAGGTTCCCGACAGCGCCCAGATCCGCGTTCATCCGGTCACCAACACCATCATGCGGCAGGGCGTGCCGGCCATCGTCAATCCCTTCGACCTGTTCGCGCTGGAAGAGGCGCTGCGTCTCAAGGACCGCCTCGGCGCGCAGGTCACGGTGCTCACCATGGGGCCGCCGCAGGCCGAGGACGCGCTGCGCAAATGCCTGTCCTACGGTGCAGACCGCGCCATCCTGATCACCGACAAGGTGTTCTCCGGCGCCGACACCCTGGCCACCTCTTACGTACTGGCTTCGGCCTTGCGCACGCTGGACGCCCAGCAGCCTCTGGACCTGATTTTCACCGGCAAGCAGACCATCGACGGCGACACCGCGCAGGTCGGGCCCGGCATCGCCATCCGCCTCGGCTACCAGTTGCTCACCTATGTCTCGGCGATCCGCGACCTGGATGTCGACGCCCGGCAGATCTTTGTCGAACGCCGCGCCGAAGGCGGTGTGCAAGTGCTGCAATCGACCTTGCCAGCGGTCATCACCATGCTCGAGGGCGCCAACGAAATGCGCTTTGCCGACATGCCCGGCATGTTCCGCGCCGCCCGTCAGGAGGTCGAGCGCTGGGACCGCGAAGCGGCCGGCATCGAGGACATCAAGCAGGTCGGTCTCAAAGGCTCGCCCACCGCAGTGGCCCAGGTGTTCGGACCCAAGCCCAAAGCGGTCAAGGCGGTACGCATCGAGGGCGACACCCCGACCGCACTCGCTGACGCCTTTGTGGAGCGCTTGTTTACCGACTTTCCGCAACTCGAAGACGCCTTGCTCGAGCACCTCGATCAGTTGGCCGATCTCGGAGCAAAATCATGAGCGACGCACTCGACTCCGCCAAACCCATCAAGAAACCCAAGCGGGTGCTGCCAGAGCATTTCAAGAGCTACACCGGCGTGTGGGTGTTCATCGAGCATGAGCGCGGCCATGTGCATCCGGTGTCGTGGGAGTTGCTGGGCAAGGGCCGCCGGCTGGCCGACAGCCTCGGCGTGACGCTGGCCGGGGTGATCCTCGGCGGCACCGACGACGGCGTGCGCGCCCTCACCGACGAGGCCATCGCCTACGGCGCCGACCGCTGCTACCTGATGCAGAGCGAGGTGCTGGCCGACTACCGCAACCAGCCCTACACCGCCGGCATGACCACGCTGGTCAACACCTACCAGCCCGAGGTGCTGCTGCTCGGCGCCACCACCCAGGGCCGCGACCTGGCCGGCTCGGTGGCCACCACCCTGCTCACCGGGCTCACGGCCGACTGCACCGGGCTTGAGATCGACATGAGCGACCGCTCGCTGCTCTCCAGCCGCCCCACCTTCGGCGGCAGCCTGATGTGCACCATCGTCAACCTCGCCACTCGCCCGCAGATGGCCACCGTACGCCCGCGCGTGATGCCCATGCCCGAGCGCGACGCCACACGCAGCGGCGAGGTCGTCACCCATGCGCTGGACCTGACCGAGGACGCAGTGGTGACCAAGCTCGTCGACTTCATCCCCGACGCCCGTGCCGACAAGCCGCAGCTGGCCTTTGCCGATTTCATCGTCTCGGGCGGACGCGGCCTGGCCAAGCCCGAGAACTTCGACAAGGTCTTTGACCTCGCCCGCGTGCTCGGCGCCGAGGTCGGTGCCTCACGGCCGGCAGTGCATGCCGGCTGGGTCGATCCGGAGCGGCAGGTCGGGCAATCGGGCAAGACCGTGCGCCCCAAGTTTTACCTGGCCGCCGGCATCTCCGGCGCCGTGCAGCATCGCGTCGGCATGGAAGGCGCCGACGTGATCGCCGCCATCAACCTCGACGCCAAGGCGCCGATCTTCGACGTTGCCAACTATGCGCTGGTCGGCAACGCGCTTGAACTGCTGCCGGCACTGCGCGACGCCTTCGAACGCCGGCTGGCGGCGGCGCGCGCGCGCCGAGCCGCCGCACCGGCCACTGCCGACACCGGGGAGCACGCCTGATGGAACAGTTCGACGTCATCGTCGTCGGCGCCGGCCCCGCCGGCAACGCCGCCGCCTACACCCTGGCCAAGGGCGGCCTCAATGTGCTGCAGCTCGAACGCGGCGAATCGCCCGGCACCAAGAACGTGCAGGGCGCTATCCTGTATGCCGACGCGCTCGAAAAGATCATCCCCGACTTTCGCGACTCCGCGCCGCTGGAGCGCCATGTGGCCGAGCAGCGCATGTGGCTGATGGACGAAAACCAGTCCTGCACCGGCGTGAGCTACCGCGACGCGCGCTTCTCGCAGGAGCCCTTCAACCGCTACACCATCATCCGCGCCCGCTTCGACCGCTGGTTCTCCGAGCAGGTGAAGGCCGCCGGCGCGCTGGTGGTGTGCGAGACCACCGTCACCGGCCTGCTGCGCAACGACGCCGGCAAGGTCATCGGCGTGCGCACCGAGCGCGAGCAGGGCGACATCCTCGCCGGCTGCGTGATCCTCGCCGACGGCGCCAACGCCCTGGTCGGCAGCCGCGCCGGCCTGCGCCCGGAGATCGACGCCCGCAACATGGCGCTGGCGGTCAAGGAAGTGCTGTTCCTGCCCAAGGAAACGCTCGAAGCGCGCTTCAACATCGGTGGCAAGCAAGGCGTGGTGATCGAGATTGCCGGCAACATCACCCACGGCATGGCCGGCACCGGCTTTCTCTATACCAACAAGGACTCCATCGCCATCGGCATCGGCTGCATGCTGACCGACCTCAAGCGCCAGCAGCTCACCCCCGGCCAGTTGCTCGAAGGGCTCAAGCAGCACCCGGCGGTCGCCCCGCTGATCGACGGCGCCGAGATGAAAGAATATTCCGCCCACCTGATCCCCGAAGGCGGCTACAAGGCGCTGCCGCAGCTGGTGGGCGACGGCTGGATGATCGTCGGCGACTCGGCCGGCTTCGTGAATGCCGTGCACCGCGAAGGCTCCAACCTGGCCATGACCTCCGGCCGCTTCGCCGCCGAATGCCTCATCGACCTGCACCAGGCCGGCAAGCCCGCCACCGCCGCCAACCTGAGCGGCTACAAGCAACGCCTCGACGACAGCTTCGTGATGGCCGACCTGAAGAAATACCAGCACGTCCCCGACCTGCTCAATGACCAACCGCAGTTCCTCGGCCTGTATCCGCGCCTGGTCGGCGACGCCGCGCGCCAGATGCTCGTCGTCGATGGCGAACCCAAGCGCGCCAAGCAGCAACGCATCATGGCGCAGTTCCGCGACAAGCGCTCCCTGCTCGGCCTGCTGGGCGACGCCTACCGTTTCTGGAGGGCCTTCCGATGACATCCGCTGTTGAATTCACCCTGCCCGCGGTCAACGTCGAAGAAAAACTCTTCCAGAACCGCTACCGCATCGACGCCGGCCGCCCGCACATCAAGGTACGCAACGCCGACACCTGCACCAACTGCGAACTCAAGCCCTGCACCGTGTGCTGCCCCGCCGGCTGCTGGCGCGTCGACACCGACGGCGGCATCGAGCTGGTGGTCGACGGCTGCCTCGAATGCGGCACCTGCCGCCTGGTGTGCGACGAAGCCAATGTCGACTGGAACTACCCGCGCGGCGGTTTCGGCATCCTCTTCAAGTTCGGGTGAACGCCATGGACAGCATCCGCCGCTTCCTCGCCCACGCCGTCCGCCTCGAAGCCGAATCCGCCCGCCGCTTCGATGAGCTCTCCGACCACATGCGCAGCTACGGCAACGACGAAGTCGCCGACGTGTTCGCCAAATTCGCCGACTTCTCCCGCCTGCACCTCAAAGACGCCATGGCCCGCGCCGGCTTCCGCTACATCACCGACCTGCCCGCCGACGGCTACGACTGGCCCGACGGCGAATCCCCCGAAGCCACCGCCTGGTGGGGCGTCGACGGGCTCATGGACACCGACGCCGCGCTCGACCTCGCCCTGCAAAGCGAGCGCCAGGGGTTTGATTTCTATCGCGGCGTAGCCGCGGCGTCGAACGACCCGCGGGTGGTGGCCATGGCTGAAGAATTCGCCGAGGAAGAAACCGAGCATGTCGCGCAACTCGAAGCGATGATTCGCGCCCGACGCACGATCTGACGCACCTCGCCCCCGGACGTGAGGCCATGCCGTAGTGCCTGCGCTATGCCGGCGAGGGAGATACCGATACCGGCTGCAATCGGCCAGGAGCCGACGGACATCTGTTCTCCAGAGCAGCCGTTTGCACGACTGCTTCACTTCGAAACCGGCCAGGTAGCCTATACGTGCAATTCGGCCAAAGGAATCGTACCCTTCGTTGGTGAGAATGTATCGCCCAAAAGGCGCGGTTCTATTTGGTAGCCGTAGAATGGCAGCCAAAAATCATCCAAAGGATGTATATCCAAAATGCCGTTCAGGACATCGATTCACGACTATGAGATCGATCAGCTGTTCCATCGATTCCGACGGGTTATCGGGGATAGCAGCTGGCGTCAGCGCCTCAAAAAGATCGAGGAAGAGATCCGAGGAAACAAATTCCTGCGGCATTACCACCTCCGGGAAAACGACATCGCTTACCAATTCAATCATTGCAGCAACCTTGAGCGGCAGCATGGGGCGTTGCCGATTGGCAGAATGGACCTGTCTCCGGTCTATCCGGCGCTGGCATTTGCGTCACATTGCCTGAGCACATTGGACAGGATGGACGCCACCAACCGCACCCGGGCAATCGGGCGAATCCGGGGCGCCTTCAGGAATCCTGAGGACATGCGTGCCTTGCAGCTTGAATTCACAGCGGGGCTGCATTTCGCCAAGCTTGGCCACCGGCTGGCGTGGCCCGAACTGGAAACCGGGGGGGATACCTACGATCTGCTGGTGGAGGATCTTGGGCCTGCGGGCTTGGAAGTCGAGTGCAAGGCAATTTCGGAAGCAAAGGGCCGCCGCATTAGCACCCGGGAAGCACTCGAATTTTGGCATTTGATGCAGCGGGACCTCATGGCCGCAACTCGAGGGCTGCACGGTGGCCTTTCAATAGTGATGACACTGCTTGACAAACTGCCGACCAGCCACGCCGAGCGCAAGGAGTTATCCAAGCTTGCGGCCAGAACGATCTTGTGCGGTCAGAGCCAAGCGTATCCACGGGCGACCATTCACATCCATGATTTTGATGTCCAACTCCTAAAGGGCATCGATTGGGACAATATTAGCCAGGATACGCGAGAATTGATCGAGTCGATCACTGGCACCCGCAATCGTCAGGCCATGATTACGGGGCTGAAGGGCGGCGGCGCCGTCATTTGCGTCATTCAGAGCAGCCAGGACGATTCCCTGTTCGATGCCATTCAGAAAACGCTCAAGAGGGCCGCTACGAAGCAAATGACAGGCACCCGCCCGGGGATGATTCTGTTGGAGTTCGGCGGCATGTCGCCGGAGGGCATGGTGAACATCGCGGAACACGACAATACCCCAGGTAATACCCCGACGTCGCTCCGCCGGTGGGTCAGCGAGTTCCTTTCGAACACTACTGATCGGGACCATATCGTTGGAATTGGATTCCTCAGCAGAGGAGCAATGACCAAGCCGAGTGCAAACGTTGTCACCAGCACTGGCTCAGCCTACGTATTCCCCAGGCGGGGAAGCGCATACTGGGACGACGCTTTCAGCGGCCTATTCGACCCAGAGGCCATGCCCGCTTAGGGGCTGATTCGTTGTTCGTTGGTAGAGGCCTATCAATGACGGTGTGTCTTACCTGCTGGCAGATTCGGGCAGTGGCGACGTGACGACACTGTCGGCTATCTCGCGGTTGTCGCTGCCTTGCCAGTGTGTTGTCATTGCCGGTGAAGGAGCAATATACTGAACGCGGTAAGACTTGGCAGTAGTGCTGTCTACCGTTGCCTCAGTTCAAGACCTTGTAAGCGGCCTGGCGTTTTCTCTCCAGTTGCTGGTTGAATTTTCAATCAATATCAACATGGAGGTCTTTATGGAAACTAACCTGTTCACCGTCTTCAATGCTGTGAAGTCCGAGTGCGCGTCACTATGGGGGATTAAGCGCCGGGCCGAAAGAGCAAGGGATATCTGAGAGCGGCAGGCAGTAGTCAAGAGCTGACGCGCCCCCACCAATTCCAGCCCGTTGAGTGAATCTCAGCGGGCTTTTTCATTTATCGTCGTTCGTATGCAGGACTCCCTTCGAATTGCCGCCAGAAGGCAGCACTTACGTCGAACGGCAATCTACGTTGTTGGAGGCATTTGGCAACGCTCCTGGAACGGCTAGTCTGTCCCATGTGCAACCGCTCCGCTTTGATAGCAGCCGCTGAATCATGAAAACAGCGAAGGTCGACTCTGGGTCGACTCTGGGTCGTTTCCGGTCTCTCCACGCCCGGCCCTCAAAAGCGACCGCGTCCAGAAGCATCCTTCTACACCGCATCCCGTCATCTGAATCGCATCGATACACGCTTCCCCAACGCCTCGCCCACTGGCACACTGAAGCGCACCTATCCACCCGAAAGGAGACCGAGATGTCGAGTGTTGGCTATCACGAACCGATTGAAGAGCTGTCCGACGAGACCCGCGACATGCACCGGGCGATCGTCTCGCTGATGGAGGAGCTGGAGGCGGTCGACTGGTACAACCAGCGCGCCGACGCCTGTAAGGACAAGGAGCTCAAGGCGATCCTGGAGCACAACCGGGACGAGGAGAAGGAGCACGCGGCGATGGTGCTGGAGTGGATCCGGCGCAAGGACCCGGCCTTTTCGAAGGAAATGAAGGACTACCTGTTCACCAAGAAGGCGATCGCGCACAAGTAGGCGCGGAAGTTCTCGGCCCGCCGCCAGTGTCTGTGCGACGCGGGAGAGGTAATGGCGCAGGAAGTGCGGCATTACCTCGCCTCCTCCACAAGGGAGATCCGAGATCTATTCCCCGCAGGGGATTAAATCAAGTTAACCCTTGCAGGGGATCAACTTGGCTCAGCCATGAAAAAGCCCGCACGCGGCGGGCTTCCTAGCAAACAGTGATGCCGCTCAAACGCTGGCGCGTTGCACCCGACGATTGCGCACAGCTTCGGCCAGCAGGTTGAGCACCCGCACGCTGTCTTCCCAGCCGATGCAGGCGTCAGTGATGCTCTTGCCGTACTCCAGCTCACAGCCGGGCTTGAGGTCCTGCCGGCCGTCCTTGAGGTGGGACTCGACCATCACGCCGATGATGCGATCGTCGCCAGCCGACATCTGGCCGGCCACGTCCTCGGCCACTTCGATCTGCAGCTGGTGCTGCTTGCGGCTGTTGGCATGGGAGAAGTCGATCATCACACGGGCCGACACGGAGCTGGCGGCCAGCTCCTTGCAGGCGGCGTCGACGCTGGCCGCGTCGTAGTTGGTGCTCTTGCCGCCGCGCAGGATGACATGGCAGTCTTCATTGCCGCGGGTCGACACAATCGCCGAATGACCGGCCTTGGTCACCGACAGGAAATGGTGCGGCGACTGCGCGGCCTTGATGGCGTCGACGGCGATCTTGATGTTGCCGTCGGTGCCGTTCTTGAAACCCACCGGGCAGGACAGCCCCGAGGCCAGCTCGCGGTGCACCTGGCTTTCGGTGGTACGCGCGCCGATGGCGCCCCAGCTGATGAGGTCGCCAATGTATTGCGGGGTGATCATGTCGAGAAATTCGGTGCCGCAGGGCAGACCGATTTCATTGATGTCCCACAGCAGCTTGCGGGCGAGGCGCACGCCTTCGTTGATCTTGAAGCTGTTGTCCAGATACGGGTCGTTGATCAGCCCTTTCCAGCCGACCGTGGTGCGCGGTTTTTCGAAGTAGACGCGCATGACGATCAGCAGGTCGTCCTTGAGGCGGTCGGCCTCTTCCTTGAGCAGACGTGCGTATTCCATCGCGGCTTCGTAGTCGTGGATGGAACAGGGACCGATGATCACCAGCAGGCGGTCGTCGGCGCCGTACAGTATGCGGTGCAGCGCCTGACGCGCTTCATAAGACGTGGCCGCGGCCCGTTCGGTGGCCGGAAATTCGCGCAGAACATGGGATGGCGGCACCAGTTCTTTGATTTCCTTGATGCGGACATCGTCGATATGAAGCAAGATTGACGCAGGCATGATGGCTTTCCGTGTGGCTTTTTGAATGAAATTTAGCCTTTGAGTGTAGCCCAATCGCCGCCAGATTGCTGCAATGCGGCGCCGCTGACGACAACTCGGCGCTACGCGACTCGGTCGACACACCGTCGCCCGGAATATTTTGCGCACTCCGGATGTTTACCCGGCGTCCCCTGCCATTGACTTGAACACCCCGATGATCGACGCAGAAGCCCTCATTGCCGAACTGCCCCGCTTGCGCCGCTATGGCCGCGCATTGCTGGGCGATGTCGCGCGGGCTGACGATCTGGTGCAGGACACCATCGAGCGCGCCTTGCGCAAAGCGGCGCACTGGCAAGGCGGCAACCTGCGCGCCTGGCTGCTGACGCTGATGCACAACGTGTTTGTGAACCAGGTGCGCCGCAACGATGCGCTGCGTGGCGCCAGCGAAGCCGACGCCGTCGAGCTGGCGATGCGCGACGCAAGCAGCGACGGCCTGGGCCTGCGCGACCTCGACCGGGCCATGCAGGCCTTGTCGGCCGATCATCGCGAAATATTGCTGCTGGTGGGATTGGAGAATCTGCGTTACGAAGAGATTGCCGGTGTGCTCGATGTGCCGATCGGCACCGTGATGTCGCGCCTGTCGCGCGCGCGCACCCAGCTCAAAGCACAGCTTGAAGGCAGCCCCGCCCGACCGGCCCTGACGCGGGTGAAATGACGATGAAACAACCTGACAACACCCTGCTGCACGCCTTTGCCGATGGTCAGCTCGACGCCACCGAGCACGCCGAAATGGCGCAGTGGCTGGCAACACACCCCGAGGCCGCCGCCCAGGTCGCCGAGTGGCAAAGCCAAAGCGCCGCGATGCATGCCGCCTACGACCCGGTGCTCGACGAACCGGTCCCCGCCCATTTGCTCGCAACAGCTCGCAGCGGCGCAACCGGATCACGCTGGGGCATGGCCGCGGCCATCGGGTGGCTGGCAATCGGGCTATTCGGCGGTTTCATCGCCGGGCGCAACACCGACACCGCCTCGATGACAATGGCGCAGCTGCCACTGGCGCGGCAGGCGGCCATCGCACATGCAGTCTATGCACCGGAAGTGCGCCATCCGGTTGAAGTCGGCGCCGACCAGCGCGACCACCTGCTGGGCTGGCTGTCAAAACGGCTGGGGCACCCGATCGTCGCCCCTGCGCTCGAACCGCTGGGTTATCAACTGGTCGGCGGACGTTTGCTGTCTGGCGAATCCGGCCCGGGCGCACTGCTGATGTACGAAGACGGCAGCGGCGAGCGGCTGACGCTTTTTGTGAGCGCCGACACCGACGAGAACGCCACCGCTTTCCGCTTTGCCGAGCATGACAAGGTCAATGTGTTCTACTGGGTCGATGCTGGCTACGGCTATGCGTTGTCGGGCACCTTGCCACGTGAGCGCCTGCTGACCGTTGCCACTTCGGTCTATCGCGCGCTCAACCCCTGAACCCTGCACCTGAAATCGCATCTGACTGTAAGCATCGCCGACCCTGCCCGGTCTGATGCTCTGACACGTCCATAAAGAGTCCGCCATGCTGATCAAACACGCTGCCGATATCCGCCCTTCCGAGATCACCTCGCCCGAGCTATATGCCGACCGCCGCCGCTTTCTGCGCTTGGCTGGCGCAGGCACCGCAGCGCTCGCACTGGGCGGACCGACCGAGTTGATGGCGGCACAGGCGCGCGATCTGGGCCCGCTGGTCAAGAGTCCGTTCAGGGTCGACGAGCCGCTCACGCCACGCAAGGATGTGACCCGCTACAACAACTTCTACGAGTTCGGCACCGACAAGGGCGACCCGGCGATCAACGCCCACCGCATGAAAACCGACCACTGGACGATCAAGGTCGAAGGCCTGGTCGGCAAGCCGCGCACGTTTGATCTCGACCAGATCTACAAGCTCGCGCCGCTCGAAGAACGCATCTACCGCCTGCGCTGCGTCGAGGCGTGGTCGATGGTGATCCCATGGGTCGGCTTCCCGCTGTCAGCCTTGCTCAAGGCCGTCGAACCGCTAGGCAGCGCCAAGTATGTGGAATTCGTTTCCCTGTTCGACCCCAAGGTGATGGACACCCGCCCGGTGCTCGACTGGCCCTACAAAGAGGGCCTGCGGCTTGACGAGGCCATGCACCCGCTCACCCTGATGGCCGTTGGTCTCTACGGCGAGGTGCTGCCCAACCAGAACGGCGCGCCGGTGCGCCTGGTGGTGCCCTGGAAATACGGTTTCAAGAGCGCAAAGTCGATCGTCACCATCCGCCTCACCGACAAACAACCCAACACGTCCTGGAACGATGCCGGCCCGGGGGAGTATGGTTTCTATTCCAACGTGAACCCGGACGTCGACCACCCGCGCTGGAGCCAGGCCAAGGAGCGCCGCATCGGCGACTTCCTCAAGCGCAAGACCCTGCCCTTCAATGGCTATGCCGATCAGGTCGCGTCAATGTACGCTGGCATGGACCTTCGCAAAAACTTCTGACCACGACTCATGACTGCTACCACTGCCCCCCGTTCGCCTTCGATCAAAGCCCTCCCGGCCGGCAAAATCAGCGCCCTGAAAGTGCTGCTGTTCGTCCTCAGCCTGATTCCGGTCGGCCTGCTGCTGCTCGCGTTCTTTCAGGATGAGCTGGGCGCCAACCCGATCGAGACCATCACCCACGCCACCGGCGACTGGACCCTGCGCTTTTTGCTGATCACGCTGGCGGTCACCCCGCTGCGCAAGCTCACCGGCTGGCACTGGTTGCTGCGGCTGCGGCGGATGCTCGGCCTGTTCACCTTCTTCTACGCCGTGCTGCACTTTGGCACCTACATCGTGCTCGACCAGTTCTTTGACTGGCGCGCCGTGGTACTCGATGTGCTCAAGCGGCCGTACATCACCGTCGGCTTTGCCGCCTTTGTGCTGCTGGTGCCGCTGGCCGTGACCAGCACCAACGCCATGGTCCGACGCCTCGGCGGCCGGCGCTGGCAGGCGCTTCATCGCTCGGTATATGGCATCGCCATTCTTGGCGTGGTGCACTACTGGTGGCTGGTCAAGGCCGACGTGTTTGAGCCGCTGATCTACGCGCTGATTCTGGCCGTGCTGCTGGGCCTGCGCGCCTGGTGGCGTGAGCAGGAACGGGTGCGCCAACGCAGCGCACCACCACCTTCAGCGACCGGGCGCAGTCAGGGCCGGATCATTCCGATCCTGCCACAGTAAATCGCTCGCAGACACCAGCCAGGATACGCCGGCGACGCCGTATCCTGGGCGTCAGCGCCGTCGCGCCACCGACGTACTGCGGCGAACACACCCGCTACTCGAACAGATAGAAACGGTTCTTGCCCGTCTGTTTGGCCAGGTACATGGCATCATCGGCCTGCTGCACCAAGGTGTCGGCATCGATGTCCGCACTCTGCGGATAATAGGTCAGCCCGATACTGGCCGACACCTCCAGGCTGTGGCCATTCCACACGACCGCCTTGGACGCGGCATCAAGCAGACGCTGAAGCACCGACTGCACCATCTCGCGATCGCCCGGGTCGACCAGCACGGCCACAAACTCATCACCCCCGAGGCGTGCCATGGTGTCACCCTCGCGTACGGCCAGCCTAAACCGCTCGGCCAGTGTGCTCAGCACCTCGTCGCCGGCTGCGTGGCCATGGGTGTCGTTGACCGCCTTGAACCCGTCCAGATCAAGATAGGCCACCGCCAGCCGGCCGCCGCGCCGCTGCGCAACAGCCATGGCCTGACGCAGGCGATCCATCACCAGTAGCCGGTTGGGCAAGCCGGTCAGCGCGTCATAGTGTGCATAGCGCTCCAGTTCGCTTTCGTGCAGCTTCTGGGCGGTGATGTCGGAGAACAGCGCCACATAGTAGGGCGCGCGGCCGTACTCATCGCGCACCGCACTGATGGTCAGCATTTCGGCAAATAGCTCGCCGTCCTTGCGACGGTTCCAGACCTCACCCTGCCAATGACCGGTCTCTGTCAGTACGTGCCACATCGCGGCGTAAAACGCGGCATCATGCCGGCCCGAGCTGAGCACTTTGGGCGTTTTGCCAATCACATCGTCCCGATCGAATCCGGTGATACGACAGAAGGCATCATTGACTTCGACGATGGTGCCGTCGACGCCGGTGATCATGATCGCCTCGCGCGCATGGGTGAACACGCTGGCCGCCAGACGCAGTTTGTCCTCGTACTGTTTCTTGCCGGTAATCTCGAGCCAGGTGCCGGCCATGCGCAGCGGGTTGCCGCGCTCGTCGCGCGCCACCACCCGGCCGCGATCCATGACCCAGATCCAGCCATCTCCGCCCTCGCGGACACGCATCTCGCATTCGTAAGCCGGGCTTTCGCCATCCAGATGCTGCTGCCGCGCCGCCAGCACGCGTGCCAGGTCATCCGGGTGAATGAAGTCGCGCAACTGCGCCTCGGTCAGTCCGGCCACCTCGGCCGGTGCACGCCCGACCAGACCAGCCCAGTGGTTGTTCACCCGGACGGCACCGGTCTCCAGCGCCCATTCCCAGGTCCCGGCCCCGGTCCCCCAAAGGATGTCGAACAGACGCTGACGCTCCTCGGTCACGACTCTGGCCAGCGCCTGGCGCTCCTGCTCGAGACCCTTGCGCCTGGAAATATTGACGAATAGCAGCGCGATCACGCCAGCCTGCACCAGCAAACCGACGATCAACACCAACTCCTCGCGACGCCGCGACGCATTGGCCTCCTGCACCTGCGCCGCGACTCGCTCTTCGAGCAGACTTTGGTAATGCCACAAGCCCTCGTTGCTCAGTCGCCCCGGCGTCACGTCATTGATGATGGACAACAGCAGGCGATGATCACCAAAGTCGAACGGCTGCGAGTGGACTTCGACCGTCTTTTGCGCCCCATTGGCCAGGCGATGGCGAAAGATGAAATAGTTGCGCCCACGGCTGGCGGCCAGGCGGCGCTCCTCGGCGACCTGCTCTGGGGTAAAGCTGTTGATCTCGTCAATACGCATCGCGCGCAACGTCTCGCGCGAGTAACCATAGAAGCTTGCCGCAGCCGGATTGGCGTCGACAATCTGCCCGCTGTCCGGCTCGATCAGCAGCATCGCCGCGCTGTGCGCATCGAATATCGTCTGAAATGGCGGTCCGCCCGACGCGCCCCGGACAAGGCCCGCCATCACCACCAGGGCAATGCCGATGGCGGTGCGCAGCCAAGCTGGCAAGTGGAAACCGAGCCTCATCCGAATCTGTCCGTAGCCTAGGTGTTCGGAATATCGGCAGACCAAAAAAAAAGCTATATACAAAGACGTAGTCGCGAAGAGCAGAAACGCCTCCCCGACAATGCTTCAAGCGCCGGCAGGCGGTCGGATGGCAGACTTTGGCCGAAACACTTTGATCACCGAAGCATGCGTTTCGACATAGGGCCCACCAATCAGGTCGATGCAGTACGGCACTGCAGCAAAGATGCCGTCCACCAGTGACTCGCCATCGGCGCTCTTCAGCCCCTCAAGGGTTTCCTTGATCGACTTGGGCTGGCCCGGCAAGTTGATGATCAGGCTCTTGCCACGAATCACCGCCACCTGGCGCGACAAGATCGCAGTAGGCACAAACTTGAGGCTGATCTGACGCATCTGCTCGCCAAAACCCGGCATCAGCTTGTGCGCCACGGCCAGCGTGGCCTCGGGCGTCACGTCACGCGGCGCCGGACCGGTGCCACCGGTGGTCAGCACCAGCGCACAACCGGCATCGTCACATAGCTCGATCAGCGTGCGTTCGATGATCGCCTGGTCATCCGGAATCAGCCGGGTCTCCATCTCCCACGGCGAACTGAGCGCCCGCTCGAACCACTCGCGCAAGGCGGGCACGCCCTTGTCTTCATAACCGCCACTCGAGGCGCGATCACTGATGGATACCAAACCAATACGGAGGGTGTCTGTGCTCATGGGCGGGCTGCTCTCTCATCGTCTTGAGTGGATTCGTCGATCTCGCGCAGGATACGAAATATCTCGCGATAGGCGCGCGGCGGCTTCTGGGTCTCGCGCTCTTTCAGCGCATTGCGACGCAAAACCCGCAGGCGTTGCAAGTCAGCGCCCGGATGGCGCTCGGCCAACTCAAACAGCATGCCTTCGTCTTCGAGCAGGCGCTCGCGCTGGCGTTCAAGCCGATGCTGTCGGGCAATCTCTACGGCCGACACGCCATTGAATACATCAAGCATGGCCTGGATCGGCTCAGGATCGATGTTACGCATCAGCTTGCCGATGTACTGCAGCTGACGGCGCCGCGCCTCCATCTTGAATCGCTGGCAGGCGCGCACCGCGTCGCGCAGGTTTTCGGGCAGCGGCACTTTCTTGAGCTGGTCGGCCGACAAGGCCACCAGCTCGGCGCCCAGATGCTGGAGTGCATCCGAGTCCTTCTTGCGGCGGGTCTTGCTCGGCCCTTCGGGCAGATCGTCTTCGAGTTCGATCGGATCGTGATCGGTCATATACGTAGGCAGTTGGCGGAAACGGTTAAGATTATAGCTTTCCCGCACCCGCCCCCACTGTCCATGTCCGCAAACGGCTTCAGTTACTCCCAGGACGCGCTGCGCGAAATCGCCAGCGACATTCTCAAATACGCCCGCGACAAGGGCGCCACCGCCTGCGAAACCGATGTTTCCGAAGGCGTCGGCGCCTCGGTGGCGGTGCGCCGCAGCGAAGTCGACACCATCGAATACAACCGCGACAAAGGCATCGGCGTCACGGTCTATGTCGGCCAGCAGCGCGGCTACGCCAGCAGCTCCGACTTCACGCCAACCGCCCTTCGCGCGACGGTCGACGCGGCGCTGTCAATCGCCCGCTTTACCGCCGCCGACGAATTCGCCGGCCTCGCCGATCGCGAACTGCTCGCTACCGACTTCCCCGATCTCGATCTCCATCATCCGTGGGATCTGCCGGTCGAGCACGCCATCGAACTGGCCCGCGAATGCGAAACCGCCGCCTTCGAGCGCGACACCCGCATCAGCAACTCCGAAGGCGCCAGCGTCTCGCGGCAAGAGTCGCATTTCATTTCCGCCAACAGCCTCGGCTTCATGGGCGGCTACGCCTCGACCCGGCATTCCGTCTCCTGCTCGGTGATTGCCGGCGAAGGCGACGGCATGCAGCGTGACTACTGGTACGACAGCCGCCGCGACGCCAGCGAGTTGGAAGCCGCCAAGGCCATCGGCCAAACCGCCGCCGACCGCGCCGTGGCGCGCCTCAAGGGGCGACAAATTTCGACCTGCGACGTGCCCGTCATCTTCGAAGCACCGCTCGCCGCGGGCCTGATCGGCAGCTTCGTGCACGCGGCCAGCGGCGGCGCGCTATACCGCAAGTCCACCTTCCTGCTCGACAGTCTCGGTAAAGCCGTGTTCTCGCCGTGCATCAATATTGCCGAACGGGCCTATATCAAAAAGGGGCTCGCCTCCGGTCCCTTCGACGACGACGGCGTTCAGACGCGTGACCGCGAGGTCATCGTTGACGGCGTCCTTCAAGGGTACTTCCTCGGCATCTACTCCGCGCGCAAGCTGGGCATGCAAACCACCGGCAATGGCGGCGGCGCGCACAACCTGCTCGTCACCCCGGGGCAGGACGACTTCAACGCGCTGATCCGCCGCATGGGTCGCGGCCTGATCGTGACCGAATTGCTCGGCCATGGTGTCAACTACGTCACAGGCGATTACTCGCGCGGCGCGGCGGGCTTCTGGGTAGAAAACGGCGAAATCGCCTATCCGGTAGAGGAAATCACCATCGCCGGCAACCTCAAGGACATGTTGCTTGGCATCGAAGCCGTGGGCAGCGATGTACACCGCCGCGGCTCGAAACAGACCGGCTCCCTGCTCATCAACCGCATGACCATTGCGGGGGCCTGACGAAAATGAAACGCCATTTCATGATCGACGGGAAAACCCCTATTTCTCAGGCCGCCAAGCGATTCCTATAATTTGCCGCGGTCTAACGAACCACGAACCAACTATATCCGCTCACGTCATAGCGAGGAGACTTATGGAACGCCGTTCCTTTCTGAAAAAAACGGGTGTCGGCCTAGCCGCCGGCGCAGTTGCAGCCCCCGCCATCGCCCAAGGCCTGCCCGAGATCCAGTGGCGCTTGGCCTCCAGCTTCCCGAAGAGCCTTGACACCATCTACGGCGCAGCCGAAGTGTTTCAGTCCCGCGTCGCGGCCGCGACCGGTGGCAAATTCCAGATCCGCGTGTTCGCGGGCGGCGAAATCGTCCCGGCCTTCTCGGTCATGGACGCAGTCAAAGACGGTACGGTCGAATGCGGCCACACCGCCTCATACTACTTCTTCGGCAAGGATCCGGCCTTCGCGCTGGACACCGCCGTCCCCTTCGGCCTGAACGCGCGTGAATACAACGCATGGTTCATGCACGGCGGCGGCAAGGAGTTGCTGCGCGAGTTCTTCGCCACCTACAACATCATGAACTTCCCGATGGGCAACACGGGCGCTCAGATGGGCGGCTGGTTCCGCAAGGAAATCAAATCGGTCAAGGATCTTGACGGCCTGAAGTTCCGCGTCGGGGGCTTTGCCGGCAAGGTCATGTCCAAGCTGGGCACCGTGCCGCAACAGATTCCCGGTGGCGACATCTACCCGTCGCTGGAAAAAGGCACCATTGACGCAGCCGAGTGGGTCGGTCCGTACGACGACGAAAAGCTGGGCTTCCAGAAAGTCGCCCAGTACTACTACTACCCGGGTTGGTGGGAAGGTGGTCCGAACCTGTCGCTGTACATCAACCAGGACAAGTGGAAGGCCCTGCCGGAAGAGTACAAGAACATCATCGAAGCTGCGGCCGCCGAAGCCAACGTCGACATGATGGCCAAGTACGACGCCAAGAACCCGGACTCCCTCAAGCGTCTGGTGGCCGGTGGCGCCAAGCTGCGCCCGTTCCCGCGTGACGTCATGGACGCCTGCTACAAGGCAGCCCTGGAAGTCTACGCAGAAACCAACGCTGCCCACCCGTCCTTCAAGAAGATCTACGAGGCCATGATCAAGTTCCGCGACGACCAGAACCTGTGGCACAGCGTGGCCGAAGGCAACTACGACCGCTTCATGCAGACCCGCAAGCGCTAATCCGCACCACGGTTTGCCTGATGAAAGACCCCGCTCCGGCGGGGTTTTTCTTTTCCATGACTGGAAATTTCGCCACTCGACTCGCGCGCCACTCGCCAGTACCTCCGCCCGAATACGACGGCATTGCTCGGTTTTAACAAAACCTTCTTTTGCCCCCGCCCCTTGAGCTTCTTAGACTCCCGGATTGTCCACTTCACTGGCGGTCATCGACACATGACGTTTCGACGTGTCGCTTTCTTCGTGGTCGGGGCGCTGGCCGTGTGCCTGAATGCTGCCTGCTCCATTCAGGGCCTGGCGATCGACCGAATTGGCGATTCGCTCGCCGCCTCCGGATCCACATTCAGCGCGGATGACGACCCCGAGCTGATCCGGGCCGCCGCGCCGTTCTCGCTCAAGCTCACCGAAAACCTGCTCGCCGAGCGCCCGCAACATGCCGGTCTGCTACTGGCGGCCGCGCGCGGATTCACGCAGTTTGCCTATGCCTTCGTCCAGCAGGATGCAGACGCGCTGGAGTCTAGCGACGTTGCCGCCGCCTTTGCCCAGCGCGACCGTGCCCGACGCCTGTACTTGCGCGCTCGGGGCTACGGCCTTCGCGCCCTGCATGTCGCGCACCCGGGAACCGAAACCCGGTGGCGTAGCGACATCGCCTCGGCACTGGCCGTCACCGGCGCAGCCGACGTGCCGGCGCTGTACTGGACCGGTGCCGCCTGGGCCGGCGCGATCGCCCTCTCAAAAGATACGCCCGAAGCCGTCGCCGACCTGCCGATCGTCAGCGCCATGCTGGACCGCGCACTCACGCTCGAGCCCGGATTTGGCGACGGCGCGCTGCACACGCTGATGATCACCCTGTCGATGGCCCGCTCCGATCTTCCCGACGGCACCGCTCGCGCGCGGCAACACTTTGCCGCCGCGCTGCGCCTGTCGCACGGCCAGCAGGTCAGCCCCTACCTGGCGCTGGCCGAAGCCGTCGCGCTTCCCGGTCAGGATCGCGCCGAATTCACCGCGCTGCTCAAACAGGCGCTGGCCATCGATGCCGATGCCAATCCCGCGCAGCGACTCGAAAACCGCATTCTTCAAGGCCGTGCCCGCTGGTTGCAAGGGCGCGTCGACGACCTCTTTCTGGAGTAAGACATGTCCGATCTGATTCGCCGTTGTGTCCTGGCGATCCTCGTTATTGTCGCCACCCCTGCGCTGGCCGAACGGGTCACCCTGCGCCTGGGTACTCTGGCGCCCAAGAACTCGCTCTACCACCGCGCGCTGCTCGAAATGGGCGAGACCTGGAAGACCGCGCAGGGCGACGGCTCGAAGCTGATCGTATTCACCGACGGCGCTCAGGGTGGCGAAACCGACACCGTCAAACGCATGCGGATCGGCCAACTCAACGGCGGTCTGCTGTCGGTGGTCGGGCTGCGCGAGATCGATCCGAGTGTGTCTGCGCTGCAAACCATGCCGCTGATGTTCCGGAGCTGGGACGAAGTCGACTATGTGCGCGAGAAAATGCGCCCGGCCATGGAACAGCGCTTTCTCGACAAGGGCTATGTCGTCCTTTCCTGGGGCGATGCGGGCTGGGTGCGCTTCTTTTCGCAGCGCCCCGCCAGCGCGCCAGACGATTTCAAATCGATGAAGATGTTTACCTGGGCGGGCGAACCGGAGCAGATGGAGGTGATGAAGTCACTGGGCTACCAACCCGTGTCGCTCGAAACCGCCGACATTCTGCCGGCGCTGCAAACCGGGCTGATCGAAGTCGTGCCGGCCACGCCGTATTACGCCCTCGCCGCTCAGTTCAACGGTCCCGCGCCCTACATGCTGGAGCTCAACTGGGCGCCTATCGTCGGCGCGCTGGTCGTGACCCGCAAGGCCTGGGACACAATGTCGCCCGCCGGCCAGCGCGCGCTGCGCGAGGCCTCAGCCACCGCCGGCACCAAGATGCGCGCCCAGGCACGCAAAGAGGTGGACGAAGCCGTCGCCGCGATGGTCAAGCGCGGGCTCAAGGTCACTCGCCCAAGCCCCGAGCAACGGGCCGCCTGGCAAGCGCTCGCCGAATCGGTCTACCCACAGATACGCGGGCGACTGGTGCCGGCCGACACCTTCGACGAAGTCACCCGACTGCTGGCCGAATTCCGCGCACGCAAATAAGCCACCCCCGCTACCGCACTCAACGCGTGGCGCGCCACGCCGGACCCCGTCATGCCCCACCCGCCGGATTCAAGCCCCCTCTACGATGCGCCGTCGGAGCGCATCGGCCCCTGGTGGCGCGTGCATAAAGTCGAAGACACCATGCTGTCGCTGGTGCTCGCCGCCATGGTATTACTCCCGGTCCTCGAAATTGCCTTGCGCAGCAGCCTGTCGATCGGCATCGCCAACGCGGCGGCGCTGGTCCAGCATGGCGCGCTGCTGGTTGGCATGCTGGGCGCGGCAGTGGCCGCGCGCGAGGGGCGTTTGCTGAGTCTTGCCGGGCTCGGACGCTGGCTACCCGAGCGCTTGCGCTGGCTGCAACGCGCCGCGGCGGCAGGGCTGGCCATGGCAGTCACCGGTGTGCTCGCCAGGGCCAGTCTCGATTTTGTGATGGTCGAACGTGAAGGTGGCAACCTGCTCGCGTACGGCATCCCGGTGTGGTGGATCGAGGCGACCATGCCGATCGGCTTTGCGCTGATCACGGCCCGACTGTGCATTCGCGCGGGCGAAGGCCTCGCCCCCCGTGCGCTCAGTCTGGGAATGGCGGCGGCCGTGCTGGTCGCCGCCGAGTGGAGCGGCACGGCCACGCCGGTGGTGGCACTGCTGGCGCTGGCGGCGCTGCTGGGCGCACCGGTGTTCGTCGTGCTCGGCGGCGCGGCGCTGATACTGTTTGCCAGCGACGACCTGCCGCTGGCGGCGATCCCGCTCAACCACTACCAACTCACCGTCAACCCCTCCCTGCCGGCGATTCCGTTGTTCACACTGGCCGGCTATTTCCTGGCCGAAGGCGGCGCACCGGCGCGACTGATCCGCGTCTTCCGTGCACTGTTCGGCCGGTTTCGTGGCGGTGCGGCGCTGGTCACGGTGCTGCTGACCGCCTTCTTCACTTCATTCACCGGCGCCTCGGGCGTCACCATTCTCGCCCTCGGCGGTTTGCTCATGCCCTTGTTGCAGGGCGTGCAATACCCCGAACGCTCAAGCATCGGCCTGATCACCAGCGGCTGTTCGCTGGGCGTATTGATCCCGCCTGCGCTGCCGCTGATCCTCTACGCCATCATCGCCCGCCAGCCGATCGAGACCATGCTGCTGGCGGCGGTGGTGCCTGCCGCGGTGATGACCGCAATGCTGGTCCTTCTCGGCGTCTGGCGCCAGCCGAAGAACACGACGCCCACTGCCTTCGATCTCACCGAAGCCCTGTCCGCGATCAAGGCCGCCCAATGGGAACTGGCCATTCCGCTGGTGACCTTCGGCGGGCTGGCCAGCGGCCTGGTCACGCCCACCGAAACGGCCGCGCTGACCGCGCTGTATGCGTTCATCGTCGAAGTGCTGATCTACCGCGATCTGTCGCTGACCCGCGACGTGCCTCGCGTAATGGCCGAGTGCGGCCTGCTGGTCGGCGGCATCATCCTGATCCTGGGCATGGCGCTGGGCTTCACCAATTACCTGATCGACGCCCAGATCGTCGATCAGGTATCCGAATGGGTACAGGCCAGCATCCACGCCCCCTGGGTGTTCCTGCTCTCGCTCAACGCGCTGCTATTGCTGGTCGGCGCGTTCATGGACATCTACTCGGCAATCATCGTCGTCACGCCGCTGATCGTGCCGATCGGCCTCGCCTTCGGCGTACATCCGGTACACCTGGGCATCATCTTTCTGGCCAACATGGAGCTCGGCTTTCTGACGCCGCCGGTGGGCATGAACCTGTTTTTCGCGTCCTACCGCTTCGGCAAGCCCATCGGCGAAGTCGCCCGCGCCGTGCTACCCGCGCTGGCGGTGCTGGCAGTGGGCGTGCTGCTGCTCACCTACGTGCCGACGTTCTCGATGTGGCTGCCGGGGGTGCTGCTGCACTGAGTCCGCCTACTTTGCCGCGTCGGCCACCGGCTCGGTCGCCTCGGCCGCCTTGTCGCGATACGTGTCGAGCAGATTTTCCAGCCGCACCTGGCCGATGCCGGTAAAGGGCTCGTGCTCGCCAAGTGCGGCGAACGGCCCCTTGTTCTGGTAGGCGTCGAGCAAATCATCGACAGCGGTCACCAACTGCCCGTTGTGCGTGCGACAGGTGGCCAGTGCCGCGTCGGTATCGCGCAAACCCGACTCGGCCTGACGCCGACCGGCGATCTGTTTGTTCAACTCGGCGCGCACTTCTTCGAGCAACCCCCTGGTCTCGGCGAGCGTCGACTCGACGCTTGCCAGCCGGGTTTCCAGCGCACCCTTATCTTGCCGCAGGCGCGACGCTGACGCCGCCGCGGCATCGCGCCGACCGGCAGCCTCGTCCAGCGCCGCCTGCAATTCGGCCTTTCCGGCCAGTGCCGCGCCGGCCTCAGCCTTCGCGGCGGCCGCTGCCTGCTGCGCATCACGCGCCGACTGCATGGCCTGGCGCACCTGCAGACGCAACTGCCGCAGTTGCGCGTCGGCCGAACTCTGGGCAAGCACCGGGCCGGCGCACAACACCAGGCACAGCGGCAGAAGAAATCGTCGCAACATCGTCCCCCTCCTCAGAACTTGACCGCGAGGTCGAGCTGGAGAGTGTCGACGCCGAACTTATGGCCATCCACCAGCGTCGGCGAGGCAATGGTATCGGCGCTGATGTACTTAAGGCCGAGCGTCGTGCGGTCGTCCCAGCCCCAGTTGAAGCCAAGCGTGTAGCCCTTGAGGTTGGTGCCGCCCAGACCGAAGTCAGAATCGTTGAAGGCGTCGGGCATGGCATCGCTGCCAATGCGTTTGTACACGAGGTAGGCATTCCAGTCGCCGCGCAACTTGATATTCGGCATGCCCACCGTCGCCCCCAACCGCCAGGCAGTGGCACTGGCCTCCGCGCCCAGATCGCGCCCGGTACGGCGGCGGATCTCGGCACGGTCGAAGGCCGTGTTGATCACATAGTCGGCCGACAGCAGCACATGCACCGGGTCCCAGTAGCCCAGATCCCACACACCGGTGAGGTTGATCGGGCGGAACTTCGCCGCCAGCCCGAAGTAATAGGCCTGATTGTTGTCGACGCTCGCATTGGTGGCGAACAGCGTGTTGCCCTTCTGACGCAGCCCCTTTTCATACTGCGAGCTGCCATAGCTGGCAGTCCCGGGTCGGGTGTTGATCGTGTCATAGGCGCTATCCGCCTCGCGGCTGCCCGCGAAGTGGCGGAAATCGTAAGCCGCCACGCCGACGCGCATCCGGTTCATCGGCGAGCGGATCCAGGTGGCGCCCAGTTGGACGCCGACCAGACTGCGCCCGTCCGGTGTGGTCGGCTCGCTTTCGCCCTTGATCGGGAAGTAGCCGACCGTGGCGAATGGCCTGAGCGCACCGGCGGTTTGCGATTGCCAGGTGGCTGAAATTCCCTCGAAGTTCAGATCGTCATCCCACATCAGATCGGTCGACAGCCACGGATTGGGAATGCGCCCGCCGGTCAGCGTCAGCGATTCATGCGGGCTCAGGCGCAGGAAAGCGCGATCAACCACGAAGGAATACTTGTTCAGGTTCTGGCCCAGCGTCTGGTTGGTGGACACCCGGTCACCGGTATTGCCGGTGGCCAGCCGCAAGCCGGCGCTGACCTGCCCGGAGATGCGTGCGAGCACGCCGAGCCGCGCCCGCACCCGCCAGCGTTCCTGATCGTTCAGCGTATTGCCGGTCGGTACGCCATTGCCATCGACCAGCGAGTAGTCCGGCGCCCGCGTTGCCGCCGACAAAGAGCCCTTGTCCGCGGCGAGCACATAATCTCTCGGCGTGGTGTTGTCCGAGGCAAAGTTGTCGCTCTGGTAGCGCAGCCGGATATCGCCTTCGAAACTGATGCGGTTGGCCCACTCGGGGATGGCATTGGGCGTGGCCCATCCTTCCTCGCGCGCCTGCGCCACCACCTCCTGCTTGAGCTGATCACGGATCTCGTTGCGCACCGACTCGGGCACATAGGTCACCCGCACCACGCCTTCCGGCGTCTCGGCGGCGATGCGCTCGGCGGCGCGGCTTTCGGCTTGCGCCATCAGGGCGTCGGCCTTCTCGCGGGTCAACACCCCCGATTCGACCAACACGTCGATCAAGCTGAGCGTGGTCTGGCGCAGGGTTTCGAGCGACTTGTATTCATCGTCCGCCGCCAGGGCCGGCGACACGCCCAGGCCGAGGGCAAGACAGAGCGCGATCGGTGAGAGCTTTTTCATTTCTGACCTGTGATTTAAGTGCGTATGTTTAGCCGGCCACCCGGTTGGTGACACGGATGCGGACGGGTTGAGGCATGCCGGACGGCGGCGCTTCGCCAACGGCGGGCACCTCGACCATGGCAGCACGCAGGGCGGCATCCAGCGCGCCGTCGCCGGTCGAATCGGCCAGCTCGCTGCGCGTCAGACGGCCGTCGGCGTCCAGCCACACGTGCACCACCACCCGGAAATCCGCGCCCTTGAGCGCGGCGGCCTGCTGCAAGGCGCTCTGGATGCGCCGCTGCAGCAAATTGGTATAGAAGGCGAACTGCATGCCGTTACCGGTGCCGATCTCGCCGCCGGTGTATTCCTGCGTCACCGGCCCCGCGGCAAACGGGCTCGGCCCGTCGCCCGCCTCGCCTTCCATCTTGATGGGCGCGGCGTCCTGCGGCTTCGGGGTGTCCACCGGCTTGGGCGTATCGAGTTTGGCCTGCTTGGGCACGTCCTTCGGCTCGGGCTTCGGTTGCTCCTTGGGCGGCGGCGGGGGCGGAGGCGGCGGTGTGTCCGGAAGAATGGTGATCTTCGTTACCTGTCGCGCTGGCGCCGTCGCACTGCTGCCGAGCCCTTGCACCAGCCACACCACGACGCCGATCAGCGCCGCCACGACCACCGCCAGACCGATCTGACGAGCGTGGCGACGCCACGGCGCCTCGAAAATCTCCTCTTCGGCCAAAGCGCTCATTGGTCGGCCCTCATGTGCCGATCCGCGCGGTGATCAGGCCGAGGCCGTCGATCTGCAGGCGATTGACCAGGTCCACCACCTCGATCACCTTGGCGTATTGCGTGGCCGGGTCGCCCTTGACCATCACCGCCAGCTTGGGATCGCGCGCCTTGGCCGACAGCAGCTGGGCTTCCAGCTCGGCGGGCGTCACGCCCACGCCGTTGATCATGAAGCGCCCCTCGGGCGAGATCTGCACGATCTTGGTCTCGTGCTTCTCCTCGCTCGGCGTGTTGCTCGGCTTGGGCAGGTTCATGGTCAGGCCCTGCACCGAGGCGGTGGTCATGATGATGAACACCACCAGCAGCACGTACGCCAAATCAAGCATTGGCGTGACGTTGATCGAGTCGTAGGGTTGGGTCTCGTTCTGGATCTGCATCACTGAATCCGCTGGGTGACCAGGCCGATCTCGGTGATGCCCAGCCGCTTGCACACTTCCAGCGCCAGCATCACCTTCTCGTACTGCGCGCGGGCGTCGCCCTTGAGCACCACCGGCAGCGCCGGGTTGAGCGCCTTCATCTGGGCCAGCCGGGTTTCCAGCTGGGCCATGTCCACCGGGTAGGCGTCGAGGAATACATCGCCATCGCGGGTGATGGTGATGGCACGGGTCTGCGGCTTGGCGAGGTTGTGGGCCGCGGTGGTCTGCGGTGACTCGACCTTGATGCCCTGCACCGAGGCGGTGGTCAGGATGATGAACACCACCAGCAGCACGTACGCCAGATCGAGCATCGGCGTGACGTTGATGTCGTCGTAGGGCTGGTTGTCCTCGCGGATATCACCGGACATGCGCGATCACCGGTCGTACACTTCGGCGATGCGGGTGATGAACTCATCGACAAAGATGTGCATGTCCGCCGAGATGTTCTTGATCCGCCCGGCCAGGTAGTTGTAGCCGAACAGCGCCGGGATCGCGACGGCCAGGCCGGCCACCGTGGCCAGCAGCGCGGCGGCAATACCCGGCGCGATGGCGTTCACATTCACATCGCCGGCCGCCGCAATCGCCGCAAAGGTGATCATCACCCCCACAACGGTGCCAAGCAGACCCAGAAAAGGGCCGCCCGAAATGGCGATGGTCAGCAACACCATCTTGTCGTTGAGGCGGTGGGATTCGCGCACCAGGTCGGCATCCACCGAGGCCTTGATGGCGTTGAGCGAGGCGCCGGTCAGATGTTCACGGCCATCTGCCACCCGTTTATTGACCTCGCGCACCCCGGCCGAATACAAGCGGAACAGCGACGAATGCGCATGCGACTTGCCCTGCGCGATCGACAGAAAATCGTCCTTCGCCTCGCGGAAGTGATGCAGAAAAACGCGGTTGTGGCGATCCACCTTGCCAACGAACTGCGCCTTGGCCACCATCACCAGCAGCGCGATGGCAAACATCACCATCAGAATGATGATCACTACCCAAGCGTCGACCGTCAGGTTGCCGACCAGAACGCCAAAATAGGAATGCCCGCCTTCCTCGGCCACCTCGCCGGTGTCTTCCACCACGCGCAACAAGCGGCCTTCCGGCCCCTGGGCGGCCACCGCCAGCTTCACCCAGTCGCCGCTGCGCACGGTGTGGCTGATCTGCAGCTCATCGAGCAGACCGGCAAAGCCCTCGCCGATACGCACCGGCGCCTGCAGCAAGGGCAGCTGCGCCTCGCCGGCCGCCACCTGATCGCCATCGACATAGAACACCACCTTGCCGCCCCCCACGCTCACCGCCACGTGATGCCAAACGCCGGCACCCACGCCGCCGCCGGTCACCTCGCCCGCCGGTGTGCGCAGCATCAGCGTGCCACCGGCCAGGTCGAGGCGGACGCCGTCCTGCTGGTAGAGCGTGCCCTCGGTCACCCCCTCGTCGGGGCGCAGCCACATCGACAGCGTCATGCCGCGCGAGCCGTCCAGCGCCAGCGACGCCGACGGGGCGATCTCCATCACCTGCTCGCCGTCGAAGCGCGCGCTGGCACCGAGCAGACCGGCCGTCTCGATCACGACGGGCGCGGTCGCCACGTTGGCGTTGCGGCTCACATCCTTCGGCGGTGCCTCGGCGTGGTCAAAGTGAAACACCGCCGCCGTGCTGGCATCGTAGCTGCCCGCCACATCCTGCTCGGCCGCCGCACCGACGTTGCCGAAATAGACGAAGACCTTCTGATCGGCCATCTGCGGCGCAACCTGCGGCACCTGCACCCAGGCCAGCGCCAGCTCGTCGGTGCTGTTATAGCGTTCGATATGGAATTTGAGCGGCGTCAGATCGTCCGCCGCCATGAAGCGCAGATCGCTGCCGTCAAGCTTGGCGCCGAGGAAGTCGAAGTTGCCGCTGTGCAGACGCACCGGCACCGTCACCATCGACACCGCCGGCACCGCCACGCCGGTCTCGGCGGTGGTGTCGATGACCACCGCGCGCCGCGCGGTCCAGGCTTCGTTCCACCAGGCATGTGCGCTGACCGGCAGGGCCAGCGCAAGGACGAGGGCAAACAGTTTTTTCATGACAATTCGGGCTCCGGACTCAGCCCGTCATGATGGCCATGGCGTGTTAAGCCGGCCTGCCGCGCAGCCGACCCGCAGGTAGTCCGAACGGACTACCTGCGGTGGCATCAGCTCGCCTTGCGGCGGCACGCCTCGGCATCGGGGCGGGCGGGGTCGCAAGTGTTGTCAAAGGGCAGCACCTCTACCGTCAGCAGCGACGAGCGCAGCGCATTGCCGGCCGCGGGCGGGTCGGCCTCGAGCAGATCATTGGCGGCCGAGGCGGTATCGGTGCCAGGACTGGCCCCGGCACCGATCACCGGGGCGGACGGCGCGGCCACATTGCTGCCCCCCGCCCCGCTGATATCCGCTGCATTGAGGATACCGACACCGCCCACATCCACCGTCCCCGCACTGGCGATTCCGGCCTCACCGGCATCAATGAAGCCATTCGGCGCATACACGCTCACATCACCCGGCCCGACCTTGGGCGCACCGGTAAAGATGGTGGCCACCCCGGAACCCGAGGTCGCGCCGCGATAGACCAACTTCACCGCACCGGTCTCGCGGTCGATGGTTACCACCGGCGGCGGTGCCGACAGCGCGGTGCGCTCGCCGCTGCCGGCCGAGATGTCGCCGGTCGCCGCCCACATCAGGATGTTGCCGCCGTCGAGCGCAAACACCCGCGACTGGTTGACCGCCACCGTGTCGCGCACCCACAGATTCACATCCGATGCCGTAGCAACGATGCCCAACTCGCTCGCGCCCTTGGCGAAGCCTTCGGGTTGGGTCATTGCACCCACATCGATGCCGCCGCCCGGCGCGAGCATATCCACCCCGCCACCGTCTTCGGCCTTGATCTGGCTGAACACCAGGCGCACGTCGCCGTCGAAACCAAAAGGCGCGGCCAGGCCGGCCAGCTCGGTGGCCTTGAAGCCGCGCGCATAGAGCAGCGCCGGGGCCAGTTCGTCCTGCGTGTATTTGCCCGGATTGGCGGTCGCATCGTTCGAGATGCGGGCGCCTTCCTTGCCCGAGACCGCCAGCTCCTGCCACAGCACCTGATAGCGGAAGCGGTCGAAATCCTGCGCGCTGGCAGCGTGCGGATCGACACCCAGGCCCCTGGCCAAGGCATAGGCCGCCCAGTCGCCGGCGTAATCCACCGTGCCACCACTGAGATAGGTCTCGATGAAGGCATTGCGCAACCAGTGCTCGGCGTAGGCCATCTGGTCTTCGGCCGGCAAGGCGGCCAGCGCGTTCAAGGTCGCCACCTCGCCGCTGACCACGATGCCACGCTGCGCCAGAAAGGCGGCCAGATCGGCGCGGGCGGCGGCGCCGTCTGCCCCCCGCAGATACGCGTCGATAAACGCCGCGGCATCCACGCTTTGCGGCCGACCCGCCACGATGCGGATCTTCGCTCCGGTCTCCGGCAAGGTCGAATGCACCGTATTGCCCAGCGAGCGAATCCCCTCGCTGGTGCCCAGGCTCATGCCCTTGCCCGCGGTCACGATCACCTCGCCGGGGCCATGCACCAGAATGCCGGCGTCGCTCAACACGCGCCGGTTCGAGCCGGCCTCGCGCGCCTCGTCGACCCACAGTTGCCCACCGGCGCTGATGCGGGTGATGTCCGATGCATCGTCATGCTGGGTGATCAGGCGCAGATTGCGCACATCGCCGCCAGCCACCACTTCGGCCGCCTTGGCCAGCACGAAACTGCCGCTGACATCGCCTTCGGCGGCAACGATACGCGCCGGCACGTCGTCACCCGCATGCAGCGCGCTCGCCTTCCGGTTGGATGCGGTACGCGCAGCGCCCTGATTGGCCGAAAACGCGAGCGCGAAGTCCTTGCGGTCGGCGGCTGAGTTGGCGGCCGTGTTGACCAGCGCAAGGTCCATGTCGAACATGCGCAAGCCAAACGACAAGCCCTCGGGCACCCGCACCGAATCCCCCGCCTGCAGCACCAGTTGGCCATTCGCCGACGGGAACAGATTCAGGCTGCCGGTCGTCGTGGTGTCGAACACCACATCGCCCGACAGCGCCGTGGCCGACAGCGAGGCCGGCAGCAGCCGGTAGCCGAACAACTCGCTGCCGACATCTTCAAAGCGCCGCGTAGCCGGGGAACTGAACGCGGTGTGGTTGGCCAGGCCGCTCAAGCCCCTGGCCGGATCGGTCGGATCGCCGATCACCACATCGCCGGCCGCCGACGACACCGCCACGGCCGAGGCCTCGGTCAGCGAAGTGAACACCCGCACGGTGCTGAACTTGTCTTCGTTGGCGCGGCTCAGCGGCAACTGCACCGGGTCCATCACCGCCTGGAAGGCCGCATCGCCGAGTGCCTGCACCTCGACCTGCGCATCGGCCACATAGAGCATGGTGCGCAGTTGCGCCCAGCCGTCGGCCGCGCTGTACAGCGGCGCGCCACTCGAGATCCTGCCCAAGGTGGCGATCAAGCCGCGGCCGTCGCCGACCAGGAAATCGCCACGCAGGATATCGCCCTCGACCCGCGCGTCGAGATCGCCTCCACCATAGGTCAGCGCCGTGCCCACATGGGTCAGCACGCCGACCTGCGGCACCGCCAGCGACACATCCACCAGATCGCCACCGCTGCGCACGCTGAGGTTGCCACCGCCGAGCGCACCGATCGTGCGGTCCACCTCGCCCCACTGGACAAACCAGGCCAGAGGCGGGCTCAGCGTGCTGCCGCGCCCCTTGAAGCCTTGCCGCCACAGCCACTGCGCCGGCGACAGCCCCGGCGTGTTGCCGATGATGTCCTTGCCGATCGCGATGCGCACATCGCCGCCGCCGTCGGTCAGCACCGGCGCACCGGAGGGGATGGCCGAATTGCTCACCGGCGCCCCGCCGGTGTAAATGGCCGCGCCCTTGCCGGCCAGCACCAGATCACCGCCGGCCACCACGTCAATGTCCGCCGTACCGGTACGCACCGTGCTGCCAGCGGCCAGGGTCACGTCACCCGCGCCGGCATACGCCAGCCGGTTGGCCGCCGACGCATCGGCGCCGGCCACCAGCCGGTAGCGCCAACTGTCGGCGGTGCTGGCCGGTGCCACCGTGGGCACCGGCGTACATCCACGCCCGCAACTGACGGTCGTCACCGAGAAGCCATCGCTGATCGACTGATCGATCCGCAGATCGCCGGTCGCACGCAAGCTCAAGGCCCCGGCCAGCGTATCGCCCACGCCGTAGCGCCAGGCCGAAGCACTGAGGAAATCAAGCGATTTGCTGACCGTGATATCGCCATCGGCCCGCACCTCCACCGCCGGGCGTACGATCACCGGCACACCGGAGCTGCCCGCCACGCGGCTGGCCATGCTCGCCAGATCGACATCAACCGCATTCAAGGCATTCGCCGTGGCAGATTGCCAGGCACTGTCCAGCGCCACGCTGGCGCTGTTGCGCTGAATTACCGTTGCCTCGACATCGACCGCCGCCACACCCGTGATGGCCGCGCCATGATTGTCGATATTGACGCGCTGCCCGCTGCCGCCGGCCACCACGGGCGCCACCAGCGTCACCTCACCCACGCCCAGCCCGCCGGCGTCGATCTGGCTACCGGCCCCCAGGGTGATACGCGCCGCTGCGTCGTCCGCCGCCGTCTCGCCGCCCACCGTCAGCGCGACCCGGCCGCCTTCACCCGCCGTCGCCGTTGCACCAGCCAGCAGCGCGCCGTTGAGGTCGATGGCGCCGCCGCTGCCATTGGCATGGCGCGCCGCCAGCGCAATGCTGCCGCCATCGTCCCCGCGGGCGTCGATCGTGCCATCGATGACGAGATCGCCCTGGTCTGCCGACAGATCCACCGCCTGCGCGCGCAACACCGTGCTAGCGCCCAGGCCCAGATCCCCCTCGCGCGCACGCACACTCACGCCCTGGCTGAAGTCACCCGCATGCTGGAGCAATGCGTCCAGCGCCGGCACCTGCCTGGCGTCGACCGCCAGCGTGCCACCGCGCGCATTGGCCGTATCGGTCGAGGCCTGCAAGCGACCATCGACCACCACCGCGCCATCGGCGGCCGACAACACCACCCGCCCGGCATCGGCCCCGCCCCGGCCACGCACATCCACGTCCGCGCCGGCGCTCACCACCACATCGCCGCCGTGCGCCGCCAGCACCACCTGACCGGCCGCATGGCCGACCTGACGGCCATCGAAATCACGGACCCGGCTCGCAGCGGACGTGGTCGAACCCGCGTTCAGGCGCACATCGCCACCCGTCGCCTTGAGCGCCACGGCACCGCTGGCCACGTCGATGCGGCCCGACTGCGCCACACTTTGACCGCTCAGCGCGATATTGCCTGCCGCCACCGCTACCGCCGACGCCGAGGATGACGCGGCGATATCGAGCGCACCGTCAGCCGCCAGCCCGGAGCGCGCGCCGGCACCGGCAGTCACCACCGGCGCGGCCACCGACACCGCACCGGCCACCGACAGATTGCCCTCACCGCTGAACACCACGCCGCGATCGGCGTTCATCTGCACCGCGCCGCCGTCAAAGCCGCGCACCGCCGACGCGCCCTGGGCGATCTCGATGGCGCCGCCGTGCACGCCATCGGCGACGGCATCGACACGCAGCGTTCCGCCCTGGCCGGCCAGCGTTCGCGCACCGGCATCATTGACCGTCACCCCCGTGGTATTGGTCAGGGTGAGCGATTCAGCAACAATCGACACCGCACCGCCGGCCGCGCCGGTCCAGCCGATCATCGCGCTGTCGAGCGTCAGGGCCCGCAGCGGCGAGGCCAGCACGCCCAGCGTCAGATCCTGGGCGAAATCGATGCTGCTGTAGCTGCGCAAGGTGATCCCGTTGGCACCGGTCAGCCCGGCCAGCAGCGATCCGTCGACACCCATGCCCTGCGCTGGCGCCGAGTCACCGAAGGTGATCCGGCTGGCGCCCACGGTAACGTCGTCGGCACCGATGCGCACACTGTCCGCCACGCGGGTGTCACGCGTGCCGTCGAACTGCACTGCGGCACCATCGAGCGCCACCTGCGCGCCGATGTCGAGCGTGCCCGTGGCGCCTGTCGCGCCGGTGCGCGCCACCGCCGGCCCGTTGTCGGCCACACGCAGCAAGGCACCGTCACCCTCGACCCGCATCGCGCCGAGCACACCGGCCGGCCTGGCCACCACGGCGCTGCCATCAGCGATGCGCAGTGTGTCCTTTGCCGCCAACACCACCTCGCCCGCCTGCAAGCTATCGCTCGAATCGAGCGTCACCTGATCGGCGCCGACCTTGAGCACCGCCTGCCCGGCGGCGTCGAACTCGCGGCGACCGCCGATGACGAGACTCTCGGCGCCACTGGCGTTGAGCTTCGCCACCTCAAGCGTGAGCGCGCCGGCCTGCGGCGCACCGATGGCCAGTCGCACGGCGTCCACGTCGAGCAGGCCACCGCGCGCCTGCGCGTCGCGGTCAAACAGGATGTCGCCATCGAGATTGAGCACATTCGTTGCCGACACCACCAGATGGCCCGCGTCTTGGGTACTGCGCGGCAGCGCGCGGTCTTCGGCCGCCGCCTTGTCGGCGAAATACTGCGCGGCGGTCGATTCGGTATATTGGGTGCGCTGGCGCGTCAGCGTGCCCGACTCGACCAGCCAGCGCGTGGTGTGCGAATCCTTGACCGCACTGCCGGCCACCGACAGGGTGCCGGCCACCACGCTGCCACCGAACGCCATCTGGGTCGGCTGGCGCGGGTCAATATCCTGCCCGGACAGGCGAGATATCTTGTAAGCGCCAGGCAGCAACGCGTAACGCGCTGGCAGCAGAATGTAGGTGCCGGCCGGCACCCCCGCGCCGTCGGCGAGCGTGATCTGCGTACCCACCTCGAGATCGAAACCCTCGCCATAGGTCGGATCGACCGGCGCAGCGCTGCCGTTGAAAGTCGGCACAATCGCGTAGGTACCTGGCAGGCTCAACACGTCGGTCGAGCCACCGGCGCCCGGCACGAACTCCTGCGCGTACAGATCGCCACCGCCCGACAGATTCACGACCGCACCGCTTTTCTGGTCGACATTCGGTGCGCTGAGCACCACCGTGGGCACCGGCGAATGGCTCAGCAAGGTTGTCAGATCAAAACCATCCGCCGTGGCCGCCGGGTACACCAGCACCCAGTCATCGC
The DNA here is from genome assembly GCA_027214125.1 of Zoogloeaceae bacterium G21618-S1. Lineage (GTDB taxonomy): Bacteria > Pseudomonadota > Gammaproteobacteria > Burkholderiales > Rhodocyclaceae > Nitrogeniibacter. The sequence continues at coordinate 214,941 of JAPWHF010000001.1, forward strand.
CGGAGCGCACGCCGTACGGCGTCACCTGGCCTTCCCCCGCGGCCGAAGTGATGCTGCCGGTGGCCAGCGTGAGGGTGTCGCGCGCGATCAGCGACAAGCTGCCAAAGGGCACACGGATGACACCGCCCTGGTCGATGAAATCGGCGGTCAGCGTCAGATCGGCGCCGGCCGACAGCGGCGCGGTCGGCACCGAGCCCGTGCCGTTGATCGACAACCGGCTTCCCGCGTCAACCAGGTCGACCACGAAGCGCGAATCGGTGCTCGCCATCACCTGGCCGGCGTTCAGCACGGCCGAACCGCTGGCGCTCAGGCTGCCGGTGCGGGCGGCGACATCCTTGGGTTGTACGCCAATGAAGCGAATGGCCTCCTGCGCCGTCCAGTTCAGGTCCGAGAAGCCCGAGAAGCCGATATGGCCCTGCATGTCCAGCGTGTTGGCCGCCACCGTCAACTGCGCGCTGCCTGTGCTCACCGTTTTGGGGCTTTGGTCGAGCGGATCAAGATAGGCAAAGCGCACATAGGGCGCGGCCAGAGCGGCGCTTGCGTCGGCCTCGATGCGCGGGGCCAGAAAGCTCAGGCTGCGCCCGGCATCCCAGCGGGTCGTGCCGACAAAGCGAATGGTGTTGTCGCTGGCCACCGAAACGGCGTCAAAACCCGCCGCCATCATCTGCTGCGGCGACACATAGCCGGTCGCCTGCAGCACCGCGGCCGGCACCGGCGTGCCCGGCAGCCAGCCGGCGGTCGACGGCAGCACGTCCTGGATGCGCAGCACCCGATCCTGATTGGGATAGGCCACCGCGCCGTTTCGCAGGCTCGCACTGTCGGCATTGTTCCGGTCGAGCGTCAGATCGAGTGTGCCGCCACGCGCACCCGCCCCGCCGGCCCTGGCCGACACGCTCGCCGCCAGCACGATGCCTTCGCGCGAGGCGACCTGCAGCGTACCGGCATCGCTCGCATTCTGGATGCGCGCGCCACGGTGAAGATCCACCGTGTCGCGCGTGCCATCCAGATTGAGCCGCGCGCCGCTGGCGGCGATCACATAGCCTTTTTGGGCATCCAGCGTGATCGATCCGCCATCGAGCACGGCGCCGCTGCGCCGGCCGAGCAGATCGGCGATCACATGCGAGGTGCCCGACACATCGATGGACGCGGTGTCGGTCAGGAAAATCGACTGGTCGTCAAAATAGCCGACGTCCGAATTGCCCGAGGTGTCGATCTCCCCCGCCATGGTCAGCGTGACCTCGCCGGCATGGGCGCGCAGCGCACCACCGACCGTCATCTGGCGCGCCGCCGCGAGGTCGATCGTGCCTTCATCGCGGACCGACACCGATGCGCCGGAGGCGATCAGTACGCGCCCCACGCGCGCCCGATCGGCCGCCGTGGCAGCCACTTCGGCCTCCGGCACGGCCGACGCCGTGGCCGAGAACGCGGTCTGGCCACCCAGCAAGGTTGGCAACGCGGCCCATTGCGCCACGCCCGGCGTACTCGCCGACGCGACTTGCCGGTACCCACGGTCGAGCACCCGCAACACGGGATCGACAACGATGTTCGCATCCGCGCCCAGACTCACGGCCCCCCAGTTGGCGGTCAGCGCATAGCGAGAAAAGCCCCCGCCGGCGAAGAAGTCCCGGGTGAGAAAAAGAGTGTCGGCGATGCCCGAGGCGTTGCCCACCACGATATCGTCGGCGGCCAGTCGAAGCGTGCCGCCCGTCCCGAAGGTCGAGTCGAATCGATAGGCAAAGCCCGCCAGCGTCCCCTGCAGGTCGACCCCGCCCTGGAGCAGGCGCGCGCCGGTATGCGCCAGCGAGATGCTGCCCGCGTCGCCGGCGCTGAAACTGCCGTCGACCGACACCGACGCACCGCCGGAGACATCGATGCGACTGTCTTTGGCCAGCACCAGGTTTTCGCCGGCGGCGAGTGTGACCGCCCCGCCGTCGATCGCGATCGGCCCCGACCACAGCGCCTGACCCTGCTGCCACGCCGCGGCGTCGTTGATCCACTGGCCCGACGCGTCGATCACCCGCCCCGAGTCGAGCACCACGTCGCCCAGCAAGGACGCCACCGACACCGTCATGCCGGCGCTGCGCAAATCGGCGCTGATGCGGATGTCGCCCTGCGAGAGCAAGGACAAGGAGAACAGCGCCGGCAGATTCAATGCCGACTGCGCCGGCAGGCTGATGGCGCCATTGGCTTTGACATCCAGCGTCTGCACGCCACGGCTCGCAAGCCGGGCCAGATCCAGCGCCACCGTGCCGCTGCGCGCGCCCAGCGATGCGTTCAGAGGATCGGCGCGAAACGCAGCGCTCAGCGGCGTGGCGCCTTCCAGATGCACCTCGCTCACGCCATAGTCACCGCCGCCGATCTCGCCACCGATCTCCACCGTGCCGCCACGCGGGGCCGAGGCCGTATCCAGCCGCTGGAACGCCCCCACCCTCGCCGCGGCCTGGACATCACCATCGAGCACCACATCGCGCGAGACGATCGCCAGACGCCCCGCGTCGGCGCCTTCGTCGTAGTCGGGAATGTGCACCGTCCGCGTCCCGACCGCCGAATACACCAGATCCGGGCTGGCGTTTTCAATACTGAACAGACGCCCGTTCGCACTGAGCACCGACGACACAATGTCGGCGCTGGTGTAGTGCACCCAGCCACCCGAGATGTCGATGCTGGCCCCCGAATCAACCACTGCCGCGCCCTGCGACAGGATGCGCACCTCACCGCCGGCGGTGCTGCGCTCCTGCACGCTGCGGCGGATCTGGTTCACATAGCCCGACAGGTTGGCCACGCCGAGCCGGCCGCTCGGCGCGCTGCGCAGATCAAAGCTCACGTTCTGGCGATACAGCACGCCGCTGCGCTGCAAGGGCGCATCGCTCAACTCGGCACTGACCAACTTGGCATCAATCTGGTTGCGGCGTGCGCTGATCTCGGCACCGGGCGCATTGACCGAGCCCTTGAGGCCCGCTACATCGATCCGCGCCCCCGACGCCACGACAACCCGGGCATCATTGGCGCCAACACCCGTATCGAGTACATCGGCCGCCGAGAAGTCCGTCAGGTCGATCGGCGTCAGCGGCAGATTGCCCACGGCGGCCGAGTCGATCAGCGTCTGGATGCCCGAAAACGGACTCCAGCCCGCCATCGCGATCATCGACACCGTGCCCGACGGGGCGGTGATCCGCGCGCCATCCTCAAGCAGAATCTTGTTGCCGGTGATCGACACCCGCGAGGTCGGCGCGCTCACCGCATCCAGCACGGTATCCGAGGCGGCGTTTTCAACCGAAATCTCCACCCGCGCCGTCTTGCCCAGGGTGACGCGGCCGGCCCGGTTGGCGTAGGCGTAGTCGAAGGCACCCGAGGTGGTGTCGGTCTTGGCCTTCACCGTATCCCGCCCCTGCAGGAAGATGCTGCCCGCACCGGTCGCGCCGCTGCTGGTCTTGAGCGCGCCGTCCACCTGGATCGCATAGGCCGCCACGCTGATGTTGCCGCGATTGGCAATCACCTCACCCAGCGCATCGATGCTCACCTTGCCATCGCCCTGACTGGCCCCGCTTGCAAGATTGGGCGACAGCGGATCGACCTCGACCAGAATGCCGCGCAGGTTCTCGTTCTCGCTCGCCGCCAGGTATACCTTGGCGCCGGCGGCCAACACCGCCTGGCCGCCATCGGCATTCACCGTGCCCGCCACTTCCACCGTCGGCGCCAGCAGCATGACGCGTCCGCCGTCGACGCTGTTGATCGTCGCGCCCTGGCCGACCACCACCTTGGCCGCCTGGAACACCGCCTGCGCATCGCTCACCGTGCCGCCGTCGTAGTTGGCGTTGTCGAGGTAGAACGCCGCCTTGGAGCCGGCCCGCTTGTTGGCCAGGAATCCGTCGATGAAATCGTCGTCGGCGATGTTCAGCGCCGAGGCCACCAGGCCGCCGACGTTCACCACCGCGCTGCTGCCAAACAGAAAGCCGTTGCGGTTGATCAGATAGACCTGCCCGTTGGCCTCGATACGGCCGAAGATCTGGCTCGGGTTGCTGTCCCAGATGCGGTTCAGGATGGCCGAGGTCGATGCGGGCTGCACAAACTGCACCGAGGCATCGGCGCCGACGTTGAACTGCGACCAGTTCACCACCGCCTTGTCCGAATGCTGCTCGATCCGCATGTGATTGCCGCTCACCACCGGCGCCGAGACCGCGCCGCGCGCCACGAAATCGGCCCGCGGGATGGGCAGGGTATTTCGCCCCGGCGCCGCGGCGGCGGGCACCGACAGCGCTGCCAGCAGCACCGCCGCCGCACCGCGCGCGCGTACCGAAGCCCGCTTGCCCTTGGCGGCGGCACATTCCGGCACGGCCTGCCAGGCCCTGGCCGACTCGTTGAACACCAGACGGAACATCGATCGATTCATCACATCACCCCATCACCACGCCGGTACCTGTACGCCCGCCGCAGTCAGTTCCCGCGATCCGACATCCGGATCAGAAGTCCACGCCCACGCTCACATGCAGGCGCTTGGTGTCCTGGCGTGTGTGCGTGCCGGCCCGCAAGGCCTGGGCGAAGTCCAGTTGTGCTTTGAGATATTTGCCGGCGCGCGCGCGCAGGCCGAGGCCGGCGCTGGCCAGCAAGGTGCTGTCGATCTGCCCCGGCAGCGCCTCCTGCGTATGCACCCAGCCAGCGTCGTAAAAGGCCAGCGCACTGACCGCCACGGGCCAGGTGGCCGGCGTCAGCACCGGCGTGTTCAATTGCAGGCCCAGGCGTGCGCCGTCATCGCCGAGCACCTCGGACTCGAGATAGCCGCGCACCGAATCCCGCCCGCCAATGCTGAACTGCTCGCTCGAGATCAGCGGGCCACCGGCAAACTGGGTGTCGAGCGCCCCTTCGAACTGCCACTTGCCAAAACGCTGACGCAGCCCCAGCTCGAACTTGCCCACCGCAAAGTTGCGCCGTGCGCCGGCACGGCGGCACGCGAACTGATCCACGGTGGCAATGCCGTCGCAGTCGATCTGGTTGTCTGTCAGCCCGCGCATGCCAAACACCGCACCGGCGCCAAAGGTCCAGGTTTGCGATTCGCCCGGCAGCACCGCGTTGTACTGCAGCGAGAACGGTGTGTAGATCACCGGCTTGTCGCTGGTGTCGGCGCCGATCAGCCCGCTGGATTCGCGCAAATGCTTGTAGTCCACGCCGGCCGTCAGGGTGTGGAACAGGCCGCTGTTGCGCGCCGGCAGCGGCACGCTGAAGCGCAGCCCGAGCGTGCTGCCCCGCCCCTGCGAGCCGAAGTCCTGCGCCGTCACCACGTCGCTGTCGGACTGCACCGCCAGCAGCGTCAGGCGTTTGCCCTCGGCGCCCAGCGGCAGCGAATACACCAGCGAATAGACCGACACCTGCTCCGGATCGAGCGGCGAGTTGATGAAGCGCAGGCCGATGCTGTGCTGGCGCTGCCACAGGTTGTCGTAGCGTAGCGCGGCTTCGAGCCGGCGCGCCGAGGTGTCCGCGCTCTGGCGGTTCGACAGCTCCAGCGAGCCGTGCAGCGGCAGTTGATCTTCGACCTGCAACTCGACTTCCATCTTGCCGGGATTGCGTCCGGGGCGCAGGATCGGCGTCACGCTCATGTCGGCGCGGCGCTGCAATTGCGCCAGCTCGGTCTGCAGCGAGGGGAAGTGCGGCACCGCCCCCGGTGCCACCGAAGGCGCATCGGCACGGATGCTGCTCAGCAGGTTGTAGCCAGCGCCCTTGACGCGCAGGCGCTCGACTTCGCCTTCGGTCACGCGGAAGGTGAATTGCGCAAGATCGCCCTTCGCCAGCTGAAACGACACCGGCTGCACCACCACCGACAGATAGCCCTCCGCCTCGTAGGCCCGCGCCAGCGCATCGCGCGCGGCGCTCACATCCGCCTCGCTGCGATCAGGGCCCAGATGTGGATATATGGCCTGCTCGACGGCCAGCGCCGGTAGCACCGTGTTGCCTTCGACACGGATCTCGCTCAGCGTGAATCGCGCCGGCAGCGGCACCTGCGCAATCGCGCCAGTGGCACCCAGGCAAAGCACACCGAAGCACACAAGGGTTTTCCAGTTCAGCCAGGTCATGGTTTTTGTCGTCGTTCTGTCGGGCATTCCGCCCGTCCCGTGGCCGTGACATCGGTCACGGCTGCACATTTCGTCAAATGACAAGGAGCCTCTTCACCAAAAGAGGCTCCTTGCAGCACCCGCCGAAGCGGGCGCTTTTTCTACGAGAACGGGTCGTCAAACCCGAACCGCTGCATGCAATTACAGGTACTCGTTACGCGAACGGCAGTTGTTGCCACCGTTGGTGGAGCGGCCGATGACGCTACCCGCGCCGGTGTAGTAGGTGGTGCCGTGCGGCACGACGTAGATACCGGCTTTCGGTGCGCTGTCGTTACCCAGCTCGGCCACCAGGGCGTCGAGGGCGGTGCGCTGGTCCGGCGAGGTGATGCTGTTGTCGGTGCTGTAGTGCATGACCATTTCCATCACCAGGCCGTATTCCATTTCGACCGAGCTGGCACGTTGGGCGGCGTCGGTGTTCAGCGCCACGCCGTCGAGCTTCAGCCACTGCCAGTTGTCGGTGGCTTTCGGCAGGTTCTCGGAGGACACCACACCAATACGGAACTGACGACCGGCACCGGCCGTCGAGCCGTCGGCCAGGCAGTTCTTCACATCGCTGGTGCCGGCGTTTTCGATCACTTCGTAACGACCGGAGTCATCGCTGTCAGCCGACGGCTCCTTGCCAGCACCGGCCACGGCGCAGTTCTTGTTGAGGAAGTAGGCATTCGACGAAGCCTGGGTGCCCGAGGTCACCGGACGGCGGCAGATGATCATGTCTTCGGTCGAGCCAACACCGGCGTGAATGCTGGTGTCGTATGCACCCAGATTCAACACTTCCCAGCCGTAGTAACCGCCAAGATTGGAATTATTAGAGTTTGCAACCATAGTGGCGTACTGGGTGCGGGAGATCGTCGGGGTGCATGCCGGGGTGAAGTTGCCCGCCGGGCAGGCCGCGGTGGCCAGACCTTGCTGGGCCTGCAGGGCATACCACAGCGGCAGCGAGGCGGCGATACCAAAAGACTGGGCAGCCAGCGCCGGCTTGGAAACGATCTGGGCCAGATTCACGCCCACCGGAGGGTCGGTATCCAGCACATCCTGGAACAGCGCCTTCTCAACGTCGGACAGACCGCCATTGGAGCGGCGGGCCTCGACCGTGCAGCCGGTGTAGTTCAGGCCGCCGTCGGTGGAGGCGCAACCGGCAAAATCGGTACGCACCGTGGTGTTCTGCTGGGCCACATTGGTGCTCATACCGAGGATGGAGGTGAGCGACCCGCCCGACACCGAGTGGAAGACCACGAAGGGCTGGCCCTTCCAGGCGGCCGGGTAGCCGGCGGCCGAGGCTTTCATGGTGCAACCGTAGGCGTTGCGGTCCTTGTTGGCGGTGAAGCTCACCTGGGCGTCAGCGCAGGCGGCGGCCAGGGCAGTCTTGACGGTGGCCTTGGTGGCCGACGCGCCGGTCATGTCGATATAACGGCCGGCGGCCACCGCAGCGGTCAGCTGGGCCGGGCTCACGACAGCAAAGGCGGGTGCCGCGGCGGCGGCGGCCACGGCGAAGGCGATCATCTTGAGTTTCATGTCATTTTCCTCAGAAGGTGTTCAGGTTGGGCATCGATCAACGGGCCGCGCGGCGACGGGCAATACCGCCAATAAGACCCAGCCCAGCAAGCAACATGGCATAAGTCTCGGGTTCAGGAACGGCAGCGACAACGCCGTTTGCGCCGAGTTGAACGCTCGTCAGGAAAGCAACTTGGGCTGGCGCTCCACCAGCGGATGCGCCGCGACCAACCGGATCAGGACCGGCGAACGAGTACACATCAACGAACTCACCAATCCCAGCGGTAGCATTGAAACTAACGCTACCCGACCAGTCGGAACCCACTTGAGTACCTTGATACGCAGAAGCACTGTCAGAGAAGTTCGCACCATTTGCGGCCACGGCATGATTCCCGAGAACCTCGCTCGGACTCACGAAGAACCGAACGTTCCCCATATCCTTCACCTGCTGATTTGTAGCCTCGGCAGTGCCCGAACCGACCGAAGAAAGGAACGAGTTCTTTAACGGTGCGCTGGCGTCGATATCGCCGGCGAAAACCATGAAATTCGCGCCAGCCAGGTGCGGAGCGATTCGAGCCCACGTCGTTGCATAGTCACCAACAGAAAGATCAACACTGGAAAAGGACGCAAAGCTATCCATTGACACGCCCAGATCGAACAGCGCTGAAACCGAATTGGTCGGATTCCAGATCGACAGCAGCACGGAGCCGCTTCCGGCTTCGTCGAAGTTAACGATATCGGCGTGTGCCACACCGCTCATGGCGACGGCGGCAGCGGCCACCAGCGCTTTCATTTTGAAGTTCATGCTCTAACACTCCTTGCGTTGAATCGGGTTTTGGTCGGGAGGGGTCCCGGCTCCATGTCGAAGCCGAATGCATTGTCTCGGTCGCGTTTTACGCCCGGGTACCGCGTCGAATCGCGTTTTGTAGGCTGTACGAACTACCGCGATGGGCCGGGCGACCGACACATGGATTCTGGGCAGGCGAGGTGTCGGGCGTGCTGCGACGGATGACGGGGGATATCGTCCGAACGGACTATGGCGGCGGCCATGCGGACCACCGCGGCGGGCGGTTCAGTGGCTGCGTGCCTCGCGGCCCTGGCTGTTGCCGAGCAGGCCAATCGACACGGCCTTGGCCACCGCCTGGGCGCGGTTGCTCACATCGAGCTTGCGCAGAATCTTCTGCACATGGTTCTTGACGGTGAGCGGACTGATGTCGAGGATCTGGCCGATTTCGGCGTTGGTCTTGCCATCGCGCACCCAGCCGAGCACCTGTATCTCGCGATCGGACAGCACCGAGGCCGGGCAGTCGGCAACCATGTTTTCGCTGTCGAGCATGCGCAGGGTGGCCATGTAGAGGTGGGGCATGAGCAGGTCGGCAAAGTAGCGCTCGCGCGCACCCACCGGCCGATCGAGACCGAGAAAGGCAAAGAAGGCACCGCAGCCACCGCGCACTTCGCGCGCGCCGTGGCACAGGTTGTTGCGGTAGTTCATGCGATGGAGCATGGCATGCAGGCCACCGGACTCGCCATCGTCTTCGCTGATGGCGATGGGGCCGCGATCGACGGTATTCCACTGCGACAGCAGCGGGGCAATGAAGCCGCGGACCGGGTCTTTGGCCTGCGACTCGAAATCACTGGGCAGCGTCGCGCGGGAGAACACATCGTTGCGCAACTGGAGCGTGCCCAGATCGCCGGTGGTGCACACCAGCGTCTCGTGCGGAATGAAGCTTTGCAATGTGCCCTGGGCCCACAGGAAGAACTGGAATCGCTTGTTGATCTTGATCGAGGTGTCGATCAAGAACAGCAGGCGCTCGCGGTCTTCACTCGTCAAGTTGACGACCTCGGTCACTTGACTGTCTCCCGGTGGACATGGCGTGCGTAGCCTACGGGTGGCGTGTGACAGGCCGATGCCATTCGAATGGCAGTTCGTCGACGCATCATTTGACGCGCACCGTGGCGGCGGCATCGGCGCCGGCGGCGAGCAAGACCTCGCTGACGGCCTGCTGGTGATACAACCCGGCCCAGAAAAAGGCGGTGCGCCCTTCCCCGTCGCGGGCGTCAACATCCACGCCATGCGCGAGCACCTGGCGCACCATGGTCACATCGCCGCGCGCGGCCGCCATGCTCAGCGTGTGGTGGCCGTGCTTGTCGGCCAGCGTCGGGTCGGCACCGGCCGTGAGCAGTGCGCCAACCACCGCGGCATGCCCCAGGCGCGCGGCGTTGACCAGCGGCGGGGCGCCGTCGGCGCTCTTGCGGTCGGGGTCGGCGCCGTGGCGCAGCAACTGCGTGACCACCCCCGCATGCCCCCGCAAGGCGGCAACACCGAGCGGGGTGAAGCCGGTCTCGCCCCGCTGATCGGGGTCGGCGCCGGCCACCAGCAGTTTGCGCACCACTTCGGTCTGGCCGTCGGCCGCCGCCAGCGCCAGCACGCTGCCGCGCAGTTCGGCGTCGACCACATTTGGATTGGCGCCCGCCTTGAGCTGCGCCGCCACCGCCGGCCAGTCGAGCGCACGGGCCGACGCCAGCAGCGCGACAGACGAAGCGTCCGGCGTGGCGGGCAGCCAAGTGTTGCCGGTCTGTCGAATCGCGTCGAAAGCGCGTTTTGGCGGCACCGGCTTGCCCCGCTCGGCCTCGGGCGCCGTCACGAACGCGGCATGCTCCTGGGGAATATCGTAGGCCTGCGCGCCGAGACTGGTCACGGCCGCCGCAATACAGATCAAGTGGCGCATGATCACCCTGTCGAAACGCATCAAAGCGGTTGACGATAAGCGCCACGTCTTTCAGGGCGATGCGCGGGCCATAAGCCGAACGGACTATCGCGAGAACCAGATTCAGTCGTCGCGGTCGAAAACCCCCGGCCGCACGCCACGTGCACTGCGCACATCGGGCGGCAGTGTGTTGATCGACGGTGCCGGCTCGGCGGCGCCCGCCCCCGGGCGAAACACCCACTCGCGCACTGTCTTGGCCTCCGTCGCCTGTTCACCGAGCTCGGGCGGCAAATTGGCACGGCGAAACGGCCGCTTGTCGCTGAGGCTGTGGATGCCGACGATGCGGCCTTCCTCCTGCTCCAGCCCCCACTCGGCCGTGCCGGTCATCGGGTCGCGATAAATGCGTCGCAGGTGACGCATCGGTTCGGGAAAACGCCGGTCTTCGAGCAACACGGCGAGATCGGGCGGCCAGGTTTTTGCCGCCTCGGGCGAGGCATCGTGATAGTGCCGCAGGGCGCGCGCCATCTCTACGCCCACGGCCAGCAGCTCGGCCTCTTTTTCGCGCTGGGCGCGGGCTTGCCAGGTCTGCCCGATGCCGGCCATGAGCAGTCCGATACCGGCAACCAGAAACAGCACCATCAAATAGGTATACCCGCCCTCGGCGCGCCGCATCGCCGTCACCAGGCGCCGTAGGGCTCACCCGCCCCGCTGCGAATGTTCCAGACGCCACCGAGCGGATCATCCGGTGGCGGCTCGACCACCCAGGTGGCCACGCTCTCGGTGATCGGATCTTCGGGGATGGAACGCAGGTAGCGCTTGTCGACCAGGTCGTCGAGCGTTTCGGGGGGGCGGCCGACATCCGCGGTGTATTTGTCGATGGCGTCGCGCATCACCGCCAGGGTCTGGCGCAGGCTGTTCTCGCGGGCGCGGTCGAGGTGGTCGAAATAGCGCGGCGCGGCAATCGACAACAAGGTGGCGATGATCGCCATCACCACCAGCAGTTCGATCAGGGTAAAGCCACGGCAACGGCGAAGCGGTTCAAATACGCGCATCACCACTCCCGGTACGGCAGGCCGTTGAGGCCGGTTTTCTCGCTCAGCGAGTACACATCGAACACATCATCGCCCGGCGCCGGGGCATCGGGCGGGCTTTCGTAGCTGCGCAGCCCCCAGGTCTCCTCGGCGGGCGTGTCGATATCGGGATAAAACGGATCACGCGGCAGGCGGCGCAAAAAATAGATCAGCTTCGGCTCAGCCGACTTGATGTCCGCCACCCCACCGGCCAGCACCCGCAACGACGGCGGGTAGCCCGAGGCATCCGCCTGCCGCTCGATCTGCCCGGCATCGCCCGCCGCCTTGTAGGCGTCGATGGCATCGCGAATCTGACGCACCGACACCCGCAATTCCGACTCCTTCGCCCGCTGCGCGCTGATCTGAGCCAAGGGCAACACCGTGGCCGCCAGAATGCCGACGATCGCCACCGTCACCACCAGCTCGATCAGCGTGAAACCGCGGCAGCGCGCGCGACTCGCCGCAGCGCGCCGCGTGGTCGAATCTTCAACGCGCCCGTCGGGCACGGGGCCGGCCTGCGCCGACCCTGGCGGGTTGAAACCCGCCCTACGGGAGAGGCACTGAGCACGACGCGCCGCCCCCTCGGGGAGGTGAAGCGGGGGTTTCGTGGCGCACTGCGCCGCGCCCGCTGAACGGGTCGGCTGTGCAAAGCCGACCCTCCGCGAGCACTGCGAGCGTGAGGGCCCGACGTTTCGCCGGGCCGTCCCAAGAAGCGTCGCAGCCCCCTCGGGGGGCAGCGAACGCAGCGAGCGTGGGGGCCCGACGTTTCGCCGGGCCGCCCCAAGAAGCGTCGCAGCCCCCTCGGGGGGCAGCGAACGCAGTGAGCGTGGGGGCCCGACGCTTCGCCGGGCCGCCCCAAGAAGCGTCGCCGCCCCCTCGGGGGGCAGCGAACGTAGTGAGCGTGGGGGCCTATCTCCACTCATGGCTTGATCGTCAGATTCACGCTGCCCGACGGCGACACGGTCTCCATCCGCCCATCGCGCTCGACGCTGGCCGACACCGGCGCGATCCTCACTGTGCCGATGCTGCCGGCGCGGGTGTTGAACGACGCGCTGGTCGACACCGTGTCCTGCCCGGCCGGAATGGTCACGGTCACCGAGCCGGGGGCGGTGGCGCCGGCCGCTTCGATACGGCCCGGGTCATATTGCAGAGTGACTTCGCCGCCGGCAATGGCGCCGCCACCGCTGATGGCGATGCTCACTTCCACCGAGCCGCCGGCCGTGACTTCGGACGGGCCGCTGATGCTCACCGCGAGCGGACCGGCGGGCGCCTCGGGAGCGTCGGGCTCGGTATCGCCTTCGTCCGGCGCTGCGTCGCCCGGATTGACCGCCTCCGGCACAAAGGCACCGCGCGCTTCGAGCGCCCGCGCCCGGCGCTGTGCCATCCGCGCGGCCAGCCCCGCCGGGCCGCTGCCACCGAGCACCGGCGAGCTATCGCCCGACAAGCTCAGACTGCCCGGCGCGGTAGGCCGCAGGCTGAGCGGCTCGGCGCCGATATTGGTTTCGGTGCCGGCCGACATCTCGGCCCGCGCCACCGTCGGCACCACCACATTCCGGATCACGCGCGGGGTAATCAGCAGCACGATCTCGGTACGGTTGTTGGTGTCTTTCTGGCTCGAAAACAGCCGCCCGATCAGCGGGATATCGCCCACGCCCGGCACCCGGTTGCCGATCGAACGGTCTTCTTCCTGCAACAGCCCGGCGAGAATCTGGGTTTCGCCGTCCTTGAGGCGCAGCACGGTGGCGGCGGTGCGGGTGCCCACCTGATAGGCCAGCGAGGCCGAGGGGCCGGTCACTTCCTTGACGATGTTACTCACCTCCAGCCCCACCTTGATCTCGACATCACCCGACAGCAGCACCTGCGGCTTCACATCGAGCTTGAGCCCCACATCGAGATAGGTGACCGAGGCCGACACGCCAACGTTGGCGGTGGCGGTGGTGGTGAACACCGGCAGTTTGTCGCCGATGTGGATCTTGGCCTCTTCGTTGTTCTTGACCCGGATGCGCGGGTTGGCCAGCAAGCTGGTGTCACCGTCCTCCTGACGCAGATTGAGCAGCAGCGCCGGGTTGGCCACATAGGGGCGCAAATCGCCACGGCTGCGCAGGTCGACCACGCCGCTGGCCAGCGTGCGCGCCACACCCGTGCCGGTCAACGCGCCCAGGCCGATCTGGTCGGGGAAGTCGAGCCCGAGTTCGATCACCTTGTTGCGGCTGACCTCCAGCACCTCAACCTCGAGCATCACTTCCGGCTCGGCCACATCCAGCGAGCTGAGCAGGCGCTCGGCCAACGCCACCGCCTCGGGCGTGTCCTTGATCACCAGCAGGCGCAACTTCTCGTCCACAAACACGTCGCGACTCTTGGTCAGCGTGCGCACCAGCGCCTGCGCCTGCTTCACGTCGGCGTTCGACAAATAGAAGCTGCGCGTGACCAGCTCGCGATACTCCTTGGTCTTGGCCGGCGTCGAAGGGTAGATCAGCACCGAGTTGGCGTTAAGGATCTTGCGCTCGATCTTTTGCGTCGCGGTGAGTAACTGCAGCACTTCATCGACCGTGCTGTTGCGCACGAACAGCGTCACCTTGGCCTCTGCCCGCACATCGCGGTCGAACACAAAGTTGAGCCCCGCCGCACGCGACAGCGCCTCGAACACAATGCGCAGCGGCGCGTCGCGGAATTCCAGCGTTACCGGTTTGGCGAAGGGGCCGCGCAAGGCCACGTCGGGTGCCGGGTTGGCTTCGGCCAGGGCCGCCTGAAGATGCCCCTCCAACGCCCGCGCGGCAGCGTGCTCTGGGTCTTCGGCCAGCACGCGCGCCACCTCCGCCCGCGCGGTTTTGGCGTCGCCGGCCTTGAACGCGGTTTCGGCCGCGGTCAGCATGGCCGCGTGACGCGCCTGTCGCGCCAGCGCCAGCTGCCCGGCCTCGGCCCGCGGGTCGCCCGGCGCAAAGCGCTCGATGTCGTCATACAGCCGGGCCGCCTCTTCCGTCTGGCCGGCGCGATTCGCGCGTTCGGCCGCCGCCAGCCGTTGCAGCACCACCCGCTCGCGCTGACGCAGATAAAAGGCGCGCAACTCACGATTCTCAGGCGTGGCCGACACCTCGGCAGCAAGCCGGCCCAGCGCCGCCACTTGATCACCGGTGGCCAGGTCGGCGCGCGCCTGCTCCATCGAAGGGTTGCTCGCGCACCCGGCCAGCAACACGAATGACAACAACACAAACACGCGGGGCATACGGACAGACACAGTCATGGGGCAGTCGCCAGATGGATTCGTTGGATTTCTTTCAGCGGCAAATAGGTCAGCGTCACGGCGTGTTCATCAAAAGCGTCGATGCGATAAGGCCCCACCACCTCGCCCACCCGCGCCATCACCAGGCGCTCGCCGTCGAGCAGGAACAAGGTGCGCGCGCCGTCGGCGTCGATCAGCGAGCCGGCATAGGTGTAAGGCATGGCGGGTGCGCGCGGTTTGGGTGGGGCCACGCGCGCCGTCTGACGAGCCGACGGCGGCGGAGGCGGCACACCAAACACCGAAGGTGCCTCAGCGGCAAAAGCCGGCCGCTCGGCCGCCAGTGCAGACAAATCGGCCTTGGCCGTTGCCACCGGCCGGGCCGCTCGGGTGGGTGCGCTGCGCAGCTCGCGCACCGTTGTCGGCGCGTCGTCGGTGTCCACCGTCGACGCCCACCAGGTGGCCGCCAGCGTTACCGCCAGCGCGCCCCACAGGCCGAGTTGGCGTTTGTTGAGGCTCATACGCCCCCCCGCACAAACACCGACACCCGCACATCGGCGCTGATCTGCCCGGCGCTCGCCCGCTCGCGCTTGATCGACAACTGTTCCACGGCCGCGCCCGGCTGCTCGGCCAGCACCTGCCCGAGCCAGGCGTAGAGCGCATCAAAACTGCCCTGCATCGGCAACGTCGCCGTTACCCGCACCAGCGGCGTGCCCGACACCAGCGCGCTGCGGTAGTCACCACGCTCTGGCAGCAAACCGTGTTCGGCCGCTGCAACATGCATCTGCGCCAGCACCGATGACAGCTCCGAGGCCGGCGCAAAACGTGCATAAAAGGCTGCGAGCTGATCGCGATCACTCAACACCGGTTGCACCGACACATTCGCCACCTTGAGCAAGGCGGCGCGCTCCGCCGCCAGCGACTCGGCCTGCGCCGCCTGCTCGCTGCCGGTCGACACGCCAAAGGCCAGCGCAAAGGCCAGCAAGGCCACGCCGACGGCGCCGGCCCAACCGGCACGCATCACGGCGCGCAGTGTCCGTTCGCGCAGGCGGTCGAGGCGGGGCGACGCGATCTTTGTCATCGGCTCACCCACTGACCATGGAGATTGAACACAAAGCGGCCGCCCGCGTGCTCATAGCTCACCAGCTCGACCGCGGCGAGCGCGTCGGTGCTTTCAAGCCGACCGAGGAATTCAAACATGCCATCCAGGCTGGGCGCTTCAGCCGAAAGGCTGAATGTGCCGCGCAAGGCATCGGGCGTCACCGCCAGCACGGCCACGCCATCGGCGGCCGCTGACTCCACGCTGGCAAACAGGGCCGGCCAGTCGCGGCCGAGCTGAGCGGCCAGCTTGAGTGCGGGGCTCGCCTCTTCGGCGCGCACCGGCGCCTCGGGTGTGCTCACGACATGACGTCGCTCGCGCTGCAGCTGGTGGCGCAGGCGCTCGACGATCTGCTCACGCTCATGCAAATCGGCACGGCGAAGCAGAAAGTCATTCACCTCCAGCGCGGTCATGATCAAGCCCAGCGCCAGCAATACCCAGCCCAGCGCGCCGGGCCCGCGGCGACGGCGGGCAAAGTCGAGCGCAATCGATTGCGGGCTCATGCCAGCGCCACCGGCTGCCAGCCATCTGGCGCATTCTGACGCGTGCCCACGGTGTACAGCACCCCGCTCGACGCCGCCTCGCCGCTGGCACACAACTGAGTCAGCATGCGGCGGGCTGCATTTTCATCACCCGGCGCGACCACTTGCGAGCGCAGCGCGCACCACCGCCCGCCACGCCACACACCGAGCGTGAGGCGCCCATCGATCGCACACAGCAAGGCGCCGTCGGCTGCCGCACACTGCCGGCGCAGGCGGTTGAACTGGGCAACAAACGCGCCGGTCAAGCCGGCCAGCCGCGCCTTGCGCGCCGCCAGCAGGCTGTGCAAACCGGTGATCAACGCCGTCGGCGCGGCGCAAACAATCCGCGCATCGTCGACCGGGCCAGTGTCCATGGCCACGGTCCAGGCCGTCATGTCGATGCCGTGCACCGTCTTGAACTGATGCGCCAGCCAGGCCTCGCGCTCACGCGGCGCGCGCACCGCGGCGGGCCAGCGCGTGACCAGATAGCGCAGCCAGTGGTCAGCCACGCAGACGTCCACCTTGGCGCGTACCGGCAGCCACTCGGCCAGCGCCGCCGGCCAGGGCGGTGCATCGGCGGCCAGCGCCAAGCGATGCGTTTTGCCACCAACGACCAGCTCGCAGGCCTCGGCGTGCAGGTGCAGACGCACCGGTTCAGCCCAGAAGCGTGACACGGTTCAGCTCCTGCAAAGTGGTTTCGCCGGCGGCCACCAGCGCGGTGGCGGCGTCGCGCAGACTCACAAAACCGCGCGAGGCAGCCAGCGCCTTGAGCGCGCGCACCGGGGCGCGGGTGACGATCAGTTCGCGAATCTCGTCGTCCAGAATCAACACCTCGGCAATCGCCCGTCGCCCCTTGTAGCCCGAACCACGGCACTGGCCGCAGCCGTGGCCGGCGCGGAAGCGGAAGGCGCTCACATCGTCGAGCCGCGATTCGACCACCTGCGCCGGATCGGGCGTGATGTCATCGGCACAATGCGGACAGTTGATGCGGATCAGCCGCTGCGCGACCACGCCGTTGAGTGCGGCAACGAGGTTGTGCGGGTCGATGCCCATATGGGTGAAGCGGCCGATGACGTCAAACACATTGTTGGCATGCACCGTGGTAAACACCAAGTGGCCGGTGAGCGCGGCCTGCACCGCGATTTCGGCGGTTTCGCCGTCGCGGATCTCGCCGACCATGATCTTGTCCGGGTCGTGACGCAGGATCGAACGCAGGCCGCGGGCGAACGTGAGCCCCTTCTTTTCATTGACCGGAATCTGCAGCACGCCGGGCAACTGATATTCCACCGGGTCTTCGATGGTGATGATCTTGTCCAGCCCGTGATTGGTTTCGGCCAGCGTGGCGTAGAGCGAGGTGGTCTTGCCCGAGCCGGTCGGGCCGGTCACCAGCAGCATGCCGTAGGGCTCGCTGGCGAGGCGGCGCAGCGTGGCGCGCACCGCGTCATCGAAGCCCAGGGTTTCGAGCGACAGCCCGGTCAACTCCTGGGTGAGGTGTTCTTTGTCAAGCACCCGCAACACGGCGTCTTCGCCATGGATGCTGGGCATGATCGAGACGCGAAAGTCGATCTCCCGCCCCGCCGCCTGCGCCTTGAAGCGGCCATCCTGCGGCACACGGCGCTCGGCAATGTCGAGCTCGGCCATCACCTTGATGCGCGAGATCGCCTGCTCGGCCAGCTCGCTGCCCTGCACGCTGCCCATGCGCGAAAGCACACCGTCGATACGGTATTGAATCACCAGCCCGGCCGGCACGCACTCCAGATGGATATCGCTGGCGCCTTGCTTGAGCGCGTCATAGAGCGTGGAGTTGACCAGCTTGACCACCGGGCTGGCGTCTTCGCTGATGCGCTTGAGCGAGAGGTCTTCCGCACCGCCGTTGATCTTCTCACCGCCTCGGGTTTCCGACAGGCCCGCCGCACGGCGCACTTCGTCTTCATGCCGTGCCAGACAGGCAGCGATGTCATCATGGTCGGCCAGCGCCACAGCAAAAGGCTCGGCCAGCCGGGCACCCAGGCCGTCGACCAACGCCCGGTCGAAGGGGTCGGCCAGCACCAGCATCAGCGCGCCACTCGCCTCGCGCAGCGCAATGCACTCGCGGCGCAGCGCCTGCTCGAAGGGCATCGCCGCAAAATCCGGACTCAGCACCATCAATTCGGCGTGGCCCATCAACGGCAGATCGAAGGTACGCGCCAGGCGCGCCAGGCGCGGTGCGGCCTCGGATTCGATGGCCGCCAGCGCATCGAGCATGCGCCCGCCGGTGGCGCGCGCGGCGGCCAGCTCGTCGGGCGAAAAGGGGTGAACTTGCGGCGCGTTCATCCCACGCTCTCCGCCAGTTGAAAGATCGGCAGATACATGAGCACCACGATACCGCCGATGGCCACGCCAATGAACAGCATCAGCAGCGGGCCAATCAGGCGAGTGAGCCACTCCACCTGACGCGCCGTGTCTTCTTCATGAAACTCCGCCGCGCGAGTCAGCATCTCGCCCAGATTGCCGGCGCGCTCGCCGACCCGCAGCATGCGCAGCGCCACCGGCGTGGCCAGCCCCTGCGCGGCCAAGGTATTGGCAAAACCGGCGCCTTCTCGCACCCGGGCAATCGCGCTCTCCAGCGCCGTGCGTAGCGTCGGCGTCAGCAAGCCGGCGACCATGCCAAGCGCCGTCACCACCGGAATCCCGCCCGACAACAGCATGCCCAGCGTGCGATAAAAACGCGCCAGCTGAAACACTCTCAGCCGCTCGCCAATCATCGGCATCTGCCACATCAAGCGCCCCGCTGCCGCCGCCGTAGCCGGCTGACGCACCAGCGCCACAATGCCGACAATAGCCACCAGCACGCCCCCTGCCACGATCAGCGCATTGGCCTCGACAAACTGACCCCACTGCATCAGCAGGCGCGACATGAAAGGCAGATCGCCACCCACGTCTTCATAAATGTGCGAAAAACGCGGCACCACGTAGCCGAGCAAGAACAACACCACCAAGCCGCCCACGCTGAGCAGCAGCACCGGGTAGATCGCCGCGCTCACCAGCTTGCTGCGCAGCGCCTCCACCTGCTGGCGATAAGCAATAAAGCGCGCCACCGCCGGCACCAGATCGCTGGTGCGCTCGGCCGCGCGAATCATCGCCACATACAGATCGGGAAACGCATGCGGCGCGGCCTCCAGCGCCGCCGACAGCGGCCGGCCCTCGCGCAGCGCCTTGCGGATGTCGTCGAGCACGCCGCGCACCGCCGGCCGGGATTCCTTCTCGGCCAGCGCATCGACCGATTCGGCCAGCGGAATGCCCGCGCCCAGCAGCGCCAGCATCTCCTGGTTGAACAGCAACAACGGAAAACGCGAGCGCCGCCCGCCCTGACGCTCGGCACGCAGCGCCAGCACCGTCAGCCCGCGCGCGCCCGCCAGCTGGCGTGCCTCGGCCTCGGTCGACGCCTCGAAGGCCGTCTCGACCACGTCCGCGCCCTGCCCGATGGCCTTCACCCGGTAACGCATTACCAGTTCACGATGTCTGCGGCCTCGCCCTCACCACCGGGCTGGCCGTCCTTGCCGAAGGAAAACAGGTCGAACTCACTGTGCTCGCCCGGCGACCGATACTGGTAGGGCTTCTCCCACGGATCATCCGGCACCGCCTTGCGCAGATACGGCCCCTGCCATTTGCGCTCGCCCGCCGGCGCCGTGTTGAGCGCGGCCAGGCCTTCTTCAGTGATCGGATAGCGGCCAACATCGAGTCGGAACTGGTCGAGTGCCTTCTCCAGCGCATTGATCTGCGCCCGCGCCGTCTGCACCTCCGACTTGCCAATTTGCGAGAAAAACTTCGGCCCCACATAACCCGCCAGCAACCCGATGATCACCATCACCACCAACAATTCGAGCAGCGTGAAGCCAAGCTGCCGGCCGCGCTCGCGCAGAAACGGCGCCCCGCTCGGGGCCGGCGCCAGTGGTGGGGCACGCAGGGCCGAAATCTCATCAACCGCGAGGCGGGTTGAAACCCGCCCTACGTCATCCGACACGCAGTCGCCCCCCCGTGCCCCCAAAGGCACACCCGGACCCCGCGCACGGACCGCCGCAACAAAACCACGCATGGAAGAAAACACAAACCCGATGGGCAAGAAACGCATGAACTCGAACACTCCCGGGCAGACAGGCTGCCCCATAAAGGCGATCAGAGTAGGCGGGCAATGTGACACCGCGTTGACCTGCCAAACGGTACATCAAACCCCCGCCCAGGTGAAACGCTCCCGTCATCACGCCGCGTCAGACTATCCGCATCGGCCACATCTGCCAGCGAGCGCCCCCATGATCGACGATCTCGACCTCCACTTCGCCCTCAGCGGCGTCCGCCGCGCTTGGGTCTCGGAGGAAGTATCCACTACCATCATTCCCGATACCGATTGGGACATGCCCTATGACGACGACAACGTCGCCCCGCTCGACGACGAAGGCCCCATCTCATGTGACTGGCTTAGCTAAGCACCTCGCCGCCAGCCTGCTCGGCGCGGCACTTTGCGCACCGCTGGCCGTACACGCAGATACGCTCTACAGCTTCGTCGACGAACACGGTGTCATGCACTTTTCCGACAGCCCCATCACCGACACCCGCTACCGCCGCATTGCCGGCACCCCGCCCGCCGCCACGACCGCGGGTAAACCCCAGCCCCGCCCCGCCCCCGCCGCGCTGCGCCCCCACATCGAACACGCCGCCCGCCAGACCGGCCTCGACCCCGCCCTGCTGCAAGCCGTCGCCCAGGTCGAAAGCGCCTTCAACCCCCACGCCCAATCCCCCAAAGGCGCGCTCGGCCTCATGCAGCTCATGCCCGCCACCGCCGAACGCTACGGCGTCACCAACCCCCTCGACCCCGCCACCAACCTCCTCGGCGGCGCCCGCTACCTGAGCGACCTGCTCCGCCTGTTCAACGACGACCTCGAACTGGCGCTGGCGGCCTACAACGCCGGGGAGAATGCTGTCATGAAGTACGACAAGCGGATTCCGCCGTATCGGGAGACGCGGGCGTATGTGCCGAGGGTGTTGGCGCGGTATGCGGCAACACTGAAGAGCTGGCAAAAGCAACCTTTTTAAAAACGCAAAAAGAATATCTTTTTGTCATTACAAACCGTAGCCACACTGCTAGTATCAGGCCACTCTGACATCCAGTCTGGATTGGTGAAAATGTCGACTGTGCTTTTCTCAAAGATCGCTTTCAGCAGACCGTTTTTCGTGGCAATGATCAGCCTCTTCCTGCTTCTTCCGGGCTTTCCTGCGCTGTCTCAAGGCACCTTATCGCTATGGTACGCCGCGAACCACCCCGACAGTCTTTACGGAACTCCGGACGCCGCCTGCAAGAGCTACGACATGACACTGGTTGGGCGCGCCGCCTGGAAGTATGTTGAGACGACCTACTTCACACCCGGCGATCCCTCCAGGGGGGCAATGTGTTGGCATATATATACGCCCGGAACTTCGGCCACCCAGCCCGAAAACGTCATCAATGCCGGGCTGAGATATCGATCGCTGGTGGCAACGAAGCAAGTCGCCCCTTCTTGCTCATCCCCTTCAACGCTCAATCCAATACTCATCGGCACCGGCAACAAACATCTGGCTCACAAAGATTTGGATGGAAGTATTCCGCTGGTTCGGTATTTCAACCGCGTAAACACCGACGCCACACGAAACGCGCTTCTCTCAACTAGCGGCCGAAGCCCCGCATTTGGCAGCGGTTGGACGTTCTCTTACAGTCAGAAGATTTGGCCTCCTCTCGGGGCACAAACTACCGCTTGGGCATCCCGCCCCGATGGAGCAATCCAGGAGTTCCACAAGACGCCTTCGGGGGAGTGGGATAGTGACGCAGATATCACCGATGTTCTGGTCGAACTTGTTGACTCAGAAGGTGCACGACTTGGTTGGCTATATACGGCTTCAAGTAATCAACAAATTGAGCGGTACACGGCCGATGGCCAGTTGGCAGCAATACGGCTTGTCAATGGCGACTCGCTATCGCTAACACTATCAGACGGTACAGATGGAAGCGCAAACGGAGACGGTGGGCTGATTCTCGACTCGTCCGGCGTAGCAACTTCACAAGTCCTTCCATCTGGGATGCTGATACGTGTTTCAGATAACCAAGGGCGATCAATCAAATTTGACTACGACGTCGCTTTTCGCTTAGGACGCACCACCACTAGTAGTGGTGAATACATCATCTACAACTACGACTCTGAAGATCACCTTCTACAAGTTACTTTCCCAGATGCAGCCGAACGTCATTACTACTATGGCGAAGCCGACAATATCGCCAATGGCACGGATCTCCCACACGCTCTGACCGGCATCTCCGAGCGCGCAAATAGCGGTTCTTTGATTCGATTGGCCGACTACTGGTACGACACCTCAGGCCGTGCCTATGACGAAGTACGCGCTGGCGGAGTCGATCGCACCCAACTCACCTACGGAACAGACGCCAACGGCGACCCAACGACCGAAGTCACCGACGCCCTGAACACAACCCGACAATACACCTTCAAGGAAGTCCTCGGCGTTCGTCGCCTCACCAGCCAATCCCAACCCGCCGGCGCCGGCTGCAACGCCTCCACCGCCGCGCTCACCTACGACCCCAACGGCAACGTCGCCACCCGCACCAGCTTCGACGGCACCGTCACGACCTACACCCACGACCTCACCCGCAACCTCGAAACCCGGCGCATCGAAGCCTCCGGCACGGCCGACGCCCGCACCATCAGCACCGAATGGCACCCCGACTGGCATCTGCGTAGCGCGCAGGCCGAGCCCAAGCTGATCACCCGCTGGATCTACAACGGCCAGAGCGATCCGGTCTCCGGCGGCACCGCGTCATGCGCCCCGTCCGATGCCGAAGTGATCGAGGGCATGCCCATTGCCGTGGTGTGCAAAAAGGTCGAGCAGCCCACCATTGACCACACCGGCGCCGCCGGCTTTGCCGCCACGGCCAACGGCCCGGCGCGCGTCTGGTCCTACACCTACAACCGCTACGGCAAAGTCCTCACCGCCGACGGGCCGCGCACCGATGTGGCCGACCTGTGGGCCTACACCTACTACGCCGCCGACGCCACCTGCCCCGGCGCGGCCGAAGGCACCGGCATGGACAAGGGCTGCCGGGGCGAGCTGCTTCGCGCCACCGACCCGGCCGGGCTGGTGACCGACTACCTCAAGTACAACGCCCACGGCCAGCTGCTTGAGATGCGCGCGCCCAATGGCGTGGTCACCACCTACGCCTACGACCTGCGCCAGCGCCTCACCGCGCAGGACGTCGGCGGGCTGCTCACAAGCTTCGACTACGACCCGCGCGGCCTGCTCGAACGCCTCACCCTGCCCGACGGCACGGCCATCGACTACACCTACGACGCTGCCCACCGCCTCACCGACATCACCCAGGCGGCCACTGGCGAACGCATCCACTACACGCTCGATGCGGCCGGCAACCGCACCGCCGAAACGGTGTTCGACGCCACCGGCACCGCCGTGCGCGGCCTCTCGCGCAACTTCGACGCCCTCGGGCGGCTGTGGAAAGAGGTGCGCAGCGTCAACGGCCAGGCGGCCGAAACCGTCTACCTGCACGACGCCGAAGACCGCCTCACCCACGCCACCGACCCGCTCGGCCACGCCAACCAGTGGCAATACGACCGGCTCGGACGGCTCACCAAGGAGATCGATGGGCTCAACCACGCGGCTCAGCTCAATCGTGCACCGGATGGGTCGATCATGGCAGTCGAGCGCCAATCCATCGCCACCGAGTTCGCGCACGACGGTTTCGGCCAAATAGTGGAGGAGTACAGCCCGGATCGCGGCGCCACCGCCTACCAGTACGATCTGGCCGGCCATCTGGTCAAACGCACCGACGCGCGCGGCGCGCGCGCCGACACCACCCGGGACGCCATCGGGCGCCCCACGCTCACCCGCTATCTGGACGCTGCCGGCACCGAGCAGCAGCGCATCGAAACCACCTGGGACACCGCCCCCAACGGCGCCGGCCAAATCGCCCGCCTCGCCGGCCCCGACGCCACGCTCGACTGGGCTTACGACAGCCTCGGGCGTGTCAGCACTCACACGCAGACCCTCGGCGCCGTCGCCCTCACACTCGGCACCGCCTATGACACCGACGGCCGCCTCCAAAGCGTCACCTACCCCTCCGGCCGCGTCCTGCAACTGGCCTACGACAACGCCGGGCGCGTGAACAGCCTCGCCTTCACCCCCTACCAGATCGCCAGCGACATCGCCTACCACCCCTTCGGCGGCATCCGGTCGATCACCCTGCTCAACGGCATCGTCCACCACCGCGGCCAAGACACCAACGGCTGGCCGCAGGGCTACACCCTCGGCGAGCAGCCGCTCGACTTCGGCTACGACCTGGCCGGGCGCATCACCACGCTCGACCAGAACGGCACCGCCTACGACCAGGGCTTCGGCTACGACGCCGCCGACCGCCTCACCAGCTACACCGGCTACCCGGCGCTGCGCGCCTACACCTACGACGCCAACGCCAACCGCACGAGCGAAACCCTCGGCGCCATGATCACCAGCATCACCCATGCGGCCGGCACCAACCGCATCCACAAGGTGGGCACACAAGCCATGGTGTTCGACGCGGCGGGCAACCTCAGCAGCTACGCCGGCAAAACCTTCACCCACGGCGCCGACGGCCGCCTGCGCACCACCACCACCAGCGCCGGCACCGTCACCTACCAGTACGACGGCCTCGGCCGGCGCATCTCAAAGTCCGGCCCCGCCACGCTCGTGCTCGGCGGCTTCGTGCGCTACGTGTACGACGCTGCCCACCACCTTGTCGGCGAATACAAAGCCGACGGCACGCCGATCAAGGAATACGTGTGGATCGGCGATCTGCCGGTGGCGATGATCCGGTTCCAGGGCCCGTTGAGCCTCGAAGGCTTCGCCATCGAAACCGACCACCTCGGCACCCCGCGCCTGCTCACCGACGCCACCCGCGCCCCCCGCTGGCGCTGGACCAGCCCGCCGTTTGGCGAGGTGCTGCCCGAGGACGATCCGTCGGGGCTGGGCGCCGTCACCTTCAACCTGCGGTTTCCGGGGCAGTACTTCGACAAGGAATCGGGGCTGCATTACAACTTCAATCGGTATTACGATCCGGGGACGGGGCGGTATGTGCAGTCGGATCCCATCGGGCTGCAAGGCGGGTGGAATACTTACGCCTATGTGAGCGGGAATCCGATTAGCTATACCGATCCGACCGGGACAATCGCCATTCTCGCCCCATTTGCCCCCGCGATTGTTGAGGCTGTGGTAGCAGTAGGAGGCGCAAGCGCTGGCGCAACTATCGCGAATTGGATCAATGGAGGATGCGGTAGCGGGCCATGTAGTCAGCAAGCTACGCCAACGCAGATCAGCCCTCGAAATATGACTCCAAAGGAAGAGAGTCAATATGACAAGCATTGCCGCGGGAGCGATGATCCGTGCGCCGCTTTGAAGGCCGCAACTCAGCAGGCAATCGCTCAAGCACGTATGAAAATGAACAACATGCTAACTGATCCACAAGATCTGTATCGCAAAGCGTATTCGGCAGCAAACCCAACTGTAACCGGCACAAATTCAACTTGGCTGGGGCATGCAAGCGAACTTCAAGGCCGCATTTCGACGATATGGGCGATGATCTCGTTGGGCAGGAAGATGGGGTGCGATATGTCAGCGGAGACCGCAGCAGCCAAGACACTTTTAACGCCAGGGATGCCTCACTCTTGATATGAAAATATTCATTGATTTTCCGATTTTTGAGTCGCCAACGTCGGCGTACGGGAACGTTTCGGGGTACATTGATTCTTCCGCTCTACCGAGCGTAGGTGATCTGATAACTGTCGTTGATCAAGGTATGGCGGGCAGAGAACAGGTTCAGCTCAAGGTCGTTTCAATAACGCCGGTAAAAGGGCTGCCGTCTGTCTATGGGCTCGAAGAGGTGTTCTGCAACGGTAGGGCAGAAGCTATTGACTTCGTGCGAGCAGTAGAAGAACGACCGCAACTTCGCTGTGACGTCTACTGAATTTGAGCGCCATTCTTGGGACGGAAATCAACGGGTTCAACGCGCGCAAGGCGGACACGGGCAACGGTTTTCGGGAAAGACCGTCCGAGGCCCTTTTGCTCTAAAGCCCCAAGGAGTTTCAAAACCCTCGCGTCCCCCTTGCGCACGTGTACATGACGGAATCGCGCGTAAGGCGGGATCCATAACGCGCGTAAGGCGAAATCCGTAGGGTGGATGAGCGAAGCGCCGCTCGCCTTCGGCTACGATCTGGCCGGGCGCATCACCGGCCTTGACCAGAACGGCACCGCCTACGACCAGGGCTTCGGCTACGACGCGGCCGACCGCCTCACCAGCTACACCGGCCACCCGGCGCTGCGCGCCTACACCTACGATGCCAACGCCAACCGCAAGAGCGAAACCCTGGGGGCGATGATCACCAGCATCACCCATGTGGCCGGCACCAACCGCATCTACAAGGTCGGCACCCAAACCATGGCCTTCGACGCCGCGGGCAACCTCACCAGCTACGCCGGCAAAACCTTCACCCACGGAGCCGACGGCCGCCTGCGCAGCACCACCAGCGCCGGCACCGTCACCTACCAGTACGACGGCCTCGGCCGGCGCGTCTCAAAATCCGGCCCCGCCACGCTCGTGCCCGACGGCTTCGTGCGCTACGTGTACGACGCCGCCCACCACCTCGTCGGCGAATACAAAGCCGACGGCACGCCGATCAAGGAATACGTGTGGATCGGCGATCTGCCCGTGGCGGTGATCGAGACCCACCCCGACAGCACCACCACCGCCTACGCCATCGAAACCGACCACCTCGGCACCCCGCGCCTGCTCACCGACGCCACCCGCGCCCCCCGCTGGCGCTGGACCAGCCCGCCGTTTGGCGAAGTGTTGCCCGAGGACGATCCGTCGGGGTTGGGCGCCGTCACCTTCAATCTGCGGTTCCCGGGGCAGTACTACGACAAAGAGACGGGGCTGCATTACAACTTCAATCGGTATTACGACCCGGAGCGGGGACGGTATATCCAGAGCGACCCGATTGGGCTGGAGGGCGGGTGGATTACTTATGGGTATGTGGGGGGGAATCCGCTGTCTAGGATCGACCCCTTCGGACTCGTTGACATTAATCTGTTCAGCCCAAGTGATCCTGCCTACGTAGGTGCAGCAGCGGCGCCTTCTCCGCCTAACACAGTTACAGTTGCAGGGCATGGCAACCCGTACTTGATGGTTGATCCTCAAGGGAATGCTCTGACTGCGAAGCAGTTGGCAGCACTAATAGCTAAGGATCCGAGCTATACATCAGGCAAGAACATCCAGCTCATGTCCTGCAACGTTGGGCTGTCGCCTGGTGGCAATCAGTCATCGTTTGCTCAACAGTTGGCCAATGCGTTGGGGTCAGGCGTGGTTGTGCTGGGGGCAAATAACTTTGTTTGGTTTTATCCGAGTGGGAAAACGGTAGTGGCACCGACGAACACGCCGGGAGTTACTTGGCAAAACTACACCCCGAGCGCTGGTGCATCCGGACCGAATCTAAATACCAAAGGGGGCTACAACCGAGCAACCTCACCGTAAAGGAGAGTAACGTGCGTGTTCGAACACAGGTGGCGATAATAACTCTAACCATTGCTTCTCATATGCTACATGCCGAGAATCAAATGACAAATCAATTAGAAAGTGAGCGATCTGTTTCATCAGTCCACGGAATGGCACTTGATGGATCAGAAATAAAAAGATTGGCTTCCGACGCCCTTGACGGTTCAGGCGATGCCGCCCGGCGTCTCGCATTGCACTTCCTTGTGGCTCAAGGAGATAGAGAAGAAGGACTTTATTGGGCGATTATTGCTGCTGAGAATGGAGATATTATCGGACAGTACAATACGGGATTTTTGTTGAAAGATGATCCTGATCCGCGCAATCGGCAGAGAGCTATATATTGGTTAAAACGTGCTAAAGCTGCCGGAAATGACGCAGCGCAGAGTCTGTTAGAAGAGCTCGGAATCGACAAGAAGTAAAGGCAAGAGCGAGTGCAATGTTCCTGTCCCGCGCCTACACCTACGACCACAACGCCAACCGCACGAGCGAAACCCTCGGCGCCATGATCACCAGCATCACCCATGTGGCCGGCACCAACCGCATCCACAAGGTCGGCACCCAGGCCATGGTCTTCGATGCGGCCGGCAACCTGACCAGCTACGCCGGCAAGACCTTCACCCACGGCGCCGACGGCCGCCTGCGCAGCACCACCACCAGCGCCGGCACCGTCACCTACCAATACGACGGCCTCGGCCGACGCGTCTCAAAATCCGGCCCCGCCACGCTCGTGCCCGGCGGTTTCGTGCGCTACGTGTACGACGCCGCCCACCACCTCATCGGCGAATACAAAGCCGACGGCACGCCCATCAAGGAATACGTGTGGATCGGCGATCTGCCGGTGGCGGTGATCGAAACCCACCCCGACAGCACCACCACCGCCTACGCCATCGAAACCGATCACCTGGGCACCCCGCGCCTGCTCACCGACGCCACCCGCGCCCCCCGCTGGCGCTGGACCAGCCCGCCGTTTGGCGAGGTGCTGCCCGAGGATGATCCGTCGGGGTTGGGCGCCGTCACCTTCAATCTGCGGTTCCCGGGGCAGTACTACGACAAGGAGACGGGGCTGCATTACAACTTCAATCGGTATTACGATCCGGGGACGGGGCGGTATGATCAGAGCGATCCGATTGGGTTGGCGGGGGGATGGAATACGTACGCCTATGTCGGTGGCAACCCCATCAGCTACACCGATCCTCTAGGGCTACAGCAGGCACCGGGTCTAGGTGGCTACTACCAAGCGGGCCAGCTTCAAGCTCTGCAGAACTACATCAGGAACTGGTTGGGAGCCGCTGCGGCCGGTGGTGCAATTGCAGCCGCACCTGTTGTGCCGGGCGCTGTATCTGCAGCTGTCCAAGTCGGCAGATACTACGCCACGCAAACCGCGTTCGCGTGTACTACTGCAGCCGTCAACAATCCGAGGGCATATTCGGCAGGGCTTGACTTCATCACAAGCTTGTTCCCGGGAGCTCCCGCTCCGAGTTACTTTGGCCACGCCGGAGGGTACATAGGCAACATGCTACAACCAGAGGAATATCTGAGATGAAGAATCCGGTTGTGGCAATCATTTTGCTTGGAGTAGTAATGGTGGTGACGGGCAGCTTGATTTGCATTCAGGGAACAATTCGAAACATCCAAATTGGCGAGGCTCGTTTCTTTGTGGGGGGGGGTGGTGGCCGTTGTAGGCGCAGTCTTCACCGTCATCGGTCTGATACGCCTGTTTCGCAATAGGCGTCAGTAATAGCGCGTAAGGCACACTCCACCACCTCATCGGCGAATACAAAGCCGACGGCACGCCGATCAAGGAATACGTGTGGATTGGCGATCTGCCGGTGGCGGTGATCGAAACCCACCCCGACAGCACCACCACCGCCTACGCCATCGAAACCGACCACCTCGGCACCCCGCGCCTGCTCACCGACGCCACCCGCGCCCCCCGCTGGCGCTGGACCAGCCCGCCGTTTGGCGAGGTGCTGCCCGAGGATGATCCGTCGGGGTTGGGCGCCGTCACCTTCAATCTGCGGTTCCCGGGGCAGTACTACGACAAGGAGACGGGGCTGCATTACAACTTCAATCGGTATTACGATCCGGGGACGGGGCGGTATGTGCAGTCGGATCCGATTGGGTTGGATGGGGGGTGGAATACGTACGGCTATGTCGGGGGGAATCCGCTGAGCTATGCGGACCCAACGGGCGAAAATCCAGTCGCCATTCCAGTTGTTGTTGGCGGCGGATTACTCATATGCGGCGCGACCAACTGCCTGCAGCCAGTTGTTCAACCTGTTGTCGAGGCGATGCAAAGCGCTGCGAATTCAATCAGCAATGGAATCAACGCTATTAGGGAATGGTGCAGCGATGATGACGACAGCGATCCTTGCGACATAGTTCTCGACAAAGGGTAACTGAAGTCGGCTGGCATTCGAGGACGAGAACACGAAGTAAAAGCAGACGAGCTTGGTACAAATAGAAACCTCTCCAAATTCGACTTGTGTGGATGTAAGGACGGACGTGTCGTTGTGAAGGCGCACGGGTGCAAAGGCCCAATAATTTCCGTCACAGACTATAGGTGGAAATAGCAATGATCCGACTTGTAATCCATGCGATCGGCGTTACACCCGACAATGGGAAAGAAGCTAGCCTTGCAAAAATCGAATCAGACCGCTTCGACCCAGATCATCTCGAAACTCAGGTGAACGTTGCTCTTGATATCGCTCGTAGCAAGATAAACGGTGCAGATCTTAGCTCGCTACGTTCTTGGCAACTAGAGGTGTCAGCTGTGCTCACTGCGAGTAACGAAGCAGTCAGACCGTCGCTGCACTTGACTACCTCCACGCTGCAACGGCTCGTCGCAGCAGGTGCGTCGTTCGATTTTGACCCGTACATTTGAACCCAGCTGCGTAAGACGGAATCCGTAGGGCGGAAGAGCGAAGCGTCATCCGCCGTATGGCTTCGCTTTACGGCACACGGCGCAGCCGAAGACCAATACCGGGGGACACTGCACCATTGAACCCTTATCGGGCACGCCCCACCGACGGCCGCATCCAAAGCCTCACCTACCCCTCCGGCCGCGTCCTGCAGCTGGCCTACGACAGCGCCGGGCGCATGAGCAGCCTCGCCTTCACCCCCTACCAGATCGCCAGCGACATCGCCTACCACCCCTTCGGCGGCATCCGGTCGATCACCCTGCTCAACGGCATCGTCCACCACCGCGGCCAAGACACCAACGGCTGGCCGCAGGGCTACACCTTGGGCGAAGCGCCGCTCGACTTCGGCTACGATCTGGCCGGGCGCATCACCGGCCTCGACCAGAACGGCACCGCCTACGACCAGAGCTTCGGCTACGACGCCGCCGACCGCCTCACCAGCTACACCGGCCACCCGGCGCTGCGCGCCTACACCTACGACGCCAACGCCAACCGCACCAGCGAAACCCTCGGCGCCATGATCACCAGCATCACCCATGTGGCCGGCACCAACCGCATCCACAAGGTGGGCACACAAGCCATGGCCTTCGACGCGGCGGGCAACCTCAGCAGCTACGCCGGCAAAACCTACACCCACGGCGCCGACGGCCGCCTGCGTACCAGCACCACGGGCGCCGGCACCGTCACCTACCAGTACGACGGCCTCGGCCGACGGGTTTCAAAGTCCGGCCCCGCCACGCTCGTGCCCGGCGGTTTCGTGCGCTACGTGTACGACGCCGCCCACCACCTCATCGGCGAATACAAAGCCGACGGCATACAGAATCGCCCCACCGCTTCTCTCATTCAACGTCACTCCAAAATAACCATTCCCGCAGTGGGGCTACAACATTCTTCGTGGACACTGGCGAATCACTCGACTACGTTTCCTCATGTGAGATGAACGCCATTCTCATTCCTGTTTTTCATATTGAGGAGATGCGCAATGCACGGATCACCCTTGAACCCCACAACGCAGTTGGAGCGGCCACCATTGA
Organism: Zoogloeaceae bacterium G21618-S1; assembly: GCA_027214125.1. Taxonomy (GTDB): domain Bacteria; phylum Pseudomonadota; class Gammaproteobacteria; order Burkholderiales; family Rhodocyclaceae; genus Nitrogeniibacter. The sequence goes on from JAPWHF010000001.1 coordinate 246,720, forward strand.
AGGCCCGCCTGCTTGGCGTAATTGCCGCGGCGGGCTTGTTAGTGTCGGCGGTGCCGGCCGGCGCGCAGGCGCTGGCGCAGGCGGTGGAAAAAGACCGCGAGATGATTGTGACGGCCAATCCGCTGGCGAGTGCTGCGGGGGCCAAGGTGTTGAAGAACGGCGGCACGGCGGCAGACGCGATGGTGGCGGCGCAGGCGGTGCTGGGGCTGGTGGAACCACAGGCGAGTGGGATTGGCGGGGGTGCGTTCGTGGTGTATTACGATGCGGCCACGCGCACGACAACAACGTTCGATGGTCGCGAAAAGGCACCGGCGGCGGCGACGGAGGACCGGTTTGCGGGCCTGGGTTTCACCACGGCGTGGCAGAGCGGGCTGTCGGTGGGCGTGCCGGGCACGCCACGCATCATGGAAGTGGTGCACGAGCGCTATGGCCGGCTCCACTGGCGCCAGCTGTTTCAACCAGCCATCACGCTGGCACAAAAGGGCTTCAAGTTGACCGAGCGCACGTCCAGCCAGGTGGCGGGGCTGCTGGCGGCGAACCCGTCGTGCACCAACCGGCTGTTCTTCCGTGACCCGGTGGCCTTTGCCTATTTTGCCAACCCGGACTGCACGGCCAAGCCGGCGGGCACCAAGGTCAAGAACAAGGACTATGCACGCACACTCAAGGCCTTGAGCCGCCATGGTGCCGACGCGTTCTACAGCGGTGACATCGCGGCGGACATCGCCGCGGCGGTGCAAACCGACCCGGCCATTCCGGGCGACATGACGGTGGCCGACCTGGCCAATTACGAGGTGATCGAGCGCGCGCCGGTGTGCTTCGACTACCGCGGGCACAATGTGTGCGGCATGGGGCCGCCCTCCTCCGGTGCGCTGGCGGTGGGGCAGATTCTGGGCATTCTCGAGAATTTCGATCTGACCGGCGATCCGCTCGATGAGCGCAATGTGCACCTGTTTGCCGAAGCCGGGCGGCTGGCCTTTGCCGACCGGGGCTTGTACGTGGGCGATACGGACTTCGTCACCGTGCCGGTCGAGGGCATGCTCGACAAGACCTACCTCGCCAGCCGCGCCGCGCTGATCGGCGAGCAGGACACCGGCACTGCGCAACCCGGTACCCCGCCGGGCAACTTCGACCCGAGCGCGCCGGACAACCGAGCCAAGCTCAGCGGCACCAGCCATATCTCGATCGTGGATCGCTACGGCAATGCGCTGTCGATGACGACTACCGTCGAGAGCTCTTTCGGCAACGGAGTGATGGTGCGCGGCTTTGTACTCAATAACGAGCTGACGGACTTTTCATTCAGCGCGGTTAGCAACGGCCTGCCGGTAGCCAACCGGGTGCAGCCCAACAAGCGCCCGCGCAGTTCGATGTCGCCGAGCATCGTGTTCGACGACCAGGGCCGGGTCGAGCTGGTGACCGGCTCGCCGGGCGGTTCGCGCATCATTGGTTACACGGCGCAGTCGATCGTCAACCACGTCGACTTCGGTCTCGATCCGCAGGAATCGATCAACACGCCGCATTACCAGAACCGCAATGGTTCGACGGAGATCGAGCGCACGATTGCCGGCATCACCGAGCCCTATGATGCCGACGCCCTGGCGGCGCAGTTGCAGGCGCGCAACCACCCGGTCACGGTGAGCAATGTGCTGGAGAGCGGTCTGTCGATCATCCATGTGATGCATGACGACGATCACCACCACTACCGCGGTCGGCATGGTCATGACAAGCACCGCTGGCATCACAACAAACGCGATGGTCACACGCTGATCGGCGGTGCCGACAAGCGCCGCGACGGGACGGTGGCCGGGCGATGAGACAGCGCGCGCGGCGTTTGCGAAACGTCGGTGGCGGGTAGAGGCGGCTTCGGCCGACCATGGCGGGTTGAAACCCGCCCTACGCGCTGACGACAAAGGCAAAGCCAAACCACAGGCAAAAAAAGGCCGGCAGGCGAACCTGCCGGTCTTTTTGCATCAACACCCCGCGCGAAACGTCTTGCTTACTTGAGCCGCCGGATCAGGCTGGAGGTGTCCCAGCGATTGCCGCCCATGGCCTGCACATCGGCATAGAACTGATCGACCAGCGCGGTCACCGGCACGCGGGCGCCGTTGCGGCGGGCTTCGTCGAGCACCAGGCCGAGGTCTTTGCGCATCCAGTCCACCGCAAAGCCGAAGTCGAACTGATCGTCCACCATGGTGGTGCCGCGGCTGTCCATCTGCCAGCTCTGGGCGGCGCCCTTGCCGATGACCTCCAGCACCTGCTTCATGTCCAGCCCGGCCTTCTGGCCGAAGGCGATGGCCTCGGCCAGGCCTTGCACCAGCCCGGCGATGGCGATCTGGTTGACCATCTTGGCCAGCTGCCCGGCGCCACTGTCACCCAGGCGCGTAAAGGCACGAGCAAAGGCCATGCCCACCGGTTTGACGGTGTCGAAGGCCGCGGCGTCGCCACCACACATGACGGTGAGCATGCCGTTTTGCGCGCCAGCCTGGCCACCGGACACCGGTGCGTCGATGAACAGCAGGCCCAGCGCTTCGGCGGCGGCCGACAGCTCGCGCGCCACATCGGCCGAGGCCGTGGTGTGGTCGACAAAGATGGCACCCGGCTTCATGCCGGCAAAGGCGCCATCGGGGCCGAGCGTGACGCCGCGCAAGTCGTCGTCATTGCCAACACAACAGAACACAATGTCAGCGTCCTTGGCGGCCTGCGCCGGCGTGGGCGCCGAGGCACCGCCAAACTCGGCCACCCAGGCGGCGGCCTTGGCCGGGCTGCGGTTATAGACCGTTACCGAATGGCCGGCCTGGGCCAGATGCCCGGCCATGGGCAGGCCCATGACGCCAAGGCCGAGGAAGGCGGTGCGGGCGGCCGGGGCCGATTCGTAGGGTTTCGCGTTGATGATCGACATGCTTAGCCTCATGAAGAAGGGAGGAACAAAGGCGTGGTCATCGGTCGATGGCCGACGGTGCCATCTGGGCGAGGCCGTTGCCGAAGGACCAGTTTTCGCGCGACGATTCCACCAGGTTGATGATGACGTCGCAGGCGCTGATACTCGTTCGCGCCGCGACCTGACCCACAATCCTAGCGTAGAGCGCCTGCTTCATGTCCACCGTGCGCCCGGGCGCGCAGACAATCTGCACAAACACCACCCGGGCCGAATGGCGAATACCGAGAAATTCTTCGGCGCACACGATGTCGCCCTCGGCATGGCGAGTGATGACCTGAAAACGATCGTCGGGGGGCACATTGAAGCTATCGACCAAGGCCTGGTGGACGACATCGGAAATGACTGTGGAAAACGGCGGCGAAATCGCCTCAGGCAGATGAATTCGAACGAGTGGCATGGTGTTCTCCTGGGATGTCTGGTGTCGGGTTTTCGATCAGCTCGATGCGATAACCGTCGGGGTCTTCAATGAAAGCGATGCGCTCGCGGCTGTCATGAGCCATGGGGCCGGGCGGCCGGGGTATCGGCACCCCGGCCTGTTCGAGCGCCTGGCAGGTGGCGGCAAGGTCGGGCACGGCAATGGCGATATGGCCGTAGGCCGTGCCGGGGACGTAGACCTGCCGGTCCCAGTTCCAGGTCAGCTCGAGCACGGCCCCCTCGGCTTCGTCGGCATAGCCCACGAAGGCCAGCGTAAATCGCCCGTCGGGGTAGTCGCGCCGGCGCAGCAAGCGCATGCTCAGGGTGTCGATGTAAAACGCGAGGGAGCGCGCCAGATCGCTCACCCTGAGCATGGTGTGCAATAGGCGACGCGCCCCGGTGGCGTGTTGTTCCACGGGGCTCATGGTGTCAGGCCGCCGCGGCGATGGCTGCGCCCAGCGCGTCGTTGGTGTAGGCCTCGCCACCGATGCCCCAGGTGCCATCAACGGTATAGGTCACGTTCACAAACGTGCGCTCGCGCGGATGGGAGGTGAGCTTCAGCGTATCGATGATGTCGGTCACCGCCTTGACGAAGGCCGCTTTCACCGATTGCTCAGGAAAGGTGATGGACGGAATCTTGACCTCCACCACCGCCAGCGACTGCGCCCGCCCGCCGGCATAGCTGGCGCCCTCGGGGTAAATATCCACGTGACCGATCACCACCGGTGCAAGAAATGCATTACCGCGCAGACCGTGAACATCGAGCAGCGCATCGGCCACTTTGGCAAACACCTCGCGCTCCCCCTGCGGCGTGAGCAGGCCCGGGCTGAGTTGAATCGAGATAGGCATTGTTGATTTCCTTTGATTTCGTGAGCTGATCTTTCAGCGTGTCGGAAGCGACGCCTCGCACTGTGCGCCACCGAGAGCCCACGCGAAACCACTTGCCTCACACAATGCTTGTGCAGAAAATGCACAAGCATGAACCAACTGAACCTGGATGATTTTTCGCTCTTTCTCGAAATTGCCGCGGCCGGCTCACTGTCGACCGTCGCCCGCGCACGCAATGTTGTCCCCAGCCGTGTCTCGCGTGCCCTCGCACGAATCGAGGCCGAATGCGCGTTGCGCCTGGTACACCGGAGCACCCACGGACTCTCGCTGACCGACGACGGCGTGCTGTTTCTTGAGCACGCACGTCGGGTCGTCGAGGCGCACCGGCATCTGCAGGACGAACTGGGCGACCGCAGCCGGTCGGTGAGCGGTCGGGTGTGCATCAGTGTCGGCCAGTTGCTGGCCGAGTATGTGCTCATCCCCCAGCTCGCCCGCCTGCGCGCCGAGCATCCACGCCTGTCGGTCGACCTGCATATCGACGACCGCATGGCGAGCATGGCGAGCGAAGGCATCGACATCGCCGTACGCGCCGGCGTTGCACCGGCCGACACGATGATCGTGCGGCCGCTGGGCACGCATGGTCGCGCCCTGTACGCGGCACCGGGCTACCTCGACCGGCACGGCACGCCGCGCGCACTGGCCGATCTCGACGCCCACACGCTGATCAGCAACCTCGCGGCGCCCAAGCACAACCAGTGGGCCTTCGTCATCGACGGCCACACCGTCACGCGGGAGATACAGGGCCAGATCCGGGCCAACAGCAGCTCGGCCGTGGTGTCGCTGGCGCTGGCCGGCGCCGGCATCGCCCGCCTCAACGACGTGCTGGCACGCGCCCTGGTCGCCCAAGGACGGCTCCGCCCGGTGCTCGCCGAGCAGGTGGTGCCGGGCGAACACGCCATCTACGCCGCCATCCTGGCCGAGCGCGACCGAGCGCCAAAGATCCGCGCCACCATGAACTATCTGCATGCGTGCTTCGCCGATTTCATGCAGGGCGCACCCGGCTGAGCCTCAGTCGACCATCAATCGCGCCGTGCCATACACCCGGATCGAACTGCCGGGCTCAGGTGGGATGTCGGCCGACAGCAAAGAGCGCATGCCCATGTCTTCGCCCTGCACCACCTCGATACGACCGCCATGCGGCCAACCCGCATCGCGCAAATAGCCGGCCAGGGCGGCCGTCGCAGCGCCGGTGGCCGGGTCTTCATACACCCCGCCGGACGCAAAAGGGTTGCGGGTGTGGAAGTGCTGGGGGGTGTCGGTCCAGGCGAGTAGCACGGTGACCAAGCCGTGGGTGTTCATGAATCGCCGCCCGGTGTCGAGCGCGTACTGCATGGCCGCCAAGGCCTCGCGATGCTTGAGCGCGAGCAGCAGATGGTCAGCCCCACCATGAATACGCGCCGGCGGCAGACGGGGGTCGAGGTCGTCACGCCCGTAGCCAAACACGGCCAGCGCTTCGTCGACCAGCGCGTCATCGGCCAGTGCACTGTGAGTGGGTGGCGATTGCAGCGCAGCGCTGAGGGCGTCACCCTCATGCGTGCCTTCGACCGTGATGCTGGCCTGATTGAGCCTCAGCGCGAACACGCCGTTGCCCTGGCGCAAGGCGAGCGCCGCGCCGAGCGCAATGGTGGCATGGCCGCAAAAAGGCACTTCGGATTCGGGCGAGAAATAGCGCACCCGCCAGCGATCACCCTCAGGGGCGGCAAAGGCGGTCTCCGAAAACCCGACTTCGGCGGCAATACGCTGCATGTCGGCGGCGGGCGGCAAGGTGTCGGCGATCAGCACACCGGCGGGGTTGCCGCCGGTGTTGCCGTCGGAGAAGGCGGCAATCTTGAGGATGTTCATTGGGGCGTCCCGGCATCAGAAGAGATGCCCCTACGATAGAGACTCTACGTCGCGACAACCCGATACAAACGCGCGCAAGATTCAAGCAATGTGGCCGGCCCGCCTCGGCCCCCGCCACCGACCGCAACGGCGGGGACTACCGAGGCGGCCGACGCGGGTCGTTCAGAACGCGTAGCCGACCGTCACCCAGGCGCGCGGGTTGCGCTCGGCCGAATCCGACTCTGGCGCACCGCCCTGCGTCCGCCAGGCAAGGTTGGCATCGACGCTCCAACCACTCGCCTGATAGCGCACACCGACGCCCGAGCCGGCAATACGACGGTCGTTGTCGGCGACGGCCGGCGTGATGCTGCCCGGATCGGCATTGATGGTCACCCGGCCGGCGTCATGGAACAGATACGGGCTGAACGGGCCGATCGCATAACGCAGTTCGATCTGCGCCAGCCAGCCCTCGTCGCCGTTGCCCTCGCCGCTGGGATAGGCACGCACACCGTTGGCCCCGCCGAGGCTGAACCGCTCGGACGAATCGAGGTTCTTGCCGGCCCACTGCGCCGACACCCGGCCAAACAGGGTGAAGCCGGCCGGCAGCGCCTGAACACGCGCGATATCGAGATTCCACTTGTCAAAGTGGCCACGCGCATCGGTGCCGCTGGAGATGTCGGTGGCCTTGAGCGTGTCGTCGAGCGTGAGACGACCAGCCGTATAGCTGACAGCCCCGTAGGTGATGCCGCCCCCGCCGAAGCCGTCGCGGTGGTCGAACTGCAGCGCCAGCGGGATCGACTCGCTGGACTTGTCATTGTCGGTGCCGGCCAGACCCTGGCGGTCGTTGAGCGCTTTGTGCTGGTAAGTGGCCGCGACGGTGAGGTTGGTGCGCTGCGAGCGGGTCACCGGGTAGCTCACACCGATGCTGCTGACCTTGGCGGTGCCGGTGGCGTCGAGGCTGGCGAAGTTCTTGCCCAGCTCGTAGGACGTATGGGCATAGCCGATGTTGCCGCGCAGGCCCGAGGCGCCCAGCGGCAGACTGTAGCCAAGGCTGCCCAGCCACAGGTTTTCGTCGGAATAGATCAGCCGCGCGGTGACCTGGTCGCCCATCAGAAAGGGGCTGTCAAACTGCAGGTTGGCGCGCACGCGATGCTCGCCGGTAAATCGGTTGCCATGGTTGTCGACCCCCACGTCGCCCGAGAAGCCCGGCGTGCGCTCGACGCGCACATCGAGATCGCCGGTGCCGACGTCCTGACCCGGACGGATGATGGGCGCCACCTTGACGCCCGGCAGATCGTCCAACACCAGCGTGGTGCGCTCAAGCAGATCACTGCGGATGACTTCGCCCGGCTGGAGCGGCGAGAGAAAGCGCTCGGTGGCGTCAGTCAGGGCGGGATCGCCGACGGCCTTCACCGCACCATAGCGCCCCTCCACCACCTCGATGCGCAAACGACCATCAGTCATCGCCTGCGGCGGCAGATAGGCACGGGCAAAGGGGTAACCGGCCGCGGCATAGTGCGCGCGCACACGCTGGGTCAATTCGCGAAGCCCCGCCAGATCATAGGATTTACCCGTGACGGGGCCGAGCACGTCGCGCAGCTCGGCCTCGCTGAACAGACTATTGCCACCGAAGCTGACCGCCTGCAGCGTAACCAGCGTGCCGCCCGGCTGCACCGTTTCGGCCGCCGGGGCTTCGATGGAAATGGCCGGGCCGGGTTGCGGTGCTTCGCGCGGCGGCACGTTCTGCTGCAAGGTCTGACCGGCGTCCGGTGCGACCTGCGCCAGCGCGGGGAAGGAGGCGGCCAGCGCCAGGGTCAGTACCGAAAGGCGAAAAGTCGTCGTCATGAGATGAATGCCTGTAGTCATGTGTGTCTGGCGGACCGATCAGTTGCTCTGCAGGACCGGTCGTTCCGCGTCGTCGGCGCTCGCTTCGCCGGGCAGCTTCACCCCGCCGGCGACGACAAAGACGTTCATGAAACCCTGTGGGTCGCGCCCGCCCAGATCCGGCGGCAGGCCGGCGCCAGATGTTCCGTCCGCGGAGTCGCCCGCGTCGTTGCTGCCAGTCGCGCCGGTGCTGCTCGTGGTGCCAGTCGCACCGACGGTACCCGTCGCGCCCGTCGTTCCTGCGTTGCGGGTGCTTGCCGCCGCGCCGCCGCCGGCCGCCGGGAGTTCAACAAACGCCAGGCCACCGGACAAGCCCACCACCGGCAGCGTGCCCTGCTGGTTGGTCACGACGGAGACCGGCGGGGGTGCGGTGGGCGACGGCGTGCCGAGCACCGTTGCGGTATTGGTCATCGGCTGCAAGGGCAAGCTCTGGGCTGTCTTGATCGCAGTGTTGAGTTGAGTGTTGCTGGGGGCGGGGGCCGAGGCAGGCACCGGTGCAACACCCGCCGACTGCGCCACCTGGGTGACGACACTATTGATTTGATTCGCCGGCGCCGCCGCGTAATACCAGGTCATGCCGTCCGCCTGACCGGTGGCAAGATCCGCCAGACGGATAAAGAGCGCGTAAGAGCCGTCTTCCGGGCCGCGCCAGATTGACGATGTGCGCGGATCGATGCCCGTCGCGTTGGTAAAGCTGCAGCAGTTGGAAATCGACGTGTCAGCACCATCCGAAGTCGAATAGAAAAGAATGGCTGCGCCTTCTCCATTATCAAACTCGGTGACCTTGAGCGCCTTGGCCTGGTCGGTCTGCGCGGTGATCAGCTCGAAACCGTTCTCGGTCAGGTTGCCCTTGTATTTGAACTGCGAGTCGCGCGTGGCGACATAGTCGTCCTGGGTACCAACCCACAGCCGCAGGTTCGACGCAGCGCCGCCGCCGACGTTGGTCAGCGCGGTATCGATCTTCACAAAGGACGACCCCGCCGCCAGCGTGTAAGTGTTGTCCACCTTGACCGACTCGCCCCCACCGAAGGCCAGCGTCACGCTCGACACGATCACGCCGCCGCCCTCCTGGTAGCCGGAGATGTCAAAGCGGCGACCCGAAATGGCGCCGGCCAGATTGGTCTGGCTGTCCAGCAAGGCCCCATTGCGGTTCCAGCTGCTGGAGCCATCCCCGCCTGCGCCCACCTCCATGTTCAACGCAAAGTTGCTGAAGGTCAGCTTGTACCAGGCATTTCGGGTCACACCGCCGATCTCGGAGGTGTTATCGAAATACCAGGGCTGCTCGAGCAGGCCATTGGTGTTGAGCGAAGCCTGGGTGCCGTTGCCGAAGCGCAGGTTGCCGTTGTCGAACACAAGGTTTCGAACCGCGCCGCCGGAGCCCTTCTTCCAGGTGAACGCCGTCGCCGTCGGAATGTAGATCTTGGCGCCACTGCCAACCGAATAGGCGCTACCCGCGCCGTCGGCCGACCCCTGCCCGTACTCGAAGGCCAGCGAACCGCTGCCAGTCGCGTCGAGGGTGGCATTGACGTTGATATTGCGGGCGGCATTCAAGGTGAGCTTGTTCGCACCCCAGGCGATGCCCGAGTTGACCGTGATGTCACCGTCAGTGCCACTTTGGCCGCTGGTGGTATCTGGCGTATTGCCGCCGTCGGTCGAAATCGTAACGCTACCGACGGTCAGCGCACCGGCAATGGTTGTGGCCAGCGCAGAGCCGATGGTGATATTGACCGGGTCGATCAACCATTGGCCCGCCTCAATCACAGCCCCGTCGGCAATGGAAAACGTCTTGCCCGAGGTTTCGATAAACCCGCCTTCGGCCTTCAAGCTGCCGCCCACCCGCGCTTCACCGCCGTGAGCAAAAAGAATGATCTCGCCCTTCGCGCCAGTCCCCAGCGCCTGCGCTTCGATCACCCCGGTGTTATTGATGACGCTGCTGGCCAGCGTGGCCGCAGCCTGCGAGGTGAGCAGCACATGACCGCCGTCGGCGCGGATGGCCCCGCCGTTCTGGATCAAGGTCTCGACGGTGTCGTTGGCCACCTGCAGCTTGACCGGCCCGCCCATGTCGAGCGTGACCCGATCGCCCGCGCCGAGCAGCACATTGCCACCGGTCGCGGTGAGCGTGCCGTCATTGATGATGCGCGCGGCGATCAGCGCGATCGTGCCGCCGGGGGCGACCGTAATATTGGCCTGATTGATGATGGCATTGGAACTGCTGCCAGCAAACGCATAGTTTCCCGCCATGAAATCGGCGTTGCCAAGGTTCAGCGTGGAGGCGACCAGCCCGCCGACGTCGACCTGGGCGCCGGGCGCAAAATAAACGCCCTGCGGATTCACCAGAAAGACCTGGCCGGTAGACGTCAGGCGCCCGTAGATCTGGCTGGCGTTGGTGTCCAGCACACGGTTGAGCGTCGCACCGCCGGCCGGCTGCGCGAAGTGCACATGCGCCTGGCTGCCGATGTTGAAGCTCGCCCAGTCGATGGCCGCGCGAGTCGTGGTCTGGGTAATGTCCAGGCGCGCACCGCTGGCCGCAATCGTGGCGCTGCCATCGACTACCGCGCCACCGGTCGGCAGCTCGCTCGCCCCAGGCACGGCATGAGCGCCCGGCATGAGCAACAACACGCCGCAGGCAGCAAGGCCCGCGGCTGCGGCACGGCGCAGGCTGCGCGCGGCCTTGCCCACACGACCCTTGCCCTGCCTCGCCCCGGCTTCACTGACAGCCTGCCAAACGAATTTCGCCGCATTCCAGACGACACGGTAGAAGTGATTCAGTCCCCGAGATTTCATTTTTCCGCCCCTTTCAGCATGGCCGCAGCCGTGCCCTTCATTGCGCCCCGTGCAGGATTCGTCCCGCCGATCCCTTGCGGATGCAGGCATGCACCCCGTGATCGTCTTGTCTTCGCACTCATCTTCCATCGCTCCTTCGCCCTGCCAGCGGTGCCGGCAAATGCCGGATCTGCTGTATTCGCAACACTCTCGACCGCTGCTTTTGCATGGCGCCGTTGTCGCGAAATCGGCGCGCCGCCCCCGGGACTGAAAATCAGAGGGTTCTTATATTGGCATTACGACGGCGCGCTGAACTCCTATAGCGAATTTCCGAAATATCTTTGACACAGGGCAAGAGCTCGCCGCCGGTCGATGGCGACGGATCGACGCCATCGGCGAAGGCGCTAACGTGTCCTGCTCGCGGTGTCACCCAGCCGAACAAATTTCCGTAACCTTCCTCCGCTAGCGTCAAGTCCGCGCCCCTACCCACAGGGCGGCCGAACAACGACAGAGGGCTTGACCATGGAACACGATGAAGGAATTTCAAACCACTCGGGCAACCGTCCGTTCGAGGACGTGCTTGAGGTGAACATGCAGCGCCGCAAGGTGCTCGCGGGCGGGTTGGCTGGCGCCGCGATGGGGTTTTTCTCCTCGCCCGCGCTGGCCGGCATGAAGGGCTGGGGTGACGACTCGGATGCGCGTGGCCGTGGCCACGGCCGCCGTCCGAGCCGATTGCTGGGTTTCGCGCCCGTGCCGGTGGCTGAGGGCAACGGCCCGTGGCCGGCGATTTCGTCTGATTACGACTACCAGGTACTGATCCCCTGGGGTGAGCCGCTGGAGCCGGGCGGCCCGGCCTACCAGTGGCCCCCGACCGCCGCCGACCAGGCGCGGCAGATCGGCATCGGCCATGACGGCATGTGGTTCTTCCCGATCGAAGACAAGGGCTGCCGTGATGATGACGACCGTGCCCACTGGGGTCGCCATCAAAACATGTGGCGCGGCGGCGAGAACCGTCACGGCATGCTGGCGATCAACCACGAGTTCGGTGACAACACACACGTGTATGGCAAGAGCGCGCCGGAGAGTCTGGAAGATGTACGCGTATCGCAGCACGCCCATGGCGTGGCGGTGGTCGAGATCCGGAAAAAAGGCCGCACCTGGCGCGCGGTCGAGAGCGACAATGCCCGCCGCATCCATGTAAACACCCCAGTGGCCTTCAGCGGCCCGGTGGCCGGCCACGCGCTGCTGGCCACGCCCAACGGCAACATCCCGCTGGGCACGGTCAACAACTGTTCGAACGGTCATACACCGTGGGGCACCTACCTCACCTGCGAGGAAAACTTCAACGGCTACTTCGGCGCCACCGGTAGCTGGAGCGCCACCGACGCGCAGAAGCGCTACGGCTTCTCGGCCAATGGTTTCGGTTACGGCTGGCACCTGTTCGACCGCCGCTTCGATCTGTCGGACGAGGATTACCGCAACGAAGAGCACCGCTTTGGCTGGGTGGTCGAGATCGATCCCTTCGACGCCACCCAGACCCCGGTCAAGCGCACCGCGCTGGGCCGCTTCAAGCACGAGGGCGTTGCAATCACCGAAGGCCGCGGCAAGCGCGTGGTGGCCTACATGGGCGACGACGAGCGCTTCGACTACATCTACAAGTTCGTCTCTGAAGACAACTGGAAAAAGATGCGACGCGCCGGCAAGAGCCCGCTCGACCACGGCACGCTGTATGTCGCCAGGTTCAATGACGATGGCACCGGCGAGTGGCTGCCGCTGAGCATCGACAACCCGGCGCTGGCCGCCCGCTTTGCCGACCAGGCTGAAGTGCTGACCTTCGCCCGCATAGCCGCCGACGTGCTCGGCGCCACGCCGATGGACCGCCCCGAGTGGACCACCGTGGCCCCCAATGGCGATGTGTACTGCACACTCACCAACAACAGCAAGCGCACCGTGGCCGACGCCGCCAACCCGATGGCGCCGAACCCGGACGGCCACATCATCCGCTGGCGCGATGCCGACCAGCACGTGGGCACCACCTTTACCTGGGACATCTTCCTGATTGCCGCCGATACCCATGGCACGGAAGACAGCTTTGCCTCGCCCGACGGCATCTGGGCTGACCCGGACGGGCGCCTGTTCATCCAGACCGACGGCGGCCAAAAGGACGGCCTGAACAACCAGATGCTGGTGGCCGACACCATGACCGGCGAGCTACGCCGGATCTTCACCGGGGTGAGCGGTGACGAGATCACCGGCATCACCGTGACGCCGGATCGTCGCACCATGTTCATCAACACCCAGCACCCCGGCGAAGGCGACCCGACGGTCACCAACTTCCCGGCCGAGCTCGATGGTGTCACCGTGCCGCGCGACTGCACCATCGTCATCACCCGCAAGAACGGCGGCATCATCGGCTCCTGAGCCCTGACGCCAGTTCGACCAAAAGCCCGGCAGGTTCGCGCCTGCCGGGCTTTGTTGCATTCAGCCTCAGCCCAGCAAGCGCGCCCGCAGGGCGATCTTGTTGTGCACCTCAAGCTTGCGGAAGCTGCTTTGCAGATGCGTGCGCACCGTGGCGGGCGACACCTTGAGCCGGCGAGCAATGGTTTTGTAATCGGCCCCCTCGGCATAAGCGCAGGCCACCTCGTGCTCGCGCGCAGTGAGCAGGTCGGTCACCTGCGGCGCGGTCTCCGGCGGGGCATCGGGTTCGGCCAGCAGCACGAAGGGGATCGCGAAAGCCGCCTGCTCGGTCTGCGCCCGCGTGAACGGCCGGCTGCGATCCTCGCGGTAGAGCGTGAGCCAGCGCAGGCCGCCGGCGTCGCTGCTGCGCACGCCGCACAGCATCAGCTGGCCAACGTCATGCGCCCGCAGGCACTCGCCCACGGGTACGGTCTCGCCCGCCGACAGGTCGCGCTCGACCACCACGTTCTGCAAGCTGCGCGGCTGGCGGGCAAAGCGCCGGGCCACCGGGTCGAGGTGCGCCACCGCGCCGTAGTCGGCCAGGATGCGCTCCGAGCGCCCGCGCAGTTCGGCGCTGTGAATATGCACCACGCCATCGGCATGCTGACGCCCCTCGCCCCACACCACACCATCGAAGCCCAACGCGCGGTCGAGCCAGGCAAGCGCCTCGCACCGGTAGTCGGCACGGCTGCCGGTCCGCCCGAGCTCCATCAACGAGAGCAGACGCTTGTCATGACTGTTCATACCGCTTTTCTCCCTGCGGCGGGCCGCGTGTCTCATGCATCTGCATGATTCAATCTGCCCGCGTTTGTGGGTAGCTTAGTCTGGCAAGTGCGGTGCTCAATGCGGGTTTCCCCGATCGCACCGCATTCGCACATGCTAATGTAGCGCACCGACAGAAAACACAATGACATGTCGGGACACCCACGCAAGGAGGAAACATGAAACACGAACTGCTGTTCGGTCTGGCCGGGGCTTTGCTGCTCGCGCCGGGCGTCACCTCGGCCCACTCGGGTTTACCCGGAGGCAGCGGCCGCCACGACATCTCGATCACCACGCATGACGGCAATGACGATCTGTTGAGCGCCGGCCTGGGCAAGACCGGCCTCGCCTCGGCCGTCGCGCCGGGCATTGCCAACCCGCTCGCGCCCACCGCCGCCGAGCTGCGCCGCCTCAACATCTGGGCCAACTACCGCGCCCTCATCGACACCACCAGCAATGGCGGCTACGGCCGGCTGTTTGGCCCCAATATCGACCTCGACGGCAATGACACGCTCGGCGAAGGCCTGATCCCCGGCACCGAGTACCGCAGCAGCCAGAACGTGCGCGGCGTCAAAAGTGTGACTCTGCTGGTGCAGGTGCCCGCGCACTTCAACCCCGAGCAGCCGTGCATCGTTGCCGCCCCGTCGAGCGGCTCGCGTGGCGTGTATGGCGCCATCGGCACCACCGGCGAATGGGCGCTCAAGCGCGGCTGCGCCGTGGCCTACACCGACAAGGGCACCGGCGCCGGCGGCCACGAGCTCGACACCAACACCGTCACCCTGCCCGACGGCACGCTGGCCGATGCACAGGATGCCCGCCGCAGCGCCCTCTTCCGCGCCGAGATCAGCGAACCGGCCCGCCAGGCCTACATCGCGCAGCACCCCAACCGCTACGCCATGAAGCACGCGCACTCGCAAGACAACCCCGAGCGCGCTTGGGGCGAGGCCACCCTGGCCGGTATCGAATTCGCCTTCGATGTGCTCAACCGCTACCACCAGCCCGAACATGGCCGCCACCATCGTGGCAAGCACAACGGCTATCGCCCGCAGAACACCCTGGTGATTGCCGCCAGCGTATCCAACGGCGGCGGCGCGGTGATTGCGGCGGCCGAAGCCGACCGCCGGGGGCTGATCGATGCCGTGGTCGCCCAGGAGCCGCAAATCAACGTCGACATGCGCCGTCGCGTCGCGGTCAAACGCGGTGGCACCACCGTGCCCGCTGCCGGGCTGCCGCTGTATGACTACACCACCTACGCCAACCTGGTACAGCCCTGCGCCGCGCTCGCCCCCTCGGTGGCCGACAGCCCCTTCGCCAGCTTCGTGGTGCCCGCCTTCGGTGCCAACCGCTGCGCGGCACTGGTGGCCGCTGGCGAGATCTCGGGCAACACGCTGATCGAGCAATCCGAAAACGCGCTGGCCAAACTGCAAGCCCACGGCTGGGAGGCCGACAGCAATCTGTTGCACGCTTCGCACTTCGGCTTTGCGGTGAGCACCGCGGTCAGCCTGACCTACGCCAACGCCTTCATGCGCGCGCCGGTCACCGCCAATCTGTGCGGCTACTCCATGGGCACCACCGACGCCGCCGGGCAGCCCGCAGCACCGGCCGCCAGCCCCATGCCCACGCTGTGGAGCCTGAACAACGGCGTGCCACCGTCGACCGGCATCAACCTGATTGCCGAAGATGCCGCCAATGGCCCGATCCGCGACGTGCTGGCGGTGTCTGCCAGCACCGGGCTGGCCGATTACTACTGGGATGGTGCTCTGTGCCTGCGTGATCTGCTCGACGAAAAACGCGTTCGCCACAGCATTGCCCAAACCGAGGTCAACGGCCGCCTGCATGGCAAGCCGACGCTGATCCTGCATGGCCGCTCCGACGCGCTGGTACCGGTCAACCACACCTCGCGCCCCTATCTTGGTGTGAATGACCTGGCCGAAGGCAAGCACAGCCAGCTGAGCTACATTGAAGTCACCAACGCCCAGCACTTCGAAGCCTTCCTGCCCTTCCCGGGTTACGACACCCGCTTCATCCCGCTGCACTACTACGGCGGTGTCGCGCTCGACATGATGTGGAAGCACCTCACCAAAGGCGCCGCCCTGCCGCCCTCGCAAGTGGTGCGCACCACCCCGCGTGGCGGCTCGCCCGGCGCAGCCCCGGCCATCACACTGGGCAACCTGCCGCCGATCCAGATGCACCCCGCATCAAGCGACCGGATCAGCGTCCAGCACGGCACGGTGAACATCCCCGACTGATCGGGTGAAACAGCTTGCGCACGAGTGCCATTCAGATCCCGGACTGAATGGCACTCGCCCGCGCAGCCCCGGCCAGCCTTGGCCGCAGCATGTCGTTATTGAAGATTCGGCTGGACGATGCCGTGGCGTTTCATGCGCCGATAGACCGTGGCGCGGCACAGGCCAAGCTCGTCCGCGACGGCGGTAATACACCACTTGTGCCGCTGCAAGGAATCCAGCAACCACTGTCCTTCCTGGTCACGCCATTGCGGACGCTCCGCCTCGCGGGTCTCGGCGAGCGCTGCCACACGCGGCGGATGCGGCACGTCGCGGACGTCATTCAGCGGACGCATCAGCTCACCGGGCAGGTCATCGAGATGAATGTTTCCGCCATCGCTCACCGCCAACGCAAAGCGCAGCACATTGCGAAGCTGCCGCACATTGCCGGGCCAGTCATGGCTGCACAGTGCCGCCAGGGCGGGTGGCTCAATGCGGGCCGAGCCCCCCATCGCCGCGGCCTCTTCAGCGCCCAGTCGGTCGATCAGATACGCGATATCCTGTCGCTCGCGCAAGGGCGGAAGATAGAGGATTGCACCGCACAGGCGATAGTACAGATCCTCGCGAAACAGACCTTCGGCGATCAGCTTGCGCAAGTCACGATGTGAGGCCGCCACAACGGTCAGCCGGATGCTCTGCGGCTTGTCTCCGCCCAGTGGCGTGATTTCCTTTTCAGCCAGTACGCGCAGCAAACGGGTTTGCAGATGCGGCGGCATATCGCCGATTTCATCCAGAAACAAGGTGCCGCCATCGGCTTGCGCGATCAAGCCCCGCATGCCTTTGCTGCGGCCGCCGGTAAATGCGCCGGGCGCATAACCGAAGAGTTCGCTCTCGATAAGCGATTCAGGAATCGCCGCACAGTTGATGGCGACAAAGGCCTTGTCGCAGCGCTCACTCGACTCATGCAAGGCCTTGGCCACCACTTCCTTACCCGTGCCGGTTTCACCATGGAGGAGAATATCGACCGACTTGTTGACCAGCCGCTTTGCCTGACGAATCAGGCGTTGCATCTGCGGATCTTCGCCCGCCAGGCGGTCGAGCGCCGGCGCACTCACTTCGCTCTCGGCATCCCGGGTGGCGAGCCGGCTCCCCGACAGCGCCCGCGGCGCGATCACATCGGCGTAGAACACCCCATGCTGATAAGTCGTCAAGGCCGAACGCTGATTCGAAACGCCAGCCCGGGCTATACGCCATACCTCGGCAGCGCCTTCGCGGAAAATCATGTCCAGCGACGAGCCCACCAGCTCGGTCACCAAGCCACTCTCCCCGCCCCCGTTGAGCATCCGCCGCGCGCCGCTGTTGGCGCCGACAACGACCCCGTCGGCATCAAATGCCAGCATCAGCTCGCCACTGAGATCCACCATCGGCCACGCCGCCCCAAGTCGCAACACCGAGGCTTCGCGAAAGAAATGCATGAAGTTCGCATCTTCGATCATCTTCGCGTACATCATGGTCAATTGCAGCGCGAGGTGCTGACTCTCCTTGGGCGAAGGCGACGTCAGCGCAGACACATCGAGCACACCCAGAAAATCACCGGTCGGATCAAGCAAGGGCGCGCTGTTGCAGGTCAGCCCGATGTGCGAAGCATCGAAATGGTCCGTCTGATGACAGGTTATGGCGGTGCGATCGGCAATACAGGTGCCGACCGCGCAAGTGCCCGCACGCGCCTCGCTCCAGTCAGCCCCAAGGTATAGGCCGGAGCGGCGCAACTCGCCCTGCCAGCGGTCATTGCCGATGAAATCAACCGTGATGCCGCGCGCATCGGTCAGCAGCAGCACGTAGCCGAGGTCGCAGACCCGCTTGTAGAGTTGCTCCATGCCGGTGCGTGCGACCTGGAGAAAATCCTCGATCTGATCGCGATGCTCGCGCAAACGGCCCGCTTCAAGAATATGCGCCGGTGTAGGGCGTGTCGGGTCGAGATCATAGTCCTCGATGCAGCGCCGCCATGATTGCTGGATACGATCAGTGTGCACCGCGTCGGATCGCGTCGAAGACAACACGCGCTCGATATGCGCTCGTTGATCAATTTGATGCATCGTCATGTCTCCTCCCAACGCCCAAGCGTTACGCTCACGGTGCGTTGGAAATACGCCGGGTCCATCACTGGCCCGCGCTTATGTTTGTCTGTCACTTCCCCGCCATTTTCGTGCAAATGGCGTCTTGTTCTGCCCTAGTAAAGCACTTGTTGCGTCATACCGCCATGGGGTGCCCGTACCACCGTCTTCAGCGCCCGGCAGACGCTCGCCGGCAATATCCAAACGAGCTACCCGCCAGTAATGCCAGCGAAGGCGGTGCGCCCCGCCGCCTTACGGAAGCACCGCCAGCAACACCTCGCTGCGCTCGACCAGCCAGACCGAGGCCACGGCAATGCATGGCCACGCCAAGGCATGCTGGTAGCGCAGTTGCGGATGTCGCCAGGCGCGCTGCACGGCCCAAAGTATTGGCGCGGCCACCAGCGACAAGGCCAGTTGGCCCAGTTCGATGCCGAGATTAAAACCGAGTACCACACTCAGGAAGCTGCCGCTGAGTGACGGCGCCACCGCCTGCAGCGCGAACGAAAATCCGAAGCCATGCACCAGCCCCACGCAGAACACCGCCGGCGCCAACATCGGACGTTCACCGTCGATCAGAATGCGCGCCCCCGCGTAAATGATGGAGGCGGCAATCGAGATCTCGACGGCCGGGGCAAACCAGGCCAGTTCCGACAAACCGCCCAGCGCGCCAACACACAGCGTGATCGAATGCCCGGCAGTAAAAGCCAGCGAGCTGCGCAGAAAGTGCGTCACCCCCCTCGCCCCGAGCAGCAGGACGAGGATGAACAGCACATGGTCCAGGCCGATCAGCACATGCTCAAAGCCCGAGACCAGGTAGCCCACAAAACCATCGGGCGCGGCGGCGGCCTGCGCGGGCGTTGCCACGTCCGGCGTACCGAGCAGCAAGTGCAAGGCCCCAAGGCTCTGGAAGCTGTCAACACGGCCATCCTCATGATGGCGGCGCACGATGTTCACCGCGCGAGAGGCCAACTCGGGCCACTCGCGTGCGCCACCGGCCAGCACCGGCACCGCGTCCGCCGCTGGCACATCGAAGCGCAGGCGCAGGCTGACCACGGCGTCGGCCAGATCAAGCTGAGTCGCCTCGCCCAGCACCAGTGTCGGCATCACATAGCGCTCGACCGCCGGCAAATAGCTGAAAGGATCGCGCTCAGCCAGCGTGTCGATCCGCGCCCCTTCGAGCCGACCGAGATGGCCGTCAAGCCGCAAAACCTCGCGCAATCGGGCGCGCAACCCGTCGGGGTCGCGATGCAGGGCCGGCACGTCCACCGCCAGACGGCCGTCGGCATCGCGGCGCAGGAAAGGCGGCGGCGCCTGATTGCCGCCAGCCTGCCAGTCGGGCGGCAACAGCGCCAGCGCCAGCGGCAACTGCACATACGCCCGCAACGCGCCGTCGCGCGGCGCCAGGTGCACGACGCGCGCCATGAAGTCCTGCACATGGGCTGCCACCGCGCCGCTGAAGCCCAGCAGCGCGGTGGCCAGGGCCAGGGCGCGCAGCAGGCGCCCCCCTCGACCGCCGCTTACTGGCGCGGGTCCCACAGCCGCTCGCTCGTGGTCTGCTCATAGCCACGGCCGTCGGGCGCGGTGACCAGTTCCAGCTGCATGCCCCAGGGCGACATGAAGTAGATCCAGGTCAGGCCCTTGAGCGGCCCTTCGGTGAACAGGTGCGGTTCGCCGAGGAACTTCACGCCCTTGCCTTGCATGTTGGCCATCGCCGCCTTCAGGTCATCCACATAGAAGGCGATGTGGTGGCCGCCCACGTCGCTGTTCCTGGGCGGCTGGGCTTTCTGGTCCGGCGAGGTGTATTCGAAGATCTCGAAGTTGGTGCCGTTGCCACAGCGCACCAGGTGAGCCACCGAAATCACGGCGCGTGGATTGACGTTGAGGTTCTCCTTCATCCAGTTGTCCTTGAACGGACCGAAGGGGCCGATGGTGAAGAAGGCTTTGCAGCCCATGACGCCAACAAAGAAGTCGACGGCCTGCTGGGCATTGGGCACGGTGAAGCCGAAGTGCTCAACGCCGCGCATGCCCGGCACGCTGTCGGCTTGTGCCACCGGAACAGCAGCGGCCATGGCGACGGCGAGGAGGCCGCGGCGCAGCCAGCGCCCGGCGCGGGAGGATGTGGTGTGGGTCATGATCTTGTGTCCTTGTTGGGGTTCTCGGGGGTGCTACCGACACACTCGCCTTCGAAAAAGCCGGGGCACCGCAAGGCGGCGCCCCCAAAGCTCACGCGAGGAGGAGCGTGGTCGATGAGCCGACGGGCAAACCAGCACCGCCGGCGAAAGCGGCTTCAGAGTTCGCGTCGGCGCATGGCCCCGGCGATGTACTCGGCCTGACGGATGGCCAGCGCGACGATGGTCAGCGTCGGATTGGCGGCACCGCTGGAGGTGAACTGGCTGCCGTCCGAGACGAACAGGTTCTTGATGTCGTGGGTCTGGCCCCACTTGTTCACCACGCCGTCGCGCGCCTTTTCGCTCATCCGGTTGGTGCCCATGTTGTGGCTGGCCGGATAGGGCGGCATGTCGATCACGCGGGTGGCGCCGACGGCTTCGGACAGCTTGCGCCACTGGCCCAGACCGTGACGGCGCATGGCGGCGTCGTTGGTGTGGTCGGTCTTGGTGACGATGGGAATCGGCAGGCCGTGCTGATCCTTCTCGGTGGCGTGCAGGGTGATGCTGTTCTCTTCCTGCGCCAGATCTTCGCCGCACACCCACACGCAGCTCATGTGGTCGAACTTCTCCAGCGCCGAGCTCACCTCACGCCCCCAGCCGCCGGGCTTCATGAAGGCCGCCGCGAACGGCAAGTGCAGCGCCAGGCCTTCGAGGTGGTAGCCGCCCATGAAGCCGCGGTCCGGGTTGTTGGGCACTTCGTCGGAGACCACCGCGGCAATGTCGAAGCCGCGATACATGTACACCGGGCCCGGATTGATGGTCAGCGCGGCGGCGGTGGTGTGGTTCATGTAGTTGCGCCCGACCTGGCCGGACGAGTTGGCCAGGCCATTGGGGTACTTGCTGGAGGCGGAGTTGAGCAGCAAGCGCGGCGACTCGATCGAGTTGCCGGCCACACACACCACGCGCGCCTTCTGCAGATGCTGATTACCATCCTTGTCGGCGTAGAGCACGCCGGTGGCCTTGCCGCTGCTGTCATGCTCGATGCGCAGCACCATGCTCTGCGGGCGCAATTCGGCATGGCCGGTCTTCATTGCACGCGGGATCTCGGAGTACAGCGTCGACCACTTGGCGCCGATCTTGCAGCCCTGCATGCAGTAGCCGATCTGCTGACAGGCCGGGCGGCCATCGTTGGGCCGGGTGTTGGAGGCCACCGGACGCACGATGTCCTTGTAGCCGATCTTGCGCGCACCGGCCTCGATCACCTTGTAGTGGTTGTTCGGCGGCATCGGCGGCAGGCCGCTGGCCTTGGTGCCGGCCACGCCCATCTTGCGCTCGGCGATCTCATAGTAGGGCGCCAGCTCTTCGTAGCTGATCGGCCAGTCGAGCACGTTGGCGCCCGGCACTTTGCCGTAGGTGCTCAGCGTCTTGAACTCGTGCGCCATGAAGCGCAGCGCCAGGCCGGACCAGTGCATGGTCGAGCCGCCCACGCCTTTCACGATCCACGCCGGCAGGTTGGGATAGGTTTCGGTGTGATGCCAGCCGCCCGCCGAGATGCGCTTGTCGAGCCACGATATCTTGGCAAACATCGCCCACTCGTCGTTCTCGAAGTCTTCCTGGGTATGGTGCTTGCCGGCCTCGAGGATCACCACATCGACGCCTTCGCGGGTCAGCTCGTCGGCCAGTGTGCCACCGCCGGCGCCCGAGCCGACGATCACGACGACGCTGTTGTCGTCCTTGGAAAAGGTCTTGCTCATGAGAGTTGTCTCCGTCTGTTCTTATGTTTGTCCGGGTCAGGCCTTGGGCAGCCAGTCGAGATCGTCGAAACCACGATTGACATAGCCGCCCTTCTCCCACGACGAGCCTTCCTCGCCGAACAGGGGCCACACCGCCTTGTTGTTGTAGAAACCGGTCACCATGTCGCCCTTGATCTTCTGAAAGAAGGCGCCGTGCTCGATGGTGTAGAGCAGGGTCAGACGCTCGGTTTCGGTCGGCACTTCGGCATAGGGTTTGCCAAACTGCGCGGTCGCCAACGCGTTGAGCTGGGCAACGCCATCGGCAATCAGTTTGGCCAGCGCCGGGTCCTTGGCCGCGGCCGCGTCGTATGGCTCAATGGCCAGCATGTAGAAGCGGTCGGAGATCTTGTCGTGCGGGAAAATATCGCGCGCCATCACCAGCAAGGTCTTGCCAACGTCGGGGCCAAGATGGGTGAAGCTCGCCGCCAGCGCTTCGCGTGCCGGCAGCATGAGGCTGCCCGCCGACAGCGCGGTCACGCCGGCTGCGGCCAGACCCGAGCCTTTGAGAAATGCCCGCCGGCTGACGGCAATGCGCTTCTCCGGCACGCGCATGCCCTGCGCGGGGGGGGATTGGTGCTGATCGTCGTTCATGATGTCTCCTTCCTTTTTTTCGCTCTGTCAGGCTTGGGGGCCCGCGGTCGCCTGCGCGCCGCGAGGTGGTGTCGGGAACTCACCGAGCACATCGGCGAGCATCTGTTGCAGCTCGGAGGCAAAGCTGTCGGCCAGCGGTGCAGCGCCGAGCTGCTCTTCGCATGAGGTGGTGACGCGTGCCAGCGCCGCCGCGTCGCCGGCCGGGCGTGCCAGCACGGTGCACAGCGCCTGCCAGTCGGGGCTCGCCAGCAAGGTGCCCGAAGTGAGCAGCACGCCATTGCGGCGGCGCAGTTGCGCCAGGCCGGCGATCTTCTTGCCGTCGGCAACCACCTCCCAGGGCGAAAAACTGCCAAAGCAGGCCCAGTTGAGCGCCGGGTCGCTCGGTGTGCGCCGCACCTCGTCCGGGGTCAGCGCGCGGGCGGGCACGTCCATGTCGCGCAGCAAGCCGGCGATCAAGGCCCCGAGCCAGCGGTAGCTGGACACCGTGCCGCCACCGAGCAGGCGGTGGTCGGGCGGCAGCACGATCGAGGTGCTGAGCATCCACGGACCAGTCAGCACTGCCCCACCGCCGGAGCGGCGCTGGACCATTTCGGGCAGATCCGTGCCGCCACGTGCGCGCGCCAGCAAGGCAGCCTGAGAGCAACCAAAGACCACGCCGGGGCGGCGGTAGGTCCACAGCCGCAACTGCGGCGTGTGGACCGGATGCTCCAGCAAGGCTTCGTGCCAGCGCTGCTCTTGCGCGCAACTGACCACGGCGAGGCGGGGATCGTCGGTCAGCATTACAGCGCTGCCGTCTCGATGCGGCGGGCCAGATCACCAAGAAACAGCGCCGCGGGGTAGCCATCCACGACACGGTGATCGAATACCAGGTGCAGGCCCATCATCGGCGCGCTGACGATCTCGCCGTCGCGCACCACCGGCCGGTCGAGCACCCGCGTCACGCCCAGAATGGCGACCTGCGGCGGATTGATGATGGGCGAGAAGCGGTCGATGGCGGTCATGCCCAGATTGCTCACCGTAAAGGTGGCACGCTGATAGCTGCCGGCGCTGAGCGTGCCGGCGCGCGCACCTTCGGCCAGGCGGCGCAGTTCGGCCGTCAGCGCTGGCAGCGACAGGGTGTCGGCCTCGCGGATGACCGGCACCATCAGCCCATCGTCGAGACTGACCGCCACACCGAGGTTGATGTCGGGCATCAGCTCGGCGGCCTTGTCGCGCATCAGGGCGTTGAGCCGCGGGTGCTCGCGCAGGGTCAGCGCCACCGCGCGCAACAGCAGCACGGTGAGGCTGGGCCGGTGGCCTTCGCCGGCCAGCGCCTCGCGCATGGCCTTGAAGCGACTCACATCCACGTCGATCGAATGCGCCACCCGCGGGATCTGCCAGCCCTGCCCCATGCTGCGGGCGATGGCGCCGCGCAGCCCGGTGAGTGGCAGCATGCGGTCGGCCGTGTCGTCGGCGGCCGGGGTGATTGCCGAAGTGCTCATGGCTCAGGCCTCGAGCACCGCGAGCACCGCCCCGCGGCCAAAGGTGTCATCCGCCGCCACTGCAAGCCGGGCGACCGTGCCGGCGGCGGGGGCCAGAATCTCGTGGGTGGTCTTCACCAGTTCGGCCACGCCAAGCACATCGCCGGACTCGACCTTGTCGCCCACGGCGACCTGCCATTCCTGCAGCAGCGCCTCGGTGCCTTCTTCCACGTCCGCCCACACGGCGTCATCCAGAACAATATCGGTCATGCTGTTTCTCTCTTTCAATCGAGGTTGAGTTGCATCAGTGCGCGCACGGCGTCGGCAATGCTGTCCACTTGCGGGATGGCAAACTGCTCGAGCGGGCGGCTGAACGGAATCGGCACATCGGGCACCGCCAGGCGGCGAACCGGGGCCTTGAGCTGCAGATGGTTGAGTTGCTCGGCGATGATCGCGGCGATCTCGCCGGAGACGCCGAAGGAGAGGTAATCCTCGTCGGCGATCAGCACACGGCCGGTCTTGCCGACCGAACGCAGCACCGTCTCCTTGTCGAGCGGCACCAGGGTGCGCAGATCGACGATCTCGACGTCGATGCCCTCGGCGGCGAGCGTGTCGGCCGCCAGCAGCGACTTCTGCACCATCTGCGACAGGGTCACGATGGTCAGGTCCTTGCCTTCTCGAACCACCTTGGCCTGGCCGAAGGGGATGGTGTAGGGCTCGGCCGGCACTTCGTTGGTGCTGCCCTCGAAGTAGGACATCCACGACAGACCCATGATGCCCTTGTGGTACATGAAGACCACCGGGTTGTCGTCGCGGATGGCCTGGATCATCAAGCCCTTGGCGTCGTAGGCGTTCGACGGCACCACCACCTTGAGACCCGGCATGTGGGCGAAGGTGGCGTACAGGCACTGCGAGTGCTGCGCCGCGTCGTTGTAGCCGCCGCCAATGCCCGTGGTGATGACCACCGGCAGCTTGACGTTGCCGCCCGACATATAGGTGTTCTTGGCCAGATGGTTGTAGATCTGGTCGAAACACACGCCGAAGAAATCGACAAACATCAGCTCCGAAATCGGCCGCAGCCCTTCGGCAGCCGCACCGATCGCGGTGCCCATGAAACCGGTCTCGGAAATCGGCGTGTCCATGATCCGGTCGGGGCCGAACTTGTCGAGCAGGCCGGTGGTGGCGCTGAAAATGCCGCCGTACTTGCCGATGTCCTCGCCCATCACGAAGACCCGGTTATCGCGCTCCATCTCCTGGCTGATGCCCTCTGAAACGGCTTCGGCCATGGTCAGCGTGCGCACCTTGGTTGCAGTGCTCATGGTGTTCTCTCCTGAAATCTTGGGGTCGGGGGCTCAGTCGGCAAAGACATGCAGCAGCGCGTCTTCCGGGGCCGGATACGGGCTGTTGCGAGCATGTTCATACGCCGCCTGCACCCGCACACTGACCGTGCTGCGCAGCGCCGCATCCTTGGCGTCGTCGAGTTCGCCGCGCTCACGCAGCTGCGCGCCGAGCACATTGATCGGGTCGTTTTCGCGCAGATGCTGGGCTTCGTTCTTGGGCCGGTAGGTTTCCGGGTCGCCCTGGAAGTGCCCCAGGTAGCGGTCGGTCTTGACCTCGATCAGCGTCGGGCCTTCACCCCGCCGTGCCCGCGCCACCGCCTCACCGGCCGCCGCGAACACCGCCACCGCATCGTTCTTGTCGACCAGCACGCCGGGCATGCCGTAGCCGGCCGCGCGGTCGGCGTTGGAGGCAATGGCCGTCGATGCCGACTTCTCCACCGAGATGCCGTACTTGTTGTCTTCGCACACGAAGATCACCGGCAACTTCCACAGCGAGGCCAGATTGAGCGCCTCGTGGAATGAGCCCTGGTTGGCCGCCCCTTCACCAAAAAAGGACACCGCCACCCAGTCCTTGCCGAGCTTCTTGGCCGCCAGTGCCGCGCCGCAGGCCTGTGGTGCGCCCGCGCCGACGATGCCGCTGCACGAGAACTTCACCGCCGGATCGAACAAGTGCATGTGACCGCCCTTGCCCTTGCCCAGCCCGTTCTCCTTGCCGAACATCTCGGAGGTCATCGCCAGCAGATCAACATCCTTGGCGATAGCGAAGTGGTGCGGGCGGTGCGCGCCGACCACGGTGTCTTCGCGGCGCAGGTGGGCACACACGCCCACCGCCACCGGCTCCTGACCCGCCGCCAGGTGCATCTCACCCGGCACCGGGCCGGCGCCGATATCAAAGGCCAGGCCTTTCTGGATCTTGGGTGGCAGCTTGCCCTCGAGATAGACCTTGGCCATGGTCTCCTCGTACTCCCGGATCTCGACCATCTTTTCGTACATCCACAGCAGCTGTTCGGACGTGGGGTCCATGACAGTTCGCCTCCTTTGTTCTCGCTATGTGTCGGCAGGACCGCGGTCCTGTCGCCGACCCCATATGGCGTCGGCTCGCCAACCCTGTTTGCAAGAGCGGTGCCAGAAGCGGCAAAGCACCCAAAAAGACATTTCAAGCTACTGTTTTTATTGCTTTTTTATAATTTCTCAGGCCTTGACGAGGCCCCTTTCGGAGCGCCCGCCGTCGCACCGGGTGCGACAGATGTCGCACCGGATTAAACGGGTGTATGCCTGATGCGACGCGGCGAAGGTCGTGGCGCCGAAACCGGTCGCTCAGGTCGATAAACAGACATCCCTCAGCGCGTTTCTTCACACATCAAAGACACCGTGAACACGATGCGACAGATGTCGCGTGCGTCGCAGACCACCCACACCAAGTGTCGCTCGATCACGCCTACCCAAACATGCTATCCATTGATTTTAAAAAGTTTTTACCCGTGGCACAGAAGTTGCCATAGCTCGTCCTGCCGGCCGTTTGGTCCCTGGCACACGTCTTCAGATTCGACAGGGACAAGACCAACAGGCATGTCGTCACCCGCCTTCAAAGGCGAAGACGCTCATCCAACCAGAAATGCAGGGGAGTCATATGAAAACAACGAAACTCAACCCGGTCGCCCGTCGCCCACGCGCCACCATCGCCACGGCGGTGACTGCGCTGGCGCTGTCGGCGATCTCGGGCATCGCCCAGGCCGACGCGCTCATCGGCGAAGTGGCCGGCACCAAGATCTCGATCTTCGGGATTCTTGACGCCGGCTTTCTGTATCAGAGCAAGTCCGGCACCAATGGCAAGGCCAAGACCTCGATGGAAACCAGCGGCCTGCGTCAGACGGTCCTCGGCTTCAAGGGCGAGCGCGACCTGGAGGACGGCCTCAAAGCCTTCTTCAACCTCGAAGCCCATTTCGACACCAACAACGGCATGTTCCACGGCTCCGGCGATGCCGACGGCACCGGCTCGCCGCTGTTCCGCCGCCAGGCCAACATCGGCTTGAGTGGGGACTGGGGCAGCGTGACGCTGGGCCGCCAGTATGGCCCCGCGCTGCTGGCGCATATCGGCACCGAGCCGCGCGCCTTCAAGGAGCAGTTTTCCAACCTCTACGCCTGGGCCTACAACCAGTACGCCGCCACGGCCGGCGCGGTCGGCACCGAACGCAACACCAACAACGACGTCGGCATCTTCTTCAACAATGCCGTGCAGTACCGTCACACCCTCGGTCCGGTGAACTTCGGCGTGTTGTGGGCACTCGGCGGCAAGTCAGGCAGCACCACCAACAACAGTGCCTGGGCACTCGGTGCGACCTACACCGGGCCAGTGACGCTGTCCGCCTCCTATCAGGTCATCAAGGACGAAGACACCGGCAACAACAACGTCAAGCATGGCGGCGTCGGCATTGCCGTGCCGTACGGGCCATTCACCTTCAAGGCCAACTATCTCAACGCCAAGAACGAGACGCGCTCCGGTGCCAACGTCTCCGATGTCGGCGCCTTCGGCCTCGGGGTGGACTGGAAATGGCACCCGAAAAACACCGCCACGCTGGCCTATTACAACAACAAGGACGATCGCAACCGCAACGACAAGACGACCAACATCGTCATCAGCAACGACTACGCCGTTCGCCCCGACACCACGATCTACGTGCAGATGGCGCACATCGATGCCGGCTCGGCCGCGACCATCAAGACCAGCATCGTCGCCGCCGGCATTCCGGCGGTGGGCGAGTCGGCCACGCTGCTCAACATCGGTCTGAATTTCATGTTCTGAGGCACGCCAAACGGGCGGTCGGCCACCGCGGCCGAGCACACCGCGACCACGCTCAAGCCCTGAAAGCACAACAGGCCACTCACGGCCATCCCTGACAAGAACGACTGGAGACATCATGAAACTGATCAACCCCATCCGCCTGGCGCCGCTCGCGCTCGCCTTGAGCTGCATTGGCGCCATCGCCGCCGGCGACGCCAAGCCCGGTTTCGACGACCCCGACAACTGGCCGCAATACCATCGCAGCTCGAACGCCTGGCGTTTCAGCCCGCTGACCGAGATCAACAAGGACACCGTCAAGAAGCTGAAAGTGGCGTGGATCCATCAACCCGGCAACATTACCCATGGTTTGCAGGCGACGCCGATCGTTCTGGACGGCGTGCTCTACTACATCTCGGCCTTCAACAATGTGTGGGCCGTCGATGCGGCCAGCGGCAAGACGCTGTGGCACTACGAGCCCAAGCTCGCCCCAATCTCCAAGCAGGTGTTTTACGCGGCTGCCAGCCGTGGTGTGACCGTCGGGCGCGGCAAGGTGTTCGTCGGTACGCTCGACGGCCGCTTCATCGCCCTCGACCAGAAGAGCGGTAAGGAAGTGTGGTCCACCCAGCTGAGTGACCTCAAGACCCAGCACGGCGCCTTGTTCTCGGCACCGCCGCAGCTGGCCGGCGACGTGCTGTTTGGCGGCACCACCGGCGGCGATCAGCCGATCTCGGGCAAGATCTATGCGGTCAATGCCGACACCGGAAAGCCGGTGTGGACCTTCGAAGTCATCAAGGATGACCCGGAAAGCTGGCCGGGCGACTCGGGCAAGCGCGGCGGCGGCTCGGCATGGATGCCGGGCACCTACGACGCGCAGTCAGACACCATCTTCATCGGCACCTCGAACGCCGCGCCGGACTTTTACGGCGCCGATCGCAAGGGCGACAACAAGTACACCGCCACCTTGCTGGCAATCGATCCGAAAACCGGCAAGCTCAAGTGGCACCGTCAGGAAATCCCGCATGACGTGTGGGACTTCGACTCGGCGTACGAAGCGCTGGTGGTGAAGAAGGACGGCAAGGACGTGATCGTCCATCTCAACAAGAGCGGCTTCGTGTTCGTGATGGACAAAGCCGACGGCAAGCTGGAAAACGTATGGCAGTTCGCCGAGAACATGAACTGGGCCAAGGGCATCGACCCGAAGACCGGCGCCCTGATCGAACCGCGCAGGCCGCAACCCGGCAAGCGCGAACTGCTGTGCCCCAACCTGCTCGGCGCACGCAGCTGGAACCACGGCGCCTACAACCCCGGCACCGGCCTGTGGTACTCGCATGCCATGGAGGTGTGCAACGAGGTGGTGTCCGGGCCGGATGATCCGGCCAGTCTGAAAGCCATTTCGGCACTGTCGCTCGGCATTGACGAGATCAAGCTGGTGCCGCCGCCCAACAGCAAGGACCCGTACGGCCGCCTGGACGCGCGCGACCCGCTCACCGGCAAGCTCAAGTGGAGCATCCGCTACGATCTGCCGCCGCTCAGCAGCGTGCTGACCACCGCCGGCGGACTGGTATTCACCGGCGACATGGAAGGTCATCTGTTCGCCTATGACGCCGACAACGGCAAGCAGTTGTGGCAGTTCAACGCCGGCTCCGGCGTGCGCGGCGGTCCGGTGAGCTACGCGGTCAATGGCAAGCAATACATCGTCATTCCGACCGGTCTCGGCTCACACGCGCCGGGCTTCCTGGCGGGTGCCTACCCGCAGATCAAGGATCTGCCGGGTGGTGCTGCGCTGATCGGGTTCACGCTCGAGTAAACCGTACTCCGCGGGCGGCTTCGGCTTCCCGCGGGCGCGCGGGCGTGCGGGCGGTATCGCTTGCCGCCCGCCCCCCATCGACATACATGGAGTTTCCGATGAAACGCAACGGCTTGTTCCCCGCCATCGCCCATCTGCCACGACGCGCAGTCAGCCACCTGATCATTCCGCTGTGCGTGAGCCTGTGGGCCAGCACCAGCTGTTTCGCGGTCGCCCCGCCCGCCGATCCGGCACGCGCCCAGCTTGCCGCCGGCAAGAGTCGTTTCGACAAGCTTTGCGTGAGCTGCCACGGCGCAGACGGCGCGGGCAAGGACACCTACGGCCCAAAATTGCAGCATCGGCCCGAGCTTACCGAAGCGCAGATCCGCGAACGCATCATTCAGGGCAAGCATGGCGACCACGCCATGCCACCGTGGGGCACCGTACTCGACAACGAAGCCATTGAACAACTCGTCGCCTACGTCAGCATCTTGCGGCAGCCCGCTGAGAAGCAAAGTACCGCGCCCCTGTCCCCCTTCGATCTCTACGACCCCGCACGCATCGAAAACGGACGCAAGCGATTCGCCAAAACCTGCGCCGGCTATTGCCATGGTCACGAAGGCGTCGGCGGGCGTGCGCCAGACTTCAAAGGCCGCACCGATCTGGGGGCACAACAGACCTTTGACGTCATTTTCCATGGGCGTATGAGCTCAGACGTCATGCCGCCATGGGGCGACGCATTCTCGGAAGAGACTATCTGGGAACTGGTGGCCTACCTGCAGTATCTCGGAAGACAACCGCTGGACTAGTCGTCGATCAGCCGCGCCGCCACAGATCCGGAGCACATTGTTTTTCGTGTCCAGGCTTGGCATGCCACGACGCGTCACACGGACATGGACTACGACGACACGACGGGAGTGGCTTGTCCAGGCACCGGCCGGCAGCAACTCGACCCCAAGCGCCTGTTGAGTGGCATGCGCCTTACCCGGCGACCTCCACTGCCTGCGCGGCGCACCGCTCAATCACCAGCGCAATGCCTTGACCAACGCCAATGCACAGGCTGAGCACCGCATAGCGCCCGTTGCGCCGATGCAATTCGCGCGCCGTGCTCAAGACCAGACGAGCCCCCGAGGCCGCAAGCGGGTGCCCCAACGCAATCGCACCCCCGTTTGGATTCACACGCGCATCTTCAACATCCAGATTCAGCCTTAGCAAACAAGCAAGCACCTGCGGGGCGAAGGCCTCGTTGATTTCAATCACATCCATCTGAGTCAGCGAAAGCCCTGCCCGCGCAAGCGCTTTGGGAATGGCGCAGACCGGGCCCAGCCCCATCGTCCGTGGCGCCACGCCGGCGACGGCACCGGCCAGAATCCTTGCCTGCGGCCGAATGCCCGCACGTTCGCCGGCACGGCAGCTACCCACGAGCACGGCAGCGGCGCCATCGTTGATTCCCGAGGCATTGCCCGCCGTCACCACGCCGCCAAACAAGGGCTTTAGCGCAGCCAGACGCGCCAGCGTCGATTGCGGCCGCGGATGCTCGTCCTCATCAACCACCTGTGGCGCACCGCGCCCACCCGGCGCCGTGACCGGCACGATCTCCTCTGTGAAGAAACCGGCCGCCCGCGCCGCCTGATACTTCGACTGCGACGCCGCAGCGAACCGATCAGCCATGTCGCGCGTCACGCCACACTCGTGCGCGACGATGTCGGCGGTCTCCGGCATGCTGTCGTTTCCATAGCGCGCCACCAGCGCGGGATTGGGAAATCGCGCACCAATGGTCGAGTCGTACACCGTAAAGTCCCGACTCCAGGCCGCCTGCGGCTTTGCCACCACGAAAGGTGCACGGCTCATGCTTTCCACCCCGCCGGCCACATAGAGTTCGCCTTCGCCGCAACTGACCGCCCGGGCGACATCAAGCACCGCCGCCAATCCGCTGCCGCACAGCCGATTCACGGTTTGCCCCGGCACCTCGACCGGCAAGCCGGCCAACAACGCGGCATGCCGTGCAATGTTGCGGCCATCCTCTCCGGACTGCGCAGCACACCCAAGCACGACATCTTCAATCTGCGCCGGCGCAAACCCCGAACGGGCGATCAGCGCCTGGATGACGGCGGCGGCAAGATCATCGGGGCGCACCGTCGCCAGGGCGCCACCGTGGCGACCGAAGGGCGAGCGCAAGCCGCCGTAAAGATAGGCATCGAGCATGGACTTTCTCGTGAACGTGCCGCCGTTGGCTCAGGCGTCCGGCGTCAGAAGTGACACGCCAAGCCGCGCCCGGCGGATCAGCCACGGGCTGGGCCGGTAGCGCGGGTCGCGCGTGAAGGTTTCGATGCGATCCAGAATATCGAGCACCCGCTGCGGGCCGAGCCGATCCCCCAGCGCCAACGGCCCCGCCGGATAACCCAAGCCGAGTTGCACGGCGGTATCGATATCGCCCGGACTGGCGATGCGCTGCTGGGCGATATCGCAACCTAGATTCACGATCATCGCCAGCACGCGCTGAGTGATGAAGCCCGTGCTGTCTCGAATGACCGACACCGGCACGCCATCGGTCGCAAACAACCCGTGCGCCTCGTCGCACCTGGCGGGGTCGGTCAGTGGCGTGCGCATCAGGGTTCGCCGCCGGGTTTCATCGGAGAACAGATCGATGGCGATGGTGCGAAGCGGCTCAAGCGCGTGGGCCAGGCAAGCCGTTGTCGCGTCCTCGCCCCAGGCGGGGGCGACCACGCACAGCGCATCGTCAGCCGGACGCTCGCCCTCGTCCAGCACACCGCCCAGCCGGCGCACCAGCGCGATCAGATTCGCGCGAACCGCCGGATCGGCCGCCGCCACAAACACCCGCGCCGGTCGCGATGACGGCGCGGCGCACTCGGGCGGTATCCGGGCCACTCCATTCACGTAGGTGTAAAACCCCTGGCCGCTCTTGCGCCCGAGCAGCCCGGCGGCCAGGCGCTGCCGAGTCATCGGCGACGGGCGATAGCGCGGCTCCTGGAAGTACTGATCGTAGATCGAGGTCATCACCGGATGCGAGACATCCAGCCCGGTCAGGTCGAGCAGCTCGCACGGTCCCATGCGGAAGCCGGCGGCGTCGCGCAACACACGGTCGAGCGTTGCCGCGTCGGTCACACCTTCACCGAGAATCCGCAGCCCCTCGGTCACATAGGCACGCCCGGCATGATTGACGATAAAGCCCGGCGTATCCTGCGCACGCACCGGCGCATGCCCCATGCGGCGGGCGAGTTCGACCAGACACTCGCTGACTGCCGCATCGGTGCGGGCACCATCGATAACCTCCACCACTTTCATCAGCGGAACCGGGCTGAAAAAGTGAAAACCGGCGACACGGTCTGGTCGCGCGCAAGCGGCGGCAATTGCCGTCACCGACAGCGAAGAGGTGTTGGTGGCCAAAATACAATTGTCGGCCACCACGGATTCGAGCTCGCGCATCAACACGCGCTTGGCGTCCAGATCTTCAACAATCGCTTCGACCACGGCATCGCAGTCGGCCACGCCGCCCAGGTTTGCAACAGGCCTCAATCGGGTGAGCGCGGCCGCACGCTCAGACTCGGTGAGGCGTCCTTTCTCCACCAGCCGTGTCAGCATCGCGCCAATCAAGTCGATAGCGTCGGCCGCTGCGCTCGTACGGGTGTCGAAAAGCAGCACATTCACACCACCGAGCGCGGCGATCTGTGCAATCCCCTGCCCCATCAATCCGGCGCCAACGATGCCAAGCGTAGACACGGAACGAGCGGTATTCATTGCGGTACTCCGTCCGGCGTGAAGACGGTCCACATTCAGCGCCCCGTCCATACCGGCTTTCGTTTTTCCAGAAAGGCCCGAACGCCTTCATTGCGATCATCGGTGCCGGCGAGCACCACAAAATTGCGGCGCTCCAGCGCGATGCCGGCAGTCAACGGCGTCTCGAAAGCCTGCAGCACGGCGTCCTTGGCCAGGCGAACCGCCAGCGGCGCCTGGCCGGCAATCTTGCGCGCCAGCTCACGCGCGCGCGGCAAGCACGCAGCATCGTCCACCACTTCGGCCACCAGGCCGGCGGCGAGTGCCTCGTGCGCGGAGATGAATTCCCCGGCCAGCACCATCTTCATCGCCAGCGACTTGCCCACCGCCCGCGTCAGGCGTTGCGTCCCGCCCGCGCCCGGCATGATGCCGAGCTTGATCTCCGGCTGACCGAACTGTGCCGACGCCCCGGCAACGATAATGTCGGCATGCATGGCCAACTCGCAGCCACCGCCCAGTGCATAGCCACACACCGCGGCGACCACCGGCTTGGGGAAGCGTGCAATCGCCGCAAAGAGCGCGGGACGCGTTTCGAGCAACACCGCCTGCATGTCCTTGGCTGCCATCTCGCCGAGATCGGCACCGGCGGCAAACACGGTTTCCCCGCCGGTCAAAACAACGCAGCGCACCGCCTCATCCGCCTCAGCCTCGGCGAGTCTCCCGGCGATACCGCGAAGCAAGGACGTACTCAGTGCATTGCGCGCCTCGGGTCGGTCGAGACGGATCTCCAGCACCCCGGCGTCGGGCCCGTCGATCCGCAATCCGTCGCGAATTTCCGTCATGATCCGCCTCAATCCGGCAGCACGGCGGTGACTTCAATCTCAACCTTGGCCTCGTCCTCGACCAGGTCGGCGACCTGAATCGCCGTCATGGCCGGGAAGTTGCGCCCCATCACCTCGCGGTACGCCTGCCCGATCTCCTTCAGGCGGGCCACGTATTCCTTCTTGTCGACGAAATACCAGGTCATGCGCACCACATGCTCAGGCCCGCCCCCGGCGGCTTTCACCACGTCGACCGAGTTTTTCAAAGCCTGATAGACCTGCTGCACCAGATCGTCGCTCTCGAATTGGCACTCGGCGTTCCAGCCGATCTGCCCGCCCACGAAAACCTGGCGCCCGCGCGCCTCGATCCCGTTGGCGTATCCGCGCGGCCGGGCCCAACCCTCGGGCTGCAATACCTTGTTCATCATGTCGTCTCCATGAAACGGGTGATCGCCTGGCGCACATCGTCCGGCCAGGGCGTTGATTGATGGGTTTTCAGCGAGGTGCACACCAGCCATTGCTCGGCACGCAGGCGGGTGCCGTCGCTACAGGTGGCGACATGGCGTACACGCAGTGAGGCATTGCCCAGGGCTTCCACCGTGAGGTGAAAACGCAGCACGTCACCATGAAAGGACGGTTGAACGAATTCCGAGTCGAGCCGGACGGTCGGCGTGCCCAAACGGCGTTTGCCGATCATCGTGCGCCACGGCTGACCGATGGCGGTCCACCAGTCTTCCACCACGCAGTTGAGCATGCGGAAGTAGTTGGGAAAGAACACGATGCCGGCCGGATCGCAGTCGCCAAAGCGCACCTCGCGCTCGACGACGAACTCCACCGGTTCGCCCGACGCCTCGGGATGGGATGTGCGCGCCATGGTCAGTTGCCAAAAGCCGCGATGTCGGTGATGCCGCGGCCGAGAATCAGCGCATGGATATCGTGCGTGCCCTCGTAGGTGTTCACCACTTCCAGATTTACCAGATGACGCGCGATGCAGAATTCATCCGAGATGCCGTTCCCACCGAGCATGTCGCGCGCCGTGCGGGCAATGTCCAGCGCCTTGCCACACGAGTTGCGCTTGATGATGGAGGTGATCTCCACCGGCGCAATGCCCGCCTCCTTCATCCGCCCCACGCGCAGGCAGGCCTGAAAGCCCAGTGCGATGTCGGTGAGCATGTCGGCCAGCTTTTTCTGGATCAGCTGGTTGGCCGCCAACGGCCGACCGAACTGCTTGCGATCCAGCGTGTATTGGCGAGCGGTTTCGTAGCAGGCCTCGGCCGCACCCAGCGCGCCCCAGGCGATGCCGAAGCGCGCTGAATTCAGGCAGGTAAAAGGCCCCTTCAAACCGCGCACCGTCGGGAAGGCGTTCTCCTCCGGGCAGAACACCTCGTCCATGACAATCTCGCCGGTAATCGAGGCACGCAGGCCCACCTTGCCGTGAATGGCCGGCGCACTCAGCCCCTTCCAGCCTTTTTCGAGGATGAAGCCGCGAATCTTCCCTTCGTCGTCTTTGGCCCACACCACGAATACGTCGGCGATCGGACTGTTGGTGATCCACATCTTGCTGCCCGACAGCGAATAGCCGCCGTCGACCTTTCTGGCGCGGGTCACCATGGAGCCGGGATCGGAGCCGTGGTTCGGCTCGGTCAGGCCGAAACAGCCGACCCATTCGCCAGACGCCAGCCGAGGCAGATACTTCTGCTTCTGCGCTTCGGTGCCGAACTCATTGATCGGCACCATCACCAGCGAGCTTTGCACGCTCATCATCGAGCGGTAGCCCGAATCGACCCACTCCACTTCCCGCGCGATCAGGCCGTAGGCCACGTAGCCCAGACCGGCACCACCGTATTCTTCCGGAATCGTCGGACCGAGCAGGCCCAGCGCGCCCATCTCGTTGAAGATCTCGCGGTCGGTCTGTTCATGGCGAAAAGCCGTCTGCACACGCGGCAGCAGGCGCTCGCGACTGTAGGCGCGCGCACTGTCCTGAACCATCCGCTCTTCGTCGGTCAATTGCAGGTCGAGCAGCAGCGGGTCGGCCCAGTTGAAGGTGTTCTTACTCATCGGCAGGGTCTCTCTATTGGGGTTGAGCGCGCCCTAGCGGGCGTCTTTGAGGAGTTCGCGGGCGACGATCAATTTCTGCACCTCGGTCGCCCCTTCATAAATGCGCAAGGCGCGAATCTCGCGATACAGGGACTCGACCGTCACGCCCACGCGCACACCCTGACCGCCATGCATCTGCACTGCCGCGTCGATCACGCGCTGGGCGTTTTCGGTGGCCGTCATCTTGGCCATGGCCGCTTCGCGGGTGGTCGGCAGTTTCTGCACATCGCGGCGCCAGGCAGCGCGCGCGGTGAGCAAGGCTGCCGCGTCGATATCGGTGGCCATGTCGCCGAGCTTGGCCTGGGTGAGCTGAAAGTCGGCCAGCGTATGACCAAACATCGGCCGGGCGCAGGTGTAGGCGAGCGCTTCGTCAAGCGCGCGCCGGGCAAAGCCGAGCGCTGCCGCCGCTACCGAAGCGCGGAAGATGTCGAGCGTGCGCATCGCCACCTTGAAGCCTTCGCCCGGCGCGCCGAGGCGATTGGCCACCGGCACCTTCATGTCGGTAAAGCGCAGTCGCGCCAACGGATGCGGCGCGATCACATCGAGCCGCTCGACCACCTCGAAACCCGGCATGTCGGGATAGATCACGAAGGCAGAGATGCCCCGGGTGCCCGGCGCCTCGCCGCTGCGGGCGAACAGGCAGTACACATCGGCAATACCACCGTTGGAGATCCAGGTCTTCTCGCCATTGATCACATAATGATCGCCGTCGAGACGCGCCTCGCAGGCCATCGCGCCGACGTCGGAGCCGGCATCGGGCTCGGTCAGCGCAAAGGCGGCAATCCATTCGCCGGCCGCGACTTTCGGCAAAACCTGTTGCTTGAGCGCTTCGGAACCGAACAAGGTGATAGCCCCGGTGCCCAGCCCTTGCATGGCAAAGGCAAAGTCGGCCAATCCATCGTGATAGGCCAGGGTTTCGCGGGCAATGCACAAGGAACGCGAGTCGAGTTCGTCGAGCGCGCCGCCATACGCTGCGGGCACGGCATAGCGCAAGAAGCCGGCCGCGCCGAGCGCAGCCACCAGCTGGCGGCAGGCATTGTCGGTGTCGTGATGGTCGACATGCGGCATCGCGGTCGATGCCCAGGTGAAAATCGCATCGGACAGCCCACGGTGTTCGGGGCCGAAAAACGGGAGATCGAGAAGGCTTCGGTCCATGGTGGCGCGCTCAGTTGCCTTCGAACCGCGGCTTCTGCTTGGCGGCGAACGCCTCGAAGGCGCGGCGGAAGTCGCCAGTGACCATGCAAATAGCCTGGGCCTGTGCTTCGGACTCGATCATTTCCTCGATGCCCATCGCCCACTCCTGGTTGATCATGGTCTTGGTGACGGTATGGGCAAACCATGGACCATCGGCCAAAGAGCGCGCCAGCATGTGGGCAGCCCCCGACAGCTCGGCACTCGCGTGCAGGGCGGTGAAGAAGCCCCAGGCCAGGCCCTCGTCGGCGCTCATGGCGCGCCCGGTCATGAGCAGTTCA
This sequence comes from Zoogloeaceae bacterium G21618-S1, assembly GCA_027214125.1. Classification (GTDB taxonomy): domain Bacteria; phylum Pseudomonadota; class Gammaproteobacteria; order Burkholderiales; family Rhodocyclaceae; genus Nitrogeniibacter. Next base: position 284,968 of record JAPWHF010000001.1, read on the forward strand.
GTGGCACGGCCCTGCCCGATCATGCGCGGCAGCAGGCCACAGGCGCCCATATCGGCGCCGGCCAGCCCCACGCGGGTAAACAGATAGGCCGTCCGGGCCTCGGCAGTACCGAGCCGAAAGTCGGCCGCCAGCGCGATCATCGCCCCGGCGCCGGCGCAGATACCGTCGATGGCGCACACAACAGGCTGCGGACACCGCCGTATGGCCTTGACCAGATCGCCTGTCATGCGGGTGAATTCGAGCAGCTCGGGCATGCGCATGCGGGTAAGCGGCTCGATGATCTCGAACACATCCCCGCCGGAACAGAAGTTGCCCCCGGCCCCCTGGATGACCACAGAACGCACATCGCTGGCGTAGGTCAGGTTGCGGAACAAATCGCGCAGCTCGGCGTAAGAATCAAAGGTGAGCGGGTTTTTCTTGTCCGGGCGGTTCAGGGTGATGGTCGCCACCCGACCGTCTTCGCTGCAATCCCACTGAAAGTGACGTGCCGCGTAGTCCTTGAACGGACGCTTGTGGTCCGACATCGAAAGCTCTGCCATCTGTGTTCTCCATAGTGCCCGCCGAGGGGCTGTCGATCTCGTCGCGGTGGCGGGCTCAGCCCGCCATCACCTCGCCGCCGGCCACCGGAATGGCCTGTCCATGAATGGCGGCCGAGCCGGGCAGGCACAGCCAGGCCACGGTACGCGCCACGTCCTCGGGCTGCACCAGGCGACCCTGCGGGTTGCTTGCCGCGAGTGTGTTTTTCGCCTCGTCGGCACTGCGTCCGGTCTTGCTCACAATGGTGTCGACTGCGCCACCGAGCAGCGGCGTATCGGTATAGCCGGGGCACACCGCATTGACGGTGATGCCCTGGCGCGCCACTTCCAGCGCCAGTGAGCGGGTGTAACCGATCACCCCGTGCTTGGCCGCACAGTAGGCCGACACATAGGCATAGCCAGTCAGTCCCGCCGTGCTGGCGATATTGACGATGCGCCCCCAGCCCGCCGCCTGCATGCCGGCCAGCACCGCCTGGGTGCAATTGAAGGTGCCGGTCAGATTAACCGCCAGCATGTCCGCCCACAGCGCGGGCGAGGTCTTGCCCGCGGGCGCGCTTTTCGCCGCACCCGCGTTATTCACCAGGATCGCCACCGGCCCGCGCGCCGCGGCTGCGCCATCGAGCGCGGCGGCAACGGCCGCATGGTCGGTGATGTCGGTCACGGCAATGCCGTGCCCCTCGCCGGCCAGCGCTGCACACGTGGCTTGCAGCGGCTCGGCACGCCGGCCCAGCAGCGTGAGCGTCGCCCCCTGACGCGCCAGCTCGGCGGCGATGGCGGCGCCAATACCGCTGCCGGCACCGGTCACCACCGCGTGGCGACCGGTCAGCGGCAGGATCTCTCTGTTGCGATCGGGATCTGCGTCCATGTCGCTGTCCTGCTTATTTACCTAGCGCGGCATAGCTGCGCTTGAGGTTGGTTTCGTATTGCGAACGGGCCGACCCGTATTGCTTGGGCCAGCTCACGCCGGCGTAATCAATACGGGCCGCTTCATGCAACGTCCAGGCCGGGTCGGCCAGATGCGGGCGGGCTACGGCGCACAGGTCGGCACGGCCGGCGGCAACGATGCTGTTCACATGGTCGGCTTCGAAGATCGCGCCGACAGCGATGGTCGGAATGCCCACTTCATTGCGGATACGGTCCGCGAATGGTGTCTGGAACATGCGGCCATACACCGGCTTCTCGCCCTTCCAGACCTGGCCGGACGAGCAGTCGATGATGTCGGCCCCGGTGGCCTTGAACAGCCGGGCGAGCGCCACCGCATCGTCGTCGGTATTGCCGCCCGGGAACCAGTCGTGGCACGACAGCCGCACCGACATCGGCTTGTCGGCCGGCCACACGGCGCGCATGGCGGCAAACACTTCGAGCGGGTAGCGGGCACGGTTTTCGATGTCGCCACCGTAGGCATCCTGACGCTGGTTGGTCAGCGGCGACAGAAAGCTCGACATCAGGTAGCCGTGGGCGCAGTGGAATTCGACGATGTCGAAACCCGCGTCCACCGCCATCCGGGTGGCCCGAACGAAGTCGGCCTTGACGCGATCCATGTCTTCGCGGGTCATCTCGCGCGGCACTTGCGACTCGGGCAGATACGGCAAAGGCGACGCTGAGATCAGCTCCCATGCGCCCGAATCCAGCGGCTTGTCGATGCCTTCCCAGGCCAGTTTTGTCGCCCCCTTGCGCCCGGCATGGCCGAGCTGGACACCGATTTTGGCCGCCGAATTGGCATGCACGAAATCGACGATGCGCCGCCATGCGGTGACATGCTCGGGGCGATACATGCCTGCGCACCCCGGCGTGATGCGCGCGTCAGCCGACACGCAGGTCATCTCGGTATACAACAAGCCCGCGCCGCCCATCGCACGCGCACCAAAGTGCACCAGGTGAAAGTCGCCGGCCACGCCATCCTCGGCCGAGTACATCGCCATCGGCGACATGATCACCCGGTTGCTCAGCGTCATGTCGCGCAGCCGATACGGGGTGAACATCGGCGGCGGCGCGGCCTGCTGCGGCGCCAGGGTGACGCCTGCCTGTTCGGCAAACCAGCGCTCGTAGCCCTCCAGCCAGGCCGCGTCCCGCAGGCGCAGGTTCTCGTGCGAGATACGCTGTGAGCGGGTCAGCATGGAGTACATGAATTGCTCGGGCGCAAAAGTATCGCAGTAGCGCTCATCGCAGACCTCGAACCAGGCCATCGCATTCCAGGCGGCATTTTGCAGCCGCAATACGTCGATGTTGCGCACCGCCTGATAGCGCTCGAGCACCGCCGGAATCTGCGCTTTTTCATCACCCTCTTCGCTGAACAAGCGCGCCAGATCAATGGCATCTTCGAGGGCCAGCTTGGTGCCGGACCCGATGGCGAAGTGCGCCGTATGCACCGCATCGCCCATCAGCACCACATGGCTGTTACCGTTGTCCAGCCACCACTGTTCGCACTTGACCTGCTGGAAATTCAGCCATGAGGAGCCGCGCAGGTGGCGGGCATTGCTCATCAATGCATGGCCGTCCAGATGCTTTTCAAAAAGCTTTTCGCAGAAACTGATCGACGCCTGCTGATCGGCTTCGTCCAACCCGTGGGCCGCCCATACGTGCTCAGGGCACTCGACGATGAAGGTGGTTGTCTCTTCGTCGAACTTGTAGATATGCGCCTGAAACCAACCGTGCTCGGTCTTTTCGAAAATGAAGTTGAAGGCGTCGAACAGCTTGTGCGTACCCAGCCAGATATAGCGATTGGGCCGCTTGATGATGTTGGGCTTGAAGACTTCTTCATAGCGTCCGCGGATGCCGGAAAAGATGCCGTCCGAGGCGATGATCAGGTCGGCCTCCGGGTAGTCCGCATCACTCGCCTCGCACTCGAACACCAGCTCGACGCCGAGTTCCTCGCAGCGCGCCTGCAGGATGTTGAGCATCTTCTTGCGTCCGATGCCGACAAACCCGTGCCCGCCGCTGCGAATCGCATGCCCCTTGAAGTGCAGCTCGATATCGTCCCAGTGGTTGAACGCCACCTGGATCGACTGAGCGGTCTCCGGATCGCACTCGCGCATGTTGTCCATGGTGGCATCCGAGAACACCACGCCCCAACCGAAGGTGTCATAGGGCTTGTTTCGCTCGACGACAGTGATGTGATGGGCTGGATTCAGCTTTTTCATCAGGATCGCGAAGTACAGCCCAGCCGGGCCTCCACCGATACAAACGATTCGCATGCCATTGCTCCTTGCGGGTTATGCCGGTCATCCATTCGCCAGCCGAAGGGCAATACCATCAGCGCTCGGCAGGCTCGGGGTTCTGATTTAGACTCGAATATTTCATGTCTAAACTATTTCGTCAACAGATTTCCCGAGACCCGTCTCATCAACTTCAGTCTGGAGACTCACTCCCGTCTTCGGCCGTCACTGCCGGATGGAGCGCCAGCAAATCCTTGAGCATTGAGATCAGCATCTGCGCCTTGTCTTCGCCAAAGGGCATGAGCACGGCGTGCTGATGCCGTATTGCCCGCTCGCGCAAGGCATCCGTCAGGCGATGCCCTTTCGGGGTGATGCGCACCACCGTCTGGCGGCGGTCTGTGCGCACGCCGGTGCGCGACACAATGCCGTCCGCCTCCATGCGCTGAACCACCTTCGACAAGGTTGGCTGCTTGGTCAGCGTCAACTGACTCAACACACCAATGGTCTCCCCTGTGCTCCCCTCCAGACTCGCCAGCACGCGCCACTGTGTCACCGACAATCCGGCAGCTTCGACCTCACGATGGAACTCCCGTGAAACCCGGCTACTGGCCTGCGCCAGCAAAAAAGCGAGGTAACTGTCGACGAAGCGCGCGGGTGGCACATCACCCTGTTGTGGCTCACCCAACGGGGGTGTGATGTCGCTCATCTCGGTTCTCCCTCGGTGCCACGCAACGCGTCATGGAATGAAACAGGGCTTGCAGTCAAACTCACTTTGGTCATAAATTGTTCATAAGTATAGTTTAATGAGCCCACCAGACTTCAGCGGAGATCCGCATGACGCCGCATCAATCTCTCACCAGCGCCACACAACGCCATTGTTGGGCCAGGCAGTGAATGCACCCGAGGTGTTCAGCGCGCGGGAGCCCCTCCAGGCCTTCCCGCGCTTCCGCTCACAGGATGCCAGCGAATCGCAGCACATGGTATCGCGGGTTTTCTGCCCACATGAGTTGCGCCAGGTCGACAACCGAACACGCTTCGCATTGCGCCACAACCTCGTGCGCCTGGGCGAGACCGCCGTCAACTTCCTGAGTTACGGCGCCGAGGTCGACATCACCCCGGGCCGTCTGGACAGCTTTTACCTCGTCCAGATGCCGCTCAAGGGCACCGCCGACATCCGCTGCGGAGACCAGCAGGTGCTCGCGTCCCCCAACACCGCGAGCATTCTCAACCCGCACGAGCACACCCGAATGCGCTGGAAGAGCGATGCGGAAAAGCTCATGCTGTGGATTCCCCGCAAGGCGCTCGAACAACGACTGACCGAACACCTCGGTGAAGCACCCGACGCGCCGCTCGCCTTCGATCTCGCACTCCCGACGCAACACGGACTGACCCGCAGCTGGTGCCGGCTGATGCACGACGTGGTCAGCAACATCGACCAGTGCGGCGCCGACTGGTTGGCCTTCCGCCCCACCATCGCTGCGCTCGAAGACTGCCTCATCCGCGGCCTGCTGCAGCTGCACCACCACAACTACAGCGACCGCCTGCACCAACCCGACCACAACGCCCTGCCCCGCCATGTGCAACGCGCCGTGGATTTCATGCAAGCCCATGCCGAAGACGCGATCACCGTGAGCGACATCGCCGCAGCAGCGTGCATCAGTGTCCGCGCGCTCGAAGAGGGTTTCCGCCGGCACTGCGACACCACTCCGCTGGTCTACCTGCGCGATCTGCGGCTCGACCGCGTACGCCAGACACTGCTGCGCGGCGCCGCCACTGCCGAGCCGATCACCGTTCTCGCGCTGCGCTACGGCTTCGCCCATCTGGGCCGTTTTGCGGGTTACTACCGCACCCGCTTTGGCGAAACCCCCTCGCAAACGGCCGCGCGCACCGGCCGCGACTGAGGCCTCGGCCCCACAGTCCGCGTTATCCGGATACGGCCACGCGCAAAGCGGACAGCCAGCCACGCCGATGAAATGAACACTGTGTCCTCACGACGCCACATCCGGCGTCCCCCACCGGAGGACACAGCAGATGAAAGGTATTCGCGGCAAGGTCGCGATCGTCACTGGCGGCGCCACCCTGATCGGCGAAGCGGTCGCCAGCGCGCTGATCACCGAAGGCGCGCACGTGCTGATCGCCGACATCGACATCGAGCGCGGTGCAGCCGCCGCCGACCGACTCGGCCCCGCCGCCCGCTTTCTGCCGACCGACATCACCGACGACGCGCACATTGCCGCTGCCGTCGCCTGCGCGGTCGACGCCTTCGGCGGCGTCGACTACGTCGTCAACTGCGCCTGTACCTATGTCGACAACGGCGCGGCCTCGACACGCGCCGAATGGCACCAGGCCCTTGATGTGAATCTCGTCGGCGCCGCCATGGTGCTCCAGGCCTGCCAGCCTGAAATGGCCAAACGCGGCGGCGGCGCGGTGGTGAACTTCACCTCCATCTCCGGCAAATTCGCCCAGGCCGGACGCTGGCTCTACCCCATCAGCAAGGCCGCCATGGCGCAATTCACCCGCAACGCCGCGCTGGATCTGGCCGGCGAGCGCATCCGCGTCAATTCCGTATCGCCCGGCTGGACCTGGTCTTCCATCATCGAAACCCTCTCTGGCGGCGACAAGGCCAAGGCCGACCACGTGGCCGCGGACTACCACATCCTCGGCCGCCTCGGCATGCCCGAAGAGGTCGCCCGTGTCGTCTGCTTCCTGCTCTCGGACGACGCGTCCTTCGTCACCGGCGCCGACTACGCCTGCGACGGGGGCTATTCCGCCGTGGGCCCGGAAGGCGTCGGCGCCGCCATCACCCGCCTCACAGACTGAGGAGCACATACCGGCTCGCCCACGGCGGCGCCGGCGTGGCATCCAGATCAGCACCCAAGGAGACAAACCCATGCAAAACAACACCATCGCAGCACGCAGCATCGCCATCGTCGGCGGCGGCCAGGCCGGCTTGCTGCTCGGCTGCGCCCTGCTCGACCAAGGCTATCAGGTCACCATCGCCACCAATCGCACAGGCGAAGAGATCTGGAACGGCCGCGTCATGTCATCCCAGTTCATGTTCAACCCGGCGCTGCAGATCGAGCGAAACTGGGGCATGGACCAATGGGAGGCCGATTGCCCGAAAACCGAGGGCATCAGCTTTTCCATTCCAACCCCAGACGGCAGCGGCAACAAAGCCATCCATTGGCATGCAAGACTCAATGCCTACGGCCAATCGGTCGACCAACGCGTGAAGATGCCCGGCTGGATGGCCGAGTTCGAGCGTCGCGGCGGTGAACTGCGTATGGAAAACGTCGGGGTACCCGAACTCGAAGCGCTCGCGGCAGGCCATGAGCTGGTGTTGCTGGCCGGCGGCAAGGGCGAGATCGTCAATCTCCTGACCCGCAACGACGAGCGCTCTCCGCTGCGCCAGCCAATGCGCCAGCTCGCGCTCTCCTACGTCAGCGGCATGAAACGCCATGACTACTACGAGTGCGTGAACTTCAACCTGATCCCCGGCGTGGGCGAATACTTCGTCTTCCCCGCGCTCACCACCCACGGCGCCAACGGCACTCAGGCCTGCGACATCATGGTGTTCGAAGGCGTGCCGGGCGGCCCGATGGACTGCTGGGGCGAGGTCAAGACGCCCGAACAACATCTCGAAAAGAGTCTGGAGATTCTCAAGACCTTTGTGCCCTGGGAATACGCGCGCAGCCGCGACTGCCAGCTCACCGACGCCAACGGCATCATCGCCGGGCGAATCACACCGCAAGTGCGCAACCCGGTGCTGACCCTGCCCTCCGGCCGCAAGGTCATGGGCCTGGGCGACGCAGTGCTGGTCAACGACCCGATCACCGGCCAGGGTTCGAACAACGCCACCAAGAGTGCCCAGCACTACTTCGATGCGATCTGCGCGCGGGGCACCCAGCGCTTCGATGAAGCCTGGATGAACCAGACCTTCGACGCGCTCTACAACGGCTACGCCGAAAAAGTGGTGCGCTGGACCAACAGCCTGCTCACGCCGCCGCCCGACTACATCGTCAAGCTGCTCGCCACGGCGCAGCAATCGCCATCGCTGGCCAGCCGCATCGCCAACGGCTTCAACGATCCGCGCGACTACGCCGAGTACTGGTTCGACGAAGCCGCCGCCGAGCGCCTGATGGCCGCCGAGCTGCAAGCGCTGCCCGCCTGATCGCCAAAAACAACAGAGAGATCACACATGAAAACCACACTGCACACCCTCGCCCGCACCCTGATGCTGCTCGGCGCCGGCACCCTGGCGGCCCCGGCACTGGCGACCCAAGGCACCTTTCCGCACGGTTACGGCGTCAAGGCCGAAGGCATGGCCGGCGTCTCCATCGCCCTGCCGCAAGACGCCGTGGCCGGCGCCAACAACCCGGCCGGCATGGTCCACGTCGGCAGCCGCTTCGATCTGGGCGGCGCCTTTCTGAAAGTGGACAACGGCGCGGTATTGAACGGTGTCACCCACGACGGCGGCGAAGACAAAAGCCTCTACATCATCCCGCAGCTGGGCTACAACCACATGCTCGACGAGATGCAGTCGATCGGCGTGTCGGTGGTCGGCAACGGCGTCGGCACCGACCATGCCGGCGCCGCCGGTCCGCTCAATGCACCCAAGTCTGAACTGCAGCAAATGGTCACCACGCTCAGCTATGCCCGCAAACTGAACGACATCCACAGCGTCGGCGTCGGTCTGGTGCTCGGCTATCAGCGCCTGCGCATCCGGGGCCCGGCCGGGCTGGGGCTGCCCGAGGGGCGGGATTCCTCCTTTGGCTACGGCCTGAGCCTCGGCTGGCAAGGCCAGATGACGCCCGAGCTGGCCCTGGCTGCGACGTATCAGAGCCGGGTCAACATGGGTCGCATGAATGCGTTCAAGGGTTTGCTGGCGGAACAAGGCGACCTCGACATTCCCGAGCACTACGGCCTGGGCGCGGCCTGGACGCATGGCGCCACCACCGTCGGCGCCGACGTGATGCGCATCCACTGGAGCGATGTGGCCTCGCTGGGCAACGAAGGTGTCGGCGTGGCCTCGGGCGCCATCGGCTCCGACGAAGGGCCGGGCTTTGGCTGGCGCGACCAGACCGTATGGCGCATCGGCGTGGCCCACCAGCTCAATGACGCGCTGACCCTGCGCGCAGGTTACAGCCACGGCTCGCAGATTCTCGATTCGAAGAGCACCTTCCTAGGCATTCTCGCGCCGGCCGCCAACCGCAAGCACTGGACGCTGGGCGCGACGATTGCCGTGGCGCCTGACATGGAGCTGTCGCTGGCCTATGCCCGTTCGCCCAAGGAAACCGTCAAGGGCGACGGCCCCGGGCTCAACAAGGGCACCGATCTGTACATGGGCCAGCACTGGCTATCGGCCAGCCTCGGCATGCGCTTCTGACGCCGCGATGGCCTGCCCGCGAGGCGCGGGCACACCCAACAATGCGCCGCAGAGCGCCAACCACCACCGGAGACAATCATGATTGACGCGCGACAGTTTCGCAGCGCGCTGGGGCATTTCGCCACCGGCGTGACGGTCATCACCACCCGCGACCTCGACGGCGCCCCTGTTGGCGTCACCGTCAACAGCTTCGCCTCCCTCTCACTCGACCCGCCACTGATCCTGTGGAGCCTGGCCAAGAAGGCCTACAGCGTGGCGGCCTTCGAGGCCAACGAACACTTCGCCGTCCATGTGCTGGCGAGCAACCAGCAAGCGCTCTCCGACCGCTTCGCGCGTGCCGGCACCGACAAGTTCGCCGACCTCCCGGTGAGCACCGGCCTGGGCGAGGTGCCGCTGCTCACGCACTGCGCGGCAGTGTTCCAGTGCCGTACCGAATGCCAATACGACGGCGGCGACCACATCATCATGATCGGCCGGGTCGAGCGCTTCACCACCGAAGACCGCCCGCCGCTGCTGTTCTACCGCGGCCGCTACGCCACGCCAGAAACCGAAGCCGTGCCTTTTACCAGCTTGCTGCGAGCCTTTGCCGGCGCCGCCGCCTGAGGAGCCCGGCATGAGCAAATTCGACGTCATCATCGTCGGTAGCGGCATCAATTCGCTGGTGTGCGCGGGCGTGCTGGCCAAGCGCGGCAAGAAGGTCGTGGTGCTGGAGCGCGAGGCCGTACTCGGCGGCTGTATTCGCACCGAGGCGCTGACCGCGCCCGGCTTCGTGCACGACACCCTGTCCACCGCACACCCGCTGTTCGTCACCTCGCCCGGCTATGCCGAACTCAAGGACCAGCTGCACGCGCGCGGACTGGACTACGGCAACAACGCCACGCCAACCGGCATCCTGTTTCCGGACGGCCGCTCACTGGTCATGAGCACCTCGCGCGACGAAAACATCCGCACGCTGAATGCGCTCGCCCCCGGCGACGGCGATGCCTATGGCGAGGCCATGGGCTTTGTCGAGAAAAACGCCGAGCTGATCTTCGCCCTGCTCGGCAACGAATTGTGGAGTTCGCAGATCGGCAAGATGATGCTCGGCCGGGTCTGGAAGCAAGGCGCGCACGAAACCCTCGCCTTCTTCGGCCCTGCCATGCAGACCTGCCGCGCCTGGCTGGAAACCCGCTTTCGCTCCGATCTGGTCAAGGGGCTGCTTGCCCCGTGGGTGCTGCACACCGGGCTGGGACCGGAGAGCGCCATGTCGGCGCTGATGGCGCAAGTGGTGGCCTTTACGCTCGAAGCGGTCGGGTTGCCCATCGTCAAGGGCGGCAATGCCCGCACGGTGGAAGCGTTCCGCGCCTATATCGAATCCTGCGGCGGCGAGTTCCATACCGATGCCGACGTCGAGGAAATCCTTGTCGACGGCGGCAAGGCGCGCGGCGTGCGCCTCGTCGACGGCCGCGTTTTCGAGGCAAAGCAGGTGGTCGCCAACGTCACGCCGACCCAGCTCTATGGCCGCCTGCTCAGCCACGGCAGCGCGCCCGAACCGCTGCGCCGGCAAGCCGCCGACTACCGCTACGGCAAGGGCAACATGCAGATCCACCTCGCCCTGTCGGCGCCGCCCGACTGGCCCGAGGCACGCCTGCGCGAGGTCATCTACCTGCATCTCACCGACGGGCTCGACGGCGTCTCGCGCTCAGTCAACGAAGCCGAGCGCGGCCTGCTACCGGCCGAGGGCACAATCTGCGTCGCCCAACCCTGCGCGGTCGACCCCTCACGCGCGCCTGACGGCCAATGGGTGCTATGGGTGCAATTGCCCGAATGCCCGCGTCACATCAAGGGCGACGCTGCCGGCGAGATTGCCGCACCGGCCGACGGTCGCTGGAACACCGACGTGGCCGAGCGCTACGCCGAGCGCATCATCGCCCGCCTGGCCCGGCACATCCCCAATCTGCAAGCGAGCATCCTCGGCCGCAAGGTGATCTCGCCGGCCGACCTCGAAGCGATGAACATCAACCTGGTCGGCGGCGACCCTTACTCGGGCGAATGCAGCATCGACCAATACATGTTCTGGCGACCGCTGCGCGGGGTGAAGGACCACGCCACTCCGGTGAAAAATCTCTACCAGATCGGCGCCTCCACCCATCCCGGCCCCGGCCTCTCCGGTGCGTCGGGTTTCCACGTGGCCAACGCCCTCGCCAAACGCTAGTGCACCGCCCCCCACACAGGAGATCGACATGACAAGCACTCCCCTCCTCGGTCAATTTGCCCTCGGCCTGGCGACCGGGCAGATCCGCGTGGTCGACCTGACCCAGACGCTTAGCCCCGAATTCCCGGCCCTGCAACTGCCGCCCGAATTCGCGCAGCCCTGGCCCTTCAAGATCGAAGAAATCTCGCGCTACGACGAACGCGGACCGGCCTGGTACTGGAACAACTTTTCGATGTCGGAACACACCGGCACCCATTTCGACGCGCCGGTGCATTGGATTTCGGGCAAGGACAACCCCGACAACACCGTCGACACCATTCCCGCCCAGCACTTCATCGCACCGGCCTGCGTCATCGATTGCAGCCGCGAGGCAGCCGAGAACCCCGACTTCGTGCTGACCGTCGCGTTTCTCGAAACCTGGGAAGCGAAGCACGGCCGTATTCGCGCCGGCGCCTGGGTGCTGCTGCGCACCGACTGGTCCAAGCGCGGCATGCCCGAGGCCTTCGTCAACGCGCGCGAAGACGGCGCCCACACGCCGGGCCCGGCCGAAGGCACGGTCAAGTGGATGATCGAGCAGCGCGACGTGATCGGTTTCGGCGTGGAGTCGATCAACACCGATGCCGGCCAGTCATACGCCTGGGAGACGCCGTTTCCGTGTCACTACTTCATGCACGGCAACAACCGCTACGGCCTGCAGTGCCTGACCAATCTGGACGTCTTGCCGCCACAGGGCGCGCTGATTTTCGCCGCGCCGCTCAAGATCCGGCAGGGCTCCGGAAGCCCGCTGCGGGTACTCGCGCTGGTTGAGCAAGGCTGAATATCGTTCGCGGCAGGCACGACAGGGGCCGACGTCGAAAGACGTCCGGCCCCTTTTTGCTGTGGCCGCACCACGCGCCATGCCACCGACCAGTGCGCGAAAAACGCTCGCGTCGCAGCACGCTGGCTCAAGGCAGAACAAGAACTCAGGCTGCAGCAAGCCCCCGAAGCGTGATGCGGCGCAACAAATCAATTCACCACAAAACCTTGTTTTATCGAATGAAAAATTTATTTCCATGAAATTTCATGTTTTATGTTGACGCACGAATAGTTTATTTCTAAAGTTCATTACAACCGGATGTCGCGGCGCGATCGACGGCCCCGATCAAGCAGGGCACGAATCGCACATTGCGCGCCGGCGACCAGGAGAGAGACATGCATCACCCCCGACTGTCATTGACGAACACGCAGCATCTGGCGGTGCGCCATGGCTGAGCGCTCGTTCAAAAAGGAAGTCCAGCAGCTGCGCATTCCGGCTGGCGAAGAGTTTCGTGGCGAAGGCATCCTCGCCATCACCAAGGCGTTGCTGCAATCCGGCGTCGGTTACGTGGGCGGCTATCAGGGCTCACCGATTTCGCATTTGATGGATGTGCTGGCCGACGCCAACGAGATTCTCGAAGAGCTCGGCGTACACTTCGAAACCAGCGCCTCCGAAGCCACCGCCGCCGCCATGCTGGCCGCCTCGGTGATGTACCCGATCCGCGGCGCCGTGACCTGGAAGTCCACCGTCGGCACCAACGTGGCCTCCGACGCGCTGGCCAACCTCGCCTCGGGCGGCGTCACTGGCGGCGCACTGGTGATCATCGGCGAGGACTACGGCGAAGGCTCGTCGATCATGCAGGAGCGCTCGCACGCCTTCGCCATGAAGTCGCAGATGTGGCTGCTCGACCCGCGCCCCAACCTCGAATCCATCGTTCAATCGGTCGAGGACGGCTTTGAGCTGTCGGAGGCGAGCAACACCCCGGTCATGCTTCAGGTGCGCATCCGCTCCTGTCATGTTCACGGGCGTTTCATCACCAAGGAGAACAAGCGCCCGGCGTTCACCCTCGCCGAAGCAATGGCGCACCCGGTGCGCGACACGGGTCGCATCGTGCTGCCACCGGCCTCCTTCGGCCACGAACACGAAAAAATCGAACACCGCTGGCCAGCCGCGGTGCGTTTCATTCGCGAGCGCAAGCTCAACGAATTCTTCGACGGCGACATCACCGACGTCGGCCTGATCCTGCAAGGCGGGCTCTACAACGGCGTCATCCGCTCTCTGCAACTGCTCGGTCTGGCCGATGCCTTCGGCAACAGCCGCATCCCGATGTACGTGATGAACGTCACCTATCCGGTGATCGACGACGAGGTCGTGCAATTCTGCGAAGGCAAACGCGCCGTGCTGCTGCTCGAAGAGGGCCAGCCCGACTACATCGAGCAGAACCTGCACGCCATCCTGCGCAAGGCCGTGGTCGCCACCCATCTGTCCGGCAAGGATGTACTGCCGATGGCCGGCGAATACACCACCGCCGCCATGCGCAACGGCATCGAGGCCTTCCTCAAAGCCCAGGCGCCCATGCTGCTCGTCACGCACCCGGCCGTCGATGCCGATGAAATGGCGCGAAAAGGCAAGGCCGCTACGGTGCCGCTCAACTTCCACCCCCGCATCAAAGACCTCGCCAACGTGGTGCCAGCCCGGCCCGCCGGGTTCTGCGTGGGCTGCCCCGAGCGCCCGATCTTTGCCGCCATGAAGCTGGTCGAGCAAGACCTCGGCGCGCATCACGTGTCCTGCGACATCGGCTGCCACCTGTTCTCCATCCTGCCGCCCTTCAACCTCGGCGCCACCACCATGGGCTATGGCCTCGGCGCCGCGTCGAGCTCGGCCTTCAACGTCAAGAGTGGCAAACGCGCCATCTCGGTGATGGGTGACGGCGGCTTCTGGCACAACGGGCTGACCTCGGGTATCGCCAACGCGGTGTTCAACAAGCACGACGGCGTGATCATCATCGTCGACAACTTCTACTCGTCCGCGACGGGCGGGCAGGACATCCCCTCCTCGCGCGCCGACAACCCCAGGCGTGCCACCCAGAACCCCATCGAACACGCCATCCGTGGCGCGGGCGTGAAATGGCTGCGCGTGATCGACCGCACCTACGATGTCGCTCGCATGCGCGACACGCTCGAAGAAGCACTGACCACGCCCGAGGGCGGGCCGAAAGTCATCATCGCGCAGTCCGAGTGCATGCTGAACAAGCAGCGCCGCGTCAAACCGCAGATCGCCAAGGCGGTCAAGGCCGGCACGCGGGTGGTCAAGGAACGCTTCGGCGTCGACCCGGACGTGTGCACCGGTGACCACGCCTGCATCCGGCTCTCGGGCTGCCCGTCCCTGTCCGTCAAGGACAGCGGCGACCCGCTCAAGGACGACCCGGTGGCCCATGTCGACAGCAACTGCGTCGGCTGCGGCAACTGCGGCGAAGTCGCCGAAGCGGCAGTGCTCTGCCCCTCCTTCTACCGCGCCGACATCATCCACAACCCCACTGGCCTCGACCGTTTCATGGCACGCATCCGCCAAACGGTCATCCGCTTTCTGCAAACCCGTCGCGCCACCCGCCTTGCGCGGCACGCACTGTGAAACGGGAGCGCAACATGAACCCGATCACACTCAACACCGACACCCCGATCAAGATCGCCATTCTGGCCATGGGTGGCCAGGGCGGCGGCGTGCTCGCCGACTGGATCGTCGAGATGGCCGAAGCCGCCGGCTGGTGGGCGCAAACCACCTCGGTACCCGGCGTCGCCCAGCGCACCGGCGCCACCATCTATTACCTTGAACTACTACCCGAGGCCGCCGCCCACGCGGCCGGCCGGGCGCCGGTACTGGCAATGATGCCCACACCGGGCGACGTCGACCTGGTGGTCGCCGCCGAGCTGATGGAAGCCGGCCGGGCCATGCAGCGCGGTCTGGTCACCCCGCAGCGCACCACCCTCATCACCTCTACCCATCGCAGCTACGCCGTCGGCGAGAAGGCCGCACTGGGCAATGGCATCGCCGACCCCAACAAGGTCATCGACGCCGGCCGTGACGCCGCCAAACGCCTGATGTGCTTCGACCTGCAGGCCATGGCCGAAGACGCCGGCAGCGTGATCTCGGCCAGCCTGTTCGGCGCCATCGCCGGCGCCGGCGCGCTGCCCTTCGGCCGCGAAGCTTTCGAGCACACCATCCGCCATGGCGGCAAGGGCGTGGAGGCCAGCTTGCGTGCCTTTGCGCTGGGTTTCGACGCCGCCGCCAACGCGCCGGCCAGCCCGGCTGCCATGTCCACCGCGCGCACCCTGCCCGCGCTGCCCGAACGCGCCGCCTCGCCCGAAGCTCAAGCCCTGGTCGACCGTGTCCGCCGCGACTTCCCACCGGCCGCCCACGACATGCTCGGCGTCGGCCTCGCCCGACTCATCGACTACCAGGATGTGGACTACGCGGCGCAATACCTCGACACCTGCGCCGCACTCCACATCCTCGATCGCCAGCACGGTGGCGAGACGGCCGACTGGGCGCTGACCCGCGCCGCCGCACAACGTGTGGCCGTGGCGATGAGTTACGACGACGTGATCCGCGTGGCCGATCTCAAGACCCGTGGCAGCCGCTTCGCCCGGGTGCGAGAAGAGGTCGGCGCCCTCGACGGCCAGCTGGTCTACACCACCGAGTACATGCACCCGCGTCTGGAAGAAATCTGCGGCACCCTGCCCACCGCGCTGGGCCGCTGGCTCGACGCCTCAAAAACCGTGGGCGGCTTTCTCAAGCGACGCGTCGAAAAGGGCCGCCGGGTGCAAACCGGCACGCTGCGCTGGTTTCTCGCGCTCTACCTGGTCGCCGGCCTGCGCCGCTTCCGTCGCCAGTTGCTGCGCCACCAGATCGAAACCGCCCAGCAAGACGCCTGGCTGGATCGGGCCAAGCGGCTGGCGGCCAGCGGTGACTACGCGCTCGCGGTGGAGGTACTGCACTGCCGACGCATCGTCAAAGGCTACAGCGGCACCCATGACCGGGGCGACAAACGCTTCGCCAGCCTGATGCAGGCCGCCGATCAACTCGCTGGCCAGGCCGACGGCGCAAACACGCTCGCACGCCTGCGTGAAGCCGCCATGGCCGACGAAGCCGGCCGTGCGCTGGATGCGCAACTGGGCGAGCTGATCCGCCTGCGCCCCACCACCGCCGATGTTCCACAGACCCCGAAAACGAGGATGACCGCCGATGCCTGACATCGAACTCATTGTCACCGAGGCGCAGCCGGCCACCGCCCTGATCCGCCATCTGCGGCTCGCTGCGGCGGATGGCTCGGCGCTGCCGGCCTTCACGCCCGGCGCGCATCTCAAACTGCGCATCCCCGGCCTCGACGACCCACGGTGCTATTCCCTCATCCACCTCGATCCGTCGACCGACGCCTGCCAGTCGCCCAAGCAGTACCGGCTGGGCGTGCGCCTCGAAGACGCCAGCCGCGGCGGATCGCGCCACATGCATGCACTGGCCGTCGGCGACCGCCTGATGGCGAACGGGCCGCACAACGAATTCGCCCTGCATGCGGCTGAGACCGGCGAAGCGCCGATCGTGCTCATCGCCGGCGGCATCGGCATCACGCCCATTGCCTCGATGGCCACCGCACTGGCCGCCGCCGGCCGGCCCTGGACGCTGCACTACAGCGGACGCAGCCGCGACCAACTGGCCTTCGTCGATGAACTCTCGGCCCTCGGCGCCGATCACCTCACACTGCACGCCGACGACGACCCCGCCACCCGCCTCGACCTCGGCGCACTGCTCGACGGATTGACAACCACCCAGCACCTCTACGTGTGCGGCCCTACCGGCATGATCGACGCACTCATCGACGGCGCCAAGAAACGCGGCTGGCCGGCCGGGCACATCCACTTCGAACACTTCGGCACCGCCGCGCCCCATGTCGGCGACCAGGCCTTCGAAATCGAGCTGGCGCAGTCGGGGATGGTGCTCACCGTGCCGGCCGACAAGACCATTCTCGAAGTGCTCGAAGCGGCCGACTGCGACCCGATGTACGACTGCAAACGCGGCGAATGCGGGGTGTGCACCGCCACCGTGCTCGAAGGCACGCCCGAGCACCGCGACTACTTTCTGAGCGACGCCGAGAAGGCCGGCGGCAAATTGATCCAGATCTGCATCTCGCGGGCCAAGTCGCCGCGCCTGGTGCTCGATCTCTGACGAGAGGGAATTGGCAATGAGCAGATACCGCGGCAATCCAGACGCCATCCGCGCACTGATTCGCGACACCGAGGTGCACAAGGACACCTACATCGACCAGGAGCTGTTCGAACTGGAGATGGAGCACCTGTTCGCCAACACCTGGGTGTTTGTCGGCCATGCCAGCCAGGTGCCGAACAAGGGCGACTACGTCACCACCACCGTCGGCACCGAGCCGGTGGTCATGGTGCGCCATTCTGACAACAGCGTCCGCGTGCTCTACAACCGCTGCCCGCACAAGGGCGTGAAAGTGGCTGGCGAGGTGTGCGGCAACACGGGCAAGTTCTTCCGCTGCCCCTACCACGCCTGGACGTTCAAGACCGACGGCAGCCTGCTCGCCATCCCGCTCAAGAAGGGCTACGAAGACACCGGCTTCGAATCCTGCGAAGCCAGCCAGGGCATGGCCCCGGTACCCAACGTGAAGGTCTATCGCGACTTCGTGTTCTGCCGTCTCAACCCGGGCGGGCCGAGCTTTGAAGACTTCTTCGGCGAGTCGCTGTCCACACTCGACAACATGGTCGACCGCTCCCCCGAAGGCAGGCTCGAAGTCGCCGGCGGCGTACTGCGCTACATGCACAACTGCAACTGGAAGATGCTGGTCGACAACCAGACCGACACCTGCCACCCGATGGTGGCCCACGAATCCTCCGCCGGCACCGCCGTGCGCGTCTGGAACGAAGCGCCCGAAGGCACACCCAAGCCGATGGCGGTCGAGCTGTTCGCGCCCTTCATGTCGCCCTACGAATTCTTCGAAAACATGGGCATCCGCGTCTGGGAAAACGGCCACGGCCACACCGGCGTGTCCGACTCGATCCACGCCGCCTACTCCGAGGTGCCCGGCTACTGGGCGCAGATGGTCGCCGCCTATGGCGAGGACCGCGCGAAGGAGATTCTCGGCGACACGCGCCACAACACGGTGTATTTCCCCAACATCATGGTCAAGGGGCCAATCCAGACGCTGCGCCTGTTCAAGCCCATTGCAGCCGACAAGACCTTGGTCGAGTCCTGGACCTTCCGCCTGGTTGGCGCGCCCGATCTGCTGCTCGAACGCACCACCATGTACAACCGGCTGATCAACGCACCCACCTCCGTCGTCGGCCACGACGACCTCGAAATGTACGAACGCGCCCAGGACGGACTGCACTCGCGCGGTCGCGACTGGATCAACATCGCCCGCCTGTTCAGCCCGACCGAACACGGCCAGAAGAACATCACCACCAACGGCACCAATGAACTTCAGATGCGCTCGCAGATGCGCGCCTGGCTGCAGTTCATGACCGAAAGCATGTGAGCGCCGCCATGACCATTACCGCCCAGACCCTCATCGACTTCGTCTATGCCGAAGCCCGCCTGCTCGACGAACAGCACTTCGACGACTGGCTCGCGCTGTTCACCGACGACGGCTACTACTGGATGCCGCTCAGTCACGACCAGCAGGACGCCCGCCTGCAAACCTCGCTGATGTACGAAGACACGCTGCTCCTGCGCGTGCGCATCGAACGCCTCGCCGGTCAGCGCACCTTTTCGCAACAGCCCAAGAGCCGCAGCCACCACTTGCTGCAGGCGCCGAGCATCGAATCCTCCAACGCGGACGCTGGCGAGCACGTGGTGCGCACCGCCTTCATCTACACCGAAACCCGCCTCGACCGACAAACCCAATACAGCGGCTGGACGACGCATCACCTCGTCGAAGCCGAGGGCGCACTCAAGATCCGCCTAAAACGGGTTGACCTGGTCAACTGCGATGCCGCCTTCGGCAACATCCAACTCTTCATGTAAGCCGGAGCACACCTTGGCCAATACTGTTCACCAGGCGTTCTCGCTCTCGGCCGCGCGCTGGGCACACAACCCGTTCCTGTGCCCCCTGCCCGAAACCGCCGCCATCTACGGCATTCCCGCTGGCGAACTGCGTTACGCAGAAGCCGCCGCGCACATCGACGCCCTGCGTGCGGCCTACGCCGCCGCCGGCTACGGCCACGGCCATCGCGTCGGCCTGCTGCTTGAAAATCGCCCCGCCTTCTTTCTGCACTGGTTCGCACTCAATGCGCTCGGCGTCTCGGTGGTGCCGATCAACCCCGACATGCGCGCCGCCGAGCTCGAATACCTCATCGGCCACTCCGAAATCGGCCTCGCCGTCGCACTCCCTTCGCGCCATGCCGACCTGATCGCCGCAGCCGAACTCGCCGGCCGGCCCTTTCGTGTGATGGCCGATGATGCCCTGCCGCCCCCAGCCCCATTCCCCGCACCACTGGCCGATACCGCACCGCACGAGCTCACCGAGTGCGCCCTGCTCTACACCTCGGGCACCACCGGCCGGCCCAAAGGCTGCATCCTGCCCAACCGCTACTTTCTGCACGCCGGCCGCTGGTATGCCGGCATCGGCGGATTGGCCACGCTGCATGAAGGCAACGAGCGCATGATCACACCGCTGCCGCTGGTGCACATGAACGCCATGGCCTACTCCGCCATGGCGATGGTGATGACCGGCGGCTGCCTGATTCCGCTCGACCGCTTTCATCCGCGCAGCTGGTGGGCCAGCGTGCGCGAGGCGCGCGCCACCGTGGTGCACTACCTCGGCGTGATGCCTGCCATGCTGATGAAAGCGGAGGCCAACCCGGCCGACCGTGACCACGCGGTGCGCTTCGGCTTTGGTGCCGGCGTCGATCGCACGCTGCACGCGCCCTTCGAGGCACGCTTCGGCATCCCGCTGCTCGAAGCCTGGGCAATGACCGAAACCGGTGCCGGCGCCGTCATCATCGCCAACCGCGAACCGCGTCACATTGGCAGCGCCTGTTTCGGCACCGAGGGCGACGATGTCGCGGTGCGCCTGCTGACCGACGACGGCCGAGAGGCCGGTGTCGACGAACCCAGCGAACTGCTGGTTCGCCACGCTGGCGACGATCCGCGCTATGGTTTTCTGGCCGGCTACCTCAAGGATCCGGCCGCCACCGACGACGCCTGGGCCGGCGGCTGGTTCCACACCGGCGACATCGTGCGCCGCGACGCCGACGGCTATCTGCACTTCATCGACCGCAAAAAAAATGTCATCCGCCGCAGCGGTGAAAACATCGCGGCGGTCGAAGTCGAAGCGGTGCTGCAACAGCACGCGGCGGTCAAATCGGTCGCCGTCGCCGCCGTACCCGACGCGGTACGCGGCGACGAGGTGATGGCGCTGGTGGTGGCCGAAACCGCGCCGGCCGACCGCGCCGCCATGACAACCCTCGCCACCGAGCTGACCACCTGGACGCTGTCGCAACTGGCCTACTACAAGGCCCCCGGCTATGTCGCTTTCGTCGACGCCCTGCCGCTGACCACCACCAACAAGCTCCAGCGCGGCGAGCTCAAGGCGCTGGCGCCGACCCTGGTCGACACACCAAACTGCGTGAACACCGGCGCGATGAAGAAGCGCCAGGGAGCGCCCTCATGAGCGCCCGACCGCGACTCGGTTACGACGGCGTGGTGGTGAACCTGCCGGTCACCATCCCCTACGCCCGCTACTCCACCCACAGCGCCCACTGGTGGCTGGGCCGTGCGCTCGGCGAGCTGATCCGCGGGTCGGGTCTGGCCAAGCGCGATGTCGACGGCGTGTGCGTCTCCAGCTTCACGCTGGGGCCGGACACCGCCGTCGGCCTGATGCAGCATCTGGGCATGAGTCCGCGCTGGCTCGACCACATCCCCATGGGCGGCGCCTCCGGCGTGGTCGCACTGCGCCGAGCCGCGCGCGCCGTGCAGGCAGGCGACGCCGAGGTCATCGCCTGTATTGCCGGCGACACCAACCAGGTCGATTCCTTCCGCAACACGGTCAGCCAGTTCTCGCGCTTCGCACAGGACGCGGTCTATCCCTACGGCGCGGGCGGCCCCAATGCCAGCTTCGCGCTGCTGACCGACTACTACATGCAGCACTACGGCGCCACGCGTGAAGACTTCGGCAAACTGTGCGTCGCCCAGCGCGACAACGCGCTGAAGAACCCGCACGCGCTGATGAAGAAGCCACTGACGCTGGCGCAGTATCTCGCCGCGCGTTCTATCACCGACCCCATTCACCTGTTCGACTGCGTCATGCCCTGCGCCGGCGCCGAAGGCTACCTGGTGATGACCGAAGATCGCGCCCGCGCGCTCAAGCTGCCCTTCACCCGCATCCGCTCGACCATCGAGCGCCACAACGCCTTCCCGGAGGATCCGATCCAGTTTCGCGGCGGCTGGGCGATGGACAAGGACGATCTGTACGCGCACGCCGGCACCGGGCCCGAGGAGATCGACTTCCTCGAAACCTATGACGACTACCCGGTCATCAACATGATGCAGTTCGAAGACCTGGGCTTCTGCGCCAAGGGCGAGGCCGCCACCTTTGTGCGCGAGCACAGCTTCACGCTCGACGGCAGCTTCCCGTTCAACACCTCGGGCGGGCAATTGTCGGTCGGCCAGGCCGGTGCCGCCGGTGGCTACCTCGGCTTCGTCCAGGCCGTGCGCCAGCTCACCGGCACCGCTGGCGCCACCCAGCTCGCCAAGGCGCGGCTCGGAATGGTGTCCGGCTTCGGCATGATCAACTACGACCGCGGCCTGTGTTCCGGCGCGGCGATTCTCGAACGGGGGCAGGTATGACCGCACCGCTCGCCACACCGAAAAAGAAAAACCCGGTCCAGCGCACCCGCCTGGCCACCCTGCCACCGGGCGCGCGCAGCCGCAGCGCCCTCGGCCTCACCCGCGCCGCCGCCGAGGGCCGCTTCGAGCTGCAGGTGTGTGCCGACTGCGCCACGGTGCAATATCCGCCGCGCGAAGTGTGCGGGCACTGCCTCAGCGAGCAGCTCGACTGGCAGACGGTGGACAACCATGGCGAGCTGATCGCCACCACCACACTGCGCCACAGCAACGACCTCTACTTCCGCGAGCGGCTGCCGTGGCGCGTGGGCACGGTCAAGATGGCCGCCGGCCCGGTGGTGGTCGCCCATGTGCATGAAGACTGTGCCGCCAGTGGCACCGTGCGCCTCACGCTCAAACTCGACCGCAGCGGCCAGGCGGTGCTTCACGCCCTCCCCGAACAGGACACGCCGAACATGAACGACGCCGCCCAACTGCGCGAATCGACCTGCGACCCCAAGCACCGCCGGGTGCTCGTCACCGACGGCAAATCGGCGATGGGTATCGCGGTGGCCAGGGCGATGCTCGATGCCGGGGCTGCCGCCGTATTCCTGGGCGACCCGACGCCCTGGAAAACCGTGGCGGCCTACGACACGCTCATCGAAGACGAGCGCGTTCAGCCCGTCGATCTGGATGTGACCGACACCGATTCGGTCGACCGACTGGCCGCGTCGATCGGCGGCAAGGTGGACCTGCTTGTGAACACCGCCAGCTACCTGCGAGGCAATCCTGGTGAGGGCGGCATCCTCGGCCGCAAGGATGTGATCCTCGCCCGCGATGCCATGGAGGTGAACGTGCTTGGGCTGATGCGCCTGGCGCAGGCCTTCGGGCCCGGCATGCGCTTTCGCGCCGCCGACGGCACCAACCATGCCGTGGCCTGGGTGAACATCCTGTCCATTCATGCACTGGCGCCGCTGCCCGCCCGCGGCGCCTGGTCGGCGTCGATGGCCGCCGCGCTGTCGGCAGCGCTCACCCTGCGCGCCGAGCTGGCGGGGACCGGCGTGCGCGTGGTCAATATCTTTCCCGGCCCGATCGATGAGGAATGGGAGCAGCTCACTCCACCGCCCAAGCTGTCGCCCGCTGCCGTCGCCAAAGCCATCATTCATGCCCTGAAGGACGGCGTCGAGGACGTCTATGTCGGCGATATCGCCGAAGAGATCCGCGCCCGCCTGCGCGAAAACCATAAAGCCGTCGAACGCGAACTGGGCCAGTAGGCCACCACACGGAGCCCCACCATGACTCAACCCGTTCTCGCCCAGTTCATGACCGAACTGCTGTCCGGCCGCCTCAAGCTGGTCGACCTGACCCAGACGCTCGCACCGGAATTCCCCACCATCGTGTTGCCGCCCGAATTCGGCCAGGCCTGGCCGTTTCGCGTCGAAGAGATCTCGCGCTATGACGAGCGCGGCCCGGCCTGGTACTGGAACAACTTCTCGATGTCTGAACACACTGGCACCCACTTCGACGCGCCCATCCACTGGGTCACCGGCAAGGACCAGCCCAACAACGCGGTCGACTCCATTCCGGTCGACAACTTCATCGCTGCCGCCTGTGTGATCAACACCTCGGCCGAGAGCGCCGACAACCCGGACTTCCTGCTCACCATCGACTATGTGACGCGCTGGGAAGAGCAACACGGCCGCATCCCCGAACGCGCCTGGGTGCTGATGCGCACCGACTGGTCGAAACGCGCCACCCCGAAGGACTACCTCAACATGGCCGAGGACGGCGCCCATTCGCCGGGGCCGGACGCCGAGGTTGTGCCGTGGTTGATCCGCGAGCGCAATGTGCATGGCTTCGGCACCGAATCGATCGGCACCGACGCGGGCCAGGCCCACCACCTCAACCCGCCCTACCCCTGCCATTACTACATGCACGGCAACAACCGCTACGGCTTGCAGTGCCTGACCAATCTCGACCAGCTACCGCCGCAGGGCGCAGTGATATTTGCCGCCCCACTCAAGATCCGCAACGGCTCCGGCAGCCCGCTTCGCGTGCTGGCGCTGGCGCCGAGCGCCTGAGGACGAACCATGAGCGAACGACGCATCGCGGTGGTTACCGGCGGCTCGGCCGGCATCGGCGCCGACATCTGCCAGCGCTTGCTCGACGACGGTTACGAAGTCGTCTCGCTGGCGCGGCGGGCACCGGACTGGACCCACGCCAATCTCACCACCATTCAAGTCGACCTGCTCGACGCGGCCGCAACCGAAGCGGCCGCCCAAGCCATTGCCGAGCAATTTCCGGTCACCCACTTCGTTCACAACGCCGGGGTGATCTGGCCAAAGCTGCTCGGCGAAGTCGAGTTGGCCGAGCTGCAGGGCCTGACCCAGATTCATCTGGGCGCCGCGATCAGCCTGATGCAGGCTTTCCTGCCCGGCATGCGCGAGCGCCACTTCGGGCGGGTGGTGTTGATGTCCTCCCGCGGCGCACTCGGCCTGCCCACGCGCACAGCCTACTCGGCCACCAAGGCCGGCATGATCGGCATGGCCCGCACCTGGGCGCTGGAGCTGGCACCGCAAGGCATCACCGTCAATGTCGTGGCACCCGGACCGATCCACACCGACATGTATTACGAAGTCATCGAGGCCGGCAGCGAGCGCGACAAGGCACTGGCCGCCAGCATCCCTGTAAAGCGCGTTGGCCGCGCAGACGACGTCACCCGCGCCGTCATGTTCTTCGCCGATCCGGCCAATAGTTTCGTCACCGGGCAGACGCTATATGTCTGCGGCGGAGCGAGCATCGGCAGTATCACCCTCTGACGTACCCCCAAACGGAGCCCCTGTCATGACACTAAAAAAACTCGCAGCTCGCCTCGCACTGATCACGCTCGCCGCCGCATCCGGCAGCGCGCTCGCCCAGGTCAAGATCGGCGTCATCTCGTCGGCGACCGGCCCCACTGCGCTGGTCGGCATCCCGCAACAAAATACCGTACCGCTGCTTCCGACCAAGATCGGTGAGCTGACCGTCGAGTACATCGCCCTGTCGGACGCCAGCGACCCCACCGAATCAGTCAAGGCCATCAAGAAGCTGATTACCGAAGACAAGGTGGACGCCATCATCGGCCCGTCCGGCTCACCCAACGCCATGGGCGTGATCCAGTTCGTCGCCGAAGCCGGCGTGCCCATGCTCGCGCCGGTCGGCACCGCCGCCGTCGTCCGCCCCATGACCGATCAGAAAAAGTGGATTTTCAAAACCACACAAAACGACGACATCATCGCCACAGCGCTGGTCGAACACATGGTCAAGGCCGGCGTCAAAACGCTCGGTTTGATCGGCACCGCCGACCCCTATGGTGAAAACTGGGCCACCGTCATGGGCGATCTGGCCGCCAAGAACGGCATCACGATCGTCGCCAGCGAAAAATTCCTGCGCTCCGACAACTCCGTGGCCGGCCAGTCGCTCAAACTTCTCGCCGCCAAGCCCGATGCCGTGCTCATCGCAGCCCCGGGGGGGCCGTCGGTGCTGCCACAAATTGCGCTCTTCGACCGCGGCTATAAAGGCCTGCGCTACCAGACCCACGGCGCGGCACTGCCTGCCTTCCTCAAGCTCGGTGGCGCCAAGGTCGAAGGCACGATTCTCGCCGCCAGCCTGATGCTGGTGCTCGACGAAATCCCCGACAGCAATCCCTCGAAAACGGTCGCAAAAACCTATATCGCGGCCTACGAGAAGCTTCACGGCAGCAAGCCCGCCACCTTCGGCGCCAACGTCTATGATGCCGGCCTGTTGCTGCAACACGCGGTGCCCGTCGCCGCGCAAAAAGGCGCACCGGGCACGCCGGCCTTCCGCGCGGCGCTGCGCGATGCACTGGAGCAAACCCGGGAGCTTGTCGGTTCGCAAGGGGTTTACAACATGACGCCCGAGGACCACAGCGGTTTCGATCAACGCGGTCGCGAAATGATCACGGTCAAAGACGGCCAGTGGCGCCTGCTCAAATAAGGCAGCATCGCCGCTCGCCACACCCGTGGCGGGCGGCAAACAGCGCGTTCAACATGCCATGCCGCCGGGCCTTGCAAGCACAATGGCGCACCCTCAAACATCATCTTTTGACAAGTAAATGATTTAGTGTGGCGCAAGACGTAGAATGTCGGCAAAATCACCCGGCTATGCACTCTGACTCGCAGGCCATCCACCAGGTGCCAACATGACCACCGAACAATACGACGCACCCCACGCTACCGACACCGATGTCATTGACCACGAAACACGCGCGACAGGTGAAGACCACGAAGCCCTGCGTCTGTGGCTGAGACTGCTCACCTGCACCAACACCGTCGAAACCCGCTTGCGCGGTCTGCTGCGAACCGGTTTTGACAACACCCTCCCGCGTTTCGATCTTATGGCGCAGCTCGACCGAAACCCCAAGGGCATGAAAATGCGGGAACTGTCACAGCGCCTCATGGTGACCGGCGGCAACGTGACCGGCCTGACCGATAAACTGGTGGCCGACGGCCTGGTCGAGCGCGCCGACGACCCCACCGACCGGCGCGCTTACTGGGTCCGGCTGACACCGACCGGAAAACGCACCTTCCGAAAAATGGCCAAGTCCCACGAAGCCTGGGTCGTCGAACTCTTCGGCGGCCTCTCACACGACGAGAAGACCCAGCTGCTGGAACTGCTCAATCGGCTCAAAACCCACGTCAACAACCTCAAGCTGGGCGCCCCTGAGAGCAAGTCTAAAAACCTGGAGTGATGAAGCACCTTGTGCGTCCCCCTTCAGATGCAACACTTCGAATGAACGGTCCCCAGCTCGCCAAATAAAGAAAAGCTTGGCAACACTTGCATCACCAGAACAAGGCGACAGCAGTCGTTCAGTGCGGACGCCCGAGGATGCAAAACACCTCGGGCGTCCGCATTTGCGACGCCATACGGCATCACAAATGGCAGGCATTTACCCCGCGCGGTCTTAGTCGCCGCCGCGCATGTATTGCACCTGGAACAGGTCGGCCGGATTCAGCTTGGCATCGACCTGGCCCTTGAACTGGCCGGTCGTGCAATGCTTGCTCTGCACGTCGACCATCGAGAAGGCGTCGTCGATGCCAATGCCTGCGCCCTTGTTGAGCGGCAGGTGATGGTCCGGGTGGCTCTTGCCGACCGTCCATACCTTCCACAGTTCTCCCTTGCGGTCATAGACTTCAACCGCACCGTTGAGGTT
Source organism: Zoogloeaceae bacterium G21618-S1 (assembly GCA_027214125.1). Classification (GTDB taxonomy): domain Bacteria; phylum Pseudomonadota; class Gammaproteobacteria; order Burkholderiales; family Rhodocyclaceae; genus Nitrogeniibacter. The sequence goes on from JAPWHF010000001.1 coordinate 312,084, forward strand.
GCCCAGCTGAGCATCCATGTAAAACACCCGTTTCGCCACCGGATGGTTCGCATTGACTGGCGTGGCCTCAAGCACATACGCCTTTCTCAACTGCCAGGTACCGTCGAAGAAGCACTCGCCCTTGCCGCCGAAGCTCACGTATTTGTAGCCATCGCGGTCCTTGAACTCGTCGGTCAACTTCAGGTCGTTGTGGTTCCACATCGGCAGCAGGACCGTCTTGGTGCCCTTGTAGGTCCACTTCATGTCCGACACGCGACCGTTGTAGCCCTCGAAGTCTTCGATCATCAGATCAGAGCCGAGGAAGGCATCGGTGGTCTGGCCCGTGGCGAGGCGACGCACCCGGCGCTGAAACCCGAGATAGAGATAGGCGTCGTCCAGTTTCTGGTCGTCGTCGTAGCGCTGGATCAGTAGCTGGGTGTTCTTCAGATCTTGCGGCTCGAGCACTTTCACGTAAATCGCACGGAACAGATCCGACGGGTTGGGCGCGATCTCCGGCACCGGCGCGTCCTGAACACGGTGCTTGAAGTTGAGGAAGTGCATATTCATCATGATGGTGCGTTCAAGCTCGCCCGTTTCCATGTTCCGGTACTTCCAGAAAAACGGATAGATGGCGGCGTTGTCGCCCCAGTTCACACCATATTTATAGTTCCAGGCCAGCTTCTCACCGGCGCGCGGATCCTTCAGGTCTGGCTCTTCGGGGAAGGGCCGGCCGGCCACAAACCCGGTGATGTCGCCATTGTTCGGGCCGAGCTTGGCGGTGTTGAGGTTCTTTTTGGTGGCCTCCACATAGGCCTTGTTCATTTCGAACTGGGTGGTGGCGCCCACTTTGACCTCGTAGTAGCCCTCCTTGATCATCTTGTAGATGCCGACCGCGAGCGCATCCTTGAATTGCTCGACGTTCGTTTTATTGATGACAGTACCGGCCGCCAGGCCAGCAACGCTCGGCACGCCGTTTTTGTAGGGATTGAAAGAGGCTTCGACATCCGCCTCGGTAGCGGCAAATGCGGCACTCGCCAGCCCTGCCGTCATGAGCGCCAGGCTCAGTTGCTTGATCATTGTTGTCTCCTATCAGAACTTGTAACGCATCATGAAAAAGATGTCGTCCTCAAACATCGACACACCGATCGGACCAGCGCGGAAGCGGCCCAGCGGCTCGTAACTGGCCAGACCCGCCGAGTAGCCGACGTCGGCCGCCGTGCCGGTGAAGGGCGCATAGGGGTTGCACGAGCGACAGTCGTCGAAACGGTTGCGCGAATTGGACCCGCCCTTGAAGTTGGCGCCAACCACCAGCTTGAGGTTGTCGGTGACGCTCCACTCGACCTTCGGCGCGATGGCATGGGTGCGCGAGCGGAAGTCGCGCGCGATGATCAACTCGGGGCTGAGCCGGTCGTTCATCAGGAAGGCCTTGATCAGCACGGTGCCGATGAAGTTGTCTTCCCAGTCCGGCATGCCCACCGGTCCGAACTTGTTGACCGCGCCGCTCGGGGCTACCCGCGAACCAGTCTTGTAATACTCGTGGTCGAAGATGTGCTGCCAGAACAACTGCGCCGAAATGAGTGTGGTACGACGCGGGTTGATCCACGGGATGAAGGTCGGCCGGTCGATGCCGATCACGCCGCGGAACACCTTGTTCTCCGAGTACAGCCGCTCACGCGCGGTGTTGGCAAACTCCTCGCCCTGGGTGAAGGCACCTTCGAGCCGCACCGCCGCGCCGATCGACTCGGCCTCGAAGTCCATCGAGCCACCGATCAGGTTGACCCGCGGGTAGTGCACATCAAAGGCGATCAGGTTGGTCTCGGCGGCGGTCTTCGGCGCCCCGGTGAAGGGGTTGGTCGGGCCGGTCACCAGGCCGCGCAGGGACGGCAGCTGCGAGCGATAGGTCAGCGCGTTGAGCGAGAAGCTCAACCCGTCCTGCGTCACCCCTTCGAACTTGATACCCAACTGAGTGTTCGAGAGTGACCAGTCGGGCAGGTCGACATCGCGAATACCGATCTGGTGCGGGCCGAAATCGGTGGCCGTATTGCCGTTGGCAAAGTTCGCCACCGTGCCACCGTTGTCCCACAGATTGGCCATGCCGCGGAAGAAGCAGCCGGCGTCGAGGATGGCGTTGGGCGAACCGCACTGGCCGAGGTTGTTGGGCCGGAATTTGTCGAAGTTCCAGACGATCTGCAGGTTGCGATCCTGCATCGACTCGGACGGCCCCATACGGTACTCAGCCTGGGCGATCCACATCGGAATGCGAATATCCTGCAATTCATCGTAGATATTGTTGCGCGAGTAATCGACCGGGTTGATCACGTCCAGCACGCGGAACAGGTCGGTACGCCCCCACACCACCTGCTGTTTACCCAGCTTCACGAACAGACTGTTACCGTTGTCCAACGAGATGTTCTTCTTGACGTAGGCCTCGCGGATAAAGTCCAGCCGATCGTTGAACTCCGGCATTTCCAGCTCGGACAGCGACAGATCGCCGTAGCCACCAAAGTCGCGGCAGCCTCGCTTGTCCTCATCGCAGGGCCGCACCGGCACGCCGAAGGCCACGTCGCCCGACGGAATCGAATGCCAGCGATCGCCGAGCACCCGCATGCCGTCGTTGGGGTTGGCATTGATGTCGAAGCCAAAGGCGTTGCCCGGCGGGCCGGAGCCGTTGTTCACCACACCTGCGCCATGCGACACCGTGGTCGAGCCGCCGGCGCCGGACGCGTTGCCCAGGGTGATCGGGCCGCCGGCATCGTTGCCGAATTCGCCCTTGTTCATGCGGTAGACGCCATCCCAGGTGCCGCGCAGCACACCATGGAAACCCCAACCGTCGGCGAGACGCTTGTCGGCCTCGACCTGCATGGTGTTGCGGAACTTGGCCAGTCCGACAGTCTTGCCGGTCGCGTCCTTGCCGCGATGGGCCGTGTGATTCTCGTAATACACATCCACATCCCACGGCGTCGTCGAGCCGCCCATGTCGGGCAGGCCGCCAGCAACGGCCGGGCCGGCCAGCGCCGTTACGACTGCGGCGATATGAAGCCGGGTGCTCGGTGGTTTCTTGTTCGGGTACCACTTCATGGTTTATCTCCTCCTCTGGTTTTCACCGACGCGCCCCAGGGCACGCCGACGCTTGCTTGCCCTGTGTGATCAGTCCGTTTCCAGCACGCCGTCCTCGTCGTAATGCGCCGCCGTCACGAAGCGCGGTTTGAACACCACGCACCAGCTCGGCACGATAAGCACCGCGGCAATGGCATTGACGATGAGCATGAAAGACAGGAGCACCGCGGCATCCGACTGGAATCGCAGGTCCGACATGAAGATCCACATCACCACGCCGGCGATCAGCGTCACCGCGGTGAAGGAAACGGCATAGCCGGTGGTGGCCACGGCCTTGATGACCGCCTGCTTGATGTCATGGAGCACCGCAAACTCTTCGCGGATGCGGTCCATGAAATACACCGCATAGTCGATGCCGACACCGACGCCGACGGCAATCACCGGCACCGTGTTCACATTGATGCCGATGCCCGCCGCGCCCATGTAGGCATAGGTCATCAAGGTGGAGAACAGCATCGGCAGGACCATCAGCCAACCCGCATGCAGCGAGCTGTAATAGATCATGACCAACAGGAAGGCGAGCGCCATCACTGCCGGGATGATGATCATGTGGTCGGTATGCAGCGCCTGGTTGCCGGCCGCCGTCACACCGATGATGCCGCCGCCCAGCGCGATCTCCAGATCCGGCACCTCGGCCTTGAGCTTGCGGATGCCTTCCTCGGCCAGCGCGACGACACGGTTGATGGTGTCGGCCCGGTGGTCCTTGTAATAGAAGACCATATTGGCTTCGCGCTCATCGGGCGTGATGAACTCCTTGAGCGCGCCGGGAATCGGGCTGGAGGCCATGTAGGCAAACATCAGGCCGCCGACTTCCTGCGCCGTGTCGGGGATCTGCATCCAGCGCGGATCGTCGTTGTGGGTGAGCTTGTTGACCACCCGCACCACGCCGGGGATGGCCTTGGTGCCACCCAGGCCGGGGTCCGACAACATGTGCGCCTGGAAGCGCTCCATCGCCGCCATCACCTCGGGCCGCTTGATGCCGCCCTTGTCGGCGGTGCGCGCCGACACATGGAGCTCTTCCGAACCCGGAAAGCGCGTGTTGATCGCCGTGGTCGACACGTTGTAGTCGTGATCGCGATGCAGCAGCGGAGAGCCGGGCTCCGACTCGCCCAACTGAACCTTGGTCACGAAATACGAGCCCCCGATCGCGCCGATCAGTGCCAGGATCAGGATCGAGCGCGCGCCGCCGTCGGTGCCGCCGGTCTTGGCCATCGCGGCGCCGAGAAAGTTGCGCACGCCCTGGTTGGCGTTCTCGGTGGTGCGCGGTTGCGGCAACACGGTCAGCGCCAGCGGCACCATGAAGTGCACCGTGAAGATCACCGAAAAACCCCAGAAGCCGGCGGCCACGCCGAGCTTGTGGTTGAACGGCGCCGCGCCCAGCACCAGCACCGCGATACCCACCGCATCAACGATGATCGCCAGCGAGCCGGGCCGGAACAACGCATCCAGCGCGTTACGCGCGGCCCGTTTGCCGTCCTTCACGATCGCCAGTTCTTCGTAATAGCGCGCGGCCAGTTGCACCCCGTGCGAGGTGGCGCGCGCCGCAATGAGGAAGGGGATCGGCAGCGACAGCGGCTCGAGGTTGATGCCCATCATCGCCATGAAGCCCAGGCCCCAGATCGATGACAACGCAATGCCCAGCAACGGCAAGGCGATGCCATAGAGGCGGCGGAAATAGACGATCAGCAAGGTCGCGAGCAGGGCCAGCGTCCAGGCCAGGATTTCGAGAATCTGGTTGATGTAGGTGTACACCCAACCGGTCAGCACCGGGTTGCCGGTCACGTACACCTTGTGCCCCGGCATCTCCAGCTCGGCCCGCACCTTTTGCAACGCGTCGAAGGTGGCCTTGTAGTCGATGTCGCTCTCGTTGAGCTGCGCCTTGATCAGCGCGGCTTTCAGATCGGGCGACACCATCAGCCCATACATCGTCGGGTTGGCGATCACGTCCTGCTTGAGCTTCTCGAGCTCGGCCACGCTGCGTTGCGACTTTTGCGGGTCGTAGTAGGACTCCGAGGCAAAGCCGCCGTATTCATCCAGAAAAATCTTGCGCGCCGTGCGGTGCGTGAGGCTGAACACCAGGTTGTGGTTCACCCCCGGCAGACTGTCCACGCCCTGGGTGGCACGATGAATCAGATCCAGCGTGTCATTGTTGAAGATCGTGCCCTGCTCGGCCTCGATCGACATCACGATCATGTTGGCGCCGCCAAAGTTCTCCTTGAGGCGGTTGTAGACCTGGATGTAAGGATGGTTCTGCGGCAGCAGATCCGAGAAATCGGAATACACCCGCAGCTTGGGCAAGGCGGCGCCGAAGAACAGCGTCGCGATCAGGATGAGCCCGAGCACGATCTTCGGGTTGGCGAAGATCCACTCTTCGGCCCGGTGCAGCTTGTGGGTAATGGAATGCTTGAGTGCGCTGACCATGATTTCCTCCTCAGCGGGCCGACGTGGCGATCACGCGCAGCAGGCCGCCGGGCCCGCCAGCGACCAAGGCGGACTGCCCAAGCACCGCGGCACCGGACGCGAAGAACACCGGCAGCGGATCGGGATAGGCCACCGCCCGCCAGGCCTCGCCCTCAAGGCGCGCCACCGTGCCGCCAGCGCCCACGCCATGCGGCACCCCGTCATGCACGAACAGGCGGTACAGCGGCATGCCGGTCGCGTTGGCTTGCCGGGTCCAGTTCAATCCGCCATCGGTGGTGTGCAGCACCTGCCCGGCCAGGCCACTCACGTAGCCTTCGTCGCGGGACACGAACAACGCGTCGTAGGGGTAGAACTCGTCGGGCATGCCGCCGCGGGGGGCCCAGTGGGCGCCGCCGTCTTCCGTGACGAACACCATGCCGAACTCGGCCGTGGCAATGCCGAACTGCGCATCGACAAAGCGCAGCGCCGTGATCTGAGCGTCCTCGCCCAGATCAGTCACCTGCCAGCTCGCCCCCTCGTCAGCGCTATATGCGATCTGGGTGCGGGTGCCGGCCACCCACCAGCCACCCTGGGTGTCGCACGCGACGGTCAGCGGCACGCGGGGCTTGTCGAGTTCAGCCGCCTTCCAGTGCTGCCCATCAGCATTGGCGTGCCACACCTTGCGGTAGAAATCGACACCCAGCAACGAGCCGTCCGGGCAAACCGTCAGGCCGATCAACGACGCCGGCCCAATCGCCTCACGCCGCCAGTTGCGCCCCTGGTCGCTGGACACCAGCACCGCACCAGCTTGCAGACCAGCCACGATCACCTGGTCATTGGAAACCAGTGACTGCACCACGTCATAGCGCTTGAGCGGTCGGGTCGCGTCCGCGGTGGCGGCTGACAAATCGGCCTCCCCGCCACAGCCGGCCAGCGCAAGCGCCGCCAGGGCTGAGGGCATCAGTCGCGCAATGCGACAGCTTCGAATGCTCACCATCTCCTCCTTTGTCGGGGCAAAAGAAGCCCCGTGCCGCATGGCGGTGCCATGCGGCTTGTCTCGTTATGTTTTTCAGGAATGACAGCGGCGCGAGGGCCGCAAACCGGTCTGCGCTAGCGGCCCAGGTCCTTTGCCGAGGTGCCGGCAATGCCCCAGTTTTCTTTGGGGACGTCGTGGATCCACACCCGCACGTTCTGGGCCGGTGCACCGACGGCGTCGACCAGGGCCTGGGTGACTTTCTCGATCACCGCCCGCTTCTGTTCCTCGGTGCGGCCTTCAATCATGTAGATCTGTGCAAAAGGCATCTCGCTCTCCTCTGCTCAAATGAAGCGCAAGGACGTGCTGCCCATGCCCTGGATGCGCAAGGTGACTGAGTCGCCCGCCGCCACCGGAATGGCCTCGGTGATGCCGCCGGAGAGGATCAGCGTGCCGGCCGGAATCTCCTCACCGCGCTTGCCCAGCATGTTGGCCAGCATGGCGATGGCCGCCGCCGGATGGCCGAGCACCGCCGCGCCGGCGCCGAGCGCGACCGGCTCGCCGTTCTTCTCCAGCACCACGCCGACGGTGCGCAGATCCACATTGGCCACCGGCTGCGGCTGGCCGCCGATGACGAAGCGCGCGGCCGAGGTGTTGTCGGCCACCACGCTCTTCAGGTCGAACTTGAAATCGCGGTAGCGGCTGTCGATGACCTCGATGCCCGGCATGACGAAATCGGTCGCCGCCAGCACCGCGCCGATATGGCAGCCCGGTCCGCGCAAGGCGGTCTTGGTGACGAAGGCGATCTCCGGTTCGACCTTGGGGTGGATCAGCTCGGAGACCTTCACCTCGCCGGCATCAGGCACGGCATAGTAGTCGGCCATGAAACCGAACACCGGCTCGGTCACGCCCATCTGCTTCATCTTGGCGTGCGAGGTCAGCCCGGCCTTGAGGCCGATGATCTTGTGACCGCGGGCGATCTTGCGCGCCCGGATCAGGTCCTGAATGGCGTAGGCGTCATCCCAATCCATGTCCGGGTAGTCGTCGGTGATCTTGTGGGTGTCCTGCGCTTCGAGCTCGCAGTTCTCAAGATGCGCCGCGAGCCGGTCGATGGTGGCGTTATCGAGCTTCATGCGATTACCTCGCGCTGTTTGGCCAGATTCATGGCAGTGTCCTCAATCATGTCTTCCTGCCCGCCGACCATGCCGCGCCGGCCCATCTCGACCAGAATGTCGCGCGCCGACACGCCGTACTTCTTCTCGGCGCGCTTGGCAAACAACAGGAAGGAGCCATACACGCCGGCATAGCCAAGGGTGAGCGCGTCGCGGTCGATGCGGATCGGGAAGTCCATGATCGGCACCACCCGGTCTTCGGCCACGTCCTGAATCTTGAACACATCCACGCCGGTCTCGATGCCCATCAAATCGCACACTGCGACCAGCACTTCCATCGGCGTGTTGCCGGCGCCGGCACCCAGGCCGGCCGCCGCAGCGTCGATGCGGTTGGCGCCGACTTCAATCGCAGCGATCGAGTTGGCCACGCCCATGGCCAGGTTGTGGTGGCCGTGGAAGCCCAGTTCCGTCTCCGGCTTGAGCGCCTCGCGCACCGCGCCGAGCCGGGCCTTGACGGTCTCGGGCAGCAAATGGCCGGCCGAATCGGTGATGTAGATGCAGTTGGCGCCGTAGCTCTCCATCAGCTTCGCCTGCGTCACCAGCCCCTCGGGGCTGTTCATGTGCGCCATCATCAGGAAGCCGACCGTGTCCATCTCGAGCTTGCGCGCCAGGCCGATGTGCTGTTCGCTCACATCCGCCTCGGTGCTGTGGGTGGCCACGCGGATGGTGTTCACGCCGAGTTCGTGCGCCATCTTGAGATGATCGACGGTGCCGATGCCCGGCAGCAGCAGTGCCGAGACCTTGGCCTGCTTCATCAGCGGGATCACCGTCGAGAGGTATTCCTCGTCGGTGTGCGCTGGAAAACCGTAGTTCACCGAGCTGCCGCCCAGGCCGTCGCCGTGAGTCACTTCGATCAGCGGGATGCCGGCCTCGTCGAGGCCGACCGCGATGTTCTTCATTTGCTCCAGCGTCATCAGGTGGCGCTTGGGGTGCATGCCGTCACGCAGGGTCATGTCATGCACGGTAATTTTCTTGCCTTTGAGCGTCATGGCAATCTCCTTACGCGGGAATGGCTTGCAGGGTGAGTTCGCCCTTGAGGATTTCTTCCGCGAACATTTCGGCGGTGCGCGCGGCGGCGGCGGTCATGATGTCGAGGTTGCCGGCGTACTTGGGCAGGTAGTCGCCCAAGCCTTCAACCTCCATGAACACCGACACGCGATTGCCGTCGAACACCGGGCCATTGACCAGCCGGTAGCCGGGCACGTACTTCTGCACCTCGGCGATCATGGCGTGGATGGAGTCGGTGATCTTCTGCTGGTCCGGTTCGGTCTCGGTCAGGCAGTGCACGGTGTCGCGCATGATCAGCGGTGGCTCGGCCGGGTTGACGATGATGATCGCCTTGCCGCGCTTGGCGCCGCCCACCTTCTCCACCGCACCGGCGGTGGTGCGGGTGAATTCATCGATGTTCTTGCGCGTGCCGGGGCCGACCGACTTGCTGCCGACGGTGGCGACGATCTCGCCATAGGCCACAGGCTGCACCCGCGACACGGCGGCAACCATCGGGATGGTCGCCTGGCCACCGCAGGTGACCATATTGACGTTCATTTCCCGCTGGCCGACGTGCTGCTTGAGATTGACCGGCGGCACGCAGTAGGGGCCGATGGCCGCGGGCGTGAGGTCGATCATCATCGCGCCCTCGGCATTGACCTTGCGCGAGTTCTCGGCGTGCACATAGGCCGAGGTGGCATCGAAGACGATCTGCACGCCGTCGGCCTTCATGTGCGGGATCAGCCCATCCACACCCTCGGCGGTGGTCTTGAGCCCCATCTCGGCGGCGCGCTTGAGGCCGTCCGATTCCGGGTCGATGCCGACCATCCACACCGCCTCGAGCACCGGGCTGCGTTGCAGTTTGTAGAGCAGATCGGTGCCGATGTTGCCCGGCCCGATCAGCGCACATTTGATCTTGTTCATCAGTGTCCTTCCTCTTGGTTGGGGCCATGCTTGCCGACGTTCCAGCCGGTCGGGCCCAGCGTCTTGCTTGCGTTTTGCAGGGGCTCGGCCTCCAGCGTGGTGGCGAGCGAATCGTTCCAGCGGTTGAAGAAGCCGAACAGGCCGATCACGCCGAGCATCTCGACGATCTGCCCCTCGCTCCAGTGCGCGCGCAACTGGGCGAACAGTTCATCTGTCACATCGTTCGGCTGACTGGCCGCGGCCAGGGCAAAGTCGAGCGCGACCCGCTCGGCTTCGGAAAACAGCGGGCTGCTGCGGTACTCGGCGATGGCCGCCAGCTTGTCGGCACCCACGCCGTGGCGCATGGCGCTGGTGGCGGTGTGGGCCCGGCAGTACATGCAGCCGGCAGCCATGCTGGCCACATGCCCGATGAGCCGCTTGAGGCCCAGATCGACCTCGCCTGTCGGGTCATACACCCCTTTGCTCAGGGCGATCAGACCCCGTGCGAGACTCGAACGGTGTGCCATGGTGAGCAGGCTGTTGGGCACGAAACCGAGCGTCTTCTCGAAGAAGGCGAAGTCCGCCGCCAGTTCGTGCGACGCATCGATGATCAGGGGGTCGAGTCGCGCCATGGTTGTCTCCTCAGACGAAGCGCACCGAGCAACCGCCAATACCGCCGATGCTCACGCGCAGGTTGTCGCCAGCGGCCACCGGCACCATCGCGCCGAGCGCGCCAGAGAGCACCACTTCGCCGGCCTTGAGGCCGATGCCGAGCGAACCGAGCATGTTGACCAGCCACACCACGGCATTGACCGGGTGTGCCAGGGTGGCGGCGCCGGCGCCGGTAACGACGATCTCGCCGTTCTTCTCGAGCACCATGCCGCAGGTGGCCAGATCGACCTCGCGCGGGTCGACCATGCGATCACCGAGCACAAACACGCCGCAGGAGGCGTTGTCCGCCACGGTGTCCTGGATCTTGATTTTCCAGTCGCGGATGCGTGAATCGACGATCTCGAAGCAGGCCATCACGCCCTCGGTGGCGCGCAGCACATCGGCCGCGGTCACACCCGGCCCCTGCAGGTCGTGCTTGAGTACGAAGGCGATTTCCCCCTCGGCCTTGGGCTGGATCAGCGTGTTCATCGGGATCGATTCGCCCTCGTTGAACACCATGCCGTCGGTGAGCCAGCCAAAGTCCGGCTGATGCACGCCAAGCATGTTCATCACCGCCTTCGAGGTGACGCCGATCTTCTTGCCGATCACCGTCTCGCCGGCTTCGATGCGCCGCGCCAGCATGCGCTGCTGAATCTGGTAGGCGTCCTCGATGGTGATCTCGGGGTGGCGCTCGGTCAGCGGCGCGAGCACCTCGCCGGTGGAGAGCGCGGTGTAGAGCTCGTCGCCGAGGCGGTTGATCAGGTCCTGTTCCATGGGTCTCTCTCAGTGCGTGGATTCGGGGGTGGCTTCGGCCAGGAAGTCGCCCACCTGGCGGGCGAAGCGCGCGGCGTGTTCGATCTGCGTCCAGTGGCCGCAGCGGCCGAAGACATGCAACTGGGCGCGGTCGATCCACTGCGCCAGGGTCAGCGAATTGGCCAGCGGAATGATCCGGTCGTCGCGGCCGTGGATCACCAGCGTCTCGTGCGCGATGGCGCGGATGTCGGCCTCGGCGCTCGCCATGGCGTCCACCCAGCGCTGGCGCGGGGCCGGGAACATGGCGGCGAAGCTCTCCTGAAAGCCGGGGCGGATACTCGCGTCGAAACGCAATTGGGCCAGCTCGTCGTTCACCAGCGTGCGATCCCAGGCAAACAGGTCGAGCAGCGTGCGCATGTTATCGAGGCTCGGCGTGTAGCCCCACACCGCGTCCAGCCCGGCGGTGATCTCGAAGGGCACGCCGACGCTGCCCATCAGCACCAGCCGGCGCACGCGCTGCGGGTGGCGAATCGCCAGCGCCAGGGCCAGCGCGCCGCCAAAGGAGTTGCCCACCAGATCGGCCTGATCGATATCGAGCGCATCGAGCACGCCGACGGCCTGGGCCACCCAGTTGTCCATTGTGTAGTCGTAGCCGTCGGGCCGGGCGGAGAAGCCGAAGCCGGCCATGTCCGGCGCGATCACCCGCGCCTGCCTGGCCAGCGCGGGCATCACCAGGCGCCAGTTGGCCCAGGCCGACACACCCGGCCCGGAGCCGTGGATCATCAGCGCCGGAAAGCCCGTGCCCATGTCGTGCACATTGGTCTCGATGCCGGCCGCGACAATGCGCTGACCGATCTCGGGGCTGGCGGCGGTCATGACGGCGCTCACAGCTTGATGCACACGTTCTTGAGTTCGGTGTAGAACTCGAGCGAATGCACCCCGCCCTCGCGGCCGATGCCCGATTGCTTGGCCCCACCGAAGGGGGTGCGCAGGTCGCGCAGAAACCAGCTGTTGACCCACACCAGCCCCACCTCGAGCCGGCCGGCCACGCGGTGGGCGCGGGTCAGATCCTGAGTCCACACCGAGGCGGCCAGCCCGTACTGCGTGTCGTTGGCGCGACGGACGATTTCGTCTTCGCTGTCAAAGGGCTGGATCAGGGCGCAGGGGCCGAAGATCTCTTCGCGCGCAATCGCCGAGTCGTCATCCAGCCCGGTCCACAAGGTGGGCTGCACCCAGGCACCTTCGGCCATCACACCGGGCATCTGCGCCGCGCCGCCCCCGGTCACCACGGTCGCACCCAACTCGCGCGCCTTGGCGTAGTAGGACAAGACCTTGTTCTTGTGTTCCTGCGAAATCAGCGGGCCGAGACCGGTCTCCGGATCCTCCGGGCGGCCAAGACGCAAGCCTTCGGCGCCGGCCTTGAGCGCGGCAACGAACCTGTCGAAGATCGGCCGCTCGACATACACCCGCTCGGTGCCCAGGCAAACCTGGCCGCAGTTGGCGAACACCGAGCGCATGGTGCCCTCGATGGCAGCATCGAAATCGCAGTCGGCAAACACGATGGCCGGGTTCTTGCCGCCCATCTCCAGCGACACCGGACGCGAGCCGGTGGCCGCGGCCTTCATGATGGCCTCGCCGGTGCGGGTCTCGCCGGTGAAGGTGATGGCATCGACCTGCGGGTGAGTAGTGACGAATTCGCCCGCCGAGCCCGGCCCGAAACCATGCACCACGTTGTAGACGCCCTTGGGCACGCCGGCGGCATTCATCACCTCGCCGAGTAGTGCGGCAGTCTGCGGCGTCTCTTCGGAGGGCTTGACCACCACCGTGTTGCCGCAGGCCAGCGCGGGACCGACCTTCCAGGTCATCAGCAACAGTGGCAGGTTCCACGGGCAGATCACCCCGACCACGCCCACCGGCCGGCGCAGCGCATAGTTGAGCGCGCCACGCCCGTCGGGCGTCGCCATCTCGAAGAACTCGCTGGGCACGTTCTTGACCACGTCGGCAAAGATCTTGAAGTTCGCCGCGCCGCGCGGGATGTCGATATGCCGCGCCAGACTCATCGGCTTGCCGGTGTCGGCACATTCGGCAGCGAGGAATTCATCGAAACGGGCGTTGATGCCATCGGCTACCGCATAGAGGATATCGACACGCTCGCCCACGGTCATGCGCCCCCAAGGGCCGTCGAGGGCCGCGCGGGCCGCCGCCACGGCGGCGTCCACCTCGGCCTTGCCGGCTTCGTGCACCGCGCCGATCACCGTGTTGTCGAGCGGCGAGCGCTTCTCGAAGGTCTTCGCGGTGCTGACGTATTCGCCGTTGATGAAATTGCGGATCTGGTTCATGTGTCGTTCAACCCTGTTCGTTGTCTTGTGTCACTTCCGCCCCGATGACCGCCAAAGCGGCCCGGGCGCAAGCCTCGTCCTGTTCTTCAGAAGCGCCTGAGACGCCCACCCCGCCGATCAGCACGCCGTCGATACGGATCGGCAGCCCACCGCCAAACACCACCAGCCTCGGCCGCGCCGAAAAACCGAGCTTCATGCCTTCGTCGTGACCGACAACCTTCATCCAGTCGCCCGTCGGGAAACCGAATCCCGCGGCCGTGTAGGCCTTGTCGATGGCGATATCGATCGACTGAACGAAGGCCCCCGGCATGCGCAGGAAGGCCGCCAGATTGCCGCCGCTGTCGGCCACTGCCACGTTGATGCGCACCCCGAGTTCGCGGGCATGTGCAACTGCCGCGCTCACGGCCTGCGCCGCTGCGTCGCAGCCAATGACTGCCTGGGTGACCACCACGGATTCGCGCTGAACCGATGCCATGACTGTTTGCCTTTCGCCTTTGTTGATACGAACAATATTTCGTATTATTCTCGACGTCAACACATTTTCTCGAGATTTTTATATTTCACCGAACATTGCTGTTTCGATAGAATGAGCACGTCATTCGCGCACCCGCAAAGGAACAAGGATCGCCATGAGCGACGCAGCCTTGAACAACACCACCGCCGCCCCTGATACGGGCATGGAACCCAAGACCCTGGTCGAAGGCGCCTACCGCCGCCTGCGGCGGAACATCGTCGAGGGCGTGCATCCGCCGGGCGAAAAGCTCCGGGTCGAACACCTCAAGGAGCAGTACGACGTCGGCGCCGGCACGCTGCGCGAGGCGCTGCAACTGCTGGTCACCGACGCCCTCGTGGTCGCCCAGGGCCAGCGGGGGTTTCGCGTTGCGCCCATTTCGCTGAAGGACTTCGAGGACATCACCCGCACCCGCGTGCTGATCGAGACCGAAGCGCTGCGCCAGTCCATCGCCCTGGGCGACGACGACTGGGAAGGCCGGGTACTGGCCGCGTTCCATCGCTTGTCGCGGGCCGAAGAGCGCCTTGACGACGAGGCCAGCGCGCGGGAAGACTGGGAGGAGCGCAACCGGGTCTTCCATGAGGTGCTGATCAGCGCCTGTCCGTCGCGCTGGATCCAGCACTTTCAGCAGATCCTGTATCGGCAGTCGGAGCGCTATCGGCGCCTGAGCCTGTTCCGCAACCCGATCCCGCGCGACGTGCACGCCGAACACCAGTTGCTGTGCGACACCACCGTTGCCCGTGACAGCGAGGCGGCCTGCAAGGTGCTCACCGAACACATCCTGCGCACGCTCGACGCCGTTCGGCACATGCCGACCGAGTTCCTGACGGCGGCTGCACCGGTATCTCTGGCCCGCCAGAAGGCCGATCAGGCGTGAGCAGCCCAGTTGTCCGGGTGGCACATCGGCGAGTTCGGCCGCAGTGCGCCAAGGCCTATGAAGCGCTGGTGCGCGGCATGTTTGAAGATGCACGGCAATTACCTGGCTTCCTGGGTGCGGAACTGACGCCGCCACTTGGCGACGGCAATGAATACCGGGTGGCGCTGAAGTTCGCCACCGATGCTGATCTCGAACGCTGGAATCTTTCGGAGGCACGCGCGCTATGGCATACGCGCCTCGCCCCACTGGCCGACGGCGACCCCGAATACCACTTGCTGTCGGGCATGGAGGCATGGTTCGTGCCGCCGCCGGTGCCCTCGGCACACCCACCCTCACGGGCGCGCATGACGGTGGTGACCTGGCTGGGGATTTTCCCCACCGTGTCGCTGCTGCTCTACGTCCTCGGCCCGGTGCTCGCGCCCCTGCCCTTCTTGCTGCGCACGGCCATCCTCACCGCCGTCGTGGTGCCGTGCATGACCTACCTCGTCATGCCGCGGCTGACCCGCGCGCTGCGCGACTGGTTGCAGGCGGGCAGCTGACAACGCGTCGTGCTGCCCGCTCGGCACCGTCAAGACACCACGCTGAGGAAGCGCTCATTGAGCTTGCGGTCATGGTAGAACACCGCCGGGCCTACCTGATCGAAGGTCCACTTGATCGGCTGCTGGTCCGGATAGGTCTGGTAGCCGCCACAGAAGGTCTCGAAGCGGTTGCCTGAGGGATCGAAGGCGTAGATGGTGGTGCCGCGCGTGACGCCATGGCGGGTCGGGCCGATGTCGATCGACACCCGGTTCATGGACATGATGTCGGCCGCCCGCAGCACCTGCTCCCAACTCTCGAGCAGGAATGAAACGTGATGCAGCTTGCCCGGCTCCGGGTGGCGCACGAAGGCGATGTCGTGTGCCTTATTCGAGCAGGTCAGCCAGATCGCCAGATCGGCCTCGCCATCGTCCATCAGCACATGCTCGACCAGATAGAAGCCCAGCACGTCTTCGAAGATCTTGCGGGCGCCGTCAATGTCCGGCCCATATAACAGGCAGTGGTCGAAGCGCACCGGGTTGATACCCTTGGCGTCGGGCACCCAGACTTCCGGATTGACGTAGGGCATGCCGTTGCCGACGTCGGTCTTCTCGGCATACAGCTCGATCTGGTGGCCCGTGGGAATCTCGAAACGCACGCGCTCGCCGGTCTCGAGCATCTCGCCCGCGGCGATGCGCTCGGTGTGCACGCCGTAGGCACGCAGGTCGGCATCGAGTTTGTCGAGCGTCGCTTGGTCGGCCACCTTGAAGCCGACGAAGTCGACGCCGGCTTCATCGGCCTCGCGGATGATGAAGCTGTTGTGGTCCCGCTCGTCCTGGGTCTTGAAGTAGACCCGGCCCTGCGTATCGCGGCCCATCTCCTTCAGGCCGATAACGTTGGTGTAGAAATCGATGCTTTGCTGGAGGTCCAGCACCCGCATCTGAAAATGGCCAGGGCGCAACACGCCGGTGACTGCCATGATGGTCTCCTTCCTTTATTCCGTTATGCCCTTTTATGATCTGATGTCGTCCCGTGCGGACATCTGGTGTCGGGCGTGTCATGTCGCGTCCGGCCCAGGCCGGCACGACTTTTCTCTCTCTGCGGGGAAGTCAAACCACGGGGCCGCATCACACGGCCCCGGCACTGCAATCACTCAGCTCACGACGGCCAGGAAACGCTCGTTGAGCACGCGGTCGTGGTAGAAGATCGCCGGCCCCACCTGATCGAAAGTCCAGGTGATCGGATGGTTGTCCGGGTAGGTCTGGTAGCCGCCCGAGAAGGTCTCGAAGCGATTGCCACTCGGGTCGAAAGCGTAGATGGTCGTCCCGCGCGTGATGCCGTGGCGGGTCGGGCCGATGTCGATTGACACCCGGTTCATGGACATGATGTCGGCGGCCCGCAGTACCTGCTCCCAGCTCTCGAGCAGGAAGGACACATGGTGCAGCTTGCCCGGCTCCGGGTGCATCACGAAGGCGATGTCGTGCGCCTTGTTCGAGCACGACAGGAACACGGCCAGGTTGCTCTTGCCGTCTTCCATCAACACGTTCTCGGTGGTGTAGAAACCCAGTACCTCGGTAAACAACTTCTCTACCTCAGTGATGTTCGGCCCGTACAGCAGGCAGTGGTCGAAGCGCACCGGGTTGATGCCCTTCTGATCCTGCACCCACACCTCGGGGTTGGTGTAAGGCATGCCATTGCCCACGTCGGTCTTGTCGGCATACAACTCGAAGTGATGGCCTGTCGGCGCCTGGAAGATCACACGCTCACCGGTCTCGAGCATTTCGCCCGCCGGGATGCGCTCGGTGCTGAGCCCGAAGGCGCGAATATCGGCCTCCAGCCGGTCCAGCGTGGCAGCGTCCGCCACCTTGAAGGCCATCGCGTCGATGCCGGCCTCGTCGGCTTCGCGCAGAACGACCGAGTTGTGATCGCGCTCGTCCCAGGCCTTGAGATAGACGCGACCTTGAGCATCGCGCCCCACTTCCTGCAGGCCCAGCACGTCACGGTAATGCTTGACGCCCTCTTCAAGATCGAGGACGCGAAGCCGGACATGGCCGGGTCTGAGAACACCATTGATCGCCATTTTATGTCTCCTTCTGCTGTATCGAGCGCCCTCGCCGGGCCGCCCGTCCGCAGTTTTGTTATGTCATGGAATGAAAGATATTTGTCTATTATCTCGACGTCAACATATTTTCTCGAGATTTTAAATTCGCTTGAACAACGGACTGCGTACCTGCTGCGCATCGGCCGCGGAAATGAACTTCTCGGTGTAGATGTCGTTCTCGAACAGTCGCCCCTGCATCAGCGCACCGATGCAGGCATCGATCATCAGCGGCGGGCCGCACAGATAGGCCTTGTGGCCGCGGAAGTCGTTGTCGAAGTGGGCCGTCGCCGCCTCGTGCACATAGCCGCGAAAACCGCCCCAGTCCGTCCCCGCCGGCTCATCTGACAGCGCCGGCACATAGCTGAAATTGGCATGGCGCTCGGCCAGCGCGAGGAAGTCGTCGTGGTAGTACAGCTCGGCGCGGGTACGCTGGCCATACACCAGCGTGATGGGCAGTTCGCAGCCCGATTCGAGCAAGTCGAGAATCATGCTGCGCGGACTCGACAAGCCCGATCCGCCGGCCATGAAGATCAAGGGCAGTTGTGCCGACTTGCGCACGAAGAAGCGCCCGTAAGGCCCGGACAGCGTCAGCCGGTCGCCCACCGCCAGGCGCTCGTGCAGCCAGGTGGTACCCGCCCCGCCGGGCACGATCCGCACATTCAGCTCGACCTCACGGCCACTGCTCGGTGAATTGGCCAGGGAGAAAGCGCGCGAGCCGACGTCGCCGGGAATGTCGACGTTGATGTATTGCCCGGCCTGGAAATGCATCGGCTCATCGAGGGTGAGGAAGATGCCCTTGATGGTCGGCGTGAGCGCTTCGATACGGCTCACGGTGCCGGGAAAGTCGCGCACCGGAATCGATTCGGCGTCGGGTTCTTCGTCGACGTCCGCCTCGATGGTCACATCACTTTGCAAGGTGGCGCAGCAGGCCAGTGTCTTGCCTTCGTCACGCTCAAAGTCCATCAAGGCGAAACTCGACGCTTCACCATGCTCGACTTCGCCTTCGAGCACGTCGATCTTGCAGGTCGCGCACAGGCCGTGACAACAGGCGTGCGGCAACCAGATGCCGGCACGCAGCGCGGCGTCGAGAATGGTCTGATCATCCTCGACCTCGATGGTCGTGCCGAGCGGTTCTATGGTCAGTTCGTAGCTCATTCCTGTTCTCTCTCGGGGGTCCGGTCGGGCGCCCTGCGTCAGACAGGGCGCACGGCACGGATCAGCTGCAGGCGCCCTTGATGCCGGTCAGCCCGGGCGTGCGAAAGCGGATCACATCCTTGTGGCCCAGGCCGTTGTCCGCCAGCGACTTGTTGAAGTCAGGCGTCCAGGGCTGGCCGGACTTGAACCACTGCGCCGCCGCCCAGTCGATCTTTGCGAAATCGGGGTGGTAGCCGAAGGCCGCGGGCAAGACCTGCTCCACCACGTCGCCAAAGCGCATGGCCGGCGGAAACGGAAAGGCAAACGGCGCGCAAAACAGCAAGTGGTCTTCCCAGCCGACATAGAGCAACTGGTTACCGTGGAAATTCTCGACCCGGTCGGCCGGCTCGAACTGGTAGTCCTTGAGGGCAGTCACTGCCATGGATGTCTCCTTGATTCTCATGACCGACCCCGTTACCGGGGCCGGCATCGTCGGTCAGTCGTTCGAGGTGGCCACACCGCGCCAGGCGTCGAAGTTCTTCTGGTCTTCGGAGCCTTCGAAGTCGAGGTTGTCGCGCCCGAAATTCATGTGGTAGTACGCAAGCACGGCGGCCAGCGGGTCAAAGCCCTCGGCGGTCGGGTCGGTGCCTTCGGGAAAGCAATTGCCCTGGTAGATCTGATGCACCGGCAGCCAGGACTGGATGTACTTCTCCGGCTCGTGCTCGAAGATCGCTTTGCAGTGATCGGAACAGAAGTGGTACTTGTCGTCCTTGTACTGCGTCTCGCGGTAGCAGATCTTGGTCGGGTCATCCGGCTCGGTGAACAACATCGGGATCTGGCACACCTGGCACAGCATGGGCAGCGTTTTGTTGTAGAAACGGTTGCCCTTGGCGGCCTCGTCGCGCCAGTACTCGAGGCGCGGGCGGTAGTATTTGTCGAAGCTGTCGGGGTACTTCTCGGACAGCCAGTTCATCTCGTCTTCGTCCGGCGTCCAGGTGTGGAAGGCCGCTGCCGCGCCATAGTTGTAGAAGGTCGCCCAGGCCTGGTGCGAGAGGTGCTCCTTCTCCTTGGTGATGTCTTCGATGCACTTGGGCATGGTGATGCCGTAGCGGGCCAGGTCCTTGAACAGCGCACCGCCGTTTTCCTCGAAATACACCTCCCAGGCTTCCTTCCAGCTCATGATCCGCTTGGGCAGCATGTAGTCCATCATCATCGCCACCAGGGTCAGCACGCGGGTGCCGCGCCAGGCCCACTTGTCGATCCAGCGCTGCACGATGGGCAGGTTGTCCGGGTCCTGCTCGAGCATGAACTTGATGACTTCGAGACCGAGTGTCATATGCCGCGCTTCGTCCGACTGCGCCGAAAATCCGAAGGTCATCGCGCTCATGTCGCCGTTGTAGGCCGCGCCCGACACAAAGGGCACGAACAGCAGGTTGGTGAGCACGTATTCAAAACTGAAGCCGATCGCCACCATGAACTCGAAGGGGCCGGCCGTGATGGCGTCATCGAAGAAGCTCTTGGGCACCGACAGGTACCACACACGGTCATGCATGTGACGGAAGTCGTGCAGGCCGTTGTAGTACTTGTTGTAGTTCGACAGTGAGTGCACCTGCGTCTGGGCGTGGCGGATCTCGTCGATCGATTGCATCAGGCAGGCCACCCGCGGGCCGGCTCCCGGCAGCTGACGGCCCACATGCGCAAAGCCGCGGTGCGCCATGTATTCGAGCGGCGACACCCCGGTGAGGAACAGCTTGACGGTGTTGATGTAGCGCGCGTCGGTCACCGACAGGTGGCCATTGTTCTGCGCATAGGCGTCGATGATGGCGTAGAGCTTGCGTTCCTTCTCGGCCTGGTATTTCCAGTACGCGTCCATGGTCAGACGGAAGGGGTCTTCCCACTTGTCCCAGTCATGGATCTTGATGCCTTCGTACTTGGCGTACGGATACACATCGTCCTTCGACTGGTAGGAGGGCTCCCAGTCCAGCCCGCGCGTCATGTGGCTGTACTTTTCCTTCAGGCTGAGCTTCTTCTTCGGTACGTTCATGTCCATGAGTGTTCTCCTCGCCCTCAGGCATTCCAGTGCAGGGTCAGTTCGTCGTCCGTCTCGTCGATGTGGCCGGACAGGGAGATGAGATTGATGTGCAGCTCCTGCAGATCGAAGCTGCGGCCGATCAGGGCCTCGATGGTTTCGCGGCGCACCGTGAGCGAGCCCTCGGCATCGATCTTCACCATCGCCGGCGAGGGATGGACCACCGCATGCGGGTTGTCCTCGGTAATCGCCTCGATGATGGCGCGGGTGTCTTCATTGGCTTGCAGCGCCAGGAATACGTTTGACATGGCGAGGCCTCCTCAGACCGTCATGCCGGCTTTCGCCAGACGGGTGTTGAACTGCTCGACCTGCTCGGCCACGACCGTGTCGGCACGCCCGCCGACGGCGATCTGCGCCACCGGCATCAGCGCGCTGGCGGCGCGATCACGCCAATGGGTGGTCCACTTTTCGAGCAAAGCCTTGTTCTCGGCGGATTCGCCGGCAGCCGTCTTGAGCGTCGCATCGACCCAGCGTCGGGTCTCGCCAAACCACTCGGTCATGAACTGGGTCAGCAGCGCGATGGCCGTCCCCCCCTCGGACGAGAGCACGTCATCGACAATGGTTTCGTACACCAGCGGGTAGAGCAGGCCGTCGAGCGCCACGTTCTGCGCCACGAACAACTCGATCGGGTCCTTGAGAACAAAACTGTCCTCCACGTAGCGCCGCAGCCCCTGCCACGCGTCGCCCGTCATCCAGGCGTCCTTTGCCGCATCCAGTTCCTCTTCCGAACCGAGCAGCAAACCGACCCGCGTCAGGTACTGGGCAATGCCGAGGTGATCCATGGCGTGATAGATGCACGGCTGGGTAAACGCCGTGCCATAGCCATAGGCGCACATTGAGGCGTTGTTCAGATTGCCGCCCCATGCCACATGCCGCAAAGGCACCAGCAACTTCAGCGACGTCGCCTTCACTTCATCATTGAGCATCGCGGCCAGGCCACGGGTCTCGACGAAATTGAAGTTCGCTTCCGCCGTGTCCTGCTGCTTGGCGCGGGCCAGCGTATAAGTCCCGTAGTAGAACTGGCGCGGATCCTTGAACGCATACCAGTCGGCCATCTTGATCGCCGTGCGCGTGGCATCGAAGATCTCGTGCTCCGGGTCCCAGGTCGGGCGGTAGTGGAAATTCGCCGCCGCCTGCATGTCGAAAGTCCCCTCCTGGTAGCGAGACGCCGGCTTGTCGGCACCCAGCCGACGGGCCACATGATCAAAAGTGTTACGCAGCGGCTTGATCGATACCGTTCGCAGATCCATCTGCATTTATGTCTCCTCTTATTGCTCTGGCCGGAAATGCCGGTTCATTGCTTGTCGCGAAAACGCTCATGGGTGGCATCACGCAGGCGCCACTCCCAGTCCGCCCCGGTGTCGGCCAGCGGGCGCGGGCCTTCCAGGAAAATCACGTCGTTGTTGGTGCAAAATGCCTCGAAGGCTTCGGCCGGCAGCAGCATCTCGACGTACAGCTCAGGCAAACCAATCGAGAACTCAAACTCGACCAGACCGCTCGCCCGTCGCTCCACGACGCGAACGTACTTTTTGCTCACATCGATCCGCATCTCCGCCTGCGCCATTCCGTTCTCCATTTGATAAGCACCAACGCGCTGTTGCTGACCTATCACTCAAGGCCTGTGCCAGTTGCGCCAAGCATCTGTTTTTAACCGGATATTTTTGTTTTTCTCGAGATTTTTATAAAAAAGTAAAACTTATGAGGTGATCAATTGATCAAATGCCTGAACTCGGTTCATCAAATGATCAATCGTGTTTTGTGCTTTGCAACAATGACTTAGCCGCAACCGACAAAGAAAAACCCGGCATGGCGCCGGGTCGAGGGGGACTCAAAAGAATGATCTCACCGTGGAACATCGAGGCGCGCCGCGCTCGGTGTCTCGGAGCGCGACTGAGCTGCCGCCAGGCACTTGAGCATCTTGCCGAGCACCTCCAGATCGAGATCGGAAGACGGAAACAACTTGCACGCCAGCACGATGCCGACCGCCTCTTCGGCTTCGGATACACAGGCGCGACTCATCTTGCGTGCCGTGTATTGACCCGAACGCACCCGCACGCGGCACACACCGCATCCACCGCCGCGGCAGCCGACCGGAATGCCGCGATAGCCCAACAACTCCATGGCATGCAACACGTTTTCGTCTGACCGGCACACAAAACGATCTGCGGTATTGAGCAGACGGATCGTGAATCGCCGCACTTCCTGCTTGACCATGTGGCACTCGCTATTAATCTCGAGATTTCATACAATACGCGGAAACTCGTCCAAAGAAAATCCTTCGTATTACAAAAGACATCCGCCGTGAAATCTGTCGGGACGGAGGACGGACACGCGCAGTTCAGGGCGCAATCGGTGCTATAAGAAAGGGACTCGGAATACCTGACAGACGAGCACATACCGAGCCCCGAGGAGGCCATGTGGCGGGAATCGAATACCCGGAAATCAATGACTTGCGCAGTCTTGTGCGCTTTTCATCCGAAGATGGTCTGATCTGGCTGGATCAGAACCGCATGGTGTTGATGCACACCGCGTCGCTGAGTGAGCTCCGCAAAGAGCTGATCACGTCGCTGGGCAACGAACAGGCGCGTCGGGTCCTCACCCGAATGGGCTACGCCGCCGGGGTGCGCGACGCCGAACTGGCGCGCAAGATCCGGGGCCATCAGAGCTTGAAGGACGCGTTTGTCGTCGGCCCCCAGCTGCACATGCTCGAAGGCAGCGTCCAGGTCGAAACGGTCCGCCTCAACATGGACATCGACAAGGGCGAATTTGACGGCGAGTTCATCTGGCATAACTCCTGGGAGGCCGAAGTCCACCTCTCGGAGTTCGGCCACGCCGCCGACCCTATCTGCTGGATGGAGCTGGGCTACGCCTCGGGTTACACCACCGCCTTCATGGGGCGCTTCATTCTCTTCAAGGAAGTCGAGTGTGCGGCCACCGGCACCAACCACTGCCGCATCGTCGGCCGCCCCGCCGAAGCCTGGCCGGATGCCGACGCCTATCTGCCCTATTTTGAGGAAGACTCGGTCCTCGGCAAGCTGCTTGAACTGCGCGACCAGGTCGACGCGCTACGCTCCACGCTGTGCAAGAACCGCCCGATCACCAACCTGATCGGCGCCTCGACGGGTTTCCAGAATGCCATTTCGCTCATCACCAAGGCAGCCGCAACCAATGTCACGGTACTGCTGCTGGGCGAAACCGGGGTCGGCAAAGAGCGCTTTGCACGAACCCTGCATGAGCTCGGTGCCCGCAAGGACGCCCCCTTTGTCGCCATCAACTGTGCCGCCCTGCCCCACGATCTGATCGAATCCGAACTCTTCGGTGTCGAAAAAGGCGCCTACACCGGCGCCGATACTTCGCGCGCCGGCAAGTTTGAACGCGCGGACGGCGGCACCCTGTTTCTCGACGAAATCGGCGAACTCCCGGCCGCCGCGCAAGCCAAGTTGCTGCGCGCCCTGCAAGAAGGCGAAATCGAACGGTTGGGCGGCGACCAGGTCCGCAAGGTCAATGTCCGGCTGGTCGCGGCAACCAACGTCAATCTCCAGGAAGCCGTCAAGGAAGGGCGCTTTCGCAACGATCTGTACTACCGACTCAACGTCTATCCGGTCACCATCCCGCCCCTGCGCGAACGTGCCTCTGACATCCCCTTGCTGGTCGACGCACTGCTGAAACGATTCACCGCACTGCACGACAAGAAGCTCATGGGCATCACCGACAAAGCGCTCCGAGCGCTGGGCGACTACGCGTGGCCGGGCAACATCCGTGAGCTGGAAAACATCATCGAACGCGGCGTCATTCTTGCCCCCCAGCACGACTGGATCGAACTGGAGCACCTGTTTACAAGCCCGGCACAATACGATCAGTTCCCGATCGGCGTTGGTGCGGATGGCGTCTTGAGCAACAAGGCCCCGCACGAAATCAATGATCTCGCCACCCTTCTTTCGCAAAGCGGCAGATCACTGCACGATATCGAAAACCTGATGATCAACCATGCCGTCACGCAATCCGGCGGGAACCTCGCCAAAGCCGCCCGAGCCCTCGGCATATCGCGGCCACAACTGTCCTACCGACTGAAAAAACTCTCCGACACATCTTCCGCGTAAGGCCAGCGGGCTGTCGTGGTTCAATTTCCTCCGACACCTCGACAGGCGGATGATCCATCACGTGCTGGATCGGCAATTCAGGCCGACCACGATCAATGCCGCGTGGGTCTCGGATATTCCCTACGCTGGCTGGCTCTACCCGGCGGCGGTGATGGATCTGTACTCGCGCAAAATCGTCGGCTGGGCGATGGCGCCGAGCATGCATGCCGAGCTGGTTTGTTCCGCCTTGAAGATGGCCATTACACGGCACCAAGCGCCGGCCGGGTTGATTGTGCATTCGGACCGTGGCAAGTCAGTACACCAGCGCCACCCATCGCGAACCGCTGAGCCGTCATGGCTTGCTGGTCAGCATGAGCCGTAAGGGCAACTGCTGGGACAACGCCGTGATGGAACGCTTCTTCCTGAATCTGAAGATGGACCGCGTTTGGCAGCAAGACTATGCAAACCATGCCGAGGCCAGCCGAAATGTCACCGACGACATCGTCGGTTTCTACAACACCGTCCGCTTGCATTCGACGCTGGGCTACATGGTGCCCTCCGCGTACGAACGCAACGACGCCGCAAAACAGCTTATCGAGGCGTCGGAAAAAACTTGACCACTACACCTGTTCACTGGCCCCGTTTTGACGGGCGTCCCAGCCGCCGTTGCGCACAAGGAATGCCGGTCGGATGTGTGCCGGCCTTGGTCGGCTCCCGCCCCGTTCTGCAGAGGCGACGTCTGTCACACTGGAGCGCGAGCTCTCGCAAACGCCCCTGACGTCGGCCTCCTTCAATCCCGATCGAGTCTCACCAATAGCTTGCCCCGATTTCCCCCGTTGAACAGCAGCTTGAGCGACGGGAAGGCGTGTTCGATGCCCTCGACCACATGGGCCTGATACTTGAGCCGACCGGCCTGGAACCAACGGGTCAGATCGCGCTCGCAACGGTGCTGATCGGCGCCACCGAGGAAGTCGAAGACCACAAAACCTTCCATGCGGGCGCGGCGCATGAGCAGCATGAAGTGGTTCTTCACGCCATAGAGGGCGTCCGGGTCCTCGATGTTGTCGTAATCGGAGATGCCGCCGCAGATCACGACGCGGGCGCCCATGGCCAGATGCGCGAGCGCGGCATCGAGGATGGGGCCGCCGACGTTGTCGAAAAAGATGTCCACGCCATCGGGACAGGTCCGGCCGATGGCCTCGAGGACGTTCTCGGCCTTGTAGTCGATGGCGGCGTCAAAACCCAATTCATTCACCAGCATGGCGCATTTCTCGGCGCCACCCGCAATGCCGACCACGCGGCAGCCGGCAATTTTGGCAATCTGCCCGGCCTGAACGCCGGTGGCCCCGGCAGCGCCGGAGATCAGCACCGTATCACCCGGGCGCGGCTGACCCTTGAGCAATAGACCGTAATAGGCGGTATGCGCGTTCATCGCCAACGCGCAGATCGATGCTTCGAGCGACACCTCGGTCGGTGCCGGCATCTTCATCATGAAGGCGGTGCGATCGGGGTTGATGATCGAATACCGCGCCCACTGCATCAGCCCGTAGGCGATATCGCCCTCGGCCCAGCCCGGCGCGCGGGACTTGTCCACCACCCCGATGATGAAACCGCGCATGGGGTCGCCGAGCGGGATGGGCGGCAGATAGGTGTAGCGCGGCGACAGCCACACCCGGTTGGTCGGGTCGAGGGAGAGATACACCCCACGCACCCGGATCTCGCCCTCGCCCGGCTCCGGCATGGGCTGCTCGCGCAGCACCAGATTGTCGTCGCTCATCGGGCCATCGGCATGGCGGTTCATCACCCAGACCGCGTTCGTTTGTGTCATATCTCCTGCTCCTTCGGGTTTTTGTCGGTGCGGGCTAAAGCGTGTAATCCGGGCAATCCCGGGCGAAAGCGATGTAATCGTCGAGTGCATCGGGGTTGGCCATGGAATCCGGATTGGCCGCCTTCGCCACCGGCACGCCCATCAGTAGTTTGCGCACCGGCACTTCCATTTTCTTGCCGGTGAGGGTGTAGGGAATCCGGTCCATGGCATAGATGCGATCCGGCACATGGCGGGGGGAATACTCGCTGCGCAGCCGATCGCAGATCCGTTTTTCCATCGCCGCGTCCAGGACTACGCCGGGGTCGAGTTTCACGAACAGGGGCATGAAAAATCGCCCCCCCGACAGGTCGAGGCACACGATCAGGCTATCGGCCACACCCTCGATCGCCTCGACACAGCGATAGATGTCGGCTGTGCCGATTCTGACCCCGAAGCGGTTGAGCGTCGAGTCAGAGCGCCCATAGATGTAGCAGCCGCCGCGGGCGTTGATCTTGAGATAGTCACCGTGACGCCACAGGCCGGGATAGACCTCGAAGTACGATTCCCGAAAACGCGTGTCGCCCTCATCATTCCAGAAACACAGGGGCATCGAGGGCATGGGCTGACACACTACCAGTTCGGCCACCTCGCCCACCACTGGCGCACCGGCCTCGTCAAGCGCCTTCACGTCGACGCCCAGCATCCGCGCCTGGATTTCGCCGGCATACACCGGCAGCGTCGGCGAGGCGCCCACAAAGCCGGTGGCCACATCGGTGCCACCACTTTGCGAGGTGAGCCACAGGTCCGGGTTAATGTTCTCGTAACACCACACCATGGATTCGGGCGTCACCGGCGAGCCGCCCAGCAAAATGCCCTCGATGCGCGACAAGTCGTAGGTCTCGCTCGGATGGATGCCCCCCTTGGCCATCATGCCCACATAGGTGGGGCTGGCGCCGAAGAAGGTGGTGCCGGTGTCAGCGGCCATGCGCCACAACACGTCCGGGTCGGGATGGGCCGGGTTGCCGTCATAGAGCACAGCAGCGGCGCCCGACAGCAGCGAGCCAACGACGATGTTCCACATCACCCAACCGGTGGTGCTGTAGAAGAACATCACCCCGCCAGGCTTGAGGTTGAAGTGAAAGTGGGAGAGCTTGAGCATCTCCAGGGTGATGCCGCCATGGCCATGCACGATGGGCTTGGGCAGGCCGGTGGTGCCGGAGGAATAGACGATCCACAGGGGATGCTCGAAGGGCGTGGGCGCGAATTCGAAGCCCGGCACGTCCACCCCGTCCGGCACCACATCCGGCCACCGGGCAACGCGCACGCCGGGCGTGGCCTCGAGGCCGGGATCATCCGGATTCAGATAGGGCAGGCAGACGATGGTCTCCAGCGTCGGCAGGCTGGCGGCGATTTCGCGGGATTCGGGCCGGCGGTCGAAGTCCTTGCCGCCGTAGCGATAGCCGTCAATGGTGAATAACACCTTGGGCCGGATCTGCACGAAGCGGTCGAGCACGCTCTTGACGCCGAAATCCGGCGAGCAGCTCGACCAGATCGCCCCCACCGCCGCCGTGGCCAGCATCGCCACCGCCGCCTGCGGGGTGTTGGGCAGGTAGGACACCACCCGGTCGCCCTGCTCCACCCCGGACTCGCGCAGCCAGGTGGCCAGGCACCGCACCTGACGGGCCAGTTCATCCCATGTCATGTGCTGAAGCGGATTGAGTTCCGACAGATGATGCAGGGCCACCTCGCCCGGCCGGGCCTGGCGCAGCAGCTGTTCGGCGAAGTTCACCTGCGCGCCCGGAAACCAGCGCGCACCCGGCATCACCGGGTTTTCGAGCACGGCGCGGTAAGGGGTCGGCGAGCTGATGCCGAAGTAGTCCCACAGCGCTTCCCAGAACGCCGCCACGTCCTTCACCGACCAGGCCCACAGGGCGGGATAGTCGGCGCAGTCCACCCCGCGCTCGCGGCGCAGCCAGTCAATAAACGCCGTGACATTCGAGCTGTCGACGAAGGCCTCACTCGGTGTCCACAACAAATCGCCTTCATTGACCATATCGCGTCTCCTCAATCGTTCTTGTTATCAGGTCGCCGTCCAGCCGCCATCGACCGGCAGCTCCACGCCGGTGATCCAGGACGAGGCCTCCGCCGCAAGGAAGCGCACCGCATGGGCGATGTCCGCCGGCTCGCCCATGCGCCCGATGGGATGGGCCTGGAGGAAAGCGGCGCGGATCTCGTCGAGCGAGGCGGTGCCGCCGGACAGGGCCTGGTTCTTGTGCAGGAAGGAATCGGCCATCTGGCTGGCGACCACCCCGGGATGGATGGAGTTGCACCGAATGCCGTAGCCGAGGCGGCCGCATTCGACCGCCACATCCTTGGTGATCATCCGCACCGCGCCTTTACTCGCACCATAGGCCGAGAGCCAGGGCACGCCGATCAGCCCGGCCACCGAGGACATGTTGATGATCGAGCCGCCGCACCCGGCCGCACCGCCGGGGCGCATGGCGATCACCGCCTGCTTGCAGCCCAGGAACACGCCGTCCACGTTGATCGCCATGAGACGGCGGAAGTCGTCGAGACTCACCTCGGTGATCGCGCCCATGATCTCGATGCCGGCGTTGTTCACCAGCACGTCGAGGCCGCCGAAGCTGTCGATGGTGGCCGCGATAGCGCGCTCCCAGTCGGCTTCACGGGTGACATCGAGCGGGTGATAGTCCGCCTCGGCACCGTTGGCGCGCAGGCTGGCGGCCGTATCGCGACCGATGTCGTCGAGCACATCGGTGAGCATCACCCGCGCCCCGGCATTGGCCAGATGGCGGGCACATTCGGCACCGATGCCGCGCGCCGCGCCGGTGATCAGCGCGACCTTGCCGTCGAGGCGGAAGGGATCAGCGGCACTCATGCGCTCACCTCCGCCAGTTCCGCCTGACGATCGCGTCGACGCAGCACGGCGAGGCGATCGAGCACGGTCTCGGGCACCGCGTCGGCGGGAATCGACGCATGGTAGAGGCGCGCGGCCGGGGGCGCAGACGTCTCGCCGTCGGCCTGCCAGAAGGCCGGCGCCACGTTCAGCTCGCGCCCGCCCGCCGGCGCGATCCGCAGATCGATGGCGTTGGCGTCATTCACCGGCAGCAGGCCGGCCGGATCGAGCAGGCCGATGGCCCAGCGAAAATGCCGGCAGGTCTTGAACACCGAATCATAAAGTGACAGGTCGTCGGCGTTGCGTGCACCGTTGTCGGCCGACTCGCACAGCAGCACCAGATCGACGCCCGCCGAGGCGAACTCACCGAGGAAGTTGGCCACATACACCGCCGCGCCGTCGATCTCGTCCGGGTCGTTCGCCACATCTGCCGCCATCGGTTCGCCATGAGCCACGGCGTAGGCGGCGGCCAGCCACTGGCGCGGCGAGGGCAGCACCAGCGCCACCGGGCGCTCACTATCGGCGGCGCGCAGCGGCCCCAGCAGGGCCGACACCGCCTGGCGCAGGCCGGCGTCCTCGAGCAGGCGGCGCAGCGGGTAGGCCGGCCGCTTCTTCTCGCCCATGGCGGCCGACAGGGCCGGATTGGCCCGCAGCAGCGCCTCGGCGATACGCGCCACCGGCACTGTGATCACGTCGGAACCCAACAGCCCCTGGGCCTTGCCATGGAAGGCGGCAAAGGCCGCGTCATCCAGCCAGGGCACACCGCTGGCGCCGGCCAGCCGTGCCCCCGCATAGTCGTAGAAATCCAGCCACACCAGCGGCTCACCGCCGGCCAGTCGGTCCATGAAAGAAGTACTCATCGGAATCCTCCCGCAGGATATCGGTCAGCCACGCCCGGCCGTCGCGGCGGCCAGTTGCGCTTCGAGTTCGGCAATACGCACATCCTTGGGGTTGGGCATCATCACGCCTTGCACCGCGCCCCGCTGCATCACCACACGGCCAGCCCCCTGGCCCGCGTAGATACGGGTGGGGTCGTCCCAGCTGCCGTAATACGGCAGATCCTCGGGCGGCTCGGGGCGCACCCACTCGGCCACGAATTCGTCGAAAGGCTTGCCCCGGCGCTTGCGCGACTCGCGCTCGGCGGCGCGGGCGGCACGGGTGGCCTCCACATCGAGCACCAGTGAGTCGGTGTCATACACGACGTGATAGAGCGCGCGCGCGGTCTCGTGGGAGATAAGGTCTTCTTCCAGATCGCGGATCACCAGATTCGGATCGCGGTCGAGCACGTCGCCATAACCGGCGCCGGCGCCCTGGCAGATCATGTAGACCTCGCCCTCCTGCACCGGCTCGAAGGTCATCCCCATGTCGTAGGCGCCGTATTTGGCGCCGGGGATGGCCTGCTCGTTCATGAGCTCGACCAGGTCGAACTTGAAACTGCGCGGATCGGTCTTTAGGGTGTCGAAGACATTCACCTCGCGGATCTTGCACAAGGTGTACACCGGCGAGGCGTAGCCGCCAAAAAGCCCGTAGGCACTCGGATGCAGCGAGCCGGTGCCGCCGGTCATGAAGCCCCAGAAACCTGCGTCTCGACTGGTGATGAGCTGCTCGTAGCCGAGGCCGCCGCGATACTTGCCGAAGCCGACCCGGTCCTTGGTCAGATGCTGGGCCACCAGCCGCAGCACCGGCAGCTCCTCCTCGATCAGCTCCTGCTCGCCGGTGTCGCACATGTAGCCGAAGCACGGCGCCACCGCATGCTCGCCATCACGGTTTTCGCGCGCGCCGCCGCCGTTGCCGTTGATGTCGGCGCAGAAGTTGCCGGTCACCTCGCCATGCTGGGTGACGCCGCCGTAAATAAAGGTGTAGGGCTGATTGAAGTGCGAGGAGTAGATCGCGGTGTAGCGGGTCGGGCAGCTGTACATGAACTTCGCCAGCGCGATGGTCGGCAGGGTGAAAGACTTGAACAGGGGAATCAGGCTCATGCAGTTGGGCGCGTCAAAGGACGAGTCCAGCAGCGAGTTCTCGTCCGAGAGCACCTCCACCGCCGAGAAGCAGGCCATGTTGTGAGGCAGGTCCGGCCAGATGTAAAGCAGGTAGGCGGTGGCGATGCAGGTCTTGAGCGAGGCCAGGGTCGTATTGATGGAGCGGTTGGTGAACTCGGGGCTGGAGCCGCGCACATCCAGGATCATGTGCTCGCCCTTGACCGTAACGGTGAGGTTGTACTTGATCAGCACGTTCTCGCGCAGGGTGCCGTCAATGAAGGCATGGGTGCGCACGGTACCGTCGGGCATCTCGCGGATGCGTCGGCGCACCTCCACGTCCACGTCCTCAATGTTCTTGCGCAGGCAGGCGATGAGGTTTTCCTTGCCGTACTCGGCAATCACCGAGCGGATGCGCTCGATCAGGCGCAGGCAGGCATGCAGCTTGACCTTCACGTCCTCGTACTGGAGCTTGGGGTCGCGCACCGAGTTCTGCAAGAAGGTGAGCAGATCGCGCCGCACCTGGTTGTTCTCGACGATGCGAAACGGCGGCATCTTGAGCCCCTCGTCCCACTTGCTCTCGGCCGCCGCCGGCATGCCGCCGGGCTCGCAAGCGCCGTTCTCGCCCTCGTGAATGGTCGAGGACACCCAGCAGATCACCTCGCCCTCGTGGAACACCGGCATGATCATGCTCTGGTCGGTGTTGTGGATGTTGCCGTAGCGCGAGTCGTTATGGATGAAGCCGTCGCCCTCACGCAGGCCCACCGTCGGGTCGTGCGCCCAATACTTGGCGATGAACTTGAGCGGGTAGTGACACACGCCGGAGAACACCACCACACCCTTGGGGCTGATCGACGACAGATCGCCGGTAGCGGTGTAGACCGCGGTCACCAGATCACCCCATTTGGCACCCGGCGCGGTGCCCATTTGTTCGACCATGTCGTAGGTCTCATCAAGCGCCGCATGCAGGCGGCCACGCACCAGATTGAGCGCGTGCGGGTCGAGTTCGCTGTTGAGCAACGCGTCCTCGACCTCGGTGCGTGGGCCGATGTGGTGATCGCGCATGATCGCCGGGTCGGGCCCATAGAACAGCGAGTTCTCTTCCAGGAAGGTATCCAGCAAGGCCTGCTCGTCGGCACTCAAGGCCGCTTTCATTTGATTGTCGGTATGTCCCATTTCGGTCTCCGCGAAGTGCTCTTTTGAGGGCGTCAGTCGGCGAGTTGCTTGAACCACACCGCGCCCTGACCGGCGGCCCGGTACTGCCAGCCGGGTTCGACGAGGTAAGTGGTTGCCGTGGTCACGACGATGGCCGGGCCGACGATACGAGTGCCCTCCTCGAGCGCCGCGTCGTCGTAGATGGGTGTCTCGACTGCGCCATCGACACCGACAAAATGGCAGGCCCGACTGCCCACCGGCGCGCCCGGCGCCTTGTCCGGCCCGGTCGGCTTGATGCCGGCGAAGCGCACGGTCTCCAGTTCTACGTAGGCGCACACCCGGATGGTGTTGATGCGCACGCCGGCTTCGGGCGCCTGACTCCCGGCACCGAAGCGGTCGCCGTAACTGGTGTGGAACTGGTCCATAAGCTTGAGCACGTCGGCCATGCTGGCCAGGCGGCTGAGCTCGGTGACCACCGCGGTCTCGACCCGCTGGTTGCCGTAGCGCATGTCGAGTTCGAGTCGGTAGCGGATGTCCTCGGTCCGCATACCCTGGCGCGTCAGGTCTTCACTACCGCGCATTTCCAGATCGGCGACGATCTCGTTGAAGCGGGTGTAATCGTTGAACAGCTGCTTGCGATTCGAGTCGAACAACACCATGAACACCGAAGATTCGTGGATGTGCATCTGGTGCATGTTTCCGGCGCCGCAGGCCGAGAACACCGAGCTGTAGGGCGGCGCCAGAATATGGCCAATGCCAAGGCTGCGGGCGATGCCACAGGCGTGCAGCGGGCCATTGCCGCCGTAAGCGAGCATGGTGAACTGGCCGGGGTCATAGCCGCGGGCACGCAACTCGGCGGCCATGCCGTTGGCCATGTTGGCATCCACGGTCTGCTTGATGAGCTTGCACACCTCGATGGTGTCCAGATCGAGCTCATCGCACAGGGAATCTTCAATGGCACGCTTGGCCCTGCGCGGGTTGAGCTTGATCTTGCCGCCGGCGTAGTTTTCGGGGTCGAGATAGCCGAGCAGCAGGTCGGTGTCGGTCACCGTGGGCTTGAGGCCGCCGCGGTCGTAACTGGCCGGGCCGGGGTCGGACCCGGCACTTTCGGGGCCCACCTTGACGGTGTTGTACATCCGATCAAACGTAGCCACCGAGCCGCCACCGGCACCGAGCGTGACCAGGTGCACCATGGGCACGCTCACCATCCAGCGCTCGATCACCGGGTTGAAGTCATAGTGCTTCACCCCGCCTTCGACCACGATGCCGATGTCGAAACTGGTGCCACCCATATCGGTGGCAACCACGTTACCCAGACCTGCCTCCATGGCCAGGTGTTCAGAAGCCGCCACCCCCGACACCGGGCCTGAATGCACGGTCTGCAAGGCATCGGTGGAGTTGAGCTGGGCCATGCCGCCGGAGTTGTGCACCACCAGCATGGGGCGCTGGTAGCCGGAATTGCGCAAATTCAGCTCCAGCGTGCCGAGCCCGTGGTACATGACCTTGTGCAAGAAGGCATCCATGATCGCCGACATGCCGCGCACATACTCGCCCTTGCGCCCCGCCACCTGGTGCGAGAGCACGATGGGCAACGCACCGAGCATATGGGCCGGATATTCCTCAAGAAATATCTCGCGCACGCGCAGCTCGTGATCGGGGTTCACCACGCTGTTGGCCAGCATCACCACCAGCGCCTCAGCGCCCTTGTCTACCAGCTCACGCAGTTGCAGGCGCAGGTCATCCTCGTCGATGTCCATCACCACCGCGCCCTTGTAGTCGATGCGCTCGCGCACCTGTCGAATCATGGGGATGGGCACCAGCGGATCGGGTCGGGCAGCGTTGGGGATATCCATCTGCCGGCTGATATCCAGCCCCTCGCCGTAGCCGCGGCCGCGCGAGATTGGCAGCACGCTCTTGAAACCGGCAGTGACCAGCACCGCCACTTTCGGTCCTCGCCGCTGGATCAGCGCGTTGGTGCCAAGCGTGGTCGCGTAGCGCACCGAGTCCACTTCGGAGAGCAGTGCCTCGCGATCAACCCCCAGGTCGCCACAGGCATAGTCGAGCGCCTCGTTAAAGCCCAGCGCCAGGTTGTGATGCGTGGTCAGCGCCTTGCGCTGCACATAATTGCCGTCCCACACGACGAAGCAGTCGGTGAAGGTGCCACCGATATCGACAGCCACACGTTTCATGATTGTTCTTCCTCGTGCCAGTTAGTGGGCGTGGGTTTCGCGCAGTTTGCGAATGCGCTCGTCGTCGTCCGGAATCTCGACAGACGCGGGCGCCGGTCGGTCTTTCCACTGGGCCCGCAAGGCGTCGATGTCGAATTCCATGTCATGCAGCGGCGGATGGCCGGGCACGGTGTACTCGGTCTCGACCAGCGTGCCGCAGGAGGGGCAGTAGTATTCGAGCAGCGCACACCAGGCGGGGTCCGGCGCGAAGCTGCGCTGATACTTGGTGGTGTCGAGCAAGGGCTTGTGGATCTCGCGCGGATTTCGGTCATACACCAGCAAGCCCTTCTTGTAGTTCTCGCGGGCGCTCTGGATCACATGGCCGCAGCAGCGGCATTCCCACATCTCGCGATCGAGGTCGATCGCCAGGTATTCGGTCATCGGTATTTTCATTGTGTGTCTCCTCGGATGTCGGCGTGGCGTTTCTGGCTAGTCGGCTTTTTCAAGCACCAGGTCCATGCCACCGGCAAAGCGGTAACGCCAACCGGCCGGCACGCGGCAGGTGAAGAAGTCTTCCTCGAGAATCGCCGGGCCCTGGCCACACGACCCGGCGCGGTTGTCGGCTATGCGCACCAGCGGCACATCACGGGCATCGTCGCCGGGCAGGCACACCCGCCGGGTACCGGCCGCGACCGCATCGTGCGCCTCACCGCCATCGACCGCTTCGAAGGCCACATGCTCGATCGGCTTGGTCACGCGCATCGACACCGACAAGTGTTCACCCGCCGCCAGTGCCACGTTCAAGGGCTGACCCAGCGTGTGGACCAGCGGATGCGCCTCCCCCGTGGCATCGATGCGATTGAGCGACACCGCTTGCTCGCACTCGTCGAGCTCGAAGCCCTCGGCATACATGTCGCGGCTGGCCCGGCTGAGCAGGCTGGCGATCATCTCGTCGAGCGCATCCTGGTCGGCGCTGGGCAGATTGGCCTCGTAGTGATGGGCGATATCGCTGAAGCCGAGCCCAAAGGCGCTGAACACCGCGGCCAGGGCCGGCACGATCACCCGGCGCACGCCGAGCCGGTCGGCCACATCGCAGATCAGCAGCGGCCCGCCCCCACCGAAGGCGGCCAGCGTGGTGTCCGGGGTGATCTCGGTGAAATGGCGAATGCTGTCGGCGACCTTGCCCACCCAGGCCCGCTCCATGGCGGTGAGCGCGTCGGGGATTGTCAGGCCGACAGCGGTCGCCACGTTCTCCTTGATCGCTGCCTCGGCGCGACCGGCATCAAGAGTGAGTTCGCCACCGAAATACGACTTCGGGTCGAGAATGCCGGTCAGCAGGCACACATCGGTGATGCTCGCCAGCTTGCCGCCCAGTCCGAAGCACGCCGGGCCAGGCTGCGCGCCGACGCTCTCGGGGCCGACCTTGATATGGCCGCCCTCCGCGCGAATGATCGAACCGCCGCCGACGCCCACACTCACCACATCCACCAGTGGCAGGCTGATTTCGACCGACTCCACCTCACCGTAGCGCAGGCTGCGCAAGCGGTCGTTCTCGACCAGACCGATATCAGTGGTGGTGCCACCCACATCGACCGTCACCAGACGCGCCGCCCCATGCTGTGACGCCAGCGCACGTGCCCCTTCCATGCCACCGCGCGGGCCGGAGCTGTAAGTCTTGAGCGCCACCGTCTTGGCCACCCGGGCCGAATCGCCGTCGTTGCGGAAGATCAGCAACGGAGTCTTGAAGCGATGTTCGCGAAGAATGTTTTCGGCGTGATAGAGGAAGGTTTCCATGGCCGGATGGAGGAAGGCGTTGAAGGCCGCCGTCCAGATCCGTCGGGCGTCATCCATGTCGCTGCCGATCTCGTGTGAAAAAAGCACCGGAATCGCCCCGAGCAAATGGGAGGGGAACTTACGCAGGATGATCCGGCGAATCCGCTTTTCCTCGGCCTCGTGATCCGGACCGATGATGCCGACCACGAGTCGGTTGGCCCCGGCCGAGGCGAGCGCGTTGACCACCCGCACTACATCGGCCTCGAAGGCCGCGCCTTCGAGCGACAGGTCGATGGACGCGACACGCTGGTCAAACAAGGCGTCGAACATGTCCTCGCCGCCAGGTGAATGTCGCAACACATCGACCGAAATGCCGACCGGCAACACCAACCCGAGTCGCGGGCCCTTGCGTTCGACCAAGGCATTGGTGCCCTGGGTGGTCGAGTAACGGATGTAATCGGTTGTCCGCAGCAACTCGACGACGTTTTCATCGCCGTAGATTTCCCTCGACGCCTTCTTCAGCCCTTCGAAAAAGCACTTGCTCAAATCGTAGGGCGTGGTCAGGGTCTTGGTGCGGAAGATGGTCCCGCCTTCGACAACAACGATATCCGTCAGCGTGCCACCGTTATCTATATTGATGAGTTTTCCCACGTACGCACCTCTGGAACGGGGTTGATGAAGAGCCATTCGATGGACGCATTGTTTTGGAATTGGCCGCTCGCCACATCGTTAATAGGGATGATTTTTCAGACGCGGGGAGATACCCACAATGGACGACGAATTGCCACGGAAATCACGGTAAAAGTAGTCTTCGGCGTGCCATGCGCCGGGGCGGCGATATACTCCAAAAGACGAATACGCCCCCACCCGCAACGATCCGACGGTGGCGGGTCGACACAAAAAAAGACGCAAGGAGACACACCTGTGAATCGGGACCCGGAAACCGAGGTCGGCGCCCAGCCCGCACGGATCAGGCTGAGTGCGGCCAAGCTCAGCCCGCCCACGCTCACGCCCAACTCGGTGGCCAGGGCCGCGCCGGTTCCGGATCTGATCCCGTCACATGTGAAGCTGGCCTTGTTCCTCGCCCCCGCCGGATTCGGCAAAACCACCGCCATGCTGCAATGGGAGGCGCGCGCGCGCGCCTCGGGCATCGGCACCGGCTGGGTGACCCTCGACGCGCAGGACAACGACGCCAGCCGCTTCCTCAGCTACCTGGTCGCCGCCCTCGACGCCTGCGGTGGCGAGAACCGCCATGACACCGCACCGGGTTCCCTGTTCGACTCGCAGACCGCGCCACTGGGCGCGCTGCTCGACGCGGTGGACCGCCTGTCGGCCGAGGGCGTGGACTTCGCCCTCTTCCTGGACGATTTCGAGACCATCACCAACGGCGCCATCCACGAGATCGTGCGCCAGTTCATCGACCACCTGCCCGCCGGCAGCCAGCTGGTGATCGGCAGCCGCACCACCCCGCCGCTGGGCCTGGGCAAGTTGCGCGCCCGCGAGCAACTGGTAGAAGTGGGCGCCGACCTGCTGCGCTTCTCCCTCGACGAGGCTCGCCACTACCTCACCGGTGTGCGCCAACTGCATATCAGCGACCGGGACGTGGCCGAACTGCACCGCTGCACCGAGGGCTGGGCCACCGCCATCCAGCTGGCCTCCTTGTTCCTCGACGGGCAGCGCGACATCGGCGCCTTCATTCGCGGCTTCAGCGGCGACCAGGCCGCCATCGCCGACTACCTGGCCGAGGACGTGTTCAACCGCCAGAGCGAATCGGTGCAGGACTTCCTGCTCAAGACCAGCATCCTGGGCAACCTCAACCCCGAGATCTGCAACGCCCTCACCGGCCGCCCCGACGGCGCCGCCATGCTCGACCAGATCGAGCGCGCCAACCTGTTTCTGGTGTCGCTGGACAGCGCACGCATGGCCTACCGCTACCACAACCTGTTCGCGGATTTCCTGCGCAGCCACCTGATGCGCCGCCATCCCGACCAGGTCGCCGAACTGCACAACCGCGCCGCCGCCTGGTACGAAGCCGAGGGCGTGCTCACCACCGCGCTCGAACATGCCCTGGCTGCCGGCAACATGACGCTGGCCGCCACCCTGCTCGACCGGGTGGCCGAAACCCTGATCTACGAAGGCCGGGTCGCCACCCTCATCCGCCAGGTAGAGGCCCTGCCCAAGCAACACCTCGAAGGCCTGCTCAAGGTGCGCCTGGCCTACGCCTGGGCGCTCACCTTCGCCCATCGCTACCAGGAAGCGAAACTGGTGCTCGCCAGCCTGGAACAGAACAAGACCCGGCTCGACGAGCGCTCCCGCGACGGCATCCTCACCCTCGGCCCCTGCGTGCTGCTGTGGTCCGACCGCATCGACGAATGCCTGGTGATCGCCGCCGAAAACCTGCCCAAGCTCTCGGGCCGGGACGATTTCTCCCATGGCGCGCTGCTCAACATCTACGCCATGTGCCTGAGCATCGAGGGCAACTTCGGCCAGGCCCGCGAAATGCTCGGCACCGCCAAACGGCGCATGGCCCGCGCCAACAGCGACTACGGCCTGGTCTACGCCGACTGCATCGACGGCATCATCAGCTTCACCCAGGGCCGGCTGCGCGCCGCGCTGGCTCAGTTCGAAACCGTCTATCGCTACGCCAGCCAGCGCTCGCGCTATTCGAGCGCCAGCGCGGTCGCGGCGGTGTACCTGGCCGAAGCCTGGTACGAAGAAAACAACGTGGACGCGGCCGAGGAGATCCTGCGCGAATACCTGCTGCTGATCCGCCAGACCGGCCTGCCCGACCACATCATCGTCGCCCACCGCCTGCTCAGCCGCATCGAAGCCCGACGCGGCAGCCTTGACGAGGCCCAGTACCAGCTCAGCGAAATGGAGCGCCTCGGCCTGTCGCGCGGCTCCGGCCGGGTGGTGGGCGGCGCGCGCCTGGAACGGGCGCGCATCGCCATGAACCTGGGCGACCTCAACCTGGCCGCCAGCATCATCAAGCAAGAGGAAGTGGACCTGGGCTGGCGCAGCTCGGTGAGCGGCCGGCCGCCGGCCAACGAACTCGACGACATCCGTCTGCATGCGATCCGGCTCAAACTCATGCAGCGTGCCGGTGGCGAAGCCATGGTGCTGCTGCAGCGCGAATTCGAGCAACTCGACAAGGCCGGCGGCATGAGCCGGCGCCGGCTGCTGGCCACCCTGCTGCAGGCGCGGGCACAGCAACTCACCGGCGACCTCGCCGCCGCCCGCCGCCACCTGACCGAGGTGCTACGCTTTGCCGCCGAAGAAGACCTGCAACGCACCCTGCTCGACGAAGACTACCTGCTCGCCGGCCTGTTCGACGAGCTGGGGCCAACCCTCGACCCCCAGACCGGCCCCGCCGCCACCTTCCTCAACCGGCTACGCGGCCGACCGGCCCCGGCCAACACGCCGCAACCAAACAGCACCGACACCCCGGTGATGGCGGACACGGGCGTGGACGCCCTCACCCAGCGAGAAATGCAGATCCTGTCGCTGGTGGCCGAAGGCCTGTCGAACCGGGAGATGGCCAACAAACTCTTCCTCTCCGAAGCCACCGTGAAGACCCACATGCGCAACATCAACTCCAAGCTCGCAGTACACAGCCGCACCCAGGCCATCGCCCTGGCGCGTAGTCGGCAGTTGATCTAGTCGCCGCTCGTGACGGAAGGGGTGAGACGATCCGCCAAGCGTTCCGCTTGAAGGACTGCTTCGCATAAAAACCAGACGGAAGGGCAATATCGGCTAGTCGGCCGTTGCTGTCATCCAAAAAAGCCCCCTGTCTGACGGCAGTAGATCCGTTATCTGACGTTCGGATCTGTTTGATCAACTACGCTACGGCCTTGGTACGACATCAGAATGAAAGGCTTTGCGATTTCGAGATCGACTTGGCTGGCTACGGACAACTCTAAGTCGCCCGTCCCCCAGTGGCCTTGCTCACTGACGTCGCGACCGGTGGGTGGGAATGGCTTCAGCGTGCTGGGCGTGAGGTGCAAATAGAGAACCAGGCGGTTCTTTTGCGCCACGACCGTTGCGAAATTCTTAAGTCGCTTGAACGCAACGTACAGTCGTAGTTCTTTGCGTTGCACGTCGTCGCCCAAGGACATTACGTAGTCCTCCAGTGAGGACAGCAATTCGGTCAGATGGGCTGGAAGTAAGGGCAACCACTCAGCGAATGAGCGATCACGCTGAGCTGGTTTGGTTTGAATCGAATCGGCCGGTGACAGCCGGGCCGGTTTGGTGGCGGGAGTTTTGCCGTTGGCGCTGCTGGTCGCGTTGACGAGCTCTAATAGCAGCAGCTCGTCGCCGAAACGCCGATAGCGGATCAGCTCGATATTGCGGTTGATCTGCTGCACGGCATGCCCATCGTATTTCGTGAAGTCCGCTGCAATACACACCAAACGGGGTGCGCTCCAGTCGATGGCATCTGCTGCCGCCTTCCCCAGCGCGTCCATCACCAGCAGCTTGAACTCGGCCTGATGATCCATCAACCAATCCAGATAGAACAGGCCCTGGTTGATGACGTTTTCACCCACCGAGCGCTTGTACTCCAAGATCACTGGGCAGTTGTTCTCGTCCAACCCGAGCGAGTCGATGCGACCGCCGTGCGTCTTGCCCGTTGAGTATTCTGTAGCCAGAAAACGAATGCCGAGCAAGGGCACCAAATTGGCCTCGATCAGCGTTTGCAGCGGCTTCTCCAGGTCGGAGGCATCGCCCTGCAGTTCGAAGGCCATGCCAGCTTGGAGGCGGAAGAGTTTGATGTCGCTCATCGTTCATCTCGTCGTCGTAACGTCCTCGGGCTGGGCACAAAATGCCCCCGCTCCCATGGCGATCAGTTTTGCGCGCGCTGCCCGTGCATATGGGGCGCTCGTGGTTGTTGCCCGGCGCAATTGCTCCTGCAAGCGGTCAACCGCAGCCATGTCAGTGCCTGCGTCCACAATGTCCATTAGGTTTTCGTAGCCGTCCTTGACTTCTCGCATCGCGCGCTTACGCGCTGTGATGAGATTCCCGAGGTTGAGCCCGTAGATCTCAATTGACTTGCTGGCTCGCATCTGTTTCGTTGCCCCAAGACAAGTCTTGCTTTCAACCGCACGGCCATCGTCTGGGTCGATGTCGATGAGGGCGACGTCCTCTCTCACTGTGGGATCAAGAAGAACGGGCAGCTCTTTGTCTTGGCAGCGATCATCCCATGTGGCACACGGGCTGCCGTCAAGCAGTGGAAACCAGCTTCCTTTGCCCACGGTTTCTTCTGTGGCCTCGTCAGTGCTTAGGCGATTTGATCTTCCTGCCGAGTATCGGAAGTTGTCGATCGAGAACGCCAGCCATGGATATCCATCGTCTTCAGCCGCGTCTGATCGCTTGGCCGCCTTCTTTGGCCGGAAGTGATCCACGTCGAAGAAGGACTGGGGATCATTGCTTTCAGAGTACCAACACTTGCCGTGGGACATCTTGGCCAGGTGCTTACCAAACGCCCGCCAGATGTGTGCTTTTTTTTCGATGTAAGCCTTCCGATCTGCAGGCGCCTTAGCCTCAAGTTCCTTTTGCGCACGTGCTGCTACATCAAGCAGCTTCTTGGGTATCAGGTTCGGATCGCATTTTACAAAGATCAAGGCTCTACCCTGTCGTCCATGAGCTTTTTAATAAGCAGCTTCATGCCTTGATGGCGGCGCTCGATTTGTTCGGGCGTCAGTGGGGGGCGATCGGCATACCTCACGTCGTGCCAAGCCCTCAGAAAATCCTGGTAGAGAGGCTCGCGGTCTTCGTAGAGGAATCCCCGGCGCGCAAGCTCATCATTCAATTCAATCAATCGACGCTCATCCTCGTCTGACCTCTTGGGCGCATGCGCCAAAGCGTTTCGGTCATCAACGAGCTGCTGAGTCTCAACGTCTAGGCTGGTACGTAAGGAGAAGATTTCAGTGAGCGTGGCTGTAAACCCCATGCCCTTTGGGTCAGCATACGGCGCTGATGCAACAACCCGGCCATCTTCGGACTGTGTGATCACCCGGACCTCGCTTCGGGAAAGCGCCGATATCGTCAACGGGTTGTGGGAGGTCAGCACGATGTGACAGTGTTCCCTCTCGGCGGCTATGTCAGTCCAGTCCTCGATGAGGTTTAGGTAGCTGTGCTGCCAATGCGGGTTGAGGTGTGTGTCGGGCTCGTCGAGCAGGAATAGCGCACGCTTGCCACGCGAAACCCGGATAAGGCCCAGCACCATCAACAACTGCCGCTCACCGTCAGACAGGTCGGCGAAGCCCACGTCGCCACTCGCGTCGTTGTTGCGTATTACCCACACCTGGATCTCGCGGATCAGGTCAGAGATATCAACCGCCTCCAGCGCGTAGAACATCTCTCGCTCGTTTTTAAACTGCTTGGCTAGTTGATTTAAGTGTTCAATTGACCGCAAGAACGCTGCGTACTGCGGCTCGACTTGCTTCTTGTCTCGATAGTCATCTACCGCGTTCCCGTCCAGCGCGAAGGGATGGAAGGCGAGCTCCTTGAAGCGCCGGACAGTTCGACCCGCAGGGCCGCCCGCGCCCCAGAGATCTTCTGCGCCCTGCTTCTTGCTTCCCGTGTACCAAGACGGCTCTCGGAACAATGCCAGAAGCGAATGGAAGCCAGTAATACCCAGTCGATCGGCCAGCTCAGCGGCGACCTTCGGTGCTGGGAATGAAAACAGCGCCATTAGTGCCAAGACCCCGTGGATGGGCCGGCAGTAAAACAGCCTGCGGCCCACCTGAGCCTGCGCGACTTTGGTCGCATCATCTTCGCGCTTGATTGCGTTGTAGTAGCGTCGCTGGTGGCTGTCGAACAGCGCTTCCAGCCGTCGGCTGCCGCCTGAGTAATAGCCGAACACCAAGTCCGGAAACCACTCGACCTTGCGCTTCTCGAATTCGGTGCGCGTGACTTCTTGCCCATCGACAGTAATGGCTGGCTCGCCAGGGAAGTTGCTCAGGCACACGCGTGGTGGCTCCGGCACGGTGGCGCCCGGTGGCTGGATGCGATAGGTCACTCGGTACTGAAAGCGCGGCTCATTGCGCCGCAGGTCCACCCAGCGAAAGACCTGGGTAATAGCCTCAAGGAGGTTGGACTTGCCGGCGCCGTTCTGGCCGATCAACACCGTGGTGAGCTGGCGTTCATCGAAGTCCAGCTCCAGCCCGCGAAGATTCTTGAAACCGTCGATGCTGACCTTATCCAGCCGCATGCCCGGGCTCCAGCGTGGTTTGGTTGTCCGTCACGTGGCCTTGCTCCACCTCCCAAGCCAGTTGCTTGTAGAAATCGGCGACTGGCAGCTCGGACACTTTGAAAAGCGCATCGGCGCTAGTGGGCGTCCCAATGCGGCGAAGGTGCTCGGCGAGGTAGGGCTGGCCCATCACATCGTCATCTTGGCGGCTCTTGGTCATGGCAGCGGTCTCTTTGGGGGCACGCGGCAGGCGGCCGCGTCGGGGTGTGCGGGACGATGCGGTGTCCGTGCGCGCGTTGCGTTGGGTGGCAATGCGGGCCAGTAGGACGCTTGCCGGCTCGTCTCTCGGGTCTTGCGGGACGAGCTCGCCGCGGAAGGCTTTGGCTAGGGCTAAGGGGGCGAGTCGGCGTGTATGCTCCGCGGCTACC
Organism: Zoogloeaceae bacterium G21618-S1; assembly: GCA_027214125.1. Taxonomy (GTDB): domain Bacteria; phylum Pseudomonadota; class Gammaproteobacteria; order Burkholderiales; family Rhodocyclaceae; genus Nitrogeniibacter. The sequence continues at coordinate 356,078 of JAPWHF010000001.1, forward strand.
GTGTGCCGTTGCTCCACCTGACTCAATGCGCGAAGCAGCCGATCCGCCCGCCGTACGATCTCTAGTTGCTCATCCATGGGTGGCAGATGAACCGGCGCTGACATGACCGTCTGCTGGTTGATCTTGGGCATGTTGCCGGCCGTGCCAGTGGCGTGGTCGCGGAAGTACCTTCTCGTAGACTCAGTACTCAGCAGGAGGTAGAGAAATCGGCCGTCCACGCGGTTGTTGGCGCGGCACTTCATCATCAGGTCGGGATAGATGAAGGTCTGTGACGGACCGTCAAAGATTGCACTCACACCGACGTACTCAAGCGTGTTCGCACGCTGAATCAGGATGTCCCCAGGCTCCAGCCAAAGGTGGGAATCGGGTGGAACCGATTCATCGATGAACTTCGTGTGTTGCGACAGGAAGCGTCCGGAGGTGGTCGCTGAAAGCGTCAAGGAACGAACCGACGTCTCGTAGTCAACCGCCCTGGGCGAGTAGCCATTTCTCGGCTTGCCGTCGAGCAAGTCACCGATGCTGGTGGGGATCCAAGCGGAGGTTTCGCGTTCGTCGCGCCAATCAGCTGTAAGCGAACCGTCGCTCGCCGCGCCCAGCACCGCCTTCCGGAACCGCTTGAGCAACGCCGGAATAGCCTCCAACCGGTCCTGGCAGGCTTGGATGCGCGCCAGCAGGGTGTCGAGTTGGTCGGCGATGCGGGTCTGTTCCGCTGCGGGGGCGATCCTGAGGGGAAGCGTCGCCGCTGCCGCTCCCGAAAGCTCCTTGAACGTCGTTCCCGTTGCAATGGCCTCAGCCTCGGGCTTGAGGTGCTTCAGCTGCCAGTACACGAATCGAGGATCGATCTCCGCAGGCAGTACGAAACTTTTGAACCCCTGGTTCGTCGAGATCTCGTTGGCGGCGATGGCCACGTAGCCGATCGGCGCCCGGCTGGAGAAGAGCACGGTGCCTTTGGGCATCAACGTTGCGCCGCAGCGTGCGAGGCCGGCTTCGGACAAGTCGCGCGCGCCACGCGAAATGAACTGACCTCGATATCCGCTCAGGTCCGCTGGCGTCACCCAGGGAATGCCATGACCCACCGGAGCGAAGTTGTCTGGGTCATGCGACGGGGGCGTCCCGCCGCCCACGACGCGCGCCACCGATCCAATCGGTGCAACGTCCCAGCCCTCTGGAAGTGCTGTAGTCACCGATGCGCCTCCGAAAGACTTTCCACTTCCCCGCCCTCCGCGAGCAAATCTTCGAGCGGGCTATCCGGATCCTCGCCCAGTTCTTCTATCAGTGCGCGCAGCTCAAGAACGGCCGTGTTGAGTTCGCGGAGTGCAAGCCGGGCAATCGCGGAAGGCTCATCCCGCAACTGAAGCGCTGTGTGCGCGCTGTCGTCCTTCAGCCAGCTGATGTCCAAGCTGTCGCCTCGCTGCGCGATCTGCTCGCGCGTGAAGCGCCGCCAGCGCCCCGCCTCGCCTGCGTCTTGGCGCGCGGACAGCGCGGCCGGGCCGCCGTGCGGATCGCTGCCGAACACGTCCTCGAACTTGTCGCGCAGCTGGCTGGTCGGGGCATCAGCCGACGTGCGGAAGTAGTCGCGGGTGAAGGGCGTGCGCTTGCCGAAAACTGGCATGTTGGCGCGCATGTCATACACCCACACCTCCTTGGTATTGCCCTTGTCCGTCTCCCCGCGGGTGAAGAACAGCACGTTGGTCTTCACGCCTTGGGCGTAGAAGATGCCGGTTGGTAGGCGCAGGATGGTGTGCAGGTTGCACTTGTCCATCAGGTCGCGCCGGATGTCGGTGCCGATGTTGCTCTCGAAGAGCACGTTGTCGGGCAGGACCACCGCGGCACGCCCACCAGGTTTGAGCGCGCGATAGATGTGCTGCAGGAAGGCGAACTGTTTGTTGCTCGTGATGTAGGTGAGATCGCCGCGGGTAGGCACGCCACCGCCCTTCTTTGTGCCGAACGGTGGGTTGCTGAGGATGAGCGTTGCCGGCGGCAGTTGCGTGTGGTCGTCGCTCAGCGTGTCGCCGTAGGTCACGCCGCCTTCGATACCGTGAAGCAGCATGTTCATCAGCGCCAGGCGGTGCGTGTCTTGCACCAACTCCATGCCGTGGAAGGTCTGATGCCGGTAAGCGCGCTGCGCTTCATCGCTGAGACTATCGAAGTCGTTGTGCTGGCGGAGGTAGTTGTTAGCGGCGATGAGAAAGCCGCAGGTGCCAGCGGCCGGGTCCTGGATGACATCGCCCAACTGCGGCTTCATCACGCTGACGATGCTGTCGATCAGGTGGCGTGGAGTGAAATACTGGCCCGCGCCGCTTTTCTTCTCACCGGCGTTGCGTTCCAGCAGGTCTTCGTACAGGTCGCCCAGGTCGTCGCGGTCAACGCTGTACCAGTCGAGGCTGTCGATGTCGGTCACGAGCTTGTTCAGCGTGGCCGGCTTGGTGATGAAGGTGTTGGCGTTGGCGTAAATTTCCTGCACCGCGTCGCGGCCGTGCAAACCGTAGTCCAGCAACATTTCTTTGTATATATCGAGGCGATCAGGCGCCGAGGCGTTGAGCAGATCGTCCCAGCGGATGCCGGGTTGCTCGACCTTTGGCGCGCCCTTGGTTCGCTCGACGGCTTTCCATACCTTGAGCCGGTCTTCCTGCCCGGTTTCTTTCATCATCTTGAGAAACAGCAGGTAGGTCAGCTCGCTGAGGTATTGGTGGTAGGTAACGCCGTCGTCACGAAGAATGTGGCAGAGCGACCAGAGTTTTGCACCAATATCGAGTGCGGCAGTGTGGTTGGTCATGAGATCGGGATTTGGCGTTAAGCAGATTTAGGTTGAGAAGCCCACAGCGCATCGTTGAATGCGGCCAGCACGGGCTGGAGTTTGCCGTTGAAGATCTTATCGAGTCGATTGAAACCGCCACCTTCGCGTTTGAAGATGAGGTCTGGATCATCCAGTGCCTCACGGTCTACCAGCACATTGGCTTTGGTCTGAGCAGCAATGCGCTTGAGCCAGTCGCGTTGCGGCGTGGTCCAGGTAGTGCCTGCGGGTGGATTCGCCAGCAGATGCTGAAGTGCGTGGTCTACGCGTTCGCTGTAAGGCAAGAGCGGATCGCCGATGGCCGCCTGGCGGATGTAGCCGACGATGCGGGCAGCGATATCCTGGTTGGTGAGTTCGCGCCACGCGGTGGCCAGGTTGGTTTCGGTATAGCCCGCGGCGTCTAGGGCAAGCACCAATTCGCGCAATTGGGCGCGGGTAAGGTCGCGCGGGCGCGTGAGCACGGTCAATAGCGCGGGGATGTCGTTACCGTGGCTCTTGAGGTAGTCGCCGAACTCGCGCAGGTAGTCCTCGGGCTTATGTGCCTTGCCATAACCACGCTCGATGCGCTCGAAGCGGTCTGGGTGATCGGAAACATACAAGGTGTGGGGCGTGCCATCGGATTTGCGATCGAGCAACTCACCGAGGCCGGGGTTCTGGATGAACCAGTTGGCGACGTCGCCCAGTGGCATGGCTTTCAGCGCTTGAATAAAGGCATCTGGTGACATGCCGGCTTTGGCTTCGAAAGCCTCGACGTTCTCTGCCGTGAGGTGCCGCTTCTTGCGTTGCAGCTTGGCGAGGAATTGGTCGCGCGCGAGGGCTGTTGCGGACTCGTCTTTGAGAGAGGCGAGTTCCTCGGCCAGTTGGGTGAAACCAATCTTGGGATTGACGACCACCGGTTGCATGGCGGTCATGTCGCCGACAGCCTCGAAGATGCGCACAGCGTCGAAGACGCGGAACGATTCCTTTTCCTCGGCCCCGTTGAAATTACATAGCCGGGTGGCACGGCCGAGCATCTGGTCGAACAGGATGCGGCTATTCACCTGACGCAAGAAGACGAGGTTGCAGATCTCGGGCACGTCCACACCGGTGGTGAGCAGGTCCACGGTAACGGCGACGTTGGGCTGGCGTTCGTTCTTGTAGCGCCGGATCAGTTGCAAGGGCTTGTCCGCGGCGCCGGTGATCTTGATGACTGCGTCGTCCTCAACACTGCCATATTGCTTGGCAAAGGCTTGCTTGAGCAGATCGACCACCATGTCGGCATGGCTGTCGCTGACGCAAAAGACGAGTGTCTTGCGCCGTGACGCCGGGTCTAGTTCTTGTGCAAGGTAATCGCAGATCACTTCGTTGAACGCACGGGTGATGACCTTGCGGTTGAAGTCGTCCACCTTGAGCTTGATCTCGTCAGGTGCCTTGAATAACTCGACCTGTTGGCGGCCGGTGTCATATACCTTGACCTCTTCGCCCACTCGCCAGGTCATGCCGTGCGTGGAGAGCTCGGTGTGGATTTGCACCGGCGGTTCGAAATCTACTAGGTAGCCGTCGATCACCGCTTCGCGATAGGTGTAGGTGAAAGCCGGTGCGCCGAAAATCTGTGTTGTGTGCAGGGCAGGCGTGGCCGTGAGCCCGATCTTGACCGCATCAAAGTAATCGAGGATCCGCCGGTATTTGGAAATGTAGTCGTCGTAGCCACGGAAACTGAGCTCAGTATCCGACAACTCGCGGTCGAGCAGATAGCCGCGGTGGCATTCATCGACCACGATGCAGTCGTATTGATCGATTGGCGGCGGCAAGACATCGTCGGTGGTGTAGAGGACGCGCTGGACCATTCCTTGGACGGTGGCGATGTGAACGGCTGTGTCTTCGTCTGGCTGCTGATGCTCCAATTCCTTGATGCCGAAGATATCGGCGAAGGTCTGCAGCTTTTCCATTCGCGTGTCTTTGAACGCGTTGGCGGCCTGTTCGCCAAGGGCCGAGCGGTCCACCAGGAAGAGGATGCGACGAAAGCGTTTCGCCTTCAGTAATCGGTAAATTAAGGCGATGCAGGTTTTTGTTTTGCCGGTGCCGGTTGCCATAGCCAGAAGAATGGCGAGCTGACCGCTACCGATGGCACCTTCAACGGCACGAATGGCTTGCTCTTGGTACGGACGCAAGGGGAAACCATAGTCGCAAGGAGTGGCGTCCAGTTCGGCGTGGGCTTGGTCGATCTCCTGCTGAAGGAGCCCCTTGAGACCCTCTGGGGTGTACCAGCCGTCGAGTGCGTGACTCAGATTTTCGGGGCGGCGTAGATCGCAGAACCAAACGCCGCTTTGGTGTGACAGCTGACGAAGGTAAGGACGCCCGTTCGACGAAAATGCGAAAGGCACTCTAAACGCGCCTTCGGCGCCGTAGTTGGATCCTGGCAGCTCAGTTTCAGCCGAAGCCTTGAACCCCCGGCTGTAACGCTTGGCTTGTTGCAAGGCGCTAGAGACGTCGAGGTTCTTTCGCTTGGCCTCAATGACCGCGACGGGCTGCAAGCCGATAAACAATACGTAGTCTGCCGGCCCCGTTTCCGTCGGCCATTCAGCGATGGCAAGGTTCTGGCCTCGCTGAGGTCTGGCGCCATTGGAAAAACTCAGATTGCGAGAGTCGACGGTCCAACCAGCCGCAGCGAGCTGTTCGTCGATGATCTTGCGAGTATCTGATTCGCTCAGTTTGAGGGTTGCCGCAGCGTTATTGGCCGCTTCGACCAGCTGTGCAACAGTTTGCGACGGCTGGGACGCGGCTTGTGCCTGAGCCGCCTCAAGACGTTGAGTGAGCTCGTGCTTTGCCGTTTCGGCCTCGGCGGCCATCGACTCCCAGAAAGCGCGCTCTTCTTCAGTCTGCTGTGCGTGTGCCTGTATTGCTTCAAGCGCTTGAGTCGCGTTTTGGTGGGCAGCTCGAAAGGCTTGCAGCTCTTGCTGCAAGGCATCCAACTCCGCCTTGAGTTCGGCGTTTTCGTCGCTCGGTGGTGCAGGCGGCACGAAGGGCCCAGACTTAAACGCCGGGTCTTTAAATGTGCGGTGGAACCAAACGCCTAGTTGCCACGCCAAGCGCATTGCCACCAAGGCCGTGCGGTGGTCTCCCGCGAGATTGTGGTTCGCGTCGTTTCCGGCCTTGCGAATTTCGTGGAAGAGTCCGCCAACCTCTCTTGGAAGGATGCCGTGGTCTTGCAGCCGGCGCAGCAAGTCGACCTGTCTTTCGTCCGCCGATGTGAATACGCCGACGCGGGATGCTGCTGACTGCGCCAAGCCTTCAGCAAGTTGTCGAAGTTTCAGTAGGCAGGTGTTCGGGTCATCGGCAAAGTAGCGCTCGGCGAGCATTCCCAAGCGTTCAAGCTGCTCGTCGTGGGCTTGAAGTTGCGAGAAGTTGCTTTGTTGGCGAGCACGGTTCATGGCGCTTCCTTATCGCAGCTCGTACCAGACGCCTCTGCCGGCACCATGTTGCGCAAGATGTCCTTGTTCAACCAGCGCACGAAAATGCTGCTTGAGCGTGTTGCGATTTCCGTCAGTGAGACGGATTGCGTCGCCCATGGTGATGCGGCCGTGCTCTCGGGCGAACTCAACGATTTGAAGCGAAAGCTCGGGAAGTGACGCCAATACGAGCTTTTCACGCTCGACCTTTCGGTTTAGCCGACGCACTTGTTCGGCCAGGGCGCGCAGGAAGAAAACCAACCACGGTTGCCAATTCGGTGCGTCGCTGCGAATCGTTCCTTGGGTTTGCCGTAGCGCTAGATAGTAAGCCTCTTTGCTCTGCTCGATGACGCTCTCGAGCGAGCTGTATGGGACATAAGCGTATCCCGCCTGCAGGAGCAAAAGCGTGGTCAGAACCCGGCTCAGACGTCCGTTTCCATCTTGGAAAGGATGGATCTCCAAGAAGACCACAACCAAAATACCGATCAACAATAGCGGGTGAAGTCGGGTCGTCGCACGTGCTTCGTTGAACCAGTCGATCAACTCCGTCATGAGGGCTGGCGTATCGAAAGGTGTGGCGGTTGCGAAAACGACGCCGAGTTGGTTTCCATCCTCGTCGAAGGCGACCACGCTGTTCGTGGAGGTCTTGTAATTGCCCCGGTGCCAGGCGTCTTTCTCACTGTATGTGAGCAGGTCGCGGTGCAATTGCTTAACGTGGTTTTCGGTCAAGGCGATGTCTCGCCACGACGAGAACACAAGCTCCATGACTTCCGCGTAGCCTGCAACTTCTTGCTCGTCTCGGGTGGTGAAGGACTTGATCTGGAGATTGGAGAGTAGACGCTCAACATCGCGATCGGACAGTCGGCTACCCTCAATGCGGGTCGAAGAGCCGATACTCTCGATCGTGGCGACTCGGCGCAATGCTGAAAGACGATCCGGTGCAAGCGTGCCAAGAGCACGCCAAGCGCCCTTGAACTCATCGATACCAGCGATGAGGCTCAGGATTTCGGGCGTTATCTGAACGGCATTAGAGCGGATCATGGGAACCAATACTACATCCATTCACACCCATTTTTACAGAACTATAATTTCGCCAACGATTCGCCACGCACTTTGGCTGCACCAGAGGACTGTGTGGCGTTGCAGAAGATCGCTAGTTGACTGATCTGCGTTGCCCGCCGAACCCCTCCTGACGAACCCGGCGGACTGAAAACGCCTCAAATCTCAATCTGTTCTGAGATTTCCAAGGCATCATCGACTTCGATGCCGAGGTATCTCACGGTGCTCTCCAGCTTCGCATGACCAAGCAATAGCTGAACTGCCCGGAGGTTCTTCGTACGCTTGTATATCAGCGTCGCTTTCGTCCTGCGCATGGAGTGAGTGCCGTAGGCCGATGGATCAAGCCCTGCGGCGGCGACCCAATGGTCGACGATCCTAGCGTACTGACGTGTCGACAAGTGCGGCGAGCTGTGTAGCCGACTGGGAAACAAAAAATCGTGCACTTGTAGCTTCGCCGATTCAAGCCATGCAGCGATGGCGTTGCGTGTTGGTTCTGTTAGTTCGAACTGCACTGGGCGTTTGGTCTTTCGCTGAATGACCATTGCACGCGCGAGGACTTGCCCCCCGTGCGTTACATCGTGAACGCGAATATTTACGAGGTCACACCCGCGCAACTTGCTGTCGATGGCCAGATTGAACAGGGCCAGATCGCGTACTTGATGGTCGTTCTGGAGGTTGATCCGGATAGTCCATATCTCCTTGGGCTTGAGTGGTGCCTTCTGGCCCACCAGTTTTCCTTTATTCCACGAGTCCCTTTGCTCACAGGATTCCATGACGGTCTCCTTGGCTGTTGATCGGACTTCTATTCTGGGTCGGGACTTGCGGTACAGCCAGGAGTGGCTGCGGTGAGATTTGGGCTTGAGGGTCGGCTTACTGACGGGTTGCTGCCGCTTCAGAATAAATCGGCGAGCGACCGGAACGGCCGAGGAGCACTCAATCAGCAGTCAGCCTGTACGGCAGCTCGGCTCAGAAACCTGCCACTGATCCGTCGAGACGCTGAATGTCTCTTGAGGATCGACAGCTACCGCAAAAGGCACACCCGCCACCACGAAGGCTCCGAGGGAGCCCTTCATGGTTGCTCTCATCGCCTGTGACAAAGGCATCGCTGGATCTCACCTTTCATGGCGCCCGGCACCCCAGCTCGCGCAGAAGGGCTTCGTTGTCAGCCCCCGGCGCTGGCACCGCCCCGCCCACCGCCCCCGGCGTCCGGCCAAAGCGTGGTGCCGGCGCCGGCTGGGTGATGCCATCGACCTCGATGAACGCTTCGCGCGCCCGGTTGTGCGGATGGTCCGGCGCTTCATCCAGCGACAGCACGGGCGCCACGCAGGCATCGCTCCCCTCGAACAGCGCGCACCAGGCCTCCCGCGTGCGGGTGGCGAAAATCGCTTCGAGCCGGGCATGCTGGGCCGGCCAGCGTGCCGGGTCGTATTGCGCTTGCCAGTCGGCATCGTCCAGCCCCAGCACCTCGCCCAGGGCGCGGTAGAACGGCGGCTCGATGGGGCCGAGGGACAGCCACAGGCCGTCGGCGCAGCGATACACGTTGTAGAAATGGGCCTCGCCGCCGAGCACGTTGTGCTGCTGCCACAGGCCGGCCGCGTTGGCGCCATGGATGAGCGCGCCGAGCACGGCGGCGCCGTCGGTGATGGCGGCGTCCACCACCTGGCCGGTGCCGGAGCGCTGGGCTTCGAGTAGCGCACTGACGACACCAAAGGCGAGAAACATGGCGCCGCCGGCCATGTCGCCGACGATGGTGGGCGGCACCCAGGGCGTGCCGTCGGAGCCCTTGCGGCCCAGGTCGAGCAGGCCGCTGAGGGCGACGTAGTTGATGTCATGGCCGGCCGACTGCGCCAGCGGCCCGGTCTGGCCCCAACCGGTCATGCGGCCGAACACCAGCTTGGGGTTGCGGGCGAGGCAGACGTCCGGCCCCAGACCGAGGCGCTCCATCACGCCGGGGCGGAAGCCTTCGATGAGCGCGTCGGCGGTCTCGATGAGCGCCAGCACGGTGTCGATGGCGGCCGGGTCCTTGAGGTCGAGGGCCAGCGAGCGCTTGCCGCGATGGGTGATGGTGAAGCGGCCCAGATCGAGTAGCGTGGGTTTGGCGGACGGGTCGATGGCGCGGGGCCGTTCCACCAGGATCACCTCGGCGCCCATGTCGGCGAGCATCATGCCGCAGAAGGGCGCTGGGCCGATGCCGGCGAATTCGACCACCCGCAGGCCGGCCAGCGGCCCCTGCCCGGCTGGCTTATTGTGCGGCATACAAGGTCACCACGCAGGCGCCGCCGAGGCCGAGATTGTGTTGCAGACCGAGCCGGGCGCCCGCCACCTGGGTGGGGCCGGCCGTACCGCGCAGCTGCCGGGTCAGCTCGTAGCACTGAGCCAGGCCGGTGGCGCCGAGCGGATGCCCCTTGGAGAGCAGGCCACCGGAGGGATTGGTGACCACCGCGCCGCCATAGGTGTTGTCGCCGTCCATCACGAAGCGCTCGCCCTCGCCTACCGGGCACAGGCCGAGCCCTTCGTAGGTGATGAGCTCGTTGTGGGCGAAGCAGTCGTGCAGCTCGCACACATCGATGTCGTCGGGGCCGATGCCGGCCTGGGTGTAGACCGCCTGCGCGGCCTCGCGGGTCATGCCGGCGCCGACCAGTTCGATCATGCTGCGATCCTCGAAGGTGCCGGGGCGGTCGGTGGTCATGGCCTGGGCGGCGATGGCCACCCGGGTGTCGATGCCGTGGCGACGGGCGAAATCCTCGGACACCAGGATCGCCGCCGCACCGCCGCAGGTGGGCGGGCAGGCCATCATGCGGGTCATCACGCCGGGCCACACGGGCACATCGTTCATCACGTCCTCGGTGCTCACCACCTTGCGGAACAGGGCCAACGGGTTGTTGGCGGCATGGCGGCTGGCCTTGGCGCGAATGGCGGCGAAGGTCTCCAAGCGGGTGCCGTAGCGCTGCATGTGCTCGCGCCCGGCGCCGCCGAAGTAGCGCAGCGCCAGCGGCAGCGCCTCATCCACCAGCTCGCCGCACAAGGCCTCGAAGCGGGCGAAAGGGGACGGCCGGTCGGTGTATTTCTCCACGATCGCGCCCCGCGCCATCTGCTCGAAGCCTACCGCCAGCACGCACTCGGCGATGCCATGCTCGATGGCCTGGCGGGCCAGGAACAGCGCGGTCGAACCGGTGGAGCAGTTGTTGTTCACATTCACCACCGGGATGCCGCTCATGCCGACCTGGTAGAGGGCCAGCTGGCCGGCGGTGGAGTCGCCATACACATAGCCGGCGTAGGCCTGCTGCACCTGGGCGTAGTCGATGCCGGCATCGGCGAGGGCAAGGCGGATAGCCGCCGCACCCATGTGGTCGTAGCTGTCGCTGGCGCCGGGCTTGGCGAAGGGCACCATGCCCACCCCGGCGACGATGGTCTTGTTTGTCATGTCTTCTCTCCCTCAGGCCCGCGTCACCGCGCGGCCGATCACCAGACGCTGGATGTCGCTGGTGCCTTCGTAGATCTGGGTGGCGCGCACATCACGATAAATGCGCTCCACCGGAAAGTCAGTGGTGTAACCATAGCCGCCGTGCACCTGGACTGCCGCCGAGGCCACCTGTTCGGCCATCTCGGAGGCGAACAGCTTGGCCATGGAGGCCTCTTTCAGGCATGGCTGGCCGGCGTCCTTGAGGCTGGCCGCATGCCACACCAGCTGGCGCGCCGCTTCGAGTTGCGTCGCCATGTCGGCGAGGCGGAACAACACCGCCTGATGCTCGACGATGGGCACGCCGAAGGCCTCGCGCTCATGGGCGTAGCGGATTGCCGCCTCGTGCGCGGCGCGGGCCATGCCCACCGCCTGGGCGCCGATGCCGATGCGCCCGGCTTCCAGATTGGCCAGGGCGATGCGGTAGCCGTCGCCCTCGGCGCCAATCAGGGCATCGGCCGGCACCCGGCACTCGTCGAACAGAATCTGCGCCGTGTCCGAGGCATGCTGGCCCATCTTCTCCTCGATGCGGGCGACCACGTAGCCCGGCGTGTCGGTGGGCACAAGAAAGCACGAGAGCCCCTTCTTGCCGGCGGCCGGGTCGGTGACCGCGAACACGATGGCCACATCGGCATGGCTGCCGGTGGTGATGAACTGCTTGTTGCCCTTGATGACCCAATGATCGCCGTCACGCGTGGCAGTGGTGCGGATGGCGGAGGCGTCCGACCCCACATGGGGCTCGGAGAGGCAGAAGCAGCCCAGCCACTCGCCACTGGCGAGCTTGCGCAGGTAGCGGTCCTTCTGCGCCTCGGAGCCAAAGGCCAGCGGAATGCCGCAGGCGAGCGAATTTTGCACGCACACGATGCTCGACAAGGCGCCATGGCCGGCGGCGATCTCCTCCACCGCCACCACCAGCGACAGGTAGTCCAGCCCGGCGCCGCCCCAGGCCTCGGGCACGGTCATGCCGAGCACGCCCAGCTCACCCAGTTCGGTGAGTGCCTCGCGCGGGAAGTGATGCTCGCGCTCCCAGCGGTCGGCGTTGGGCGCCAGTTCGGCGGAGGCATAGCGGCGCAACATCTCGCGCAGCATGTCCTGTTCTTCGTTCAACAACATGGTGTGTCTCCCTCAGGGAATCTCGATGGCCATGGCGGTGGCTTCGCCGCCGCCGATACACAGGGCAGCCACGCCGCGCTTGAGGCCGCGCCGACGCAGCGCATGGATGAGCGTGACCAGCAGGCGCGCGCCGGTGGCGCCGATGGGATGGCCCATGGCACAGGCGCCACCGAGCACGTTCACCTTGTGCGCCGGCAGGTCCAGCGCGTCCATGGCCAGCAGGGTCACCACGGCGAAGGCCTCGTTGACCTCGAACAGGTCCACCTCCCCTATCGACCAGCCCGCTTTCGCGAGCACCCGCTCGATGGCGGGGATGGGGGCGGTGGGGAATTCCCCGGGCGCGGCGGCGAACCCGGCGCTGGCGACGATGCGGGCGATGGGTACGAGGCCCCGACGGCGGGCGGCGGCCTCGTTCGCCAGCACCAGCGCGGCGGCGCCGTCGGAGATGGACGAGGCATTGGCGGCGGTGACCGTGCCGCCAGCGCGAAAGACCGGCTTCACGCTGGCGATCTTGGCCAGATCGCAGCGGCCCGGCGTTTCGTCGGTGTCGATGGTGGTCTCGCCCTTGCGGCCACGGATGACCACCGACGCGATCTCGTCGACGAAGTCGCCCTCGATGATGGCCGTCTGCGCACGGCGCACCGACTCGGCGGCAAAGGCGTCCTGGCGGTCGCGGCCGATGCCAGTGGCCTCGGCGACCAGATCGGCGTAATGGCCCATGAGCTGGCCTTCGTAGGCGTCCTCCAGACCGTCATGGAACATGTGGTCGAGCACCTGACCATGGCCGAGGCGGTAGCCGGCCCGGGCTTTGCTCAGCAGATAGGGCGCGTTGCTCATGGACTCCATGCCGCCTGCAACGCCAAAGTTCGCATGCCCGGCGAGGATGGCGTCGTGTACCTGCAGGGCCGCCTTCATGCCCGAGCCGCACATCTTGCTCACGGTGGAACACGGTACCGAGGCCGGCAGGCCGGCGCCGAGCACCGCCTGGCGCGCGGGCGCCTGCTTGAGGCCACCGAACAGGCAGCAGCCCATCACGGCCTCGTCGATATCGCTGCCGGCGAGGCCGGATTGATCGAGGGCGGCGGCGATGGCGGTGGCGCCGAGTTGCGGGGCGGTGAGCCCGGACAGGGCCCCCTGGAAGGCGCCGATCGGCGTGCGCCGGGCGCCGAGGATGACGATGGAGGAATCGGACATGGGGTTCTCGCTAGGGAAGGTCTTGGTTGAAAGCCACGCTCAGCGCCCCAGGCGCTGGATGGCGGCGGTGGTCAGGTAGCGCTCGAGGATGGCCGCATCGTTCACCCGCATGTGCTCGCCCCCGGGCAGCGTGCGCACCTGCTCGATGCGCGTCATGCGCCCGGTCTGCACATTGCAGGCATGCACGGTGGACCAGGACCAGTAGGGATGGCGGCCATCCATCACCCGCGCGTCGCCGTCCTCGTACACCGAATAGGCGCCGTCGAAGAAGCGAAAGGGCTCGCCGCGGCGGTCGTAGGAGGTCATGGCCAGCGGCAGCAGGGTGCGGGCGTCGAACCACACCCGCTTGCGGCTGACCGGCGCGCGCGGATAGCCGGTGGGCTCGGCATCGATCACGATCACCTCGGGCACCAGCTCAACCGTGGTGTCCCAGAAGCGGTTGTCCTTCGGGCCGCCATGGGTGCGGTGTTCCCAATTGGGATGGCCCGCATCCCAGCCACCGGACACCGCCCCCAAAAAGGGGCCGCGCCCCACCACCCGGTAGTTGCCCCAGGTGAGGAAGGGGTCGCCCGCCGCCCAGGCGTCGGAGAGATACAGCTCGGAGCCCGGATTGAGGGGCTCGAAGCGCTGGTTGGTGGGAAAGCGGCGTACCCGCTTGAAGGCCGGCAGGTAGCCGTAGAGCTCCGGGAAGCGAGACTGGTCGTAGGGCCAGATGCTCAGATACGCCGTGCCCTGGATATCGCCCGGTTCGACGAAGAACACCGACTGCAGGCGCAGGGTGTCTTCCAGCCCCGGCAGGTAGGGATGGGGGTCGAGGCTGGCGCGGGCCACGGTGGCCATCTCGGCCCAACCGCTGGCGTACTGGTACAGCACAGTGCCGTCCACGTCGAGATCGTATTCGCGGCTCACATACAGCGCGGCATCGTGACGGCCCCAGCTCAGCGTGTGAGCGGCAAACACCTCAAGGGCGGACGTCGGCTCGGGAAAAGGGTTGCCGCCAATCCACGGCGTGCCGTCACGGGTGACGACATTGCCGCTGGCATCGAAGCGGGCCTGGCCGCGATGGCGCAAGCTTGCTTCGAGATAGTCGGGGGGATTGAGCTTGAACAGATCGGTGGTGGTCGGCGCCAACGAAAGGCGCCGCCCCTGAGTGGCGATTTGGTGATAGCGCACCGGGTCCAGCAAGTCCTTCACCAGGCCCACGTTGTCGCGATCGATAACATCCCCGGACGAGAGCTTGCCGCGGGTGTACTCCTCAATCGACACGAGCTCATCAGGATAGGCGGCGGCGATCGAGCCGGTGCGCCAAAGTGCCGACCACGCCGAACCGAACACCCCGGCACGCAGCAGCCCCCTGGCAGAGTTCGCCAAAAAGCTTCGACGGGCATGCGCCCGACCGCGGCATCCGCTGATACTCATCGCATGAATCCATAGCTGGGAATAAACCCGGCATCACATCGCGTGTGACGCCGGCAAAGAGCGGTGACCCGCTCAGAAGGAGATCGTGGCGCGGGCGAACACTTCGTTGGCGTACTCAAGCCCCTGGGCGAAATTACGGTTGTCCTGGGCGCCGTAGCTCTTGAGGACATTGGCGTAGACATCGAGCTGGAAATCCTGATTTGGCTTCCATTTCACGCCGGGCTGGAACAACCAGCCGCCTTTCAGATCGGTGAGCACGGTCATGTCGAAGCGCCAGGCAAGGGTCGGCGAAGGTTGTTGAAGCGCGAAAGCCACGGCATTGAATCCGCCGCTCTGCCCGTTCGGGCGCTCACCGGCGACGTTGTTCACGCCCACCAGCGATCGGCCAAACAGATCGCTGGCCGACTTGTGCAACCACTGGGCCACCATGTAGGTGGCAGGCACCGAATTGCTGAACTTGTGATATTTCTCGGCAATAAAGGCGAACTGGGTCTCGTCGTTCTCAATGTAGTGACGCGATAACGTCGGATTGGTGAATTTCTTGTTCGGCGTATAGGACAGCTCAAAGCGGCCGATCAACTGATCCATGAGCGAATCCGGCTCGCCCTCGAACACGTGATTGATACCGAAGCCGAGCACGGTTTCACGAGGGAACTCGCGCACCAGGTGACCGCGCAGGCTGCCGGTAGTAAAGAAGGTATCGAGAATGCACCCGCCCGAGGCCTTGTCCACCCGGATTGCTCCCACCGCAGAAGACGGTGCTCCACAGCCGGCAGCGACCGCGTTGGCACCCAGGCCGACCGTCCCCGGAAATTCATTGAGCGCGGTCTCCAGCGCACCGAGGCCATCGAGCCGGGTGGCGGCGGCGTAGCTATACCATTCGGCCGCGCTGAACACGCCCGTGTTGGTGCCACCCTGAAAGGCTGACCCTGCCAAGGTGCCGGCACCATTGGCCAGTGTCCACTTATAGACGCCGTCGGGATTGTTGCGACGGACCGCAAAAGCATGGACATCGAAATCGCCAACCTTGCCCTTCAACCGTGCGCCGAAATTCCACTTGTTGCGGGCGTCGTCGAAGCCTGGCCGCTCCTGAATGGTGAACTGCGCCGGAATCGGGTTGTAGGGCGAGTTCGCCCCAGGCACGACCGAGGCCTGAAACTTCTGTGCAAAGCCTTCGACTTCCCAGTCATCGGTCACCCGGTAGCTGCCGCGAATGCCCAGTGACGGCACGCGCGAGTCAGAATATTCTTCCGCGGCCACGCCGAGCACCGAGTGGCGACGCAGGTCGAGGCCATTGGGCACGTCGGCAACGCGGAAAAACAGCGCCTCACCCCAGGCAATTTGCTGATTGCCAAAGCGCAGCCACAGTGGGCCGCTGCTGTAATCGGCATAAGCCACCGGGAGGTCCAGCATCCAGTCCTTGCCGTTGGCTTCCAGTGGCGTGGCCTTGGTGGTGGCGTAAAACTCCTGCTCGAAGGTGTTGCGATTGTCGAACGCGTCTTCGACCCGGCCGATCTCGTCGGCAATGCCGCGCAGCTTGAAGTGCGCCGACCAGTTGTCCGAGAGCCGGCCATCGACATTCAACTCGAAACGGGTTTGAAAAAGGTTGAAAGTATTGTCCTTGGTATGCGAGTCGGGCCGCGTGATGTTGCCACCGAAGAGGCCGGTATTGGCGACGGTAACGCCGTTGTAGGTATTGCCCTGCTGGTTGTTGATGTTGCTGTCGCCCGAGGTCTTGACCGCCACTTCCTGGCGAATGAAACCCGATGCCGACCAATCGGCGGCCAGTGCTGTCCCGGTGCCCGACAGGCATGCTGCCGCCATCGCGCTTGTTGCCACTATTCTGGTTTTCACTTTGGAGCCTCCTCTGTACGTACTTTTGGTGTCGTGCGTGTCTAACGCTGAATCGAAAGAATCGTGCCGCCCGAGCCAACGACGAGCACCCGGCGGGCGTCGTTCTCGCGCTGGAATCCGGTCACAGCCAGATGCCAGCCGATGCGGGCCGGTGCCGACGTGTCGGCGCGCCAACTGTTGCCACCGTTGCCGGAGTACAAAATGGTGTAAATGCCAGCCGCGACGACACGGCCGCCCGGCCGCGCCCACACGCTTGTCAGGATCGCCGCCGTGCCGCTGGGAAGCTCTGTCCAGCTCGCGCCATCGTCGGTGGATCGCAAGATCACGCCCTCTTGGCCGACCGCGTAGAGGCGTCCGTCATCTGTCATCGCAAGGCCAAACAAGGACCGGCGCCCCTTGTGCAGGGTCTGCCAGTTCGCCCCGCCGTCACGCGACCGGATGACCAACTCGAACTCACCTACCAGCGTGACCTCGCCGCGGGCATCCACATGAACGTCGTAGAGATGCGGCTCCGCCCAGTCGCCGGTCAGCGCCTCCCAATCCAGTGTGAGCGCCGTCCATGTCTTGCCCCAGTCCCGGGTCTGCAACACCGTGCCGAAGCCGCCCACCGCATAACCGGTGCCGACAGCATTGACATCGACAGCAAGCAGACGCGCATCGGTTGGCACCTCGGCGCGCTGCCAATGCTGACAATCGGCGGCATACACGATGACGCCCTGCTGACCGCTGGCAATGCAATGACCGGCCTTGCGAGAGACCGCGAGCAAGGCAACATCAGTGGGCGGTTTGCCCTGACGCTGCCAGGTGTCACCGCCGTCATCGCTGTGGACGACCATGCCGAAATCACCGACGGCGATCAGCTCGCGTCCCTCGCCGCCGAGCGCATACAAGGTGTCATGAGCGACACCGTTGAAGACGGTATCCGGGGGAGGCATCTCGCCGCCAAGCGCCGGGCCGCAGAGCGCAGCCACGAACACGAGGGCGAGACGATGGGCGTGACGGCGCAGACTCATGGACATGCCCTGCCCGCTCAGGCGCCAAGGCGCCGGATGGCCTGCGGCGTCATGTACTTCTCATACAGCCCGTCGATATTGCGCCCCGAGGAGATGCCCCCGACGATGGACTTGACCTGGTTGAAGCGCGACATGCGGTTGGTTTGCACGTCGTGGCTATGGACACCGGTCCATGTCCAGGTCGTGTGATTGCCGGTCATGTCGCGCTGGTCGCCTTTCTCGTACAGGCTGTAGGCGGGCTCGAAACTCTTGAACAACTCGCCGCGGCGATCGTAGGTATGGCAACCGATGTAGATCATGTTGCGGGCGTCGATAAACACCCGCTTTTTGCCCACCGGCGCCCGCGGATAGCCGATCGGCTCTGCCTCGACGATGAGCACCTCGGGGCACAGCTCCATGCAGGTATCCGAGAAAGTCTTGCCGGCCGCCCCACCATGCACCGGCGGCTCCCAGTTGGGGTGCTCCGGATGCCAGTTCTCGGAGACCGCGGCGAGCATGGGTCGGCGCTCGACAAGTTTGAAATTGCCCCAGGTGAGCATGGGATCGCCCGCCGCCCAGGCGTCGGACAGATACACGGTGATGCCGGCCACCAACGGTTCAAAGCGCTGGTTGGTGGGGAACTTGCGTACCCGCTTGAAGGCCGGGATATAGCCGACCAGCTCGGGAAATTTGCGCTGATCGCCGTACCAGGTACTCAGATAGGCCGTGCCCTTGACGTCGTTGGGTCCGGTAAACAACACGGTCTGGTAGCGCAGCTTGTCTTCATGACCGGCCAGATACGGACTCTCCACACCCACCCGGCCGATGGTGTTTTCCTCGACCCAGGCAAAGTCGTACTGGTAACCGATCTCGCCATCCGGGCCGATATCCCAGTCACGAATGGCGTACAGCGCATTGTTATGCCGCCCCCAGCTCATGGTGATGTTGGCAAAGGCCTCGATACCGGTCTTCGCCTCCGGGAAGGGGTTGCCACCAATCCACGGCTTGCCGTCCTTGGTGAGCACGTTGCCATCCTTGTCGAGGATCGCCTGACCGTTGTTGCGCAAGGTCGCCTCGAGATAGTCGGCCGGGAACAGACGGGTAATGTCGCGGGTGGTGGGCACGATCTTGATGCGCCGGCCCATCTCCTTGACCTCCTGATAGGCGATCGGCGTGAGCAGATCCTTGACCGCCTCGACGTTCTCGGCAGTGATCACGTCCCCGGTATTGATCTTGCCCTTGGTGTAGGCCTCAATCGAAAGCAACTCCTCTGGATAGGCCTTGGTGATGTCCCCGGCGCGGGCGATCAGCGGCCACAGCGGCGTGAGAACCCCTGCGCCAACCAGGGCGCCAGCCTTGCCGAGAAAGGCGCGACGGGCGAAGTCGAAGTCGTATTTCCGGATATGCATGATGTGGTCTCCTGGTTCGGTGTTTTTGTGTGCGCGAGAAAAAGCCATCACAGGCTCGATGACGCCGTGGCCGAGCCCGGCACCATCGTGTCGTCCAACGATTCGGACAAGGCGTGATGTTCGGCCGAGACGAAACGCGGCCGGAAGAGATAGATCAGCAGTGGCACCAGCAGTAGTGCCAGGATCATGTTGATGGTCATCACCACGATCAACAGCAGGCCCATATCAGAGAGGAACTTGAGCTCCGAGAGCACGTACCAGGGCAGGATGCCGATGGTCATCAACAGCGCGGTGAAGAGAATCGCCTTGCCACAGGTGAGCAACGCCGCCGTGATGGCATCGCCCATGTGCTTGGCATCCTTGAACTCCTCGCAGATGCGGCTGACCATGTAGATGCCGTAGTCGATGCCGACACCAATGCCGATGGCGAGGATCGGAAGGCTATTCACATCCAGCCCCATGCCCATCAGCACCATGTAGGCGGTGAGCATGGCATTGGCCAGATTCACCGGCACCAGCAACACCAACGCCGCCGCCACCGAGCGATACGCCAGAGAACAGCCGATGCCGATGACCAGGTTCAGGCCGGCGAGGATGTACCACTGGTAGGTATCGACGGTGTCATTGATCGACTGCTGCAGCGCGATCGAGCCCGAAGCGAGGCGAATGCGGAAAGTGTCATGTTCCGGCCCCACCGTAGCGATGCACTGGCGCGCGTCGGCCAGTGCCGCATCGACCGTCGCCTGCTTGTTGTTGCGGTACCAAAGCGAGACCGTGGCGTTCTTCTGCTCGAAATCAGCCACATGCAGGAAGGCCTTGGGGCTGGTGCCCATCATCAGCGCATTGGCGGCGGCCGACACGGCAGCGTCGTCGCGATCCAGCGGCATCCACTTGGGATTGCCTCCGTTGAACAGCCGGTTGGCCTCCGGCGCATAGTCGGCGAACGACAAGGTCGCGGTGGGCGGATGGGGTTGGCGCTCCAGGCAGCGCTGCAGGGCACGCATGGCAATGAGCGTGTCGGCCTGACGCACGATGCGCCCTTCCTTGCCCTCGAAGATCACCTCCAGCGACATCACCCCGGGAAAGTGGGCATTGATGTCGCGCACCGCGGTATTGAAGGCCGAGTCCTCACGCAGCAGGTTGCTGCCCTCGACCGGATTTCCCACCTGGATCTTCGTCATGAGGGCCAGCGCGACAACCGCGACCAACGCGAAGACAATCGCCGACAGCCTGGCCATGCGCCCCGTGCTCAGCCGCGCCAGCTGGCCTAACGCGGTTTCAAGCAAGCGATGGACGATGCCCGCATCCTTGGAAGAGCCCACCAGCTTGTCCAGGTTCTTGGGCGTCGGCAGCAGGCTCAGCAGCACCGGAGTAAGGATCACGCTGGTGGGCACCAGCATCAAGGCCCAGAAGCCGGTAAACATGGCGAAGCGCTCCATCGCCGGGATCGGCGCCAGGCCCACCAGCAACAGCCCGCAAGCGTCGGTAAAGATGCCCAGCGTGCCAGGCGCCACCATCACGGCCAGCGACATTTCGGCCGCCTTGCGTTTGTCGCCACATTCGCGCAACAGCTCGTAGTAGCGTTCGGTCGCCTGCACCGAATGGCTGAAGGAGCGCGCGATCAACAATAGCGGCACCACCATCAGCAAAGGCTCGACCGGATGCCCGATCCAACCCACAAAGCCGAAGCCCCACACGGCAGAAATCGCGCTCACGATGACCGGCGTCACTACGCCCGCGGTATTGCGCATCACCAGCAACAGGCACAGGAACATCAAACCCAGCGTGACAGCGAAGATCATCGCCGTGTCACCACCGAAGTGGTAGACCCAGCCGGTCAGCGTCGGCCAGCCCGCGACATGGATTTCATGCTGGGCGTCGCTGTGCTTTGTGACCAGCGCCTGCACCTGATCGAAAACCGTGCCGTAATCGACCAGGCGCTCGATGAAGGTCGCATTGATGAGCGCAGCGGCGCCATCCGCCGACACCAGAAAGGTGCGCGCAAAGGGCGACTCACTGACCCTGCGGCGAATCTCCGACAACTCCGTCCGGGTCGTGGGCGGCGTGTCGTCCATGATCGGATTGGAATAGATCCCCTCAGCCGTCAGCGTCGTGTAGCGCGCCTTGGCGGTCGCGATCGACACGATCTGGTCGTGATCAACCCCTGGCACCAGGTCGATGTCTCGCGAGATCGCATTGATCTTCGCCATCGTCTCGGCGCTGTAGATGTCCTGCCCGTCGGTGCGCTTCACCATGATGGTCACGGTCAGCGGGTTGCCGAAGTTGGGATGGTCGATGTAGGCCTGAACGAAGGGATGCGTGCGAGGAAAGAGATCCGAAAAAATGGTTCTCGCCTCGACACGGAACAAGCCGTAACCGAACACCAGCGATATGAGCAACGCAGCACCGATGGTGCGCCAGCCATTGCGCACCGCAATCCGCGCTACCTTGTGTCGGATCGTCTCCAAGAATATGTCTCCAGTCACCGTCTGCCGGAACGGCTGGCCCCTTCGTCATGCATCACACACACTGATGGGCCACCGCTTTTTGTTAGCGTCGACAATAGGAATCCCGGAGAACGCGGTCATAGTCCGAAGGAGGTATTCGGGTAGGTATTTTCCTGACCGGGACAGACCTGCGCCCCCTGCGGCCGAACCATCGGATTGGCAGCGGGGTCCGCCACGGCGAAGAATGAAGGACATGGGAAAGCGTGGATTGGCCGCACGGCGAACCATCGGGTTTCAGCGGTACGCGATGCCGCACCGCCACGCTGGCTTCACCGACGCGGCGCTACAAACGGCGTGTCAGGTGCAATGCCATGGATGCCATGATGGCTCGTCGGCACAAGACATCAACGGCGCCATTTCGCCTGTCGGCGCATCCACGAGATGCGGCAAAGCAACGTCCCGGACGCCGATCTCAGGAAGAGGAATCCGCGCCAGCGCGAGCCGAACGCTTCCGTTCGCACACGCTGTAAAAATCCTGCCCCTGCTGGCAGCTTCAAGGCGCAACGAGGCATGGCGCATGGACTTTGCCAGCGAACACGCCCTTCGCTCACCGGCCCAAGATGCAAAAAGGGGAAGCAAGATACCTCTTGCTTCCCCTTCGATTTCTAGCAATTTGCGAAGGCCTTGAAAACCTCGCTCAACCCCGTCAGACCTGCATGTTCATGATGTCCTGAACACAACGAATTGCAAAATCACATCACAAAATCCAAGCAAATCAGGCGACACGCTCCGGCACACTGACTTCATCTCTCAGTGCGCCGTGTGCCGGGACCAGTCCAGGCCCAACGCAAGCAGTTCCCAAGCAATTCCCTCAATCTATCTCATCCAATTTTTTGTACACGAGATCAACGTCGAACTACTGCAGATCGCCTCATCGGCCTTATGTGGATATCCACACAAGGCCGAGCACCCGCCACAAACCCAACCAATATCGCAACAACACCTGGTTCCGGGCGAGCCTGTCGCTAAGGTGCAGACTCGTTGGGTCGCAGGATCGGGGGGCTCGACTTGGCTGTGACGGCGGTGCACGCTACGGCGCAGGCTTTGGCCGCAGATGTTCGTCGTAGTCGTCCATGCGCGGGAAGGCCAGCGGTTCGAGCTGGTCGAGCCGTGCGAGGTGGGCTTGGTAGTCGGCGAGGATGGCCTGGCGCGCGTCGTGACTGAGGTATGGGACATGGTAGGCGATGAAGGGCGGAAGGACGGTGAGGCCGACGTAGCCGAGCATGCCACGCTGGATGGGTCGCAGGAGCAGGTCGAGTTCGCCGTGGATGGCATCGGGGCCGAACATATGCTCCTGCCCGCCCAGCGAGATCGCGAGCATGGCGCGTTTGCCGGCCAGGCCGCCGCGGTCGTAGATGCGCCGGCCGCCGTAGCACAGGCCAGAGACAAACACCCGGTCCACCCAGCCTTTAAGGATGGCGGGCATGCCATACCAGTAGATGGGGAAGTTGAAGATGATCAGCTCGGCCCATTGGAGTTTGTCGAGTTCGGCGGCGATGTCCGGCGCGAGCGTGCCGGTTTCGTAGCCGTGGCGCTGCTCGAGCGCGTAGACGAGGTAGTCGGGATTGCGGCGCTGGGTGAAGTCGGCGGCGCTGGCGACGGGGTTGAAGCCCATGGCGTAGAGGTCGGACACCTGGACTGCGTGGCCCTGCGCGCGAAGCGTGTCGACGGCGAGGTCTTTCATGGCGGCATTGAAGGAGCGTGCTTCGTTGTGAGCAAAGACGATCAGAACGTTCACGGGCGGTCCTCATTGACGGGTGCGTCGTCGTAAAAAAAACTCCGCGGCCACGCTGACCGCGGAGGACAAAGCCGACCGACACGCCCAGGAAGGCGCTTGATGTCGGTCATAGCGGGAGGCGTTGTGTCGGCAGACAGCCGGGCTCAGGCTCGCGCGCGCGGGCCGGATCGGATGTTTACCCGGCGCTTGCCTGAGCGCGGGCGGCGACTTCGTCGCGACGCTTTTCACTGGCGGGCACGCCGCCGATGGCCCAGTCTTCGGGCAGCACGCGGCGGCAGCAGCCGCGCACCGCGCTGCGCTCAACGCCCAGGGTGTCGACCAGCAGCTCGGTAAATCCCGCCAGCAAGCGGTGACGCTGGTCGAGCGGGCGCCCCTCCAACACGATGAAGTCAAAGAACGGGGCGTTCTGGCCGTTGCCGCTGCACAGCTCGCCGGCAACGAGGCACATCTCGGCCGGGTGCAGGGTAACAAAGGCGCGGATGCGGTCGAGCGGTGCGCCGAGCACCTCGGCATACAACGCACAGGCCTTGCGCAGAAGCGCTTCGGTGCCGGCGCGATTGGCGGGGGTGTCGACCAGGTGGAAATTGACGATCGGCATGGGGCCTCTCCGTGCGTGACGCTATCAGGGCAGGCCGCGACGACGGCCGGAGTCGAGCATCAGGGTTGCTCCGGTCATGGCGTCGGCGCAGGGGTCGAGCAGCATCGCGACAGCCCAGGCGACCTGTTCGGGGGTGGTGAAACGGCGGGTGGACGATTCGGCGCGCATCTCGTCGAGCACGTCGTCGACGCTGATGCCGCGCATGCGGGCGCGGTCGGCCGCAACGCGGCGCAGACGCTCGGTGTCGGCCGGCCCGGGGGCGATCACATGCGCGGTGACGCCGCGCTCGCCATAGGCCAGGCTGAGCTGGCGCGACACGTTGACCAGGGCGGCGTTGGCCACGCCGGCCGAGGCGGCGTAGGCGGTGGGCTCGAGGCCGTAGTGCCCGCCGATGGCGATGATGCGGCTGCCTTCGACAAAGCGCGCGTCGGCCGCACGGCACAGACGCAGCAGGCCGCCGACCTTGATATTGACGGCGTCGACCATGGTTTCGGTCGGCGCGGTGAGGATGCCGCCGGCCACGCCGACGCCCGGCCCGTGCACCACGGCGCGCACCGGACGGTCGAGCACCTCTCGGATACGGTCGATGGCCGCATCCGTGGCAATGTCGGCCACGCACAGGCCGATGCTCGGTTGCCGTGCCTGGAGCGTGGCGAGCGCATCGGCACTACGGGCGACGGCGATGACCTTGAGTCCATGGTCCACCAGGCGATCGACCATCGTGTTGCCAAAGGCGCCGGTGGCGCCGACGACAACGGCCAGTTCTTTGCGGTCTGCGTCGTGTTCAATGATGCGCACAGTGTTCTCCTAGGGTGGCGGGCTCAGGTCGTCACCCCGAGGAAACTCTCGGGGACATGGAGCGATTGGGCGAAGGCCGCCAGCCCGAGGTGGTCGGCGGTCCAGGTCAGCTTGGGGGTGTCTGGATAGCGGGTGTGACCGCCGCAGAAGACTTCGTTTCGATTGCCCGACGCGTCGAAGAAGTAGATCGTCTTCACCGCAGTGATGCCGTGTCGGTCGTTCTGCTCGATACGAATGCCGTACTTGCCCATCAGGTCGCCGGCCCAGACGTGATCCTCGGTGGAGTTGAGGCGGAAGGAGACATGGTGGAGCCGGTCCGGTTCGGGGTGCACGCCAAAGGCAATGTCGTGAGCCCGCGAAGAACAGCTCAGGAAGCTCAGGATCTGGTTTCCGCCGGGGGCTTCGACCAGTTCTTCGGCCAGATCGAAGTCAAAGACCTCGGTAAACAGGCGCACGCTGTCGGTCATCGCCGGGCCAAGAATGAACAGGTGGTCGAGCCCGTAGATACGCATGCCGCGAATCACGCCTTCGTCGGGGATGGTGCCGGGGTTGAGCTCGCCCAGGGTGTTGCCGACCTGCTCCTTCTCGGCATACAGGTGCATTTCCTGTCCGGTCGGGATGCGGAACTTGAGGCGGCGACCGCTTTTTGGATAGACCCCCGCCGCGACGTTTTCAACCGCGATGCCGAAGGTTTCGAGTTTAGCCTGCAGCGCGCTCAGCGTGGCGTCGTCGTAAACCTTGTAAGCGAAGTGGTCGAGCCCGGCGCGATCGGTCTCGCGCAGCACCACACTATGATGATCCTTTTCGTCCCAGGCCTTGAAATAGACCTTGCCCTCGGGGTCGGTCATGGTTTCGTGCAGGCCCATGCGCTTGCCGTAGTGCTCTCTGGCCTCAGCCATGTCGAGCACGCGAATCTGGACTTCGCCCAAGCGAAGTACGCCTCTCATTGCCATTGTCTTGTCTCCGGTTTCGGGTTTGATTGCGCCCCGCCTGCCTGGACGGGGCGTCGTTGTCGATGTGCGGCTCAGGCCACATCCTTGAGCAAGCCACGCTGTTTCGCCATGGTCATGGCGGTGTCGATGATCATGTCTTCCTGGCCGCCGATCATTTTCTTGCGCCCCAGTTCCACCAGCACATCCCGCGCCGGCACGCCGAAGCGCTCGGCCGCGCGCTTGGCGTGCAACAGGAAGGTGGAATACACCCCGGCAAAGCCGAGGGTGAGCGAGTCCCGATCGACGCGGACCATGTGGTCCATCATCGGCACGATGATGTCTTCGGCCACATCCATGAGCTTGAACAGATCCACCCCGGTCTCGATACCCATGCGATCACACACGGCGAGGAAGACTTCCAGCGGCGTGTTGCCGGCACCAGCGCCCAGACCGGCCACGGAACCGTCGATGCGGCTCGCGCCGGCCTCGATGGCGGCGATCGAGTTGGCGATGCCCATGCCCATGTTGTGATGGCCATGGAAGCCGATCTCGGTCTCGGGCTTGAGCACGTCGCGCAAGGCACCGATGCGGTCCTTCACATCCTGCGGCAGCATGTAGCCGGCCGAGTCGGTCACATAGACGGTGTGGGCGCCGTAGCTTTCCATCAGCTTGCCCTGCGCGGCAATGCCTTTGGCGTCGTTGAGATGGGCCATCATCAGGAAGCCGGTGGTGTCCATGCCCAACTCGCGGCAGAAGGCGATGTGCTGAGGCGCGGTGTCGGCCTCGGTGCAGTGGGTGGCCACATGTACGCTGCGGGCACCGCAGTCGTAAGCGGACTTGAGCTCGCGCATGGTGCCCAGCCCCGGGATCAGCAGCACCGATACCTTGGCCTGCCTCATCTTCGGCGCGACGGCGCGAATGTAATCTTCGTTGCTGTGCAGCGCGAAGCCATGCTGCAGCGAGTTGCCGCCCATGCCTGCGCCGTGGGTGACCTGAATGTAGGGCACGCCGGCATCGTCCAGTGCGGTGGCGACCTTGACCATCTGCTCGACACTGATCTGCTCGCGCTTGGCATGCATTCCGTCGCGCAAACACATGTCATGCAGAATGACCTTGCGGCCCTTGAGATTCGACTCGCTCATCACACGGCCTCCACGGCGTTCAGTTGAATCTTGCCGGCGAGGATCTCCTCGGCGAACATTTCAGCGGTGCGGCAGGCCGCGGCAGTCATGATGTCGAGGTTGCCCGCATAGGTCGGCAGGTAGTCGCCCAAGCCGGCCACTTCCATAAACACGGCCACGCGGTGGCCCTGCGGAACTTCGTCGAACACCGGGCCATTGACCCGCTTGTAGCCGGGCACGTACTTCTGCACTTCCTTGATCATCGCTTGCACCGATTCGACGATCCGCGCCTGGTCCGGCGCCTCGTCGGTAATGCAATAGATGGTGTTGCGCATGATCATCGGCGGATCGGCCGGGTTGATGATGGCCAGGGCCTTGCCCTTGCGCGCCCCACCGACCTTCTCGATGGCGTTGGAGGTGGTGTAGGTGAATTCGTCCAGATTGGCTCGCGTGCCGGGCCCCACCGAGCGGGACGACAGTGAAGCGATAATCTCGGCATAGCCAACACTTTGCACCTGCACCACGGCATTGACGATGGGGATCGTCGCCTGGCCGGCGCAGGAGATCATGTTCACGTTCATCTGAGACAAAAGGCCCTCACGGGCGCCGTCTTGGGGGCGGTCCGGCAACGGCTCGTTGTCGGCATGCTGACGCAAGTTCACCGGCGGCACGCACAGCGGGCCAATCGCCGCAGGCGTCAGGTCGATCATCATCACACCCAGCGCGTTGAGCTTGCGCGAGTTCTCGGCATGCACATAGGCCGACGTGGCGTCGAAAGCGATCTGGATGTTGTCGTCAAGCACATGGGGCAGCAGGCCGTCGACACCCTCTGCCGTGGTCTTCAGGCCCATGTCGCGCGCGCGCTTGAGGCCTTCGGACTCGGGGTCGATGCCGACCATCCACACCGGTTCAAGCACCGGGCTGCGCTGGATCTTGTAGATCAGGTCGGTGCCAATGTTGCCCGAGCCGATCAGAGCGCATCTGATCTTTTTCATATTCCGTATCCCTTAGCCTGCTCCAGCACGGTCTGTTGTTCGGAGCGCGCGCCGGCGGTAATGCCAGCCACGGAGAAATCCTCGGCTCCGTGCTGGGTGATAAGAATTCTCACTGTCTCCGCTTTCACGCCAAGCGCTCTCGTTACGGCATCGGTAATCGCTTCTGCCACGCTCCGCTTCTGCTCGACGGTGCGCCCTTCCATCAGATGCATCTCGATAATCGGCATCTAGGTATCTCCGTTGGGGGTCGTTCGAATCACTCGACGAAGCGCATGGAGACGCTGCCGAGTTCCTGGAATCGGGCGATGACGCTGTCTCCCGGCTTGACCGGGATCGCCTCGGTAATGCCGCCGCTCATGACAAAGCTGCCTGCGGGCAGGGATTCACCTAGCTCAGCGAGAATGTTCACCAGCATGGCCACGGCTTCGGCCGGATGGTTCAGCACGGCCGCCGAGGCGCCCATGGCGACCATCTCACCGTTCTTTTCCATCACCACGCCGAGGGTGCGCAGGTCCAGCTCACGCGGATCACGCGCCCGTCCGCCGCCCACGAAGCGCGCGGATGAGCCGTTGTCGGCCACCACGCTCTCGAGATCGAACTTGAAGCCGGAGAAGCGCGAGTCGATGATCTCGACCGCCGGCAGCACATAGTCGGTGGCGGCGATCACGTCTTCCTTGGTGCAGCCGGGGCCCACGAGCGCCTGCTTGGTGACGAAGGCGACTTCGCACTCAGCCCGCGGATGCACCAGATCGCCAGTGGAGATGGCCGAGTTCTCGGGCCGCGCCATGCGGTCGGTGAGGAAACCGATGGAGGGCACACTCACCCCCATCTGCAACATCTTGGCCTTGGAGGTGAGACCGGCCTTCCAGCCGATCTGTCGATGACCTTGCTCGACCAGGCGTCGGCGCAGTTCGAGTTGCACCGCGTAGCCGTCGCCCAGTGTCATACCGGGGTGTTCGTCAGTGAGCTTGGGGATGGCATAGGCACGCCGCTGGGCACCTTCGACTCGTTCGCACAGCCGAACGATGTCCTCACGCGACAAGGTGATGGTCATGCTCATACCGCGCTCCTGCCGGTGAATTTGACCCGGCAGCTGCCCAGGCCGCCGACGGTGCAGACGAGCTCGTCACCATCGGCCACCGGCACCAGCGCCGATTGGGAGCCGGAGAGAATCACCTCGCCGGCCTTGAAGGGAATGCCTAATGCGCCGAGCGTATTGGCCAGCCAGGCCACGGCGTTGGCTGGCGAACCCTGCACCGCGGCACC
Source organism: Zoogloeaceae bacterium G21618-S1 (assembly GCA_027214125.1). Classification (GTDB taxonomy): domain Bacteria; phylum Pseudomonadota; class Gammaproteobacteria; order Burkholderiales; family Rhodocyclaceae; genus Nitrogeniibacter. The sequence continues at coordinate 384,755 of JAPWHF010000001.1, forward strand.
GACGCCGGTCGAATGCAGCTCGCCGTTCTTCTCCAGCACCATGCCGGCCAGCGTGATATCGAGCTGACGCGGATCGCCCTTGGCATTGCCAAGCACATACACCCCGCAGGAGGCGTTGTCGGCGACCGTGTCCTGAATCTTGATTTTCCAGTCCGTGATGCGCGAATCGACAATCTCGAAGCACGGCACCACGTAGTCGGTGGCGCGGATCACGTCCATGGCAGTGATGCCGGGGCCTTTCAGATCTGACTTGAGCACAAAGGCCAGCTCGGCCTCGGCCTTGGGCTGGATCAGCGCGCCCAGGTCGATGGTGTCGCCTTCCGTGTAGACCATGCCCGAGGTGAGCTGGCCGAAGTCGGGCTGGAACACGCCGAGGAAGTCCTGCACCGGCTTGCTGGTGACGCCGATTTTCTTGCCGACAATGGTCTCGCCCGCCTGCACCCGCCGCGCTACGAAGCGCAGCTGGATCTTGTAGGCATCGTCGAGCGTGATGTTCGGCTCCCGCTCGAGCAGCGGAGCCACGGTGCGGCGCTCGAGCCAGGCGGCATAGAGCTCGTCGCCGTATTTCTGAATGGTTTCGTGGTTCATGTGGGCCTCAGAGCTTGATGCAGACGTTGCGCGTTTCGGTATAGAACTCGAGCGAATGCACCCCGCCCTCGCGACCGATGCCCGACTGCTTTGCACCGCCGAAGGCAGTACGCAGGTCGCGCAGGAACCAGCTGTTGATCCAGGTGATGCCCACGTCGATCCGCGCCGCCATGCGGTGGGCGCGGGCCAGATGGGTGGTCCAAAGCGTGGTCGACAAGCCATAATCGGTGTCATTGGCCATGTTCACCACCTCGTCCTCGGTGTCGAAGGGGCGGATATGGCAACACGGGCCGAAGATCTCCTCACGCACCACGGCGGCGGTCTCGGGCAGGCCGGTCCAGATGGTCGGCTGCACCCAGTTGCCTTCGGCCAGGGCGCCGGACATCTCGGGGACGCCCCCGCCGGTCACCACCGTGGCGCCCTCTTCGACCGCCTTGGCGTAGTAGGACAGGACCTTTTGCTGGTGCGCCTTGCTGATCAGCGGGCCGTAATTGGCGCCGGTATTACGCGGTCGGCCAAACCTGACCGCCTCGGCCTTGGCCTTGAGCGCGGCCACGAACTTGTCGAAGATCGGGCGCTCGACATACACCCGCTCGGTACCCAGGCAGACCTGCCCGGTGTTGAGGAAGGCGGAGCGGAAGATGCCCTCGACCGCGGCATCGAAATCGCAGTCGGCAAACACGATACCGGCGTTCTTGCCGCCCATCTCGAAGGACACGTCGCGGGTCCCCTCGGCGGCTGCCTTCATGATGGCGGTGCCGGTGCGCGTCTCGCCGGTGAAGGTGATGGCGTCGACACCCGGATGACGGGTGAGGAATTCACCGGCCGAGTCGGGCCCGAAACCATTGACCACGTTGTACACGCCCTTGGGCACACCCACCGCGTTCATCACCTCGCCCAGCAGGGCGGCGGTGTTGGGGGTTTCCTCAGAGGGCTTCACGATCACGGTATTGCCGCAGGCCAGCGCGGGGCCGACCTTCCAGGTCATGAGCAGAAAGGGCGCATTCCACGGGCTGACCACGCCGATCACGCCCTTGGGCTGGCGGATGGCATAGTTGAGTGCGCCCCGCCCATCGGGCGTATCGGTGTGGAAAGCCTCGGTCGGCACGTTCTTGATGACGTCGGCGAAAACCTTGAAGTTGGCCGCACCGCGCGGGATGAACACGTGCTCCATCACATGGGCCGGCTGGCCGGTGTCGGCCATTTCGGCCTCGACGAAATCGTCGAAGCGACGGGTGATTTCGTCGGCCACGGCATACAGCATGGCCACGCGCGAGTCGGTACTGAGGGCGGCCCAATCGCCACGCAACGCGCGCCGCGCTGCCGCCACTGCGGCATCAACCTCGGCCCGCCCGCCTTCAGCGATCGAGCCGATCACCGCGTTGTCGACCGGCGAGCGCTTGTCGAAGCGCTTGCCCGTGCTGCCGGCGGTGAATTCGCCGTCGATGAAATGTTGGATCTGACGCATGATGTCGTTCAACTCCTGTGCCTGTGTGCGGCGGCCCGTGGGCACCCCGACTGATTTGAGATCCAGTCTAGGGGGCACCACACAATACCGTCCAATACCTTATTTCTAGATATTTAATACCGCAAAGGTATGCCAGATCGACGCACCGGCGCCTCAGATGGCCTTGAACAGCGGGCTGCGGACCTGCTGGGCATCGGCGGCGGAGATGAACTTCTCGGTGGTGATGTCGCGCTCGAACAAGCGCCCCTGCATCAAGGTGGTGATGCTGGCGTCGATCATCAGCGGCGGGCCGCACAGGTAGGCTTTGTGGCCACGGAAGTCGTTGTCGAAGGCCGCCTTGGCTGCCTCGTGCACATAGCCGCGGAACCCCGGCCAGTCGGACTCGGCGGGCTCATCCGACAGCGCCGGCACATAGGTGAAGTTGGCGTGCTCGCGCTCGAGCGCGAGGAAGGCCTCGTGGTAGTACAACTCGGCGCGGGTGCGCTGGCCGTACACCAGCGTGATGGGCAGCTCACAGCCCTCGTCGAGCAGGTCGAGAATCATCGACCGCGGGCTGGACAGGCCAGAGCCGCCGGCCATGAAGATCATGGGCTGCTGCGCCGATTTCTTGACGAAGAAGCGGCCATACGGCCCCGCGAGGCACAGCCGGTCGCCCGCGGCCAGCTGTTCGTGCACATAGGTCGTGCCCTTGCCACCGGGGACGATGCGGATGTTGAGTTCGATCTCGCCGCTACCCGATGGCGCGCTGGCGATGGAGAAGGCACGCCGCCCGATCTCACCCGGCAGTTCCAGGTTGACGTACTGACCGGCCTGGAAGTCGATGGGCGTATCGAGCATGATCCACACCCCCTTGATGGTGGGCGTGAGCGACGCGATGCGGCTCACCACCCCGTCAAAATCCTGAACCGGGAGGTTGCGGGCGTCGGGATCTTCCTCGATCTCGGCGTCGATGGTGATGTCGCCCTCGACCGTGGCGCAGCAGGCCAGGCATTTGCCCTCGTCGCGCTCGAAGTCCATCAGCGCAAAGCTGGAGGCTTCGCCATGCTCGACTTCGCCGTCGAGCACGTCCACCTTGCAGGTGGCGCACAGGCCGTGACAGCAGGCATGAGGCAGGTAGATGCCGGCGCGCAGGGCGGCGTCGAGGATGGTCTGGCCCTCCTCGATCTCGATGGTTTGGCCGAGGGGTTCGATGGTCAATTCGTAAGACACGCGTCCCTCCTTCAGAAACCGTTGCCGTTGAGGCCGTTGAGACCCGGGGTCTTGAAGTGCACGGCAGTCTTGTGGGTGATGCCGTTGCCCGCCAGCGAGGTGTCCAGCACGGGCGTGAAAGCCTCACCGTCCTTGAACCACTGCACGGCGGCCCAGTCGATCCTGGCAAAGTCCGGATGGCGGCTGTAGGTGGGGGTCAGCTCGGTGTCGATCACGGCCTGAAAAGTGATGTCCGGCGGCAGCAGCTTGGCCACCGGTGCATAGAACATCAGGTGTTGGTCCCAGCAGAAATACACCACCTGCTGACCATGAAAATTGGCGGCCACATCTTTGGCGGCGGCCTTGAACGGGCGAATGGATTGCACAGACATGTCTCTCTCCTGGTGTGCGGGGCGGCCGCCGGCAGCCTCGGATGCCGCCGGCCGCGTGCGGTTTATGTGTTGGACGTGGTCATGCCGCGCCAGGCGGCGAAGTTCTTCTCGTCCTCCGAGCCGGCAAAGTCGCCGTTGTCACGGCCGTTCTCCAGGTGCCAGTACTTCATCACCGAGGCGATGGGATCGAAATCGGGCGCGCTCGGGTCGTCGCCTTCAGCAAAGCAGTTGCCTTGCAGGATCTGGTGCACCGGCAGCCAGGCCTCGACGTACTTCTCCGGCTCGTTGTCGAAGATGTGCTGGCAGTGGTCGGAGCAGAAGTGGTACTTCTCGCCGTCGTGCTCGGACTGGCGATAGGCGATCTGTGTGGGATCGTCCGGCTCGGTGAACAGCATCGGGATCTGGCACACCTGGCATAGCTGCGGCAGATTCGGGTTCACGAAGCGCTCGCCCTTCTCCGCCTGCTCGCGGAAGAACTCGAAGCGCGGGCGGTAATACTTGTCGAAGGTGTCCGGATACTTCGCCGACAGCCAGTCGAGTTCGTCGTCGCTGGGTATCCAGGTGTGGAAGTTGGTCATCGGCGCAGCGGCATAGAAGGTGGTCCAGGCCTGGTGCGAGAGGTGGTCCTTCTCCTTCTTGATCTGCTCGACGCAGTCCGGCACCTTGATGCCATAGCGGGCCAGATCCTTGAACAAGCTCATGCCGTTCTCTTCGAAGTAGATCTCCCAGGCTTCCTTCCAGCTCATCACGCGCTTGGGCAGCATGTAGTCCATCATCATGGCAACGATGGTGAGCAGACGCACGCCGCGCCAGGTCCACTTGTCGATCCACTTCTGCACGATGGGCAGGTTGGCCGGGTCTTGCTCAAGCATGAACTTGATGACTTCCAGCCCGAGCGTCATGTGCCGGGCTTCGTCGGACTGCGCCGAGAAGCCGAAGGTCATGGTGCCCATGTCGCCGTTGTAGGCTGCGCCCGACACAAACGGCACGAACACCAGGTTGGTCAGCACATACTCGAACGAAAAGCCGATGGCGATGATGAACTCGAAGGGGCCGCAGGTGCAGGCGTCCTCGAAGAAGGACTTGGGCACCGACAGGTACCACAGCCGGTCATTCATGTGCTTCCAGTCGTGGATGCCGTTGTAGAAGCGGTTGTAGTTGGAGATCGAGTGGATCTGGGTCTGGCAGTGGCGCATCTCGTCGATGGCCTGCATCTGGCAAGCCACCTGCGGGCCGACCCCGCCCATGTGGCGCCCGAGGCGGGCGAAGCCGCGGTGGGCGTTGTATTCCAGCGCCGGCACGGCCGACAGGAAGACCTTCATGGCGTTGATGTAGCGCGCATCGGTCACGTTGAGGTGGCCGTTGTTCTGGTTGAAGGCGTCGATGATGGCGTAGAGCTTGCGCTCCTTCTCGGCCTGGTACTTCCAGTACGAATCCATGGTCAGGCGGAAGGGGTCTTCCCACGTGTCCCAGTCGTGGATCTTGATCCCTTCGTAGTCGAGCAGCGGGTAGACGTCCTCGCGCTTCTCGTAGCTGGGCTCCCAGCCCAGGTTGCGGGTCATCAGGGCGTACTTTTCCTTCAGCCCCAGCTTCTTCTTCACGGACATGTCCATGTGTTTTCTCCTTTCTCCGTTGGGCGCGCTCAGTCGTTCCAGCTCAGGCGGAACTCGTTTTCGTCTTCGTCGACATGACCCGACAAGGTGATCAGATTCACCTGCATCTCCTGCAGGTCGAAGGGGCGTCCCATCTTTTCCTCCACCGTCTCGCGGCGCAGGACCAGGGTGCCGGGCACGTTGATCTTGACCATCGCCGGCTGTTCATCGACCACCGCCGTGGGGTTGTCCTCGAGCAGCGCCTCGACGATGTAGCGGCTCTCTTCGTTGGTTTGCAGGGCGATGAATACGTTGGACATGGGCTCGCTCACAGGGTGAGACCGAGCTTGGCGGCGCGGTCGTTGAAAGACTGTTCGACGGTGGCCAGCACCTCGGCAGCGGACGCGCCCAAGGCTTGCTGGGCGATCGGGCTGAGGGCCTCGGCGGCACGGCCCCGCCACTGGCGAGTCCAGTCGCTCAGCAGCGCCTGGTTGGCGGCCGACTCGGCGGCGGCGGTCTTGAGCACCGCGTCGATCCAGCGCCGGGTCTCGTCATGCCACTCGCTCATGAAGGCGGTGAGCATCGACACCCCGGCGCCGCCGTGTGCGTTCAGGTGCTTGTCGACGAACTGACCGTAGATGAGCGGGTACAACAGCCCGTCGAGGACGAAGTTCTGCGCCACGAAGAGCTCGAACCAGTCGCGCGTGACCAGTGTCTTTTCCACCAGGCGGCGCAGCGGCTGCCAGGCCGCGTCGTTGAGCCATGCCTCGCGGCCGGCCTCGAGCGTGGCCGCATCGCCCAGCAACAGGCCAAGCCGCGTCAGGTACTGGGCGACGCCGAGGTTGTCCATGGCGTGGTACATGCACGGCTGGGTGATGAGCGTGCCGTAGCCATCGGCGCACATGCTGGTGTTGTTCATGTTGGCGCCCCAGGCGGCATGGCGCAGCGGCATCAGCACCGCCAGCGCGCGGCTGCGGGTCGCCGCGTCCATCTGGTCGAGCAGCGCCCGGCTCTCGACGAAGGTGAAGCTGGCCTCGGCGGCCTCCTGCTGGCGCGCCCGGGCCAGGGTGTAGGCGCCGTAGTAGAACTGGCGCGGGTCCTTCAAGGCGTACCAGTCGGACATCACGATGGCGGTGCGGCCCGCGTCGTGCAGTTCATGCTCCGGGTCCCAGCTCGGGCGGTACTGCAGATTCGTATCCGCCTGGATGTCGTAGCTGCCTTCCTGGTAGCGCGAGGCCGGCTTGTCGCCGAAGCGCCGCACCAGATGGTCGAATGTGTTCCGCAGCGGTTTGATGCTGACGGTACGAAGGTCAATTTGCATGCCTTGTCTCCTGTGGGGTGTTTGCCCGCGATTACTTGAATTGACGGCCCGAGCGCTCGCTCAGTCGCCATGCGCCGGCGTCCTGGTGGTCGGGCGCGTCGTCGGTCAGAAAGCGCACCTTGTTGATGGCGCAGAAATCGTCGAAGGCATCGGCATGGAGAATCATCTCCACGAAAATCTCGGGTTCGCCGATGGCGAAATCGAACTCGATGAAGCGGTCCGGGCGCAGCGTGCGCACCCGGACGAACTTGCGCGCAGGGTCGAAGCCGTCCTGCCGGCCCGCCTCGGGGGCGGTCGGATGCCTTGCCATGATTGGCGTCTCCTCGTGGCGTAGATCGGGTCGCGCTCAGCTGACGACGGTGAGAAAGCTCTCGTGCAGCTTGCGTTGCGGGTAGTCGAGCCCCCCGCCCGCGCCGAGACCATCGAAGGTCCAGGTGGTGGGCGCGTAGTCGGGATAGGGCTGATAGCCCCCCATGAAGGTCTCGAAGCGGTTGCCCGACGGGTCCCAGGCGTAGATGGTGCAGCCGCGGGTCACGCCATGGCGGGTGGGGCCGATATCCAGCGGCACCTTGTTCATCGACAGGATGTCGGCGGCGCGCAGCACCTCCTCCCAGGTCTCGAGGAGAAAGGACAGGTGATGCAGCTTGCCCGGCTCGGGGTGCTCGACGAAGGCGATGTCGTGCACCTTGTGCGAGCACGACATCCAGATCGCCGCATTGCCGTCGCCGTCCGGCGTCAGCACGCGCTCGACCAGGTAGAAGCCCAGCACCTCGGTGAAGATCTTTTGCACTTCGGCGATGTTCGGCCCATAGAGCAGACAGTGATCCAGGCGTACCGGTGCGACGCCGTTCTCCTTGGCGGGCGTCCACGGGGCCGGGTTGAGCACCTGCAGGCCGTTGCCGACCGCCGTCTTTTCCGCGTAGAGCTCGATCAGGTGACCACTCGGAATTTCAAAGCGCACCCGCTCCCCGGTTTCCAGCAGCTCACCCGCCGGGAAGCGCTCGGTCGTCAAGCCGTAGGCGCGCAGGTCCGACTCGAGCGTGTCCAGGGTGGCCGGATCGAGCACCTTGAAGGCGAAGAAATCGATCCCGGCGCGGTCAGCCTCACGCAGAATCAGACTGCTGTGATCGCGCTCGTCCCAGCACTTCAAATACACGCGCCCTTGCGCGTCGCGGCCGGTTTCGACCATGCCGAGCACGTCGCGGTAATGCCGCACGCCGTCCTCGAGGTTCATGACGCGCAACTGCGCGTGTCCGGGGCGAAGTACACCTGTCATTGCCATGGGAATCGTCTCCTGACTATCGTTATTTGCTTGCTGGAACCGGCCCGAGCCCGGCGGCGGTACACACCGCGCGGTGCATCTTGCCCAACACCTTCACCGACACATCGGCACGCGGAAACACCCGGCAGGCGAGCACGCAGCGGCGGGCCTGATCGTCCTCGCTGACATGCTGGCGGCTCATGACACCCGCGGTGAAATCGCCACTCGTGACCTGCACCTTGCACACGCCGCAGCCACCGCCCCGACACCCCAGCGGAATGCCGCGTCGACCGCTGCGCGCCATGGCGACGAGCAGCGATTCATGCTCGCCGCAGTCGTAGCGCTCGCCGGTCTCTTCGATGAGAACCTGGTGTGACATGGTGTCGCCTCCTGTCTGACGTTCTTGTCGACCGGGCGCTTGCATCAAGTTTTTTGATCGCGCCCTCAGCCTCTTTAATGCAGGGGCCATGCCAGTAAGCACAAGTGCTTGTTTATGCTTGATTTAGTCATTTTTCCGAGCCTTCCCCGGCCGCCCGACGCCTGACACTTTGGGTTTCAGGGCCGGCGCGGGTGACAAAATGGTCAAGCTGCAGCGCAACAAAACCCCGGTGGATCAATCACTTGAGGGGGCACGCAGGCAAGAAAAAAGGCCGATCGGTGTCGGCCTTTGCGGGGGGATGCGCGGGCGCGTGCTCAGTCGTCGCCGCGCTTGAGGCGATAGGCCAGCTGGCGGCGGGTAATGCCGAGCGCGCGTGCCGCATGGGTCAGGTTGCCATCGGCACGCGCGACCGCCAGGTCGATCAGGCGCCGCTCGTGCTCGTTGAGATTGAAGCTGCCCTTGTCGAGCAACTGCCCGCACAGGCGATTGCGACCGGCCTCGTCCTGGTTGCACACCACGCCGTACGGATCAACCTCGGCGCCGGTCTCGGCTGCGGCGGGCGGCTCGGCAAACAGGTGCTCGACTTCAATCTGCCCGCCCTCCGGCGCGAGCAGCACACCGCGCTCGACGAGGTTCTCGAGCTCGCGCACATTGCCCGACCAGCGATTGGCCAGCAAGGCGCGCATGGCCTTGTCAGTGAGCCCTTCGAGCCGCTTGCCGTAGCTCTTCTCGTACTTGGCAATGAGCGCCTTGGCCAGTTGCGGAATGTCGCCCGGGCGCTCGCGAAGGGGCGGGATGGTGACCGGGTAGGTGCATAGCCGGTAGTAGAGGTCGGCGCGAAAGCGCCCCTCGGCGATGGCCTTGGGCAGATCCACATTGGTGGCGGCCACCAGGCGCACGTCGATCTTGCGGATCTGGTGGTCGCCGAGCCGCTCCACCTCGCCGGTCTGCAGCACCCGCAGCAGCTTGACCTGCGCCGCCAGCGGCAGGTCGCCCACCTCATCGAGGAACAGCGTGCCGCCGGCGGCACGCTCGAAGCGTCCGGGCCGTGCGTGCTGGGCGCCGGTAAATGCGCCCTTCTCGACCCCGAACAACTCCGATTCGATCAGGTCGTGGGGGATGGCGCCGCAGTTGATGGCCATGAAGGGGCCGCTCGCGCGTTCGCTGTGGTCATGCATCCAGCGCGCGAACATCTCCTTGCCCACGCCGGTCTCGCCGAGCAGCAACACGTTGATGGGGCTGTCGGCGGCCTTGCGGACGAGGTCGAAGGCGGTCCGAAAGCCTGGCGAGCTGCCCACCAGCTCGCCTTCCTTGCTCGCCGGACCACGCACATGACCGCGCAACTGGGCGAGCTCGTCTTCGAGGCGCCGCATGGGGTAGGAGTTCGGACTCTGGCGGAAGTAGTCGAGGTAACCGTCGTTCGGGTCCCAGGCCTCGGCCGGCTTGCCGACGAGCTTGCAGGCGGCATCGCCGCGCCCGACGCAGCTGACTTCGCGGAACACGATGAAGCGCTTGAAGAACTGGCTGGTATACCCAGACGCGTAACCGACGATGGTCCAGCACACCGCGTCGTCACCGATACCGAAGTGCTGGATGTGCGACTCGGCCTCCCAGGTGTTCTCCAGCAACACCTCGCCGAAGAAGATGCCCTTCTCCCAGTCGATCTCTTTCTTGGTGATGGTCGGCTTCACCATGCCCTCGAAGGCATGCAGCTCGGGGCCGATGTTGAACACGTCGTAGGGGTCGCCCTCGCCGATCAGCGAGCGCGCCAGCTCGGCATCCTGCTGGCCGGCGCCGAAACCCATCCGGATCAGCACGCCGCGTGCGCCGTGTTCGCCAAGGGCGTCGAACAGTTCGCGCCGCATGTGGCCCATGGCCTTGGCGTGCAGAAGCAGCATGCGGTTCTCGTCGAGCCAGATCTGCCCGGCGTCGATGTTGAAACGCAGGCGCGAACGCAGGTTGAACTGTTCGATGAGTTTCTGTTCGGCCATCATGTCTCCACGCAGCTTCGGGCGAGCCACTTGTACGCACTCTACCCCAGCGAGCACACGAGACGCGTGTGCATCGCCCGGCGCCCGCCAACAATGCCCCGATCAGTCGGCGTGGTTCATCAGCCGGGCGAACATTTCGCGCGCGGCCAGATCCTGCGCCGAGCCCCGCGCCAGCATGTCGCGCCCGGTAAAGGCCGCGTCGATCTCCAGCCAGTCGGCCTCGGTCAGGTACTGCCGGGCTGCCGGCAACACCACTTTTTCCTCGGTGTTGAGGTGCTGCCACTGGGCGTCGACCAGCACATCGATCGCCTCGGCCAGCGCCTGCAGGCAGGCGCCACCAGCCGGCATCCGGCACTGTGCCAGCCGCGCTTCAATCCGCGCGAGCTGCTCGGGCCCGACACGATGCTCGGCGCTGAGCGTGTCGAGCGTGGTGTCAAGGGCATCGGTGCGCGCACGCAGGCGGGCGAACAAAAAGCGGTCCTCCTTCGGATGGTGCAGCCGGTCGGGAAACTCGGCCAGATAGCACAGCAACTGGGCAAGAAAGCCTAACTCGACCGGCTCGCCGTTGCGCGCGCGCATGGCGGCGGCGCGCAGGCCCTGATTGACAGCGGCGATGGCGCGGTGCTCGTCCTTGATGATGGCAATCACCCGATCCGCCGCCGCGCTGCGCACATTGGACTCGACCGTAGCCACCAGCACCGGGATCGCCGCGTGCGTCAGCACCTTGTGGGTGTGCGAACCGAGCAACATGGCCTTGATGCCACGCTGACCATGCGAGGCCATGAAGATCAGGTCGCAGCCGCGCTCCTGCGCCACCTCGAGGATCACCTCGTAGGCGCGCCGCCCGGTGCGCACCACAGCCTCGCACTCGACCCCGGCACCGGCCGCCGCGGCACGCGCCTTGGCGAGGATGGCGCTGGCAGGCCCGGCGGCGGCCTCGGCGAAGGCGTCGGGCGCCACCGTGCGGGCAAGCGCGCCCTCGCCGGTGGCGGCATAGTCCTCGCGCATGGAGAAAAAGCTGATGCGTGCGCCCAGCGTGCCGGCGAACTGCACCGCCTGGGTCACCAGCGTGGTGGCCAGTTCCGAGCCATCAAGCGGTACGAGCAGATGTCGGTACATGGTCCGTCTCCATGGATGCAAGGGCGTGACGCTGCGTCGGGCGCAGCAGGAAGTGGCTCAGCGCCGGCAGCAGGATGAGCGCACCGAGCATGTTCCACACAAACATGAAGGCCAGCAGCACGCCCATGTCGGCCTGGAACTTGATGGGCGAGAACACCCAGGTGGCCACCGCAATGCCCAGCGTGATGCCGGTCAGCACCACCACCTTGCCGGTGAACAACAGCGCCTTGTAGTAGGCCACCGACAGGCGTTCACCGGCACGCAGATGCGCCATCGTCACGGTCATCACATACAGGGCGTAATCGACCCCGATGCCCACGCCGAGCGCGATGACCGGCAGCGTCGCGACCTTCACGCCGATGTTGAGCGCCACCATCAGCGCCTCGCACAGCACCGAAGTCAGCATCAGCGGCACGATGGCGCACACCACCGCCCGCCAGGAACGGAAGGTGACGAAGGCCAGCACGACCACCGCCGCATACACCAGCATCAGCATCTGCACATTGGCCTTGCGCACCACGATGTTGGTGGCCGCCTCGATACCGGCGTTGCCGGCGGCGTTGAGAAATTTCAGGTCTGCGGTGTTGTATCGCGCCGCAAAGGCCTCGACCGTATCGACCACCGCGGTGAGGGAGTCGGCCTTGTGGTCCTTGAGGTAGGCAAACACCGTCAGCAGGTCGCAGTTCTGGTTGAACATCTCGCGCGGTGCACGAACGATGATCGAGTTGAGCATGTCTTGCGAGCGCGGGATCTCATACCACTTGAGGCTGCCCTCGTTCATGCCGGCGTTGGCCATCTTGGCCAGCCCGGCCAGCGAGGCCGTGCTCTCGACGCCGGGCAACTGGCGCAACTGCTGCTCCAACGCATCGACCGACAACAAGGTGTTGTAGTGGGCGCAGGCATATTGCGGCGTACGCACCATCACCACGTAGACATCGCTGCTGGCGGCGTAGCTGGAGACGATGAAGGCGTTGTCGCGGTTGTAGCGCGACTCGGGGCGCAGCTCGGGCGCGCCGCTGTCGGTGTCGCCGATCTTGAGCTGAAAGCTCATCGCCAGCCCGCCCGCCCCCATCACCAGAGCCACCACCACCGCCACGCTGGCCCATTTGCGCCGGGTGAACAAATCGAGAAAGGCCCAGAACGGGTGCTTGCGATGCGCGCCGTCCGCCGCGTCGCTGACCTCGGCCCGAAGGCTGCGCTGCGCCGCCTCGGCGCTGACCCCGGTAAAGGACAGCAAAATCGGCAACAGCACCAGGTTGGTGAAGATGAGCACCGCCACGCCGATACTGGCAGTGACAGCCAGATCCTGGATGACCTGGATCTGGATCACCATCAGCACCGCAAAGCCAACCGCGTCGGCCAGCAGCGCCGTCATGCCGGCCAGAAACAGGCGGCGGAAGGTGAAGCGCGCGGCCACCAGCTTGTGCGTTCCGCGACCGATGTCTTGCATGATGCCGTTCATCTTCTGCGCGCCATGGCTCATGCCGATGGCGAACACCAGGAAGGGCACGAGCACCGAATAGGGATCGAGCTCATAGCCCAGCGTCGGCAGCAAGCCGAGCAGCCACACCACGGCGACCATCGAACAAATCACCACCAGCGCGGTGCTGCGCAGGCAGCGGGTGTACCAGTAGAGCACCGAGGTGCAGATGGCGATGGCAATGGCGAAAAACACCAATACCTGCAGCATGCCCTCGATGAGATCGCCCACCAGCTTGGCAAAGCCGGTGATGTGGATGCGAATACCATCCCCCTCGTAGCGGGCGCGCAGATCCTCGAGTTTCTGCGCGAAGGCGTGGTAGTCGATACGCTCGCCCGTGGCCTCGCGCAGCGGCACCAACACGATGCTCGACTTGTAGTCGGCCGCGACGAGCTGGCCGATCTCGCCGGAGCGTTCGACATTCAGGCGCACGGTCTCGAGGTCTTGCGGCGTACCGCTGTAGCCGTCGGGGATGACCGGCCCGCCGTCGAGCCCGTCTTCGGTGACGCCGGTCCAGCGCACCGCCGGCGTCCACAGCGACTTCATGAAGGGGCGGTCGACGCCGGGGAAGAGAAACAGCGCGTCGTTGATCTTGCGCACCGTCTCCAGATAGCGGGCGTCGAAGATCGTGCCGTCGGTGCGCTCAACGGCAATGCGCAGGGTGTTGCCCATGCCCGAGAGCTGGTCGCGATTGTCGAGAAAGTTGGCGATGTAGGGATGCTTGGTGGGGATCATTTTCTCGAACGCCGCATTGAGCGACAGCCCGAAGGCCTGATACCCCAGCACCAGGGTGATCATCAGGCAAATAAAAACGATGACACGCCGGTGGTTGAACAGCAGCCGCTCACCGAAAGAGCCGGAGCCGAGGTCGAAGTCGGCCAGGTCGCGCACGACCTCGCCGGTATCTGCCGTTGGCATATGACTCATTGCACACCTCCCGCCGTGGCGTCGAGATCCAGGCGATAGGGGCCGCGCAGGCTGGCCAGCACCAGCGCACCGTCGGCCGCCCGGACGAGGCCACTCACTCCTGCCACCGGCGCGGCGCCCGCCGCCCGCACGCCCTCGGTGGTGCCGCGATACAGGCGCCCGCCTTCGTCGACCAGCACAAAGCGCCCGTCGTCCAGGCGCAGCCCGGCGGTGAGCGTGGCCGCCTGGCCCAGTTCGAGCTGACGCCAGCTCGCGTCCGGCGCGTGCACCCAGGCATTGCCGCGCAGCCCGAAGGCCAGCAGGCGGTCCTTGCCCAGCGCCATGGCACCGAACCAGGTGCCCGGATAGTGGGACTCGAGGCGGCTGAAATGCTGCCCGCCATCGGTCGAGGCAAACAGTCGCCCCTGTTCGCCGGCGATCAGCAGGCCGTCGGCCGTGGGCACCACCGAATACAGATGACGCGCGCCGCTGTTCGGGATGCGGCGCATGGCGGCTCGCCAGGTCAGGCCACCATCCTCGGTCTCCAGCGCCAGACCATAGGCACCAACCACCCAGCCCTGTTTCTCGTTGGCAAAGTACAGCCCGAGTAGCGGCTTGTCGGGGCCGTCGCGCACCAGCAGCTCGGCATCGCGCATCAAACGCGCGGCCTCGTCGCTGCCCGCCGGCATCGCCCGCGCCTCGTCGATGGCCAGCGCGCCGATCTGGCGCCCGTCGAGCTGACGCGACCAGGTCTCGCCGCCATCATCGGTGTTCAGCACCACGCCGGCATGGCCGATGGCCCAGCCGAGCGTTGCAGACACGAAGTACACGCCGGTAAGCGCCACACTGGCCGGCACCGTCATCGCCTGGCGCCAGCTGCGTCCGTCATCGTCAGAGAGCAGCACGGTGCCCGACTCGCCCACCGCAACCAGGCGCGGACCGGCGCTGGCAATGGCCAGCGTGACCGCGGTGGTGGCGCGTACGCTGTGCTGCGCAGGCCGTTCGAGCAGGTCGCCCACCGCCGCGGCGGTGGCTGCGACAACCGGAGAGCTCAAGCAGGTCAGGCTCACAGCGGCGGCCAGCAGGCCGCCCAGAATATGCCTCGGGGATCGGTTCATGGTGTATTCAACCGGTTGAGCCGGCCGGCCCGATCGAGGCCGGCCGAGGGTGGTAATTTGGCCAGTGCGTTCAGCGCGATGCTTCCGCAGCCACGGCGTCACCGGTAAAGAAGGTCTCCGGCTTTCGTTCAACCGACTTGATGTATTCGCCATTGAGCGACTGCACCGAACTGAAGGTCTTGGCGTCGAGGTTGAAGATGGTGACCGGCTTGATCAGCACCGCTGGCACGGTCGGCATGAAGAACGGGGTGACCTGCGAGGTGCGCCACAGCTTGCCCTCGGCGTCGTAACCATCCATCAGCACCATCAGCCAGGTGTCTTCGTCGAAGTAGAAGGTGCGCTTGGGCACGGCATGACGCTTGCCCGGCGCCACGCTTGCCTCCACCGCCCACACCCGGTGCAGTTCCCAGCGCACGGTGTCCGGGTTGAGGTGGAATTTGGAGAATGCCTCTTCGTTCGGCACCGTCACCGCCTGGTTGGCGTTGTAGGGGATGTACATCTCGCGCTTGCCCACCAGCTTCCATTCGAAACGGTCGGGATGGCCCATGAAGCCCATGACTTCGTCGAAATAGTTGGCGCCCGAGGCGACGAAGTCCGGCGTGTCGTAGGCGACCGTCGGCGCGCGGCGCACGCGGCGCTGGCCGACCAGGTACTGCCAGGCCTGGCGCGGGGTGTCGGCGTCGATGCTGTCGTGAATCACCAGCGACTCGCCCTGCTTGAACGGCGGCGCGGTGGTATTGAAGCGCTGGATCCAGTACTTGCCGTTCCAGGTCTCGGCCGAGCCATCCTTGAAGTAGTACGGATACTGGAAGGATTCGTCGATACGTGTCGCCAGCGTCTGCGTACCATCGGCCGTGCCGACCACGTTGCGTGCGCCGAGGTCTTGCGACTGCGGCTCGACGCGCAGCAGGTGATTCCAGATGATCTCGACACCGGTCTTCGGGATCGGGAAGGGAATGCCGCCATAGCAGCCCTCAAGCGACCTGCCCTCGGCGACCAGCTTGCAGTCGGTGGCGTTCTTCGCGGTGTTGTCATACACATACTTGGGCGCGACCGCCGTGCGGTGGGTCGGGTAGACGTCGATACGGAAGCTCTCCGGATAGCGCGTCATCAGCGCCATCGTGCCCTCGCTGAGTTTGTCCTTGTACTGCGCCATGTTCTTGGCGCTGATCGACATCACCGGTTTTTCGCCGGGGAACAGTACCTTCGGCAGATCGCCGACCTTTTCGGCGCTGGTCGTGGGCGCCTTGCCCGTCCAGGCGGGGATCGAGCCGTCGGCATTGCCCGCCTTCTCGCCGCCGAGTGGGGTGAGCGACTGCCCCAGTTTCGCCGCTTCGTCGGCGCTCACCGCCGCACCGGCCGAGGTGGCCGCCAGACCCATCGCGATCGCGACCGCGAGCATTTTCTGTTGAATACGCATGATGTCTCCTTGAATCCTCAACCGCTTAGAACGTGCGCTCGATGGAGAGCGACACGAAGTCCCGGTCGCCGTGGAAGTTCTTGTACGAGAGGGTCGGCGAAGCGACCGGCTGGATGATCGCGCCCGACGGGCCGAAGTAATGCGTCCAGTTGATGCTGCCGCGCCAGGTGCGCTGGTAGTTGCCTTTCACCCCGATGCTGAGGCTGCCGCCCTTCTCGGACGGAAAAAGCACGCCATTGACCGAGGAGCGGCCCGACAGCCCGTAGCTCACACCGATCGGCACCTGCAGGTCGAGACCGGGCGCGACCTGAAAGTATTCGGGCTGGAAGACGAACTGCAGCGCGCTGGCGTCCTTGGTGGCCAGCGGGTCGATTCGGCCAGGGTTGTCGGTGACCGACAGCAGCCGGTTGTAGGCAAACTCGCCGATAAACGAGGCGCCGTCCCACAGCGAATTGGCCGACAGCACGCTGATCGCCGATGCATTGAAGTGCATCGTGCGGCCTTTCGGGAAGGCCGCCTTGGCGCCGTTGTCGGCCGTCGTGTTGCCGGGGAGGACGACCGTGGCGCCGGTGGCGGCGAGCGGCATGTTGTCGCGAAAGGACAACTCCGCCGCGACGTTGGTCTCACCCACCAGAGTGCTCAGCGAGGCACCCAGCGTGCGGATGTTCTCGCCATAGACGAGGAGATAGTCGCCAATGTCACTGGCACTGGCGGCATTCACCCCGGGCCGCGCATAGAACTGCGGCATCTTGTCGTGAAAGATGGCGGCATACAGGCCGTATTCGCTGTCGCCGGCCTTGAAGCGCACCTGTACCCCGCCCTGGCCGGAATCCTTGGCCTTCATGTCTTCGCCGCGGTGCAGGTAGATGCCGGGCCCGAGCAGCAAGGCTTCGCCGCCCTCGTCCGCGAAGTCGGAAAAGCTGAAGTAGCTGCCCGCCGCCGGCAGACGCGTCTTGCGCCACTCACCCTGATAGTAGGCCCCCACCGTCAGCGACGGGCTCAGCTGCAGCTGCGCACTGAGTTGCCCGACCGGTCGCGCCACTTCCTTGAACTGGGCGTTGGGCACCGACAGGGCCTTGGCCAGGTCGAGCGGGGTTTGCGCACCGGCGATCGCGTTCGAGCCGAAGAACAGACTCTCGCCGTAGAGCTGGGTAAAGCGGCCGAGTTTGAGGTTCAGGCTTTTACCGCCCGGCGTAAAGTTGCCGTAGACGAAGGCGTCCATGAACTCGGCCTTCTGGCCGTGCAGGCGCTCGGTGTCACGGGTAAACACATTGCTCGCCACCGACAGGCTGTTGCCGCCCGCGTTGCCGGGGTTGTCGGTGTCGTCGTGATAGACCGTGTCATACCAACCCGCACCGCTGACCCGAAAGCCGTAGCGCCGCTGATAGCTGAAGCTGAACTCCGACAGCAGATCGACCCGGTTCGAGATCAGACCCTTGTCAAAGTTCAGATCGCCGTCGTTGGTGTTGACCTGCGCCGTGGCCGTATCGCCGGCCACCTGCGTCGTCGAATCCTCAACCCGCCAGCTGGCACTGTATTTGACGGTGTTGTCCCACGACATGCGGATATCGGGGTTGCCGGTGTCGAACTGAAACGCGGCGGCGTCGCCCGCCGCGCACAGGGCGGCCACCAATACCGGCAGCGTGGCGAGTCTCGCAGCTTGCCTGCTAGAACGCTTGTCCATGTCTTCCTCCAAGATGTTTTCTGGGTCTGTCGCCCGATACCCACAGCGGCGGTCGTAGCGGGTTGCCCTGAAAGTTATCGAGCCGGAGGATTACCGTCCAATACCATTAATTCACCATCTCAATACCTTTTCGGTAAGATGCGCCAATGTCATGAACCTGGGGAGATGCCGTGGATCTGCGTCAAATGCGCTACTTCGTTGCCGTCGCCGAAGAGGCCAACATCGGCCGCGCCGCCGCGCGCCTGCACATCTCGCAACCGCCGCTCACCCGGCAGATCCAGCAGCTCGAGGCCGAGCTGGGCGTCACGCTGTTCAACCGCAATCCACGCGGCATGGAGCTGACGGCGGCGGGCGAGATGTTTCTGGACGAGGCGCGCAATATCGGCGCCCTCATCGACCAGGCCACCGAGCGCACGCAGCGCGCTGGCCAGGGCAAGCTGGGCCGGATCGATGTGGCCATCTTCGGCTCGGCCGTCCTCGACGTGATCCCCAAGGTCATGCTGGCCTTCCGCACCCGCTACCCGGACGTGAAGGTGGTGCTGCACACCATGACCAAGGCCGAGCAGATCGAGGCCTTGCGCCACAAACGCATCACCGCAGGCTTCAACCGGATGCTGGCACCGCTCGACGATATCGAGACGCGGCTGGTCACCACCGAGCGCCTGCTGCTGGCAGTGCCGGCCGGGCATCCGCTGGCCCAGCGCGAGTCCATCCGCTTTCGCGAACTCGAGCATCACCCCATCGTGCTGTTCCCCACCGGCGGGCGCCCGAGCTTCATCGACAAGGTGATCCATCACTGCCAGGAGAGCGGCTTCACGCCCCAGATTTCGCAGGAGGTCGGCGACGCCGTGACCGGCGTGGCGCTGGTCGCCTCGGGCTTCGGGGTCTGCCTGGTGCCCACCTCGGCCACCACGCTGCGCTTCCCCGGCGTGGTGTATCGCGAGCTGACCGACACGCCCGACGGCTTCTTCGTCGATCTGTCATGTATTTTCCGCGCCGGCGATCACTCGCCGATACTCCGCGGGCTGCTGGAGATCGTCGACGAGTTCCGCGACACGGCCCGCCCCCTCGCGGATCAGGCCTGACCCCCCCGGCGCT
Source organism: Zoogloeaceae bacterium G21618-S1 (assembly GCA_027214125.1). Lineage (GTDB taxonomy): Bacteria > Pseudomonadota > Gammaproteobacteria > Burkholderiales > Rhodocyclaceae > Nitrogeniibacter. The sequence goes on from JAPWHF010000001.1 coordinate 403,760, forward strand.
TGTTGCGCCGGTATTCGAACTGCCCGCGCCCCAGCTTGAGCAAGCGCGCCGCCGCGGAGGCGTTCCCCCGGGTCTGCCGGAGGGCGTAGGCCATCAACAGAGCCTCGACACCATCGAGCGAGCCCGCCACCTCGAGCACGTCGGCCAGCTGGCGATCGAGCACCGACGACGCATCGTGCGCCGCCGGCCCTGGCGCCACCGGCTCGGCGCGGCGGCCGTCGTGCGGCAGAACGGGCAGCTGCTCGCCCCCCGAGAAGACGTGTTGCACGTCCACGCTGGCACCCTCATCGACAAGGATGACGCTGCGCTCGATCATGTTCTCCAGCTCGCGCACATTGCCCGGCCAGTCGTAGGCCCAGAGCGCGTCGCTCGCGCGACGCGTCAGCCCGGCCACCCGCTTGCCGAAACGCTGGGCATAGCGCTGCAAAAACACATTGACCAGCAAGGGGATGTCCTCGCGGCGCTCGCGCAGGGGCGGAATCTCGATGGGGAACACATTCAGGCGGAAAAACAGATCCTCCCGAAACCGACCGGCCTGAACCTCGTCGCGCAGGTTGCGGTTGGCCGCCGCCACAATGCGCACATCGACCTTGCGCACCCGAGTGTCGCCCACCCGCTCCACCTCGCCCTCCTGCAGCACCCGCAGCAACTTCCCCTGCGCATGCAAAGGCAGGCTGCTGATCTCATCCAGAAACAGGGTCCCCCCGCTGGCCCGTTCGAAGCGGCCGGGGCGGGACGCCGCCGCGCCAGTGAAGGCCCCCTTCTCCACCCCGAACAACTCCGCCTCCACCAGCTCATGCGGGATGGCCGCGCAATTGACCGACACAAAAGGCTGGCGCGCACGCGGCCCGATAGCATGCAGCGCCTTCGAGAAGCGCTCCTTCCCCACCCCACTCTCGCCCAGAAAGAGCACCGTCGCATCGGTGGGCGCCACGCGCTTGAGGCGGTGCGCGACCGCATTGAAACCGCCGGACGCACCAATCAGATCGGGCAGACCGGACGCCGGCGTGCCGTCGGGCGACGGGGCGCTGGCGCGATGGCGGGGCGCGGCGACAAAGTCCTCCACCCGCAAGAAACGCATCACCTCGTCCGCGTCCTCGCAATCCTCGACCGGCTGGCCGACGACACGACAGCGCGCATGCCCCATGGCCACGCACTCGGTCTCGCGCCAGATCACCGGACGCCCCATCATCGCCGTGGTGTAGCCGCAGGCGTAGCCCACCATCATCCAGCACGCCGGCGCACCACTGACGCCAAACTGGCGCAGATGGGTTTCCGCCTCCCAGGAGTGCTGCCAGTAGTAGTCGCCCCGGAATTCGCCCGACTCGGCGTCGAACTGCATCCGCTCCACCGCCTGGTTGCGCACGAAGCCCTCCACCTCGCGCAGGCGCGGGCCGAGCGATATCGCGGTCGGAATGTCCGCCCCCTCGCAGCGGCGCAGGCCCCGTGAATCCTCCACACCCTGCTGATAGCCCAGACGCGTGAACAAGGCGCGGGTGCTTTCCAGCCCGAGGCGCTCGATCAGCTCGCGCCGCAATTCGGCGAGCGAGTAGCCGTGCATCAGCAACATGCGCTGGTCAAACAGCAGGATCTCGCCGTCGTCCGGATGGAAACGCAGATGGCGTGCAAGCACGGCATCGTCGTCATCACGGGCGTTCAGCTCGAAAGCGGGGCGGTTGGGGCGGGTCACGGCAACACTCCATCAGCGGTACACGTGTGCATGATTTCATGCATCTTGCTGATTTGCACCACTTCAAAACGCTGGATATCAGACACCAGTCCGGCACAAATCGCTGCGCGGACTCGCCACAAATCCCGGTTTGTTCTACTAAATCAACGCACTGCAGACACCTCGCGGCACATGGCATAGCCCTTGCGAACGACGTTCTGCACATCGTCACCAGAACGATCCAGCCAACGCCAATCGCTCCGACAGGAGGAGACAATGAATCAATCGCCCGGACTGCACGTCCGTGTGGCCCGCCGCACGCAACTCGCCGAAGACATCATCGGCCTGAGCCTCGCCCCGGTCGCCGACACCCCCTTGCCGCCAGTCACCGCCGGCGCACACATCGACCTCACGCTGCCCAACGGCCTGGTGCGCCAGTATTCGCTTGCCAGCACCGACCTGCGCGAGGGCTACCAGATCGGCATCCTGCTCGACCCCACCAGCCGCGGCGGTTCAGCCAGCGCCCACCGCGACATCGCCGTCGGCGACACGATCCGGATCAGCGCGCCACGCAATCACTTCCCGCTGGTCGAAGGCGCGCGCCAGTCGCTGCTATTTGCCGGCGGCATCGGCATCACCCCGATGATCAGCATGGCCGACACGCTGGACGCCACCGGCGCCGACTTCACCCTGCACTATTGCGTCCGCAGCGCCGGCCGCGCCGCCTTCCGCGAACGACTGCGCCAGGCGCCCTACGCCACCAAGACCCACTTCCACATCGACGACCGCGCCGACAGCCCGCCCCTCGATGCCCGCGCCGCGCTCGCCCACCCCACCGCCGACACACATCTCTACGTGTGCGGCCCGAATGGCTTCTTGGATCACATCATCAGCACCGCCCGCGACATGGGCTGGGCAGAGACCAACATCCACTTCGAACGCTTTTCCGCGCCGCCCACCACCGCTGTCGACGACGGCAGCTTCGAACTCGCGCTGGCGAAATCGGCGCGCACCGTGCACGTGAACGCCGGCCAAAGCGCCGCCCAAGCACTGTTTGCCGCCGGCATCGCGCTACCGATGTCCTGCGAGCAAGGCCTCTGCGGCACCTGCCTCACCACCGTGCTCGACGGCGAACCCGATCACCGCGACATGTTCCTGACCGACGCGGAAAAAGCCGCCAACACTTGCTTCACGCCCTGCTGCTCACGGGCACGCAGCGCGCGGCTCGTCATCGACCTGTAAGCCCTTCCCGGCCAGCCGGCCCAACACAAAGACAAGAGAGAAATCCATGGAGACAAACATGCCGAAGTATCTGATGAACACCTGGTATGTGGCGGCACTATCCACCGAACTTCCCGACGAGGGTCTTTTCAAGCGCACCTTCCTGGACATCCCGGTCGTCATGTACCGCAAGGCCGACCGCAGCCCGGTCGCCATGCATGACCGTTGCCCCCACCGCTTCGTGCCGCTCTCCATGGGCCGGCGCGACGGCGACAACGTGGTCTGCGCCTACCATGGACTCCGCTTCGATTGCAGCGGCAAATGCAATCACAACCCCCATGGCAACGGTGCAATCCCGGCCGCGGCCAAGGTCCGCACCTATCCGCTCATTGAACGCTATGGCTTCATCTGGATCTGGATGGGCGACGCCGCAGCCGACGAATCCGCCCTCCCCGACTATGGACCGCTCGAACAGGGTCACCCCAACGGCGTTGCCCACACCTACATGCCACGCCCCTGTCACTACGAGCTGATCACCGACAACGTCATGGATCTTTCGCATGTCGACCACCTCCACGGCGAAATCATCACCACCCGCGGCCAGCTCTCACCGCAAGTGCCAAAGCTGATCGAAGAAGACGGCGGTGTCGCCGTACACTGGAAATGGCAACAGACCCCGCCGATCATGATCTTCAACGACTTTCTTCCCCAGCCCGGCGCCGTCGCCCGCCATTTCGTCAAAGTCAGCTGGCGCGCGCCCACTCACATCCAGCTCACCATCGGCGCCACCCAGGACGACAACGCGCCGCTCGACTACGACAGCTGCACCAGTCAGTACGATCTGCACACCTGCACCCCTGAGACCGAGCACGCCACCCACTACTTCTTCGCCACCCGCCGCAACCACCACGAAGAAGACGGCGAATTCAACCGACTCAAGATCGACGGCATGCACCAAGCCTTCGTGGACGAAGACGGCCCCATCCTAGACGCCGTACACAAGACCATGGGCACCTCGGATTTCTTCAGTCTCAGCCCCGTGCTGATCAGCAGCGACATGGGCCCGGTACGTGTACGCCGCCTGCTTAAACAGATGATCGACACGCAGAAGGCGAGCTGAACTCACTAAATCAATGGGGCGTTGTCGGCCCCCTGTGAGACGTTACTGTTGATTTCCACGCAGAACTGACCCGGGGTTTTCATCTAAAACTGCCCCCCGGTTCAAGCGCGCAGCATGGCGACGCGGAGTTGGGGTTGGTGTCGGTGTCGGTTTGTGTTGCCTTCCCTCCTTGCGGTTTGGGGTTTCGAGTACGGCCCGGCGACAGCCGGGCCGTACTCGTCTTGAAGCGCCACTTCTCGTTGCCGGTCTCGACGATGTGGCAGTGGTTAAGGCGGTCGAGCATGGCGATTGTCATCTCCGCGTCGCCAAAGACGCTGTCCCACTCGGCGAACGACAGCTTGGTCGTGATCATCACGCTGGCGTGCTCTTAGCGCTTCGACAGGAGATGGAAGAGCAAGGCGCCACCGGCCTGACTAAACGGCAGGTCCTCCAGTTCGGCGGCAACCAGCACTGCGTCGAGGCCGTGAAGCGGGATGACTCCGAGCACGTCCGCCATCACCCGGTCGCCGACGCTTTGCTTGAGCAGGTGGCGCTGCAGGCGCAGGAGCGGTTCGGGCATCTGGGAAAACGGTGCCCCGTTTCTGAGTGCGCCGGGCTTCCGGCCAATGACGCCGATGTTGTGGGTGAAGTCGTAGAAGGTCTGATGGCGCTCGAAGCTGCGCACATGGCGAGCCACTTCGTGTCCGTCGGCGACAAGCCGCAGTTCGCTCGGATACAGGCACAGGCTCAGCACCGCGTTGGCGTGTGCGGCGAGCACGCTGTAGCGGTTGCGCTGGAAGTGGATGAGCGCCGTGCTGATGACCCGAACCAATTTCTCGACATAGCCGTCGAAGGGTTTCGGATTGGGTAGCATCTGCATGAGCTCGTCCTGCAGCAGATCGCCGATCGTCAGCACCGGCCACTCCGGGTTGGCCATGTTGGCCCACGCCTGCCGGCACCGCTCGCCGAGTCACGTGTTGAGCTCATCGAGATTCTTCCAGCGCCGTTCGCTTGCGTGCTGCCAGATCTGTCGGCGCTGGTCCTGGACGTTCTTCTCGACCCGCCCCTTCTCCCAGCCGGCAGCACGGTTGCAGAACTCCGACTCGAACAGGTAATGGCCGTACATGGCGAAGAAGCGCGGATTGATGTCGCGCTCCTTGCCGCGCCCGACCTTGTCGACGGCAGCCTTCATTTTGTCGTAGATGCCGCGTCGCGGTACGCCGCCGAAGGCGGCGAAGGCACGGGCGTGCGCATCAAACAGCATCTCGTGGCTTTGCGTCGGGTAGGCGGTGAGCCAGAAGGCCCGGCTCGCGCACAGTTTGGTAGCACGACATCGAGCTTGCGACGCAGACCGCCGATGAAGGCGTATTCGGTGCTCTAATCGAACTGGAAGGCTTCGCCAAGTGCGAAGGTGAGTGGCACGTAGGCCGCGCCAGGTTTGCTGGATTCTCCCGTGCGCCAGCGCTTGATAAAAGCGCACACTCGGTTGTAGCTGCCCGCGTAGCCTTGCGCGCGGATCGCCTCGAACATCGCCCGGGCGGTGCGGCGATCCCGCTTCGGCCGATGCGCGTCCGTCTTCAGCCACTGACCGAGTTGCTCCGCCCAGGGATCAACGACGCTTCTGGCCTCGCGCGGCTTGTACTGCGGCTCGACGACGTCTGCCTTGCGAAGCCAGTCGCGAATGGTGTTTCGGGCAAGCCCGGTTTGCGGCGCGATCTCGCGCAACGGCAGGTGGTCGCGGAAATGCGTCCGCCTGATCTTGGCCAACATGCCCACTTTGATCACTCCTCGCCTCCCCACCGAAAGCACAGCAGGGTAGTCAATCAAAGGCAGATCAAATTTCGATGGAAATTACCCCGTCAGGTGGGTCAATTCTGGATGACAGCCAACAGTGAGCCCGCAGCCATCAGCGAGCTTGATCGGCCTCGCAGCGACCTTCGCACTGCGCACCCGAACGGCGCAGAGCACTCGAGTAAATTCGTCCGACGTGAGTTGATGCGCGCGAGCAGTTTCATGAAGAAACACGAGAAGCGGGAGTGCGGGCATGGGAAAACCGTCCTGGGAATTTACCCACAACAGCGCGGGATGCAAATGGATCGACCGGAATCCCGAAAGACGTCAAACACACTAACTATTTGAATTTAAGGAACATCCAAAAAACTTCTGGACGATACCGAACGCCTTTGAACGCCGTCAGACCTGCATGTTCATGATGTCCTGATAGGCAGACACCAAGCGGTTGCGCACCTGAGTCATCTGCTGGAAGCTGAGATTGGCTTTTTGCAAATTGACCATCACTTCCTGCAGATTGACGTTCGGGTCGCCGGCCGAGAACGATTTGGCCATCGTCTGGGCGTCTTGCTGGGCGGCGCTGACATCGGCCAGGGCGTTCTGGAGCGCGTCGCTGAAGCTGACACCCTCCGGCGTTTCGGTGGCCGCAGACGCACTCTTGCCGCCAGCCGTCTGAGCGGTGGCACGCAGTTCGTTCAGTACTTGATCGATGCCGCGACTGTCCATGGTGGTTCCAGCAAGTCCTGCGCTATGGGTGGTTTCTTATCAGCAAGGCGCATGCCATGCCGGCGCCCTTAGTCAACAGGGTAGCCCTCTTCCCGGTATTGCTGCAATTTGTAGCGCAAGGTGCGTTCCGAAATGCCAAGTTTTTCAACGGCTTTCTTGCGCGAGCCGCCCATGGCCTTGAGCGTGCCGAGAATGTGGTCGCGCTCCAGATCTTTCATGTTGCTGCTACTGCCGGACGCGGCAGGCGGGACGGAAGCGGCAAAATTTGCCGGCTCGGCGGCAGTGCTTGCCGGTGGACGCGGCGCGCTGCTACCCAGGCACAGGCGCAAAGTGTCGGCGCGAATCACGCCGCCGGTGGCCAGAATCAGCGCGCGTTGCATGGCGTTGTCGAGTTCGCGGGCGTTGCCCGGCCACGGGTGGGCACGCATCAGTTCGGCGGCGCCATCGTCGATCACGGCCTGGCTGCCGAGCCGCTCGCTCTGTCGCGACAAAAAATGGCGTGCCATCGGCAAGATGTCGCCCGGCCGCTCGCGCAGCGCGGGAATGGGCAGGGGAAAAACATTGAGCCGGTAGTACAAGTCTTCGCGGAAACGCCCGGCGGCCACTTCGGCGGCCATGTCGCGGTTGCTGGTGGCGAGTACACGCAGGTCGAGGTGAACCGGCTTCTTGCCGCCGACACGTTCGACTTCGCGCTCCTGCAACACGCGTAGCAGCTTGGCCTGCAGGCTGAGCGGCATTTCGGAGATTTCATCGAGCAGCAAGGTGCCGCCGTCGGCCTGTTCAAACTTGCCGGCCTGGGCGCTGTGGGCGCCGGTAAACGCGCCTTTCTCGTGGCCGAACAGCGTGGCTTCGAGGAGGTTGTCGGGGATCGCCGCGCAGTTGATGGCCACGAAGGGTTTGGCTTTGCGCGGTGAGTGGTTGTGGATGTAGCGGGCGAAGACTTCCTTGCCTGTGCCCGACTCACCCGAGAGCATCACCGTGGCGTCGGTCTCGGCCACCCGCGCAGCCAAGCTCAGCAGCTCGCGGGTGCGCGGGTCTTCGGCAATCGTGCCGCTGTCGCTGACTGACACGGCCGCATAGCGGCGCACATGCGCGTGCAAGGTATCGGGTTCGAAGGGCTTGAGCAGAAAATCGCACGCCCCGCCCTGCATCGCAGCCACGGCTTTTTCGACATCGCCAAAAGCGGTCATCAGCATCACCGGCAATTGCGGCAGTCGCGCGCGGATCTCGCCGAGCAGCGTGAGGCCGTCCATAGGCTCCATTTTCAGATCGCTGATGACGAGGTTGAACACGCCGCGCCCGAGCGCTTCGAGCGCCGCAGGGCCGCCGTCGACAGCGGTGACGGTATGGCCTTCGAGTTCGAGGATCAGCGTGACGGCATCGCGCAGGGCGGCGTCGTCTTCGACCAGCAGGAGGTTCAAGGGCTCACTCATGGGCGTTCTCTTCAGCGGTATCGCCGGCGGTCAGCGGGACCACCAGCCGGAATCGGGTGCCCTCGCCGGGCCGGGAGACCAGATCAATATCGCCACCATGCGCGCGGGCAACGCCGCGGGCAATCGCCAGGCCCAGGCCGGTGCCTTCGGCGCGGGTGGTGAAAAAGGGTTCAAACAGGCGCTGCTGCTGATCGGCGGAAATACCGGCGCCGGTGTCTTCCACCACGAAGCTCACCTGCGCCGCATCACGCGTGGCCCGCAGGCTCACCTTGCCGCCGGCGGGGGTAAATTGCAGTGCATTTTCGAGCAAATTGGTGAGCGCCCCGGCCAGCGCCTTGCGGTCAGCCACCAGACGGGTCGTTCCGCAATCGCAGGTGTGGGTGAATTCGATCTCGCGCTGGCGGGCAATGGGTTCGAGGGTGTGGGTCAGCTCTTCGGTCAGTGCGCACACCGGCACCGGCTCGCGCCCGAGACAATCGCCGCGAGCAAACAGCAGCATGTCGCGGATCAGGCGTTCGAGGTGGCGCAGGCGCTCGACGGCACGGTCGGCGATGCGGCCGCGCTCGGACTCGGGCAACTGCCCCTTGCCCAGCGTGGCGGTATACAAAAGCGCGGCAGACAAGGGCGTGCGCAGTTGGTGCGCAAGACCCGCCACCATCTCGCCCATCGCGGCCAGGCGCGCATTGCGCTCGGCTTCGCGCTGCATGCGGTGAGTGTGGGTGACGTCGTTCATCAGCACGATGCTGCCCTCGCCCGATTCCAGATGCGTGGACGACATGGCGATGCGGCGCGCATCCTCGCCCTCGCCCAGTTCCAGTTCGCCCGGGGTTTCGGTGGCGCTCAAGCCTTGGCTGAGTGCGCTCCAGGCCATGCCTTCAATGGTGTCACCGAGCCAGTCGCGCGCGGCGCGGTTGGCTTGCAGTACGGTGCCTTGGCGGTCGAGCACCAGCACACCCGCCGGCAAGGCGCCCATCAAGACCGACAGGCGTTCATTGAGCTGCCCCACCTGCCCCTGCAAACCGGCATAGGCATCGGTCAGCTCGGCCGAGGCGCGGTTGAACAGGGCAAAGGCTTCGGCCAGCTGGGCGGCGTCGAGCGACGGCGCGGCGGTCTCGGTCAGGGCGGGTTCGGTAGGTAGACGCTTTTCCACAGTGCGAAGCCTACGGGTGGACCTTGTGTTTAGAGGCGGCAAATAGGCGGCAAAAACTGCCGCTTATTCTGCCTAAGCTTTTGTGCCGTGGCACAGACAATGCATCTCATCCGTCAAAGCGATTCCGTGAAGGACCGATGCAATGGCCACCGCACAAAATGCCGCTACCGTACCGGGCTCCCCGATACAGCAAGCGTTCGAAAACTTCAGCGCCATGCCAGCGCGCCAGAAAATGGCGCTGCTGGCCGCCGTGGCTGCGGCCATTGCGCTGGTTGTCGGCGTGTTGCTGTGGAACCAGTCGTCCAGCTACGCCGTGCTGTTCTCCAATCTGGAAGAGCGCGACGGTGGCGCCATCGTGACCTCCCTGCAGCAACAGAACGTCCCCTACAAGTTCACCCCGGGTGGTGGTGCGATCATGGTGCCCAGCGACCGGGTGCACGACATTCGCCTGCAACTGGCCGCCCAGGGCTTGCCACGTGGCGGCATGGTCGGCTTCGAGCTGATGGAAAACCAGAAGCTCGGCGTGTCGCAATTTCATGAGCAGATGAACTATCAGCGCGCGCTCGAAGGCGAACTGGCGCGCACCATCCAGGCGATTGGCTCGGTGGCCAACGCGCGGGTGCATCTGGCCATCCCCAAGCGCAGCGCCTTCTTGCGCGACCAGCAAAAACCGACCGCCTCGGTCTTCGTCAATCTACGCGCCGGGCGCAATCTGGATGGCGCCAAGGTCGCCGGCATTGTGCATCTGGTGTCCTCCAGCGTGCCCAACATGAGCAACGAGAGCGTCAGCGTCATCGACGAAACCGGCAAGCTGCTGACCGACTCGAATGACCCGATGCGTGTCGCCGGCCTCGACCCGACCCAACTGCGCTATGTGGAAGAACTGGAATCGGCCTATGTACGACGAATCGAGACGATCATCGAGCCGATGGTCGGCAAGGGGAATTTCCGCGCTCAAGTGACCGCCGACGTCGACTTCAACCGGGTCGAGCAAACCGACGAAACCTACAAGCCCAACCCCTCGCCGCAGCAAGCCATCCGCTCGCAGCAAAGCAGCGAAGTGTTGACCCGCGACCCCGGCGCCAAGGGTGTGCCGGGCGCGCTCAGCAACCAGCCGCCCGTGCCGGCCACGGCCCCGATCACCAATCCGGCAGTCGGCGGCACCGCCGCGGGTGCCGATGGCAACTTCCTCACCCGCAACGCCAGCGACACCACCAATTACGAAGTGGATCGCACCATTTCGCACACCAAGCGCGCCATGGGCGCAATCCGCCGACTGTCAGTCGCAGTGGTGCTCAACCACCGTACCGTCACCGACAAGAACGGCAAGGAAAGCACGACGCCGCTGTCTGACGAGGAAATCGCCCGCATCAACAACCTGGTGCGCGAGGCCATGGGTTTCAATGCCGAGCGCGGCGACAGCCTGAATGTGGCCAACACCGCCTTTGCCGCCGGCATCACCGAAGCGATGCCTGACCTGCCGCTGTGGAAAGACCCCGAGATCATCGACATCGGCAAACAGGCGCTGCGCTATCTGATCGTGCTCGCCGTGCTCGCCTATGTCGCGTTCGGCGTGATCAAGCCGCTGATGAAATCCCTCACCCCGGCCCGGCCGGAACCCGACGACACGCCCGCATCGGGTGGCGCCGCTGGCGAAAGGACCTACGATGAAGAAGGTGCGGAGGTCACGCTCTCCGACTCCGCACGCCAGAAAAACAGTTACGAAGCCAAGCTGGCCCAGGCGCGTGAAACCGCCAGAAGCAACCCGAAACTGGTCGCCAACATGGTCAAGGAATGGATGAGCGTCAATGAGGAGGCGCGCAAATGAGTGCCGAAGAAGGGGTCGAAAAAGGCGCTTTGCTGCTGCTCTCGCTCGGCTCGGACGAAGCGGCCGAGGTGCTCAAGTTTCTCGGCCCGAAAGAAGTTCAGAAGCTCGGCATGGCGATGGCCAAACTGCCCTCGCATCCGCGCAGCAAAGTTGAACCGCTGCTCGACGAACTCGAAGCGCATTGCGAACAAGGCTCTCCGGTCGAGGCCGACGAAGAGCAGATCCGCCAGATGCTCACCAAGGCACTGGGTGACGATCGTGCCGCCCACATTATTTCGCGCGTGCTGCAGGGCTCCGACACCGCAGGCATCGAAAGCCTCAAGTGGATGGACGCCGCCACCGCCGCCGACCTGATCAAGAACGAACACCCGCAGATCATCGCCACCATTCTGGTTCACCTCGAAAACGACCAGGCTGGCGAAATTCTCAAAGCCTTCAGCGACCGCCTGCGTAACGATGTGCTGCTGCGCATTGCCACGCTGGACGGCGTGCAACCGGCGGCGCTGAAGGAGCTGAACGACACGCTCACCCGTACGCTGTCGGGCACATCCAATGTCAAAAAGGCGGCGATGGGCGGGGTGCGCCACGCGGCAGACATACTCAACTTTGTCGGCGCCGCGGCCGAGACCGCGATCATCGACAACGTGCGCGAATACGATCCGGACCTGGCGCAGAAGATCCTCGACGAGATGTTCGTGTTCGACAACCTGATGGACATCGACGACCGGGGCATCCAGACCCTGTTGCGCGAAGTGCAGTCCGACTCGCTGGTAGTGGCGCTCAAGGGCGCGCAGGTCGAGCTGCGCGAAAAGATCTTCAAGAACATGTCGCAGCGTGCCGCCGAAATGCTGCGCGAAGACCTCGAATCGCGCGGGCCGGTGCGTCTATCCGAAGTCGAAGGCGAGCAGAAGGAAATCCTCAAGATCGTGCGCCGTCTGGCCGAGGAAGGCCAGATCATGCTCGGCGGCAAAGGCGGCGACGATGCCTTCGTTTAACGGGATGCCGGCATGAGCTTTCGCCACCAGGCCGTTGGTGCCTACCGCCGCTGGGATCCGCCCAGCTTCGACGCGCGCGAACCGGCGCCCGAACCGGAGCCGGTTGAAGCGACGCCCGAGACACCGCCACCGGCTCCCGAGCCGGAAGCGCCGGCATTCAAGCTGCCCACCGCCGACGATATCGAGAAGATTCACGACGCCGCCCACAAGGACGGCTACGCCGCCGGCTATGAAGAGGGCACGGCACGCGGACGCATGGAGGCGCTGCAACTGCACACGCTGGTCGAAAACCTCGACACCGCACTCAAGCAACTCGATCAGGACGTGGCCGAAGAAATTGTCGCCCTGGCCATCGAAATGACCGCCCAGATGGTCAAGCGCAGCATTGCCGCGCACCCGGAGAACATTGTCGACCTGGTCCGCGAGGCGCTTCAGCAACTGCCGCAGGTACGCGCAACAATTCACCTCCATCCGGACGATGCCGCGCTGGTGCGCGAATACATCGGCGAACAGATGAGTCATCACGAACACCGCATTTACGAAGACGAAACCTTCACCCGCGGCGGCTGCAGCATCGTGGCCGAGGGCGCGACGGTCGACGCCACCGTTCAGACCCGCTGGCGGCGCATCATGGAAACCATGAACGCCGACGACACGCGCTGGGACCCGAAAGACTGATGGAACGCCACACCGAAACCTGGCGTCATGTGCTGGCCGACGGCAAACGTCTGGCTGCCGCCAACAGCCCCTTTCAGCTCTCCGGTCGGCTCACCCGCATCAACGGGCTCGTCATGGAAGCGGCCGGACTCAAGCTGCCACTCGGCTCGGGCTGCCGCATCGTGGTGCCCGGCGGCGGCTCGGTCGAAGCCGAGGTGGTCGGCTTCCACGGCGAGCGCATTTTCATGATGCCGACCGATGACATCTTCGGCCTCGCCCCCGGCGCACAAGTGCTGCCCATGGAGCCGGTGCAGCCGCGCCTCGTCGCCGGCCAGCGCACTGTGCCGCGCCGCCGCGCCTCCGACCGCGCCAAGCACCTGCCGATCGACGACTCGCTGCTCGGGCGCGTGGTCGACGGCGCCGGCCGCCCGCTCGACGGCCTCGGCCCCATCGACACCGAAGACACCCGCTCGCTCCAGAGCCGCCCGATCAACCCCCTGCAACGCGCGCCGATTACCCAATCGCTCGATGTCGGCATCCGCGCCATCAACGCCCTGCTCACCGTCGGCCGTGGCCAGCGGATGGGCCTGTTCGCTGGCTCCGGTGTGGGTAAATCGGTACTCATCGGCATGATGGCGCGCTACACCAAGGCCGACGTGATCGTGGTCGGGCTGATTGGCGAACGGGGCCGCGAGGTGAAGGAATTCATCGAGCAGAACCTCGGTGCCGAGGGCCGCGCGCGCTCGGTGGTGGTGGCCGCCCCCGCCGACACCAGCCCGCTGATGCGCCTGCAAGGCGCCGCCTACGCCACCACCATTGCCGAATACTTCCGCGACCAGGGCAAGCAGGTGCTGCTGATCATGGACTCGCTCACCCGCTACGCCATGGCCCAGCGCGAAATCGCCCTCGCCATCGGCGAACCGCCGGTCACCCGCGGCTATCCGCCGTCGGTGTTCGCCCGCCTACCCGCACTGGTCGAACGCGCCGGCAACGGACCGGACGAAGGCGGCTCGATCACCGCCTTCTATACCGTGCTGACCGAAGGCGACGACCAGCAAGACCCTATCGCCGACGCCGCCCGCGCCATTCTCGACGGTCACATCGTGCTCTCGCGCACACTGGCCGACCAGGGCCACTACCCCGCCATCGACATCGAGCAATCCATCAGCCGGGCCATGCACAATCTGGTCAAACCCGGTCACTTCGAGCATGTGCGCCGCTTCAAGCTGCTGTTCTCCCGCTACCAGCGCTCGCGCGACCTGATCGCCGTGGGCGCCTACCAGGCCGGCTCCGATCCGGTGCTCGACCAAGCCGTCGAGGCCTATCCCGCACTCGAAGCCTTCCTGCAGCAAGGCATCGATGAACGTGAAGGATTCGACGCCGCCGTGGCAAACTTGCACACACTCTTTGGAGACGAGGTGTGATACTCATCCTGACACGCCGGATGGCATCAGCCCCTAAAGATTTCGCCCCCCGAACCGTAAGCCCTGTTGCGGAAAGCGCACAGCGCCAACCGCGCATCGGAGAACGTGGATGAGCAAGACGTTTCCGTTGCAGCCCCTGCTGGACCTGGCCAACAACCGCATGGATGGCGCCGCACGCCGTCTAGGTGAGTTGATTGCCGGTGAAACCGAGGACTGTCGAAAGCTCGAACTGCTCGAAAACTACCGCGCCGAATACCAGCAGCGCTTCCAGGAAGCCTGCCGCGATGGAATCGGACCGGACGCATGGCGCAACTTCAGCCTGTTCATCAACAAACTGGATGAAGCCGTCAGTGCCCAGCGCGCAGTCGTCGAACAGGCACGCAAGAGTACGGCCCATGGCCAGAAGGCGTGGATGGACCAGCGCAACAAGGTGAAAGCCTTCGACACGCTGTCCCAACGCCATGTGGCCAAGGAAGCGCGCATCGAGTCTCGCCGTGAGCAGCACGCCACCGACGAGCACGCCAGCAAGCAACATCGGGATCGCCACTCGGACAGCTGAACCACTGGCACGGGGCTTGCAACAGATCGCCTGAACAGTCCACTCAAGGAACACGGCGATGCCTGAAATGGCGAATTCCTCCCTGTCGCAGTTGCTCAGCGCCGCCCCGGCGCGAAACGCGTCCGCACGCGAGCGCAGCCCGGTCGACGCCGGTGCCCAGAGCGACACTTTCTCCCGCACGCTCGACCAGAAAATGAAGGCCCCCGAGCGCCCGGCCGAACGACCTGTTGACCGCAGCGCCGAGCGCGCTGCAGCCCAACGCCCCGCCACGCCTGAGCCCACACGCAACGCGCACGCACCGGCCAAGCCCGCCGCCACAGCAGAGGCGCGTCAAAACACGACGCCCGCCAGGCCGAAGGACGCGAAAGCCGACGCCAGCACTGAAACCGCATCCGGCGCGCAAAGCACAACCGACACCACGACAGCCACAACCGCAAGCACGCCCCCAGCGGCAACGGCCGCCGACGCGCCGGCCACCGACGCCGAGGCCACCCTGATCACCGCCAGCGGTGACCCAGCGAACACGGCACCGGCGGCAGCGCTTGCCGCCACACCGGCAGCGCTTGCCGCCGCAACGGCAAGTCCCACCGTTGCCGCAGAGGCGACGCCAAATGCCGATGCCGACACCGGCGATCAGCCGACGCAAACGCGCCCCGCGCGCGGCGACATGAGCCAACTTTCCGGCAATGCCGGGCAGGCCAAAACACCCGGCAACACCGCCGAGCCGAGCACCGGGCTGAACGCCGCCCAACCCGACGATGCACCGACCACGGCCCCTGCCCAAGCGCGCCCGGGCCGCTTCGCCGAACTGCTGGCGGCCAATACCGCGCCGCGCGGCGACCGGGTGGGTGCGCTCTCGGCCGAATCGCCCAACGTGCCCGGCACGACGGGCAATGCCTCACTGAACGCCGCCATGAGTGGTGTTCAAGTGCCCGCCGCCGATCGCCCACATGCCACGCAAGCGGCACTGCCCATTCATGTCGGCACGCCAGCCAGCGAAGCCACCTGGGGTGATGCCGTGGGCAACCGGGTACTCTGGCTGGTAGGCCAGAACAACAGCAAGGCCGAGTTGATTCTCACCCCGCCGCATCTGGGCAAGCTGGAAATTTCGCTCACCGTCACCGGCGACACCACCACCGCCCAGTTCACAGCCGCCACGCCGGCGGCGCGCGAAGCGCTTGAACAAGCCATGCCGCGCCTGCGCGAGATGCTCGAACAAGCCGGCGTCACGCTGACCGACAGCAACGTCAACACGACCGCACGGGACAGCAACGGCGAAGCAGGACATGGACAAGGCCGC
Source organism: Zoogloeaceae bacterium G21618-S1 (assembly GCA_027214125.1). Lineage (GTDB taxonomy): Bacteria > Pseudomonadota > Gammaproteobacteria > Burkholderiales > Rhodocyclaceae > Nitrogeniibacter. Next base: position 419,612 of record JAPWHF010000001.1, read on the forward strand.
GCAGGCAATGCGCGCGGGACCGAAGCAACGCAGGAAAACTTGATGTCACGCAGCGGCCCCTGGCTGCAGCGCGGCGAAGGGATGATCGACACATTCGCCTGAGGGCGCGGAATAGCGGGCATCTGTCACCGCTATTCGTGGCATGTCCGGTGCAATGTGTGATCGATAATGAAGCCGTCGTAATTGGAGATTGACGCATGTCGAAAGCACCCGCCGCGCCCGCAGAGGATGGCGAAGCCCCCCCCAAGAAGAGCAAGAAAATGCTGATCATCATCCTCGTGGTGGTGCTGCTCCTTGTGATTGCCGGTGGCGCCGCGGCGTTTTTGTTGCTTGGCAAAAAGAAGGCCGACCATGGCGACGAAGCGCATGAACCCGAGACCCCCAAACTCACCATGGACACCTCCAAGCCGCCCACCTTCGTCAATCTCGACCCCTTCACCGTGAACCTGGCGCCGGAAGAAGGCAGCCATTACCTCCAGGTGGTGCTGGTGCTCAAGGTGGTCGATCAAACCATTGCCGACCAGCTCAAGGTCTACATGCCCGAAATCCGGCATGAAGTGAATCTGCTGCTGTCGAGCAAACTGCCGTCGGAAATCGCCACGGTCGAGGGCCGCGAAATGCTGGCAGATGAAATCATGATCCGCACCAACTACGTGCTCGGATTCGACAAGCCGCGCGACAGCGATCGCAAGCGCGACAAAGCCCCGTGGGGTCCGATCGTGTCGGTGCTGTTCAACTCGCTGATCGTGCAGTAAGACAAAAGGACGCCACAGACCATGTCATCTGATTTTCTCTCCCAGGACGAAGTCGACGCGCTCTTGCGTGGCGTCACCGGGGAAGTCGAGGAAACCAGCGCCGACGACGACGACGGCAGTGGCATTCGTGAATACAACCTGGGCACGCAAGAGCGCATCGTGCGTGGGCGCATGCCCACCATGGAGCTCATCAACGAGCGCTTCGCCCGCTACCTGCGCATCGGCCTGTTCAACTACATGCACCGCAACGCCGAGATCTCCGTCGGCACGATCAAGGTGCAGAAATACAGCGAATTCGTGCGCAACCTGGTGGTGCCCACCAACCTCAACCTGGTCACCGCCAAGCCGCTGCGCGGCACCGGCCTGATCGTGTTCGACCCCAACCTCGTGTTTTTGGTGGTCGACAACATGTTTGGCGGCGACGGGCGCTTTCATACCCGCGTCGAAGGGCGCGACTTCACCGCCACCGAACAGCGCATCATCATGGGCATGCTGGACACGGTGTTCGCCGAATACGAACGCGCCTGGGCACCGGTCTATGCCCTCAAGCTCGAATTCCTGCGCTCGGAAATGAACTCGCAGTTTGCCAACATCGCGACCCCTTCCGAGATCGTGGTGTCGACCGTGTTCTCACTCGAGCTGGGCGGTGCACAGGCGGACATGCACATCTGCTTCCCCTACTCCATGCTCGAGCCGATTCGCGAAACGCTCTACTCGACCATGCAGAGCGACCACATCACGCAAGACAAACGCTGGATCGGCACCATGACCAAGCAGTTGAAGACTGCCGAGGTCAAACTCACCTGCAATCTGGGCCATGCCACGGTTTCGCTGCGCGACATCGTCAACATGCGCGTCGGCGATGTCATCCCCCTCGACGTGGAAGAAATGATCCGGGCCAGCGTCGACGGCGTGCCGGTGCTCGAAGGCCACTACGGCGTGCACAACGGACAATACGCCATCAAGGTCGAGCGGATGATTGCCGCCGACGACAACTCTGACACCCTGCCATCGGGAGCACACAATGGCTGAAACCGACGAAAACCAGGTCTCCGACGACGATTGGGCTTCCGCCATGGAAGAGCAAGCCGACGCCGAAGCCAAGCCAGACACCGACGCCGCCGCTGACGGCGAAGACGATCCATGGGCCGCCGCCATGCAAGAACAAGCTGCTGCCGACCTGGCCGCTGCCGCCGCCGAAGGCGAATCGCCCTATCAGGCCAAACCGGCCAGCCAGGTCTTTCCCGACTTCGGCGCCGAACGCAATACCGGCGGCGGCAACAACGACCTCGACATGATTCTCGACATCCCCGTCCAGATCACCGTCGAGCTCGGCCGCACCAAACTGTCGATCCGCAACCTGCTGCAGCTCGCACACGGCTCAGTGGTTGAGCTCGACGGCCTGGCCGGCGAGCCAATGGACGTGCTGGTCAACGGCACACTCATTGCCCAGGGCGAAGTCGTGGTGGTGAACGAAAAGTTCGGCATCCGTCTCACCGACATCATTACCCCGGCCGAGCGCATGCGAAAACTACGCCACTGAACACCGCCTCGCACACGCAACGGGCCGCCCCACTCGGGCGGCCCGTTGCGTGTGCGCACTATCAAACTGACCATGGCGCAATAACCAAAACGTCATACACCCTCGCTAGGATCACGCTCAGCCGGATTCAAACCGGCATCGACAAAATACCTAGCCAACAAGGAATAGCCATGGTCAAGCCCATCGCCCTCGCCGTATTTGCTGCGTTCTCGTGTTCCCAGGCCTTTGCCGCCGCCACCCAGTTCGACGACTTCAGCCCCATGGCCTCGTCCTACGGCACCCCGATTCCGGTCGGCGATGCCCTCGAAGCCACCCCCTTCAAGCTCGCCAACCCCAACTGGACCCAGCAAACCATCGCCGACCGCGCCACCCAGCTGAGCCTCGGCCAAAGCAACTCTGGCGTGTGGGACATGATGGACACCAACCGCAGCGGCCCCGACGCCGGCCGCTACCTGTTCATGCCCTTCGAGCCGAGCAACTCCGGTGGCCCCAACACCGCCTCTGGCGCACAGCGCATCGACCTGTGGGAAACCGACTACAACAAACGCACCACCACCATCGTCGCCGTCGGCACCCAAAACTGGCAACGCGGTGACGCCTCCCGCTGGGCCCCCTGGGGTGGCTGGATGACCGGTGAAGAAAACTTTGGCGGCAGCACTGGTGCCGGCCGTCTGTTCGAAGTCACCAACCCGCTCAGCGCCACCGAGAACGCTGGCAACCTCGTCCAGCGCAACAGCGTCGTGCCGCTCACCTCGCACGAAGGCATGGTCTTCGACAACAACAAAAACTTCTATTTTGTCGATGAAAACAGCAGCGGCTCCATCTACAAATACGTCTCCGCCAACCCCAACGCCACCTCAGGCAACGACTACTTCGCCGCAGGCCAGACCTTTGTCGCCAAAGCCGGCAACGGCACCACCGGCATCGTCTCCTGGGAAGCCATCACCGATGTCAACGGCGGCGACATCGCCGGCGTCACCACGCGTCTGAACACCAACGAAATCGACGGTCGCGCCTCCGCCGACAAAGCCGGCGGCACCGGCTACAACCGCCCCGAAGACATGGAAATCCTCACGCTCGACAACGGCAGCGAGCTGATGCTCTTCACCGCCACCGGCACCCACGAGGTCTACTCCATGAACCTCGCCACCAACGAAATGAAACTCTTCGCCAGCCGCAACACCCTCGACGCCGCCACCGGCCTCGCTGTCGGCTCCGCCCTCGCCAGCCCCGACAACATGGCCATCGACGGCGCCGGCAATTTCTACATCATCGAAGACCAACCGGGCGGCGTCGCCGACATCTGGATGGCCACCGATGCCGACAAAGACGGCGTTGCCGAATCCCTCTCGCGCTGGGCCAGCATGGGCACCACCGGCGCCGAGCCCACCGGCCTGTACTTCGACGCCTTTAACCCCAACGTCGCCTACGTCAACATCCAGCACCCGAGCAGCGGCATCGATCGCACCATCATGATCACCGCCGTCCCCGAGCCCGAAACCTACGCCATGATGCTCGCCGGCCTCGGCCTGGTCGGCGCCTTTGCGCGTCGCCGCCGCGCCTGAGCAAGAACAGCGGCAACAAAAGCGAACGCGCCCCTCGGGGCGCGTTCGTCGTTGAGGGGTGGCTATCGGCCATCTGCTGTCGCTCGGCCTGCGTCGATCGAGCAGCGGCACTGCGACGTAGATCTGCCGGCCGGCGCTCACGCTCAACCAACGACCGGTCTCGCCATCCTCGAGCTCACCCTTCCGACCCAAGCCTGCCGGGTGACATTTTCAAGCGCGACGGCACCAAGGATAGGCGTTTCAATGCACCTTCTGGAAGGAGTCCGTCCGATCTCGTCCGTGTCAATCGTGAATTTCGTGCCCAAGATTCCTGATCGCCCCTCGAAGCCCGCTCCGGAATGTCCGTTGTCCGTCTTGTGTCCTACCTCGCGATACGCTGATCGAACGCCTAGTCCGGTACGACTTGCGCTTTCGCATCGATCGCGTCTGATCCACTGTCCTGCATCTCCCACAGCGGCGGACCGCGTGCCTGTATCAGACACGGCGGTGAAGTGGGCTCGCCCAGATGACCGAGAATCCCCCGGATCACGGCCCCCTCGGTGATGAAGGCGATGATCATCGGCGACTGCAACAGCACGGCCCGCACGGTCTCGGTCATCGGTCAGGCGCCGAAAGTGCTGCCTTCCCGTGGCGACGCCAATCCCGTGTGCAGCCCACGACCCGCACAGCGAGGGCCGGGCGCCAGGCTTGTGAACCTCCCTGTCAGCGCTATTCCGGCAATGGGATGAATTCGACTTCATCACCGGCCACGACCGGAAAGCGACGTTCACGCCAGTCCCGCTTGGCCTGCTCGATGCGTTCCTTGCGACTGGAGACGAAGTTCCAGTCGATGAAGCGCTTGCCCATATGCTCGCCGCCAATGATCGCGATTCGGGACTCCTCAGCGGCTTCGACAATGACACCGGACACATTCGAGAGAATCGCCATCGCATGCTCGGGGATATCAATGTCCTGCGCCTTGAGCGCACCCTGCGCAACGTAGATCGCGCGCTCATCGGCGTCTGGCAACAACAACTTCTGGCCCGGTTGCAGATGCGCTTCGACATACAGCGTGCTGGCGAACACCCGCACCGGCGAGGTCGCGCCGTAGGCTGTGCCCATCATCACGCGCACCGGTACACCGCCGACCTCCACCGCAGGAATGTCCGCCGACGGATAGTGATGGAAGGCCGGCTCGACTTCCTCGTCCGCCTCCGGCAGCGCCAGCCACAACTGCAAGCCGTGCAAGCGGTGCGGCACGCTGTTGACCTCCGGTTGCTCGCGCTCGGAATGAACGATGCCACGGCCGGCCACCATCAGGTTGATGTCGCCGGGCCTGATCGGCTGGAGACTGCCGAGCGAATCACGGTGAAGAATCTCCCCTTCGAACAAGTAGGTGACCGTTGCGAGGTTCACGTGGGGGTGCGGGCGCACGTTGATGCCTTCGCCGGCCGGGAAGTCCGCCGGACCCATATGATCGAAGAAGATCCATGGGCCGACCGTCTTGCGCTGCGCGGTCGGTAGCAAACGCCGGACCGAGAATCCGCCAAGGTCCTTCTCGCGCGGACGCAGCACGAGTTCGACGGCATCACGACCCTTGGTTTCGGAACAGTCGGAATTCAGCTCTTTCGTCAGATTGCTCATCGCTGGGGTTCTCCTTGTTGTCAAAATCGGGCTGTAGCGTCAACGGTAAAGCCATTTCGCGACCAGCCGGGTATAACGCGGCATGATCAGGTAAACCATCAGGAACACGATCACTGCCGCAACAAGCAGCTTTCCGAGCAACAGCGCTGGCATACCCTGCGATCCCCCAAGCAGCGGCGACAGCGCCCATGGCACGATCACCGTAAGCGGGAAAATCGCCGAAAGCGTGAGCAGGAACTGCTTCCACCTATTTGGTGGTATCGCGGCCGGCGGCGCAAACCAGAAGTCCAGACCGGTCTTGATCACGTAGCGGTCGCCCTTTTCCAGCGCATGCTCGATTCGGTGAAGGAATTCTCTCCGAACCTCGGACTCGATCCAGGCCTTGAGCTGCTCGACACCGGCGAAACGGATGATCACCGTGTAGGTCTCCTGACCGTCGACCGGGCGGATCACGTCGGTGGACAGATAGCCAGGGAAGCGCTTGCAGGCCTCGCGTATCTCGAGCAGCCAGCGTTCATATTCGTCATAGGCATCGCGGCGCGGCTGATGGACGATGATACCGGTCACCGTCTCGCCGGGCGGTGCGGGCGTCGTTTCCGATGGCGAAGGGGTTGTCACGGTTGGCTCCCGGATAGATGGGATTTCGGACGCCACAGACCGGGCGCGCAGTCGTCTGCACCGGCGGAGCGCGGGGCAAGCAAGCACACGCCCAGCACCTTACGCTCTGCCCTTGACGGTAGCGTAGCTGGTCATCAGGTTCTTGTAGTCGGGAATGTGGTTCGCGAACAGCGTCCCCAGGCCCTCGACGTCGTTGCGCCAGTCGCGGTGCAGTTCGCAGGCAAGGCCGAACCAAGTCATCAACTGTACCCCGGCTGCCGTCATGCGATCCCACGCGGAGTTGCGGGTAAGCTCGTTGAAGGTGCCCGAGGCGTCGGTGACAACAAAGACTTCGAAGCCTTCCTCGATTGCGGCCAGCGCAGGGAAGGCCACGCACACTTCAGTCACGACGCCGGCGATGATGAGCTGCTTCTTGCCTGTGGCCTTCACCGCCTTGACGAAGTCGTCGTTGTCCCAGGCGTTGATCTGACCGGGGCGCGCGATGTAAGGCGCATCGGGGAACATCTCCTTCAATTCCGGCATCAGCGGGCCATTCGGACCGTCTTCGAAGCTGGTGGTGAGGATGGTCGGCAGACCGAAGTACTTGGCCGCATCGGCCAGCGCCAGCACGTTGTTGTTGAAGCGGTCGGGATCGATATCGCGCACCAGCGACAGCAGGCCGGCCTGGTGATCGACCAGCAGCACGGCGGCGTTGTTCTTGTCGAGTTTCACGTAGGGCTGAGTCATGGTGTTCTCCTTGTTTGCTCTCTCGGGGTCGGGATGCCGCTTGCGCGGCAGGGTTTGCCCCCGGCCCCGCAGGGCCGGGGGTCGGTTTCAACCGGTCGTCTCGGTGGTTTCCGCGCGCGGGATGCCGCCAAATCGGCCGCTGTTAAAGTCTTCGATAGCCTGTGCGATCTCGGCCTCGCTGTTCATGACGAACGGTCCGTAGCCGACGATGGACTCGTCGATCGGCTCTCCGGCGAGCAACAGAACGACAGCATCGTTGTTCGCCTCGATCGAGACGCTGACACCGGCCCGGTCGAGCACCACAAGCTGACCGTCGCGCGCCAGCGCGTGGCCGTTCACCAGCACCGTGCCGCGAAGCACAACGACCGCAGCCGTCCAGCCGTCAGGCAAAGGCAGCTCCGCCACGCCGTCGCGCACCAGACGCAGGTCCCACACGTTCATCGGCGTAAAGGTCTTCGCCGGGCCGCGTTTGCCGTCGAGCTCACCGGCAATGATGCGTGCCGTACCGGCACCATCCGCCAGTTTCACGACCGGAATTCCGGCCGAGGTGATGGCCTGGTAGCCCGGCGGCGCGTACTTGTCGCGCGCCGGCAGATTCACCCATAGTTGAACCATCTCCAGTTCGCCGCCCGAACGCGCGAAACCGTCGCCGTGAAACTCTTCATGCAATATGCCGGCACCAGCCGTCATCCACTGCACGTCGCCCGGCCCGATCACACCACCCTGCCCGGTGGAATCGCGGTGCGACACTTCACCGGCGTAGACGATGGTCACCGTCTCGAAGCCACGGTGCGGATGCTGGCCGACACCGCGGCGGCGCTCGGTCGGATCGAACTGCGCCGGACCAGCATGATCGAGCAGCAGGAACGGGCTCAATGCCTTGCCATGGCTCTGGTAGCTGAACAGCGAGCGCACCGGAAACCCGTCGCCGACCCAATGGGTGCGCGGCGTGCTGTAAATGCCCTGGACTCGTTTCATGTTCGCCTCCTTGTCACGTTCGTATTGCGTAACGTCACTTTAGGCATGGAACGTGAAGAGGAGAAGACGGTAAAATTCGGCTTCAGCGTCCTATCGGCAGGACAATAGGCGGCAGCGCAGGGAGACTTGCATGAACGACCTGAACGATCTCTACTACTTCGCCCGCGTGGTCGAACATGGCGGCTTCGCCGCCGCTGGGCGTGCCACCGGGATACCGAAGTCCAAGCTCAGCCGCCGCATCGCACTGATGGAAGAGCGTCTCGGTGCCCGGCTGTTGCACCGCTCGACCCGCCACTTCTCGGTCACCGAATTGGGCCAGACCTTCTACGAGCACTGCCGCGCCATGCTGGTCGAGGCTGATGCCGCGCTCGAGGCGGTCGAAGCCACCCGCGCCGAACCGGCCGGCACGGTGCGCATCAGCTGCCCGATCACGCTTCTTCACGTGCACGTCGGCACCATGCTTGCGGACTTTCTCGCTGCACATCCGCGCGTGTCGGTGCATCTGGACGCCACCAACCGCAAGATTTCGCCAGTCAGCGACGGCGTCGATCTGGCGATTCGCGTCCGCCCGCCACCACTACCCGACAGCGACCTCGTGCTGCGCGTGCTTGCCGACAGCGCCCAGTGCATCGTCGCAAGCCCCGCGCTCGTCGAGTCGATCGGCCGTCCTGTCGAACCGACCGATCTCGCCTCCTTTCCCAGCCTGTCGCTCGGCCCGCCGCAGGATGAACACCGCTGGACGCTAATCGGCCCGGACAGCACCGAGGTATCGCTGCACTACCGACCCCGCCTTGTCACGGGCGACATGGTCGCGCTACGCAGTGCAGCGCGCGCCGGTGTCGGCGTCGTTCAGCTTCCGACTTTGATGCTGCGCGACGATCTGACCACCAGCACCCTCGTCTCCCTCCTGCCCGATTGGGCCCCGCCACGCCAGATCATTCACGTCGTGTATCCGTCGCGCCGCTGCCTGCTGCCCGCCGTACGCTCGCTGATCGACTACCTCGCCGAGCGGTTCCAGGCACTGGAGAATGACGGATAGGAATTTCAATGCGAACTCGTAGTCCGGTACGGGTTGCGCTTGCGGATCGATGGACAGCACCTGGTTGCCGTGGGTTACGTCGCGAACGTGCAGGCTGACGAGATCGCACTCGCGCAGCTTGCTATCGATGGCGAGGTTGACCATCGCCAGATCGCGCACGTGATGGGCGTTTGGAGGGTGAATGCAGATCGCCCAGATGCCTTTGGGCTTCAGCGGCGCCTTCTGGCCCACCAACTTTCCCCTGCTTCAGGGTTCCCTATGCTCGTAGGACTCCATGCCAGACTCCTTGGCTGTTAATCGGAGTCTGATTGTTTGCCAAAACCGTCCGCGACTTTACGTAAGGTAAATGAAATCGCGCTATCCGCCAGGAGCAATCGGACAGCCCGCCCAAGTAAAAACGGCTGTAGTCCTTCAGCTTGCGGTCACCCCTACGGCAATGGCCCGCTTTAGCCCGCGGCCGATTGTTTGAGGCAAAATCCGGGACTCTTCGCGTCGAGAATACTCATGGAACTGCTGCGCCTGAGTCTCCTGTTTGCCGCTACTGCTGTTGCCGAAATCGTTGGCTGCTACCTGCCATGGCTGGTTCTGAAGCAAGGCAAGAGTCTGCTCCTGCTGTTTCCAGCCGCGCTTTCCCTAGCGCTGTTCGCCTGGCTGCTGACCCTGCATCCGACAGCGGCAGGTCGCACCTATGCCGCATACGGCGGAATGTATATCGCTGTCGCGTTGCTCTGGCTTCACTTCGTGGATGGTATAGCCCTGACGCGATGGGACATGCTCGGCGCAGGCCTCGCCCTAACCGGCATGGCGGTGATTGCTCTTCAACCCGCTGCTGCCTGATTCCAATTGGTACGTGAGAGGCAGACAACGGCCAGAAGCAGACGGTCGGCCTCGCGTCCGGTTACCGGACGCTCTGGCCGTCGGGAAAGTGAGGAGTCGACTAGCTTGAGAGGGCGTCGAAGGGGCTGACGACCTGTCGTGTGGCCTCAAGCACGTGTGTGTAGA
>JAPWHF010000020.1 GCA_027214125.1 Zoogloeaceae bacterium G21618-S1
ATGGCGCTCAACCTCGCTCCCTTCGGTCGCTGGACGCTGCGCGATAAAGCCGCGCAGCGCCGGTTAGCTCTACGTTGGTGAACAATGCAAAAGCTACTCGGCGCACTTCTGGTTGCCCCACTTATTGGTCTGTGTGGTTGCGTCCCTTCGCCTTTTTACGAATCTCCTCGCGTCAATGGTCGAGTGGTAGCCGCAGACACCAATATACCTATAGAGGGGGCCCGTGCGTTTCTAGAAGAGTATCCGGAGCATCAAGCAACTACGGATGATCGAGGAATGTTCTATCTTGATTCGTTGTCCAAATACCATTGGTGTTTGCTGTTGCCAGATGCCTGTTTGCCGTTTTGGCAAAAAGGCACTCTGTCTGTTGATTTTCCGGGATTTCGTGCGGCAAGAATTGAATTTGGTACGTCAATAGAAAATAGATCCGATAGTGTTGAATTGACCATACTGCTTGATAAAGAGTAGATCCCCAACAATACGTTCGTGCGCGACCGTCAAAAATGCTGCGCATTTTTCCCGGCCCCACAACTCATTCATTGGGCGTCGCCAGATCCCGTCTTCTCTCACCTCATCACGGGCTACCAATGATCATCGACTTCTTCCTAGACAACCCATTTTGGATCTTCGTTGCTCTGGTAATTGCAACGTTTGTTTGGAAGATGGTCCGGCACGGGGGCTTTCGCGCTGCGATGTTCGGTTCTTCTATTGAGCGAACTGTTGGCGAGGTCAATGGCGAACCGTCCTCTCTGCATTCCTTTACCGTGAAGATTCATAAGCTGTCGGGTGCGAGTGAAGGAAAGGCCGTTGGGCTTGAGCTTGTTTCGAAGAGCATCGCTAGTTATCAAATACTCCCGGTTACCCTGTCGGCTCAAACGGCCCGCGAACTCTCAGAGTTGCTTCGCACTGCTGCCGGGAGCAGCCACAAATGAATCAACCATCTTGCCAACTGGAGGCACAGTTCCCGCTCGCTCAGCCGTCTTGCGCGGTAGGCCGAGCAACGCCCAACCCCTCCGTCAACCGGACCGCCTGCAAGCTGCGCTTGCAGGTTCGCTCCGGCCTTCGGCCTTCGCCGGCCGGTTACGTCGAACGTTGAGCGTCAGCTTTTTCAATTCTCCAATGTCAGCAACGGGTCGGATCCGGAAGTAGCCTGAAGTGCCAAGCGGTCACTCGACCAGAATTTTAGAGCTACGACCGCTGACCGCTTCATTGCTGTCGTTCCTGGTGCGATACCTCAACGGCAGATCAGGCCGAGGATCTGCCGTTTGCATTCGGCACTCCTTTCCGCAAAGCACTAGAATTGATCCATGTGCAATCGCTACATTTCTCCCGAAGATGCCGAAATCGAGCGTTTCTGGGAAGTGGGTCGGCGAAACCCCGTTCCGTTCTGGAAGCCGGACATCTTCCCGCGTGCGCTTGGTCCATTTGTTCGATCGGCCGCGGATAGCGGGCGTGAGTTGATTGTTGGTCAGTGGGGTCTCATCCCTTGGTTCGCAAAAACGCCCAAACTCTCCTTCTCGACAAACAATGCGAGATTCGAAGGCATTGAGAGCAAGGCCTCTTTCAAGCGTTCATGGCAACAAGGAAAACGCTGCATCATCCCCGCCTGGTCTTTCGATGAGCCTTGCTGGGAAAGTGGCCGGAATGTGTGGTGGACGTTTCGACGATCAGACGGACTTCCCTGGGGGCTGGCTGGCATCTGGAACGCTTGGACAGATCCCGAGACCGGAGAAATCGTCGAGAGCTACACCATGCTGACCATCAACGCCGACAACCATCCTCTTATGTCGCGCATGCACAAGCCCGATCCAAAGCTCGCGGCCGATCAACAAGACAAGCGTAGCGTGATCCCGATCGAATTTTCAGACGCGGACACTTGGTTGAACGGCTCTACCGAGCAAGCCGCCGCCCTGGCGCGCGTACCGCCAGCCGATGTATTCGACGCTAGTCCAGCGAACCAACCTTGAAGATAGCCGTTGCTTTTATAGAGAACTTATATAAAGTTAGTGCAATCCAATAACTTTATATAAGGTTGCTATAGATGAACCCTCGCAACAATCCCTACGCACCTGGCGCCGGCACACCGCCGCCAGAGCTGGCCGGCCGCGACGAAATCCTCGAAAGAGCCAGCGTCGCACTGCACCGAACGGCTCACGGTATGGCTGCGCGAAGCATGATCCTCTACGGTCTGCGCGGCGTCGGCAAGACCGTCCTTCTTCGCAAAATCTCAGAACAAGCAGAAGAAGCGGGTTGGTTGCCGGTGTTCATGGAAGCGCCGGAATCACGCTCATTACCAGCCCTGCTCGCTCCCGCGTTGAGAGCGGCCATCATTCGTCTGGACAGGCTGGCGGCAGCAAAGAAGGTCATGAGCAGCGCTTGGGGTGCCTTCGCAAGCTTTGTCAGCTCGATCAAGGTCCGATACGACGATGTTCAAATCAACCTCGACATTGAGCCCGAGCTTGGGGTTGCCGATAGCGGCGACCTGGAGATGGATCTGACCGACCTCTTCACAGCGCTCGGGACCGCCTCTGCCGAGCGCAACACCGCTATCGTACTGGCCATCGACGAGCTGCAGTACGTGCCAGAACGCGAACTATCAGCGCTGATCACCGCACTGCACACCATCAACCAGAAGCAACTACCAATCACATTGATCGCCGCAGGCCTCCCCCAGTTATTGGGACAGATGGGGCAAGCAAAATCCTACGCGGAGCGCCTTTTTGAGTTCGTCCCTATCGACCGACTTCCGGACGATGAAGCCACCAGAGCGCTGTGTGTGCCTGCGCAAGCGCAAGGCGTGGAATACACCAAGCCCGCGGTTCATGAGGTGCTTGAGCAAACGCAAGGCTACCCATACTTCTTGCAGGAGTGGGGAAAGCAAGCCTGGGCGGTCGCCGATTCATCCCCGATCGACGATGACGACGCACGAACCGCGACTGAGCTCGCGTTAGCCGAGCTCGATGCCAGTTTCTTTCGCGTGCGTTTTGACCGACTGACGCCGGCGGAAAAGCGTTACGTCCGCGCGATGGCGGAGCTTGGACCAGGAGCTCACCGATCGGGAGAGATCGCCAAGGTGCTAGACAAGCCTATCAACTCCGTCGCACCAACCCGCGCCGCGCTCATCAAAAAAGGGATGGTCTTCAGCCCAGCGCATGGAGACACGGCATTTACCGTGCCGCTCTTCGATGGCTACATCATGCGAACCATGCCTGACCTCACACAATAGATTCCGCGTTACCCGCGAATCTGCCGCCTTGACCAGCGGCACCACTCAACACCGGAGACGGCGACAATAGAAATAAAAACCCTTTAATCCAGCAAGCGACAGGTGCGCACTCAAGATGGCCACACGGCTATTAACTTGAGGAACTGCCCATGGCGCCGAACCTGCAGCAATCAATCACCCATTCAGATCTACGCGGCTTGCCGCCTGACGAACAGTGGCGTCGCGCGTACATTGGGTGGATTACGATTTGTGTTAATACCGCCAGCCGGCTAATCATCGGAATATTTGTGATCGTCCCAATCTTCGGACCTACGCCGGCGCGGTCAGAACACTCCCCTGAAGCGCAATCGATCCAGCATGATCAGCCCATGCCGAAGTCTCAAATTTGCGACTCGGCCTCAGAACGCTAAACCCTGGAAGAAGCCTATGAACTGGCTCCGCTATCGGATCTTTCTGGCAATACTCGTCGGCGCCGCTCCATGGGCCTACGCACAGAACACGCACACCGGCACCTACACGGGAAAAGTGGTGTCGATCGCGGATGGTGACACAGTCACAGTCCTCGATGGCGCACACACGCAACACAAAGTTCGCCTGGCAGGCATCGACGCGCCGGAACGCAAGCAGCCATTCGGCCAGGTGGCCCGACAGCATCTCGCGTCCGCAGTGTTCGGAAAGACCGTCACTATCGAATGGAACAAAATAGATCGCTATCGAAGAGAGATTGGAATAATTCGCCTCAATGGCGCTGACATCAACCTGACGCTCGTCGATGCTGGCCTCGCCTGGCACTACAAGTTCTACGAACGCGAACAGTCCCCAGAGGACCGACACAGCTACTCGACAGCAGAACAGCGCGCCCGCGCTGCGCGTCGCGGGCTATGGAGCGACAACAACCCGTCCCCGCCATGGGAGTTCCGCCGGCGCAAATGACCTCACGCGCTTAATCGGCCGACCCCGACTTCACCAACTCGCAGCCGATCGGCAAAAAGCGCACTCCATCGGACGAGACCTCGACCACAAAGGGCTCTCGCCCTACGCAGTTCATGCGGAAGGACTGCCCGGCTTCAACCAGACACAATACGACCCCGCGGGCAAACTGCTTGCCTTCGACCCGATACGCCAGGAATTCAACATCACGGTCTTGGGTCACCCCCCTCCCCTCCTGAAATTACTCGCGCCCCTTCCCTGCGTCGCGCTGTTCGACACGGTTCGCCTCAATTTTCGCCAAGAGCTGAGAAGCAATCTGTTCCTTCTCTGTCCGCACCTTCGGCATTGCCGACACAAACGCATCGACCTGGCTGGCCAGCGTTTTTTCGCCTTGCGCGACTAGCGCCGCGGAAATTGATCGCCACAGCTCCGTGACGGAATCCCGAGTTCGCTTCAAGGTTTCCTTTCCCGCTTCCGCTTTTAGGCCCCCAGCTTTGAGCTCGTCTGCAACCGACTGAACCTTTCGTCGCATGAAGGTCGATGGCACTGGCGAAGAACGAGAGGTCTTCTCGGCAGCTTCCAAACCAGCAAAGTCAGCCAGCGATTTCAATCGTTGATGAATCGCATCTTTCTTCGGCGCGCGATTCTCCGCGCGCATCTGGCGAGGCGAGGCATTCGCCGCTACGCCCTGCTCTCTCAACGACGAAGCAAATGCTTCACGCCAATCGCGCAGCGTGGCTTTCCGAACATACAATCGCTTGCCCTGCTCGTACTCATGCTCCGCCTTGACGACAAGGTGGACATGAGGATGATCCTGGTCCGTATGCAACACCATGGCATACCGATACTGAAGGGCAAACTGCTCTCGGGCAAACGCCTTGGCCGCAGCGAGGACCTTTTCGGGCGGCGTATCGCCCGGCATCGACAGCACGATGTTGTGAACGACTTTCGGCCGGTTGTCCTTCTCGCCCTTCGCCGGCGCCGGCCGGTACTGCCCCGCCGAAAGCTCAAGGTTCCAGTCGTCCAGCATTTCCGCCGCCGCATCCTTGCCAACAAGCGCACGATCCTCGTCGGTATGGATCTCGAGCTTGCCATGACGATCAATGTAGCTGAAATGGGCTTTCGCTCCGCTGGCTTCCCTGGCGCCACCGGAGACTTTCACCATAACTTCCGGCGTACGCCCTACCGTTCGCGCTACTGCCGCGACTTGTCCGGGCGACAAGACGAGATTCCCGCCAGGCCCCTTCCGCCCTCGGCTGACAAGCTCAAACAATGACTCGTCAGTTCGCACCACCGATGCAGTTCGTTTAGGCATTGCCGCTCTCCCAGCTCATCAAGTTTGCGCGGACGATTTGCGCGACATGGGCACGAAGATCACCAAGCTGCTGCCGGACTTCGTTTAGATGCTTTGACAGAGGCTCAGAGCCCTCTTGCTGCCCCGCGTTGATTCCTCTCGCGATCTGGTTGAGGTTTCGCCCAACAGCACTCAATTCGCTCACGCAGGCTTTCAGCGCACGCACCTCTTCAGGAGGCATCGGTGCCGCGTCCCTCACGTGAGCATGTATGAGCATCGAAAGATAGGTGGCTGGAGGCAGGCCGCGTGCCTTCGCACGGCGCTCCAGCGCCGGACCGTCACCGGGTCGATATCGGAAAGTTGTTCGCTCTTTTGGCCCTCGCCGACCCGGCGCTACGGGTTCGCTATTGACCTGGTGGCCGGCCTCCGCAAGCACCGTCAGGATCACCTCGCGAAGCAAAGCGGACTCGCTGAGTCCGCGTGCGGAGGCCACTGAAACAAAGACGTCTTTGACTGGTTTGGGTACTTTCGCGCTGATGAGGGCTTTGTCAGAGCTGGGCATAGTCGTGTAGCTCGTAATACATTAGCTGACGCTAGTCTATCCTGCCTTCAATTCTATGGCAACTATTTGTCATGTTTTGCCTACCTCGTCGAAGCGAAGCTGAGACCTCGATCCGCGCCGCCGCCCTGCTCCGCAGCTCAATTCTTCCAAGTCGGCCTGGCCAAAAAAACCCGCCAAAATGGCGGGCAAAGGAGGAGCCGGCAATTCACTTCATGTCAGTCCTGGGTCGCCTGGATCTCACCAGGCCGAGAATGGATGAGCCACTCAAAGCGAGGGTCTGCACCAGCAGCCAGACCTTTTCATCAAGAATGCAAAAGGCGATCCAACCGACATTCGAAGCAAGGTAAAAACCAAACCCGACACGCAAGAACCTGCCTTGCAAGGCGACCAACCAGGCACCACAGATGGCGAGGCCGGCCGAAATGAATTCAACAAGCTCAACCATGGAAAGCGCCCTCCTCGCCTTCGCCCGGGCCGTCACATGGGTCTAGAAAAGACTCCGCCGGGAGACTGTTCAAAAGACACTTCAAATGACGTACGCCCCCTCTGATCAGTCCTCGGGTCTCAACAGGCAACTCAACCCAGGTGCGATGAACATAGTGCGGGCGTTGCCCGGCGATGCTCAGGAACAACGCCCGCCGCCGTTCACTCGACGCCTCCCAAACGGATCGCATCGGGTCGTACTGGCCACCCAAAATTGCGCGGCATTGAGCAAGGGCGAGCTGTGCGGTGCAAATGTCATTCGGTTGCATGATGTCCCTCCCCTTCCCTACTCAAACAAACCGAGCTGTGCGCCCGAGGAGATCCGGTCTGACACAATGCGCTCGCGGACAGATCCGATCTGATCGGGAGTGATCGCCAGGCCAGTCACCAGCGTCGAGGGCGCTAACGTCGCGGCCTCGATCACAGGAGATGTTTCACGGGATCGGCGCAGCTTCAGATCCCAAAAGCCAAGCACGTGTGCCGGCGTCACCCAGTGGGACCAGGTCTCTAGAGACAAGCTATTGCCGTGAAGCACGATGGCCGGAATGTGCAGCAAGGAAAATTGCACATAGGCCATATGCGCCGCCGTCGGCTCAACATCCGTCGCTGTGACATGCATGCACTGCTGGTAATTGACTTTGCCACTCAACAAGGCTTCGGCCGCGGCGATCACCATGGCGCCAGCGCCAGCGGCGGGCTCACAAACAGTAATGAAGCCACAGGCCGGCAATTCTTCCGGTCCGCAGGGCATCGTCAATTGCGCCATCAGTGCGGCCACCGGGTACGGGGTGAAGAACTGGCCGTGCCATTGGCTGTGAAGCTCCAAGGCACCAAAGATCTCGCCTAAAGCATCATGGAAACCGAGCGAGAGAGATTCAGTGAGATGGGCCAGCATGAGAGGAAACAAACCCACTTGCTTGCTCGTATAACCGGCGACTATCTCCATGTATCGCGCTTCTCGCGCATCGAACTGACCGCGATCCACTGCGTTCGAAAACGACAGCGCCGATAGCTCGCAGAAATCGCGGAATACTTCATGTGCTCGGCGGTTCGTCGCTACCTGCCGCAGCGTTTTGATAAACGCCTGCTGGTGCATATCGAGCCCGCTATAATTGCCCTTAGCCATTTCACGCATCTCCGTGAGGTGGTTAGACGCCCGGCGCTGCGCCAACATCGCCGGGCGTCGTCTTAATCAAATTCCGTTTTTCGCGACGGATATTTCTGCATCAGTCCAATGCGCCTGAACATAGGCCAGCAAACCGAGTCCTGCGCGATACGCCAGCGCGCGGACACCGTCGCCGCTCTCCTTCAAACGCTTCGCCAGCACGCGATACACCTGCGCGTGCGCCCGGCAATCTTCAGCCTTCTCGAAATACCCCTGAGCTGCCAATGCGAATTCCCCGGCTGCACGCATGTGGCGCTCAATTTCTGAAAATCGCTTCATTAGCTCGTCATCAGGGTTAGGGAGCCGCTGCACCCACGCGAGACCGGGAACGAAAACCACCCCTGCCGGCTGGTGAGCCTCAGCCTTGGCCGTTTTGCTTTGGATGTTTGTTGCTGTGTTCATGATGACCTCCTGTCGTGTTGGATCTGCCTGCTGGAGCCGCCTCGACGCATGACTTGCGAGTGCGGCGGGCAGAACAAGGGCACGACCGGAGGCCGCATGCGGAGCGCAGGGCGCAGCCCGAGCACCGAACGGGTGAGGACGTGGGCGTAGCCGAACCCTTGTTCTGCCCGCCGCAGGAGCTATGCGTCGAAAAGAGGCGGATTCAGCAGGTAGGTCCAACACAGGTGCTGGAACACCGCCACGGGGTGACATCTGAAGTAAAACGGCTGAGGGGCACAGCCCCGACTCAGCGTGCCAAGGGCACGCTCTGTCTTGCGCCGTTCAGGCGCCCCGGTTGCGCTTGCCGCATCCGGCCGTCTCCCCCGAGACACGGTCGCAAGACGGTGTCTCCTCGATCAAGGCCACGCCGACCAGGACAAGGGATCAGAAGGGCCGCGCAGCGGTCCCGAAGCGCAGCGTAGGGATGAGCGACTAGCGAAACCCTGGCAGAGCCCGGTGCCGGCTATGCCGGCATGGCCCACACGCCACGAGCCAAAAAAATCCCCGCACCAGGCGGGGAAACATCAGATCAAGAAAAGCATCACCAGGGCAACACTCAGAACTGGCGAACATCAACAACCGTCGATCACGGATAAACGAGAACAGAACAACTCAACGCCCGAGTAAACAAAGACCACCGGATTTCGACATGTCGAAATCTTCCGTCTCGCTCAAAAAGACGTTTCATTCCTCATCCTGACCCAATCGAAGCCCCGCCCAGACCTTTTCAAGACCTCGGGAAAGCTTGTCGATATCCGCTGTTTTAAGGTGAGCGCTCAAAACCTCATCTTGGGAAAGCACCTTAAGCTTGTCGAACGAACTCATGATCCCGCGAAGCGTCTCGGAAGCCTTGGCATAGGCAGACGACTTGGTAGAAGAATCACCCGCACGTAGCTTGCCAGGAGCGCGTTTGGTAACACCACCGCCCTCCCCCGCCCCGCTCACGCCAACCACGTCCTGACCGCTAGCCAACCCAGACGCACCGCCGACGAAAGCACCAGGAGTGCGAGAAACCCGCAACTGATTGAAGTGATCAGTAACAGCCGCACGGCTCAAGTCGAGACCGTTACTCAAATAGGCATCCACCTCTTCCGGAAACTCTGTCGAGAGCTTTGCCAAGACGTACAACGTCTTGGCACCAACCTTGGCCTCGCGCGCCAGCGCCTGGATGCTCGCCGGCGCATCGACCAAGGCCAGATGTTCTGAAATATAGGAATTCTTCTGACCCAGATTCGCCGCGATATCGCCCTTCCGCTCTCCCGCAGTAACTCGCTGACGGATGAACAGGCCAATCTCCATCGGGGTCAACGAATCACGATGGATGTTCTCGATCATCTGATCGTAGCTATCGTGCGTCGCGTCGATGAAGCCAGGTATCGAGAGCTTTCCACACAAAAGAGAAGCCCGGTAACGACGAGCGCCATGGTTGATTACATAGAAACCATCCGCGTTCGCCGGTTTCACAGAGATAGGCGACTTAACCCCGCGAACTTTGATGGACTCAGCAAGCGCCTCAAGCGCAGCCTCATCAAACCGCTTTCGCGGTTGATCGGGGTCTTCGATCACCTTGTCCAATAGCAACTGAAGAGGTTCGCCCTTCTCCTCGGAGGATTCATTCCGCAGGTCATCCAGACCAGTGAGATTCAACATCACGCCACCCCCATACGTTCTCGGATAAGGTCGAACGCCTTTTCCATTTCGCGTGCCGCCAAGCGCGCGCTGCTCTTCTGGATCATCCAGATGGATTCCGCTGTCGATGCAGCATCGCGAAACGCAGTGCGCTTGGATATCTTGGCTGGCAGCACGTAATCCTTGTAGTGAAGAAGAAGTTTTTTGAGGTCATCGCGCTGACTTGGCGCAACCGCATCAAACAAATTTGGAAGCAGCCCGAGGTTCACCAATGTGGTGTTGAACTGCTGAACCTTCTTTATGCGCTTCAGCATGTTGATCGACACATCCATGCTGTACGAATCCACGATCGCCGGTACCACGATGTAGTTCGCCGTGAAGAGGAAGGCGTTGGCGGCCTTGCTGTTTGAACCCGGGGTATCCACCACTGCGACATCAAACGCGTCATCCACAGCGCGCAGATGAGAGCTCAGCGCGTCAACCAGCGCCTTGTCATTGGGATCACGTTCAATGGCGGACAGCGCACCAGGCGCAAGCGCACAGATCGAGCCCGATTCGCACTGGAGACTGACCGCCTTGCTGGAAAACAAATCCGCCACGTGAACATCTTGATTGAGATGCGAGACCAAGCTACTGGAGCTGTTCGCTTGTTGGTCCGCATCCAAAAAAAGGACGCGAAGCCCGCGATTGGCAAAGTAGTGAGCCATGTTGTAGGCAAGGATTGATTTGCCAACACCGCCCTTCTGGTTGGAAAAAACCAAGGTCTTCATGAAAGCTGAACTCCAGTACGAATTGAGCTGACGACGCGAGAAGTTCTCGCATACAAGGCTTGCACAATACCACCGACAAGGGTTTCATTGCACCGGCAGCGGTAGAAACCACTAAAATATTTCGACATGTCGAAATCTCCATTCAGGCGGCACGAACTGATCCGCGCCGCCATTCTGCCTTACGCTACGCGCATCAATTCAGGAACCCAACGAGTGCCCACAAGCAAAGTCTCGGCTTGATGTGTCAACTCACCCTTCTTGAGCAAGGCCAAAGCTGTTGCCTCTGATTCGCCAACCACGCCCGCTTCGCACAACACCGCTACGGTTCGGTGTTTCGGCACTGAACTGAAGTACCCGTCCGCTGTCGGCTTCCACCAATCGGACATATCAATTCCGAGAGCAGATAAAAGGGTCGGTATGGATTCAGGGACCGCCGAGTCCGTACCCTGGATGCCATCAAACGAGGCAGCAACACATAGCGCCAGGAGGGAAAGAAGGGAATCTTGATCCTGTTCCAGCATCCAATTCAGTAGCGGGCCTTCAATGCTGGAAATTCGAGCATGCCACTGTTCGAACGACTCGCTGTACAGTTTGCTCGCCGGGGCCTCGTCTCGACCGTCCGACAGATGACTGGAGATATGGTTGGTCATGCTTACGCGGATGTGACGGAAGGGCTCATATCGGCTGAAAAGCTGGCCTGCCAGGATGCTTGTCACCGTCGCAAGCGCTACCAAGGGCTGATTCGCCAGATGGCCGGCGATCGCGATGCTGCGATGAGCCGATAGATCGCGACAAAGCCGCTCACTGTGAATCGGTTTTGCCTTTTTATCAGCAGAATCGCCCGAGGCGCCGATTCCCGTTTGTGTTTTGAAACGTTCAGCATCTACCTTGCGCAACACATCTCGTGTCACTCGAAGCACACCATCATTGCCGACAAACACCACAGCACCGGTCAGTTCGGATGAATCAGGGTGCGGCACTTGCAAGGAAGAGAGAAGGGCGTCCAGCGCGGAATCTTTCTCATCCTGCTCGGTGTAGAGCGCGCTGGCTTCATCCTCGTCGAGCTGTTCATCCGATTCATCGGCATAAAGCAGTGCATGGATCTCATCAAGGCGCTGACGGAGTTGCTCCATTTGACCCTGCTCATCCGCGGTAGCGGTCCGGCTAACCGTCGGCGCGCACGGGAATAAGGATGACACTTCGTACGGGGCTTCATCAACAACGACTTCAACCCAATTCACTCCGTCATCACCATCGATTGTCGCAGCCTCGGCAGCGAGGCTATCCATGACAAGCTGACGGAGTAGGGCGGCATCGCGGAATGTGACAGCACCATCAAACAAATCACATTCAACCGCGCCGCCGGCCAATTGGTACGCTTCCAGCCCAACGAAGCTTGCGAAACGACTCGAACCCGAGATCCCATCACCGCGAGCAATCGATCGAATAGAGTGAGCGTTCCGGTTGTAAGCGGGGAGAGAGTTCCACAGGTCTATTTGTGCTTTATGACCATCGACCGCGGTCAACGCCATCAAGAGCTCAAGAGAGATTTCGTTATTTCGCAGCATATCGATGAATGCCGGCGCGACCTGAGCAAGCTTCAAACGCCGCCGCACAACATCAGGCGTCACGCCGAACGACGACGCAACCTCTTCAATCGACCTATTTTCATCCACCACCATTCGGTGAAAGGCTTCAAACTCGTCCGCCGGGTGAATTGCGGTGCGAGTGTTCTCCTGCGTACTCATCGCGAGCGCATCGCTTTCACTGATAAACATGACAGGGACTTCATACGCGGCCCAGGCCGCACCATCCTCGGCCGCCAGCAACTCGAGCGCCAAACGACGCGTTTCCCCGGCTGCAACGCCAAAAGTACCGGTCTGCTTTCGACCCTCCTTGATGGGATGAACAACAAGGTTCTGAATGATCCCGTTGGCCGCAGCAATCAGGGCGGCCATTTCGCGAATGCTTTCCTCGCTACGAGGTTGCTTCCGCATGTTGTACCTGGACGGCACAAGTGATTTGAGCGTCAGCGTTCCGTGCTGGTTTGTCTGCCCGGAGGGCTTGACTTTAGCCTTTGTCATATTGATTCCTTGAGTTAACGATGGTCATTGAATGGGTGGCTTGTGCCACCTCTGATTTGGTCAGCGGTTGAACCTCAATCGCTGCCAACGGGTAGGCGCAAGAGCGCCAAATTCTCAGCTCGACTCGGCCGCGCAGTAGTCGGCAACCCACGCGTCGTGTGCGACTTGTTCCGCCTTTTCATCTGCTTCCGCGTCTGTTTCGTCGTTCAACAGGGCAGGGGAGGGCGACAGGTAGTCAATGGCCTTGACCTTCAGCGTGATGCCACCTCGACGCTGTTCGGCATCAAACCAGCTCTCGATGTCACCCCTGACAGAAACAATCTTGCCCTTGGCTAGATAGGTGGCATCGGCTTCCGCCTGCTTTCCCAGCGAAACAAGAGGGATAAAATCGGTACGCTTTTGAAATGTGCCGCTCGAATCCCTGTAGCCACCTGCGCTAGCAATGGTATAGAGCGCCACGACATGACCATCCTTGCGGATGACGTGAGGGGCACGAGTCACCCGGCCTGAAACAAAGAATCCACTCGATCCACTCATGACGACACCTCGCTTTATGATGTAGACATTATAATGGCCTAGGGGTTGTAATACAACCCCTAGGCCATTATATTTCGACATGTCGAAAAACCACTACCGGAAGCTTGGTTCTGATCCTTCTAACAAGCTCCAGTCACTCCTTAACCCATGGCGTTTCGATCTATTCCACGACCTGGTCGGCATCAGACAAACCCATCCTCGTGGAGCTTGTTCGACGCTCGATCTGTTTGTCTTGAAACCATGGCAGCAACCCGGATGAGTCAGGCACTGCATTCCATGACCGAACAAACGCAATCAAAGCATCTCTCTGAGCACGATCGCTGTAGATGATGTTCAGCAGGAGCAGGGTAGAGCGAGGAATCGGCCGGCCGGATTCATATCGAGATGCGGCACATTGAGTTACGCCGACTCGTTGCCAAAATGCAGACTGGTTCTCTTTAAGACGATGGCGCAAAGCGACGATTGTCGAAATTTTGGAGTAGGGCAGTTGTGGCTTCATGGCGATCCTCGGCAAGTCATACGGAATACGCGAAAATCATAGTCGAGTGTCGAACTAGCAGTCATCACCTTTACATGCACTAACACGACATGCACTTTTGTTGAAACGCGTCTTTGGAAGCCACAAGAAGTTGCCAGCGCCAGCAATTTCGCCAACTTCGACGCCATACCAAGAGTGTGGCCTGAGACGCCAGCAAGGCTGGCGTTCGAATCGATCATCTAAATAGCGATGAACCGAACCAGTTATGCAAGGCACGCTTTTGATCCTGGTCCAGAAGACCCGGTGGTTGAGCCGAGAAGAATACAATTCCCTTCTTCTTGCAAGCGCATTTGGTGGTTGGTGATTTGGGAGCGTTTGAATCGAGGTGCGCACACGCACCGGGTTGAGCGGTGGAATTGACCGAAGGTCGATTTCGCCGCGATTTATCCCGGTCTTGCGCCCGTAGGGTTGCGCGTAGCGCAAATGGGGCCTGATCGAAGATCTGGCCCCATCGCTTAGACCTCGAACTGTACTTTGGTGGCGCTGATCTTTTGTGGAAAGTGATATCGCTGATTGAGGCTTGATATGGAGGCGTTTTTCCTCCGAGTCGAAGACTCGTCAATCATGGGGCGCCGGGTGGGAGCGCGTAGCGCGGGCGTAGCGTAGCGGAGGAGCCGGCGGGGCGTAGCCCCTGGAGGCGGTGACGTTAAAACGTTATAAGAAACAAAGTTAAACGCGCGCGCGTGTTAAGCATTTTGAAACCCAGTGTTCACAAGGGTTTGCGGCCGATTGATATCCGTGATCGCCGGTAACGCGCATCCATGATCGACGGTGAAAAACATCCGTGATCGACGGCGGTTACATCCGCGTTCGACAAAACCTGTGGATAAGTGGTCAGAACATCCGTGTCCGACGGTGAAACATCCGCGATCGACGCGGCTACGTATGGGCTTACTGAAAGTTCGAAAACGGGCTGAATACATGACGCTTGCCTGAAAACCCCCAAGATATAGGGTTATTGGGATGATTCGCCTACCGGTGAACATCCGCGTTCGACGGCGAAAGTGTCCGTGTTCGACGGTACGGCATCCGCGTTCGACAATAGCGTCATTTCTTCAATCATCCGTGTTCGACGGTGAATTTTGCCGACTGGTCTTCCATTTCTTCGAGCGTTTAGCGAGGCGGGCACGCCATTCTTTGGTGTTATCCGGCCGTTCCAGACACTGGAACCAGCTACTTGTATTGTTGGCTATCAATGACTTGGCCAGCTTTGCGCTATCGCGCGAGTAGAACACCACATCATCAGGATTCGCTTGAGGGTCAAGGGCAATACGGTACTGTGGGAGCTCATCCTTCTCGATGGCGGTGCGCAGCTCGTCTCGGAACTTGCTTCGTGATCGGGTTGTTCCTACTTTCTCCGCCAGCAAGTCAATGTTGATCTTCCAGATCGGCTGATCGCCGCAATGCTTCCTGGCCAGCTCGTACAAGCGACGGTCCAAAGGACGGCCGAGTTGGAAGTAGCCTCGATCCAGCGTCAGTACCTCGACATTGAGAAGGGCGTTGTACAGCCACTCGGATAGGGTGATGGAGAAGCAATAAACCTTCTCGGCCTCACTTTCCTCGATCTTTCCTGTTTTCTCGTTCTTGTTCGTGATTGCCCTGGTCGCACCGGCAAGAACACGGTAGTTCTCAATCATGGCGAATCCGTCGGTCTGGGTAATCTTGTCAGCACCGGTCGGAATGTTTGTCTCGATCGTTGTTCCACGGAGTCGGCGAAGCATGGAAATGATCCGCTCGAAACTACCACCGCCATCACCACGCTCAGTTCCAAGCAAGAAATCAATGGCGTTGATCTGGACTGTTCGGCTCACTGGCAAGCCGCGATTGCGTGCTTCGACAATCTGGCTGCCGGCATAGATCAACAGATCCTTGTCGAACACGGTTGCAGCGCCGACGGAAGCAGGAATGATCCGAACGACGCGATTGCCTCGCCTAAATTCGCGAACATTGACGTCTTTGTTCTTGGCCAGCGTAAACAACGGGAATTCCATGCTGGCCAGGTCATCCTTGACTGGCCAGTTGGCGATCTCACACAAAAACAACTCCCCTTGTTCGGGCTCGGTACTGACCGGAAGCGCCGAAACGTCTACAGCGGGCCTGCGGCGACGGCTAGAGGTTGTGCTACTCTTGGGCATTCATTGGCCTCGTTGTTTTCGACAGGGTGAATGATGGTCTTCATGCCCGGCTCAGGCCGGGCATTTTTTATTCTGAGGTAGCCGGCATAGCTGCCGGATTGCTTTGGATATTGCATCTGCGACTTGCAGCCTGTCATCAGGCGATAGACTGGCGATATGGCGAGACATGTATTCAAGCTCGATCGCAAGCTCACGTGGCGTCTGTACAGTCACCGCGAATTCGGCAAGCTCGCCTTCCACGCCCAGGTCGCGGTTCCAGAATAGCGCTTCAACATCACGCGCGACTACGCGCGCGCGCTGGGGTGATAACCCGGCTTCACGCGCCATTTCACTATAAGTTGCACCGTCAACAAAATGACGGCGGGCCGCGGACAGGCTTCCTATTGAGAAAGAAGAGTCGGCAGTCATGGACTCGAAGCCGGCAGGGGAGAGTCGTACTAATTTCACAGCGTTTTTCCAATGACGATTGTGCGGCAGTATCGCATTTGTTGGGGTTGTATTACAACCCTATGGGTTGGCTTGCCGTTCCTGCGATGCAGAGCTATATTGACGATATAGTCCACATATGTGGACAGTTTGGAGAAAACGTCATGAACGCCAAGACACAATCGGCCGGCCCGGAAATACGGTTGCGCCTGGACCCTGAAACGCATCAGCAGTTTACAGCGGTCGGAGAGTCCATCGGGATGACGGCGACGGACATGGTGCGTGTTTTTGTTCGCAGGGCAATCTTGGCGGAGGGACTCCCCTTCGATATGGCGAAAGGTCTGAAGGCAGCAAATGACGACCTGCCCGTCATCACAGAGAGCAAGATGCAAGTGCATGGCGCCTCAATCAACACGATTGCAGCGATCGCATCCCAAGCTGCCGCCGCGGCTGATCGGGAGCATGTTCGAGAAGGGCGCCTGCCGGCCGCGGCCACCGCTGTGCCAACTCGATAGGCCAGCCAGTGGCGAATTCACCCGAACTAGTCATGGTTGCAGGCCCAAATGGTTCCGGCAAAAGCACCCTGATCGCTGCGCTAAGGGCAAGCCCCGACATCTGCCTACCCAAGCTATACATCAACGCCGATGACATATTGCGGGACGAAGGATTGAGCGATCCTGGCCAGGCGCAGCAGCAAGCTCAGTTTCGACGTGCAAAAGCACTTCAGGGCCGTGAAGATTTGATGTACGAAACCGTCATGTCCCATCCGAGCAAGATTGCCGAGCTGCAATTGGCCAAACAGGCTGGATATCGCATCACCGTTCACCTGGTTGCAACCAACGACCCGGACATAAATGTTGAGCGCGTTGGCGCCAGAGTCCATGCCGGTGGGCATGACGTTCCAGAAGATCGAATACGTGCGCGCTATGAGCGAACCTTGGCGCTCGCGCCGGCGGCGCTCGGTTACGCCAACCAGGCGCTGATATTTGATAACACGGCACGCGGCGCGACAGCCAAAGGTTTGCAGCTTCAGGCGCAACTTGATGACGGTAGCATTGCACTGACGGTACCCACTGCGGCAGAATGGGTGCGAACCATTGTCGGACAGGTACAGGAACGGGCAACGGAGTTGGACCGTTTCGCGCGTGTCCAACGTCTCAATACTGGCATCGCGGATTTAAACGGAAGCACACGCGGACAGATCATTGCCATCGGCAAGCACTATGCGTTGCAGTACGACGAGGCCACGAGCTCGGGTGTACTGCACGACAAGAGCATTCTTGGCAACGCGGCTTTTTCGAATCTTCAGCCCAACCAACACTACTCGATCACTTACGCGCAAGGGGTGGCCACTCCCGAACGACTACCAGGGAGAGAACCACCAGCTCACACCAGATGAAAAGACTTGCCCTGATTGTCGCCACTGCCGCGCTGACTGCATGCAGTACGAACCCGCCGCCTCCAGCGCATAGCCAATCGGAACCGTCGTTGGCACCGTCGGCCAGTAGTCATCCGCGCGCGGATGACCCGGATGATTTCGCTCACTACAGCGTCCTCCACGCAAGACACACAGGGCTGGAACAGGTCTTCGACGATGGTCAATCAGTGTTTCTGGTTTTCGATGAAGACCAAGACACCCAGCAATACCGATACTTTGATCAAAACGGCCAGCCTGTGGCTGTTAGAACCAGCGGCCGCTATGCCGTGGTGTCTGGCATCCATCGCGGACTGCTAGTCAGGTCGTCCTCTCACTACAGCTACGCACAGCCCGCGTGGGCTTTTGCGAATCAACAACCGCAAACTCCTCGGAAACTCACGCCTATCGAGGCAGTTGCGCGCGCTGCGTCGCTCGTCGCGATAAATCGGCTTCCGTCATCTTCTCCACAAGGGCCAGAAGTCACGCGAAAAGCAGATGGCATGTCGGCGGACCTCGTTCGTATCTACTTCCCAACCGGTGGCGCAACCATTCGCCTGTCAAGGCTCGCAAAAGCAGAGCTCGCAGAAAAGGCGATGAGCGCAGAAAGCATCGTCGTACGAGGGCGCACCGACGATACAGGCTCGTATGCGCAAAATAGCCGCATCGCAAAAGCGCGCGCCGTTGCTGTATCAAGGATGGTTCAACAGTTCGGTGTACCCGCAAGTCGCTTCAAAATCCTGTCATCGCCGATGAGCAACTACATTGCATCAAACGACACCGAAGAGGGCAGGGCGCTCAACAGACGAGCGGAAATCGAGTTCTACCCCGGCTCATGACCTCTGCCGTTGTTGCGGCAACTCCCGCATCCTGGACAGTCAAAAGCGGCACGCTTGAGGTTTTGAAGTGGATTGGCGTGGTGTCGATGTTGGTCGACCACGTAAATCACGCATTCGACATTCAATCGATCGCCGCACTGAGCTTCGGTAGACTCGCTTTTCCGCTGTTTGCGTTCGTCTTTGCCTACAACCTGGCCGCCGGTGATTCGTCCCGCATGCGCCGGGGCATGCGCCGCCTGATGTTCGCCGGCGTCGTCTCACAACTCCCGTACTATCTGATCTTTCACGATCCGCTACGCCTCAACATCTTCTTCACCTTTCTGCTGGCCGCGTTGATCATCCAGGTCAATCCCAACAAAGGAACGAAGGAGTTACTTGCCGCCGTCGGCCTCTGGGTCCTCGGTGGTTTCTTCGTCGACTACTATCATCCAGGCGTGGCCGCCGTGCTGGCCATGTACTACGCCCTACAACCACATCGAGCGCACCTTGAGTGTGTATCTGCGATGTCAGCGGCGTTTTTCGTGTTGAGCTGGTTTTTGATGAGTCTCGTCGGCTGGCCGGGCGCAGCCGTATTGCTTGCATGGCCGCTCATTACAGTGGCGAGAGTGATCGAGCCGAAACTAGCTAGATACCCACAAGTCTTCTATGTGATCTATCCGGCCCACCTGGCTCTTATCGCCGCCGCCGCTGCCACGCTCAATCAATGATTAATCGTAGAAAAAATCAACCATCTATCTACGCGATGCTCCTCTTGTCACCAACATCGCGCCAAAGGGCTTTTCGATGACAGAAAGAAAATCTGCTCGTGGGCGGGATGACACCAGCACCCAACGTCAAGAGCAGTACCTGGAACGCTTGCAGACGGAAAAAGGCAAGCGGCTCGTGGTCGATCTGGATGGCGCCAGCAAGGCAGACCTCGACGCCTTACTCGACGCCGGCTATGGGGTCAATCAGCGGGCGGTTGTGCAGCGGGCGCTAGCCGAAGCAGCAGAGCGTGAAAAAAAAGAAAAGAATACTTGACAGCGTTTATATAAACGATAATGATAAAAGCATTATATCGCCCATGGCGAATACAACGCAGACTACAAAGGGCAATGCAATGGACTTTGAACGGCTTGACGAAATAGCCCGAGAGGCATGGGAAGGTAACTACGGACGTGTCGGAGTACTTTCTAGCGGTGAGCGCCTGTACGTCGCTCTGGCCTCTGGCCGCATGCGCGAGCTAGCGGCGACGGACTCCATCCCCTACGCGGTGGATCGCGTCGGCCCTGAAGCCATGGCCCACATGCTGGAAGTGTGGCGATCGACGTCACAACCGCAAAGCTGACTGGTAAGGCAATTTATGGAAGGGTCCGCCATGTCGCCTCGCATTGATACAGTGCTCGCAGATCCTGCAACGTCTGACTGGCTTCGTGTTGCGCTTCAGGCCGCGATAAAGCGCGATCCGGTCGATGCAGCGAACGATGCTGAGCTCCTATTTGCGACGCTCAAAGCGCACCTGGATGCGCTATTGGGAGTCGCCTCAGAAAACGGAAAATAGAGCACGCTAAGAGCCTGGCTGAATTTGTCTCTGTGTGAACCCCAAATCGTGGTTTTCTCGGGGCGTCAAGAACCGAGCACTCCTGCTCCTTCTCCACGTGGCTGAAAGGCGATGATGCCATGCCCGCCAACGCCACGGCGACTCCGGCCACATGGGGTAGACCCAACACTCGTGTCACTAGTCGGCAATCGACCCACAGCGGTCCTTCGCGCTTCACGCCTGAGCGGCAGGTATACAGCGGGTGCCGTCATTCGCGCCAAGTAAACGGCTCAACGGTCCCTGGCACGCAGCTGCCGTCAGCTCACTCGTCGCCGTGCCAGCACCGTCGCATCAGCCCCAACGCCTTCCCGCTGGAGTCAGAGGCAATTTTGGACGCAAGCGTCCAACCGAGTGAGGTGCTCGACGTTGTGCGTCTTCAGCACTTCACGTTCCGACAGCCCGGACTGAGCTGCAGTTCGTTCCAAAGACGGGCTATGGACAACGGCCAAATTAGCCCTGCGGGACGGCCGCCTCGAGCTGCGGTTCGCGAACCAGAGTGATGGTTCTGAACGCTTCTCCCATGAAGCTGAATTTCTTTGAAAACAGCGACGCAACTCGAGTGTCCGCAGTGGCAAAAAATATTTGCCGACCCGAATTCACCGCAAGGTCACGCAGGTAATCAAGGAACGACAAAGCGTTGAGGTCGTCGATGTGCGCAATTGGGTCGTCGACGAGCAAAACTGGAGGCGCAGAAGTAGCCGCGCGATTTCTGGCAAGGAAGATTGACAGCGCAAATGCCGCGCGTTGCCCGGTACTGACTTGAGCCAGCGAGCGAGCCTCGTGGCTATCTGCGGTCTGAAGAAGAACGTCGGAGCTGCCGACATACTCGTACTCTCGCGGCGAATGGATGCGCGAAAACACCTCATTGATTTGGTCGCCGACTGCATCGAGCGCCTCCCGTGTGGCGTTCTCCAGCGAAGCGTTCTTTAAGAGGTCGTCCAAGACTTTGCCCGCCCCATGCAGCGCGTTCTCTTCGCTTCGCGCCTTCCCGAGGGCGAGCTTCCAATTTTCAATCTTGGACGGCAGGTCCTGCTGTTCAGCCGAGCTTTCCGAATCGCTGCGCGACGCTTCATCAGCTTGCTTGAAGGCGGAGGCCACGGCAGCGATTCGTGCTTGTACTTCAACGAGCGGGACGTCGTCTCCCACCTCCAGATACGAGCGAAGCCCCTCCGCACTATTCAAGGCAGCTGTGAACTCGTCTTGCAGCGCTACAAGCGACGCAAACGACCCGACGCGCTGAACTTGAGTGACCCAACCGTCCAGGTTCACAGTCCGCGAAACGCTCAGGATGGATTGAACGCGAGCGTCGATATTGCGACGGCACTCTCCGAGAGCCTTTCGCGTCTCTTCCAATGCGTCCGACTGACGCTGTCGCTCGCCAGACGCGACGTCGGCCGTGAGGCTACTGACCTCGGGCTCGAACAACCCGGCAATTCGGCCCCACACAAAATCGGCCTCGTTGCTTGAGTAGCCGGCGTTGCGCAGGTCCTGTCTTTCCTTGGTGACGCGCTGGAGCTCCAACTGCGCTTGGCTAGTACGTTCTCGCAGGCCAACGAGCTCTTTAAGCACCTCACTTGGCGTAGCCCCTTCCAGCTGCAAGAGGGTTGCGGTCTTTTGGCAGAACTCAACGCCTGCTGCCGACCTCCTCGCTTCGTTGTCCTCTTGCTCTGCGAGGCGCAACGACTCCGCGAGACCCTGAACCTCGACAGAGGTCTCTGGCCCGGAGGTGAGTTCTTCAATGAGATGCATCAAAGCACCGCTGGCATGCACCGTGCGACAGACCGGGCACATGTCGGGATTTTCCGACGACTTAAGCGCTTCCTGAGCCGCATCTTTAAGCCTCGCCGCCGCAGTCGCGCGCGCCGATGCCGCCCTGCCGTGGGCATCGAGTGTTTGCCGGGCACGGATGACTCTCGTTCCGGCAGCTGCTGCCGCTTCCACAGCGGCTCGTACAGCGCCCTGAAGTGGAAGGGCAGCGTATTGAAGGGGAATCTGCGGCAGGTCGCCGGCGACCATACCTCCGAGACGAGTGGCCAGCTGCTCCAAGACACCACGTGCCGACTGGTACCGCTTGTGCACGTCATGGAAACCCGCAGACTCGTAGGCAATCCAGCGGTCGAGGTGCCTGACGTTGGCTTCGAGCCCTTCAATCTTCGCGACAAGCCCCTTCTCTTGCTCAGCCAGGCCCACAAGCTGTGCATCGAGTGGTTTGGCATTGTCGACCGCAGCCTGCAACTGCGTTGAGCGATGCTCGACATCCTTGATAGACCGAGCAGCAGCCCCCAGGGAAACGAGGGCTTGCACGAGCGCCAGTGCGGCTAGAAGCTCCTGCCCTTCTCTTGGCGCAGGCACGCCGGCTTCAGAAGGCCTCTTCCAAGCAATGGCGGCAAGCGCGGCGCGATAGGAGTCCGTCAGAGTCTTCGCTGTGGACGGCTTGCTCTGCAGCTCCTTCAACCGCTTCTCGAAGACAGTCAACTCTGTCTGCAGTCCATCGGCCCGGCGCTGTGCCTTGTCCCATGCCTTGTCCACGTCTGCGCGAACCTTCTCCAGGTAGTCGAAGGTCGTAGCAGCTGACGAACCGACCAGCAACCGGCTCAACTCGGCGGCGACGTCGGCCGGTTTCAGATTGGCGGACAGGCGATATGCGGCATCCGTGTCGAGGAAGTTGTATAGCGAGAAGCTGTCAACAATTGCATCGACGCTGTGCTCCCTGCGGTTGTACCAAGCGAGACAACGAGACTTAATGCGAGGTCCGTCAGAAGTCGATGCAAGTTCGACGGTGCTGCCGCCCGCAGTTGGCAACAGCTTTCCTTTGAGGCGAACCAGGCCGCTGGACTTGCTCCTGCGGGTGTTCCCACAGTAGAAATGCTCGATGGCCTCGAGCAGCGATGTCTTTCCCGTGCCGTTCGCGCCAACGACCAACGTGACGTCGCCGAAGTTGTAGCTCTTGCCGTTGTGTACAGGCCGGAAATGCACAATATTCAAGCTCAGCAGTTTTGAAGTCGCCAGCGGCGTGTCGGCTGCGTGCAGTTCCTTCACTCGCTGCTGCCCGTCCGAAGCTACGCCTGCTCCACGCTGGGCAATCTTCTCCACCACGCCGGTGCGAGGGGTAACGCAGTCGAGCAAGAGCTCAAGCTGACCCGCAGCCAGCCGTTGCCGCCAGTCCGTCAGCACGTCGTAGATGCCGTCGCGCTCCGCTACTTCGAACAGCTTCGCCCCTCCCAGCAGGGATTCGAGGTCGTCCTCCGAGATGACACGCTTACGCGCGTAGTCCTTGTCAGCTTCGATTGCGGCCTTGGCTGCGGCGAACTGAGGATTTGCCTTGGAGTTGGGGCCGGCGACGATGTAGAGGTACTTGTTCCATCGCAGATCGCCTGGTGCGTTGAAGAAATCGTCACCAAGGATGCGTTCTTGGAAGTCGCGAAGGTGCAGCGAGCGCTCCACGACCTCATCAGCGAAGTCGACGTAGGCAACGGCGTAGATCTGCTCGCCGAGCTTCTTCTCGCCGCGCACAACCGAATCGTCAACGTCGTGAAGCCCAACGAGAAGATGAGTCAGCGCTTCACGCGCAGCTTGCATCTCAGGCATGTCACGGTCCCCCTGTGATGGACGCCATGCTGCTTCCATCGTATGTAATGTCAGTTTGCTGCTTGATGTCGGCGAACTCCGTGACGCCAGCGACCGTGCGATAGCAGATGGCCACGCGGTCCTTGTGGTCCTTGTTTTCTCGTCGCAGGAGCTCGAACGCGTTTTCGCCAATCCTTTTGACCACATCCATCGGCGGGTTCTCACCGAGATAGGCCACCAGGGCCGGACGAGCACCGGCCTTGATGACGTTGGTGTTGGGGGAGTTGGGAGACCAAGCTATCGCGCCGCCGCCGAGGTCTTTGATTTGTGCCGGCAAAGGCACCGTCTGGAGGATGTGTCCGAGCACTGCTACGCGGCTGATGCGCTGCCGACGTTCCTGGGAGGCGGCGACGTCGCGGTCGAGCTGAAGGGTGGCGCGGGCTACGACTTCAGACTCTGGGATGCGGCACACGTCCAGGTTGTCAACGCGATACCACTGCTCTTTCATGCTGTGAGGACCGCATGAAAGCGAGATGGCTCGCTCGATGTGTAGCCGCTTCTTGACATCCTGTAGGCTTTGGAACGCTGCGGTGACTTCCGGGCTCGCGCTGATGATTTCGCTCCACCCGGTCTCCGGACAATTTGTACTTTCCAGCCATGTGCCGGCGTCGGCGTCCCAGGCGAACCGCGTATCAAGTTGCGGTCCGATGAGCACGTTGTGGACCGCCGGGCCATCCTGCAGAACTTTGGGGACCGTCAGCGCGAAAACGGCCTCGTCGTAGTGGAAGTGCAGGACGTGGCGCTTCTTCTCATGCCAAGTGTAGTAAAGGCCCTTGGCTTCATTGTTGGCAACCTCGTCATCTTTCACCGAGCAGCGATGCTCAGGGACGTACCAAGCTGAGCCGCTCTCGTTCTTCCAGGCGTGCGGCGCGTGGTCGGGTGAATCGTGTTGGATGACGTTGTGAGCCCAGTTCAAGCACACGATGTCGCAGTCGGTCGTGACCGCACTGCGCCGGAATACCTCGTTCCGATACCTGCGGTAGTCGGTGTGCTTTGGCTTCGGGTTCAGCTGGATGTGGATGAGGATAGTTCTGTCTGACAGCTTCTTGTTGGCGTCAGCGTCCTCGCCAAGGTTCAGCGCGTCGGAGCAGATGATGGTCGAAAGCTTGATGTACCCGTCTTTGCCCTGGAACCGGTAGATGGCGCGGCCGCAGCGCAACTGCTTGTTTTCAAAGCCGTGGTCGTCTCGGGATGGCGCGGTCTTGAACTGGAACAAAACGACCCGCGTGAGCGTCTTCTCCGAGTCACGGGTGACAAAGCAGTACGCGACGGGGTCGAAGTAGTTGCCCTGCACCGCTGGAGATGGATCTTCCTCGTAGATGACGTCGCAATGGCCGGCGCAGTCAGCTTTGAAGCTCGCGAGCCTCGCGGGGGTCATGCTTTCGCATCCAAGGACCCAAAGTCCGCCCTCGGCGGGGAAGGGACCGCCCTGCGCTGCCTTCGCCAGTGAGCTCACCGGGAGGAAGTACTCCGGCGTGACCACAAGTTGGTCGCCGCGCTTCGCAGCCAGCACAAGAAAGCTGTCCGCCCGAGCGGCCGCGGCGGTCAAGTCTAGGTGGCCTATTCGCTGGGTGTCCGCGTAGATTGGCCCCGAAGGTTGAAGGAGCAGCGCGCGGTAGCTCTGGTGCGTCGCTTGGAGCAGAGCAAGGTCGGGCGTATCTAGACCCCGCAAGGCAAGAACCTCTTCGACGTCTCTGATGAATACAGGCGAAGCCACTTTCCCTCTCCTGGCGGTGTTCGCCTTTTTTGTGGTGATGGTACCAGCCCGTAGGGCAGCCACGTTTAGTTGCGCCGTATTTCGCAGATAAGTTGGTGCTGACGTGACCATCGTGCGCGGCACCGGTCAATTCAGATCAGCCTAAAGCTGCCTGATAGACTTTCAGGCCGAGCGTCTCTTTGTGGCCGATAGCTGTTGTTGTCAGCATGAAACGTAGGTGTCTGCTCCGGCCAACTTCCTGTCACCATCGACCTTGGAGCCAATACCCCGCCAGCAACTTCCGATCGAAGCTGAATAGGTGTTCTCCAGGCTCCTCGTCACAGCGCCCGACCAGTCGGTTGAACTGGCCAAGCCCTCCATCCTGTAGTGACACATTGCCACCGCATAGAGGGCAATCCGCTACATACCGAACCAAGCGAAGGTTGTAGCCACGCGACCGCCTTGGCTGCACCGCTGCTTCGGGATCCCAGACCAGTTCGACCTGGCATTCCTTTTCCGAGAACGGATAGAAAAGCGGCGACGCCATGATGACAAAACGATTGTAGAGGCGCATCAGAGGCTGGAGCGGGAACCAGAAGAAAACTGCCGCGGCGGCGATCCACCCCCACTCAATTACGCCCTTGCCCATTTGCATCAACGCGACTACGACAGGCAGCCCCACCAGCAGGATCAGCAATCCAAGACCGATCGCCGGAACATAGCGACGGACGCCATCGATGCGCAAACTCGAATCGCCCTGCCGACGGAACAGCAGCGGCCCCAGAAAGAGCCGACCGAACAGCGAAAACCGCAGACTCGACCGGTCCTCGCGGTACCGAAGCACAAAGGGTAGCTTTTGATAGTCCGATGGCAGGGCGGGCGGTGCGGCACTCATCCCGAACGGATGCCATTCGAGACGATAGGTCGAGGAGTGGCCACCGTCCGATTTGTCCTTCGTCGGCCACAAAATCCCGGCAAATCCCGCTTTCCGTGCCGCGTCAGTGAAGCGTCCCCGTAGCTCCGAAAACGACTCCTCCAACCGTGGCCAGTGCTCGTTCGCCCGCTTGCGCGCCTTGTCGCTGGTCAGGCCATCGACAAGCTCACCACGCTCCTCGAGCGTGTAGCGCCAGAGATCAAAAGTGCTGTGCGACTTCGGCTCGATGTCATCCTTCCCATCGCCTTGGTACTGGGTCAGGAGCGCGCGCAGCAGGTCCCACTGCACCCCGCGGTAATCGTCACTGCGATCACGATCCAGGAAGGTTTGAAACCACTGCGCAAACCGAGCACGCTCCGACAACGGGCACGCGATTTCGCATTGAGAGGGGTCATAAAAATCGTTCATTGAGCTCCCTGCAGACATGACGTGATTCTAACAGTGAACCATCCGCATACCGGTCTCAGACCGTCCGTATCCCGCAACTACGCGGGTTTGCGTACCTAACCTGACCTCTCCATTCAAGCCAGGAGAAGGTCATGCTGGAAAGCATCGTTGTTTACATCGCCGGGGAGCGCGTTGAGCTACGCTCGCTTCCCTCTGGCGACCTCGCGGTTTACCACCGACCCGCCGAGCACGTGCGTGCACTCGTCGAACCCATCTGTCGCAATCGTGGCCACTGGAATAGCGAGTACAACAACTGGATCGTCTTCCGTCAGTTCCGCACTGCCGTCCTGATCGAGCTCGAAGCGGAGGCCGACCATGTCTGAGCTGATACTTCACGGGCTCGACTTCGGGCTAGGTAATCCCCCCGGAAATTAGTCGCTGCCAGAAGTAGAATTTTCCACTTGCCGCAGGAGGAAGTTCTACGTGAAGACATCGCGTTTTTCAGACAGCCAGATCATCGCCATTCTCAAGCAGGCTGAAGGCCGCACGCCGGTGCCGGAGTTGTGCCGCGAACACGGCTTCAGTTCGGCTACGTTCTACAAGTGCCGAAGCAAGTTCGGCCGGCATGCCGCCTCGCATTGCAGCGGTGCTCGCAGATCCTGCAACGTCTGACTGGCTGCGTGTTTCGCTTCAGACCGCGATAGAGCGCGATCCGATCGATGCAGCGAGCGATGCCGAGTTCCTGTTTGCGACGCTCGAAGCAAATCTGGATGCGTTGTTGAAGTAGTTACAGTCGGCACCGGTTTTTGGATTGGTGCTACGCACGAACCAGAAGCAGCGACCAGGCATGGTTGCGGAGGTGTGAGCACCACGCCTCAAGATCACCAGGTTCGATGCCGTGTGCCGTGGCCACGGCATCGACAGACCTCCCCGAAAACACCTCAAAACACAGCTCGGCTCGCCGAGCCGCGTCTTGCATGTCTGCCAAGGCTTCGGACGGCTCATCCAGCGAAAGAAGGGAAGGGGCATCGCCCAACGCCGAAGACAGAGCCTCCAAGATCTGCTTCTTGATGGCATAGACGCGTTGGGTGCTGACACCATTGCTGTAGGCCACCACTTTCGCTGCGTTTCCCTCGACAAGAAGCTGCCTGGCAATCGCCAGCGTCTTGTCGTCAAACCCCCGCCGACCTTCCAGCAGTTGCAGGAGCGCACCATCAATTTTCATATTTCGATCAATCACGCTGGAAACCAACAAGCAGATATCCGAGCCCCGCAACGGCCACATACACGAGAAATAGCGACACGGAAAACAACAACATGCCCCACGCGGGGAAGTGGGGAGCGTCGAGCACAAAGCCAAACAGGATCGTCACCCAGAACATCAAGAAGGACGCCGGCAGCAGCACAACCCGAAGTACCGGCTCGACCATCGCAAATAGCGCCGTCAGCAAGACATAGGCGCAAGCAAGCGCGAGAACACCCAATCCCCGCAGCCCCACAACAACCGTGTTCTTGAGGGTCATGTTCTGCCTCCAATAGACAGGTCGGACCAGAGAAACCGACCGTTGGTCGAAAAACAAGCGATTCGCGGATATCAAACTAATGGCCAACTCGCCTTGTAGGGCATATCCGCAACATTGACGCAATCCCCTACAAACGCTCATTAGAGCGAAGCGCATTCCACATCACACCTTGCGCCGCCTACCACCAAGGGGATAAAACTACGCATTTATCATTTCTCGCAATGTCGCCATCATATCTGTATGTTGTTTCCCCGCGGTCGTCATCACTAGGAGGCATGACGGCTCAACTATATACAGCTATTGCAAGCTATTGCAAATAATTCGTACACTTTTGTATGCTGAGCAGCTATATTCCATGCACATAACGGAGCAACGCGCTTCGTCTACGGCCTACCCACTTGAGGCTTGAGAGCATGGACAAAATGTTTTTTTCAATCATGCCAATCGTATTGGCAGCACTGTCCGCCAGTACATTCGCTGCGCCTGGCGCATTCCCGCACGTGAGCGCAGAAACACAGGCCTCGCGCGATGACACGCGCAGATCAGTCCTCGAGCAAGAGCTGGCATCAGAAGCGACCGCTCTGCAAGAGGCAACAAAATCACATGCATTGCTGCTCACTGCCGGCCGGCTGGAAGAAGCTAGGGCTGAAGCCGGCAGGGCAGCCAGCGCAAAACGAAACGTGCGCGAATTGCAAAAAGAGATCGCGCTGACACTCGACGCAAAAACACACACTCCTGATTTGAAATCCCGTCGGCCGAAGCCTGTACGTGTAGACGCCAAACGACGCGAGCAACAATCACCTCGACCACCGTGGTGGGATGGCTACGGCCGGGCACCAAACAAAGACCCCGCGGACGCACGCCAGTCGGACGAGAACAACGGCCGATGGGGCGGCTACGGTGAAACCGTGCGCGTCGCCAGCCAAGTTCCTACGCAAGACGGAGTCGAAGTAGATGCTCACTGACAACAAACAACAACTACGGACCTTTGGAGATTGGGCGGACACCCGCCCGATGATTTCGGAGGCCCAGCTAAAGGGCGCGCTTCGCGCAGACGATGTCCGCGAAATCAAGATCGTGGAATTCACCCCCCAGATCTATCGCCTTCACGTTGCACTCGAATCGACGACGACGATGAAGACCCTTCAATCCGCGAGACAAGCGGATCGAACCTTCAAAAATCTGAATCTTCTCGCGCGCTACGTGAAGGGAATAGGTGCCACCCAAACCCCCATTCGCCTGGAGCTCAACAATGAAGATTCAAAATCCTAAACACGGTCGCGCGCATCTTGCGAACGTCGCATTTCTACTGATCACGATGATTGCACCCGGCTTGGCGTTTGCCGGCACTCCCGCCAGTCCGTTCGCTACCGGTACGGCCGGCTTCAGCCCTGCATTGCTTGCCATCCTCACGCCGCTTGCCGTCGTCGGTTTCATGGCCTCTGGTGTGGGCGCATTGACAGGAAAAACACCATGGTCATGGTTTGTCGGCGTGATTATCGGGATCGTCATGATTTTCGGCGCACCGCAGCTTGTGGCTTGGATTCGCGCACTCTTCGGCGTTTAAGGACAAACAGAGATGGATCGGAACCAAGGCATCACGAATGAACCGCTCTTTGTCGGCGTGACCCGTCCGGCAATGAAGTGGGGCGTAACTTACGCCGGCCTGCTGTTCAACATGATGATTGTCATGCAGGCGTTCATTCTCACCAAAAACCTGCTGTGGCTACTCGCCTTCGCTCCGATCCATCTCCTGATGCAACTCGTGTGTCTGTATGAACCGAGATTTTTTGACCTTTTGCTCGTCTGGCTTCGCACACGCGGTTGGCCGGCTCTCATCGGTGTCACTCGACACTGGAAAGCCAACACATACAGCCCGTTGAGCATCGATCTCCCCGATCGGCATGGCCGGCGAAAAGCCCCCACAGCGGTTCACCTCTAAGGAAAGCGCCCGTGACGTTCAAGCGATCCAAAGCACTGCGCGCCGAGACTCACATCTCGACCATGATTCCGTACACCGCCCACATGGATAAGCACATCGTGCGTACGGACCGTGGCCACTATGTTCAAGTGTTTCGCCTTGGCGGCGCGAGTTTCGAAAGTGCTGACGACGAGCAAATCAACAACTGGCACGAACGCCTGAACGTATTCTGGCGCAGCATCAGCAGTCCGAACTTCTCGGTATCCGTCCACCTGGTCAGACGCCGAGAAAGTGGCTTCCCGGCATCAACGTTTAGCGAGGGCTTTGCCTCAGACTTGATGGCGAAGTATCGCAAGCGAATGAGTCGCCAGACGCTCATGGTCAATGAGATCTATGTGTCCCTGGTTTACCGGCCAACGCCATCCAAGGTCGGCAGTCTTTTCATGAAGGCGTTGAGTCGCGCCAATGACGGTGAAGAGGCGCAGGAGATCGCCGATTCGATCGACACCTGCCAGAAAAAACGCCAAGAACTGATGACCGCGTTCGCACGCTACGACCCCGACCCCCTCGGGATCTACGATCGCAATGGAACCATGCACTCCTCCGCGATCGAATTCT
This sequence comes from Zoogloeaceae bacterium G21618-S1, assembly GCA_027214125.1. Lineage (GTDB taxonomy): Bacteria > Pseudomonadota > Gammaproteobacteria > Burkholderiales > Rhodocyclaceae > Nitrogeniibacter. Next base: position 30,759 of record JAPWHF010000020.1, read on the forward strand.
TTGGCTTCTTGGTCAACGGCCACTTCGAGCGCCGTACCGTGCCCAATGGGCAGATTCGCAATTCGTTGGCTGATACACGCCCGTTGTTCGGCAATGAGGCGATGGAGTACCGGGGCGCAACGCGCACCCGTGTCAGCGCCTTTCTGGGGATTAGCGAGTATCCGCCCACCTCGCCGCCTGGGTTCATCAACAGCCTACTGAGCACCCGGTTCCCGTTCATCCTTACCCAGTCATTCGAATTCATCGGCAAAGCGACGGCCGCGAAATTGCTCAAGGAGCAACGCGGTCGGCTCCGAGCATCCGAAGATGATGCTCAATCCCAGGCCGAGGAACTGGATGAAGCGATCGACGCCCTTGCGTCGAACCTGTTTGCGTTCGGCCGACACCATTTCACTCTACAAGTCATGGCGGAGCATTTCGACGCCACGAAAAGCGCGGAGGAGGGGCAGCTAAAACTTCTCAACGACAATCTCGCCGAAGCCAAGTCGATCCTCGCCGACAGCAACATAGTGACCGCACGAGAAGACTTGGCGCTGGAGGCGGCCTTTTGGTCGCAGTTGCCGGGCAACGAGCATCTTCGTCCTCGCGTTGCGCCGATGTCATCCCGGAATCTGGCGGGATTCGCGCCGTTTCACAACTACCCCGGTGGCCGCAAAGCAGGCAATCACTGGGGGCAGGCAGCGACGATGTTCGAAACCACCGCCCAAAGCCCGTACTTCTTTTCACATCACGCATCAGATCCACGCAAGGCGGATGGGGGAAGTCGCAAGGACGTAGGCCACATGCTTGTCGTCGGCCCGGTCGGCTCAGGAAAGACAGTAAACGTCGGCTTCCTCATTGCGGCAATGACGCAGTTTGGCGCACGACAGGTGATTTTTGACAACGAAGAAGGCCTTCATATCCTGGTGCGCGCGCTGGGCGGACGTTATCGCTCGTTGAAGGTTGGCCAGCCCACGGGCCTTAACCCTCTGCAGCGGGAGCCCAACGGCGAGAACGTCGAGTTCATGAAACAGCTTCTGCGCACACTGGTGGATAGCCAGAATCGCCCGCTAACGGTGCAAGAGGACAAAGAGCTGAACCTTGCGCTCGCCGGTGTGTTGCAAATCTCTAACAAGCGCGATCGGCGCCTCTCACGACTCATCGAGTTTTTGCCCCCAACCAACCCGGAAGGACTGCACGCCAGGTTGCAGCGCTGGACGCACCTCTTTCACGGGGAGTACGCCTGGGTGTTCGACAACCCCGAAGACAACATAGACAACTTCATGGATGGCGCCGCCATTGTGGGTTTTGATGTCACGGAGTTCATCAAGGTGCCCGCCCTGGCAGAGCCCCTAAGCATGTACTTGCTGCATGTGACGAATCGACTCGTCAACGGTCAGCGGATGATCTGCTGGATGGACGAATTCCCACAGATGATCGGGCGGCCGGCATTTGCCGAGTTCGCAAAACACGGTCTCGAAACATGGCGCAGAAAAGACGCAAGCTTTGTCGCGGTCGCGCAGATGACATCACACATCTCGCGTTCAGAAATTGCACGGTCGCTGATCGAGCAAACGCCTACCAAAATCTTCTTTCCGAACCCTGAAGCGAGCTACGGCGAATACGTCGATGACTTCGGTTTCAGTGAGCGCGAATTCTTCCTGATCAAACAGGAGCTGCAGCCCGGGGATCGCACCTTCCTGATCAAGCAAGGCAACAACAGCATTGTCGCCAAACTGGATCTCAAGGGCTTTGATTTCGAGCTCGACGTGATATCCACGCGGACACGCAATATTCAGGTCATGAACGAAGCGATTCAACAGGCCGGAGAAGATCCAAACAACTGGCTACCCGTCTTTAAGAAAGCGCTCGAAGATCGAGCAAAGAAAGCCAACCACGCCTCCACAGAGGAGAAAAACCATGTATTTGCGTAGAAAGCTCACCGCAATCATCGTCGCAGCGTCGATGGCCATGGCGCCGGTAGCTACCCGCGCCAGTGGCATTCCAGTAGTTGACGTCGCAGCGCTCGCGCAGTTGATCCAACAGATCATGTATTGGCAACAGCAAATCCAAAGCATGAGTGACCAGCTCAACCAAATGAAGAGCACATACAACTCACTCAACGGTACACGCGGGCTCGGCAACCTCATGACCTTGAGCAACGCTCAACGCAACTATCTTCCGCCTGACCACGCAGAGATCGTGAAGGTCCTGAATGGCGTATCCACCCAATATAGCGGCCTATCAAGCAAGGTCAGCGCAGTGATGAGCGCCAACGCCGTTTTGTCTTCAACTGACCTGGCTTCGATGACACCGAGTCAGAAGGCCATGATCGAAGACGGCCGCCGGGCGGCAGCCATGATCTCCACCCTTAGCCAGACGGGCTACCAGAACACCAGCGGCCGCTTCGCCCAATTGCAGTCTCTGATCACAGCAATCAACGCGACAGCAGATCCAAAAGCGATTGCGGAAATACAGGCCAGAATCGCCGGCGAGCAAACAATGCTTGCGAATGAGCAGACCAAGATGCAGACGATTTTTTATATGGCTCAGGCTGAGCAAATTTCTCAAGAGCAACGAGCAAAAGAAAAGCGTGTCGCAGCTCACGGTGCTTTTTCTTCTAGGCCAACAATAGTCTTTCCGTAAGCGTCATTTCAAATAGCAGTTACAGGAGCCGACATGTCCAAAACAGTCATATACGTTGCCATCGCCGCCGTCGTTGTTGCCGGAGCGTCCGCTGCCATTTACCTGAATTCAACAACAAACGTCACGGTTGAAAAAAATGCATCAACGCCTAGCCAGACGATAGTAATCACAAAGGAAGAGCGGGTCAGACCGCCTCATGGAAGGTTTGAAGACCGTCCTGTTCTGGTTTTCCCCGGAGTGAATGACAAGAAATAAGCAAAAGATGGCCTCTATTCAACAAGTTATCTAGATCTTACATCAGCGGCAAAAGAACTCTAAACAAGGGAAAGGTATGTTCTTCGCGACCTTTTGGACGTGGCTTAACTCGACCTTGGCCGGATATGTCGGGGCAAAAACAGCCGTCGTAGCCGCAGCTATTGAGCCGGCTGTCGTTACACTGGCCACTATATACATAATGCTTTGGGGTTACGCCAGCCTAACAGGAAAGATTCAAGAACCTGTCCTTGAATTCGGAAAGCGCTTCCTTATTATCGCGGTCATACTCGGAATCTCAATAAAGCTTTGGTATTACAACACCGTTATTGTTGACACCTTTGTAAATTCTCCGATGCAACTGGCGGCAGTCGTCGTAGGCTCAAGCAATCCAATGACAATAATTGACAAAATTTGGAGTGACGGCGGAGCAGCCGCTGGAGAGCTTTGGAAGCAAGGCGGTGTATTTAGCGGAGATGTTGGATTCTATATTGCAGGCGGGACCGTTTATCTAATCATTGGACTGCTGTGTATTTACGCGTTCTTTTTGATGACATTGTCCGCTGTTGCCCTAAGCATTATTTTGGGGCTTGGACCGATTTTTCTTTCTCTTCTTTTCTTCGACGCTACTAAACGGTTTTTTGAGTCATGGATGGCTCAACTCGCTAACTACGCACTAATTTCAATACTGGTAGCCATGGTTTCGGCTCTATTTCTGACGCTTGTTCAAAAAACCACAGCTCAGATCGCTGCGCTAGGAAGCTCTGTCACCTTCTTCGCTACTTTGGAAATGCTACTCGCAGCTGTTCTCGTTTTCCTCGTCCTGAAGCAAGTCCCGGCCATTGCTGCGGGGCTAGCCAGCGGGATTGCTCTGAGCTCTTTCGGAGCAATCAGCTCGGCCCTGCGCTGGGCCGGCGGGGGCGCTGGTCGATCGCTGTATCAATCGGGAAGAGGTCTCATCGATGGCCTCAAAGGTGAAAAACGCAGTCGCTGGGATTCAATGCGACGAAGTGGCGGAAACCTGATTGGTCAAGGAATTCGCCGAGGCGCCCAAGCTGCCTTCGGCTCATCCCAGAAAAAGGGCGGCACTGTCAGTCGTGACAGTGTGATGCCACGACCCAACCGATAGCTCAATAAGGCATTCGCCATGAAGACCATCATGACCATTTTGTTTTTCTCGCTTACCCTTTCAGCATGCGCAACGACCCCGCCGCCGCCACCCGAGTGCGATGGTGAGCTGTCTCCAATCAATGGGAGTGCAGGCGCACAGTCGATCAAGGAGGTCGGAAATGGCTGAAAAAGCGGCAATTGATGCCTATCTGAAAGAAGCTCAGTCCTTCGAGGCGGACCGCGCAGCAAATGCCACGAAGTCCGCTCGTATCGCCTGGCGTGTTGCATCCGTCGCAGGACTGATCGCCGTTGTCTCTGTCGGTGCCGTGGCCGCGCTAACGCCTTTGAAGACCGTAGAGTTGCGCACCATCCGCGTGGACAACTCCACCGGCATCGTCGACATCGTGCCCAGAGCTGAAGCGAACGCAAGCTACGAAGAAACAGTTAATCGCCTTCACCTGGCGAACTATGTTCGCTCACGTGAGCGCTTTTTCTGGGGCATCGCTGAATACGACTATGAATTCGTTGCGACACAACAGACGCCGCAATTGAATCAGCTTTGGGCCGACGCCTGGACCGAAGCCAACCCACAATCTCCGCTCAACCTCTACAAAGACGGAACGATTATCAAGGCGGACATCCGTTCCATTGTTTTCCTCACGCTCGGATCTGGAAAGAGCGTTGCTCAGGTTCGGTTTGCCAAGAGTGCGCGCCTCGGCGGCTCTGGTGCCGATCAAACAAACCACTGGGTTGCAACGATCGAATACACATACACCGGGCCTTCTAAAGACGACAAGATCCGCACAATGAACCCCCTCGGATTCCGGGTCGTGAGCTATCAAAAAGAGCCGGAAGTTGTGTCCGCAGGAGAATCCTCATGAAGTTGATTGCCTCCATGACGCTCTCCGTGCTCTTGTTGGCCAGCGCACCGGCCAGCGCCGAAGTCATCCCCCCGAAAGGCGATGCAGACTCGCGTGTCCGCGTGGTCGCATACGACGAAAGCGACGTCGTCAAACTGACGGGATACGTTGGCTACCAGACTCATGTCGAACTGGCGCCCGGGGAAAAGTTCGTCGATCTGTTCGCCGGGGATGTGGCGGGTCTGGATTTTGGCCAGGTGCGCAACAACCTCTTTCTCAAGCCGAAAGCCGACCTCGTGAGAACGAACGTAACGATCGTGACGGACCGCCGGGTCTATCACTTCGACTATCACGTTTCCAAGGCCACTGCGAATCTCGCGAATCGTCGCGACATGATCTATTCGCTCCGCTTCATATACCCGAAAGACGAAGCCCTCGCCGCCGCGGCGCAACTGCAGCGACAGGAAGCGGACGAGCACTTCCAGGAGTCCAAAGACGGCCGCCCGCAACAACGAGACTACTGGTATTGCGGTGATGAAGCACTGCGTCCCGTGGAGGCTTACGACGACGGCGTGCACACGTACTTGCAGTTCAGCTCGCGCGGGGAGTTCCCGGCGATCTACATAAAGAACGACGACAGCAGTGAATCGCTCGTGAATTTCAACGTCACGAATGACCGCCTGGTCGTTCACAGAGTCGCGAAGCGCTTCGTGCTGCGCCGCGGCCAGTTGGTTGGATGCGTCGTCAACAAGGGCTACACAGGTGGCGGCCAAAGGCTGAACAACAACGTGATTGCCCCGGCCGTTGAGCGAGTCACCAAAGGAGACATCCAATGAGCGTAGGGCGCGGAAATGACGTGTCGGGGCTGCGCCCTGGCGAAATTCTGGATGACGAATCGGGCGAAATTCTCACGGGCAGGTCCGAAACGACCAACGAAACGTCGCACGCCATAGGCGAAGAGCGCGATATACCGTCGGTCAATCGCTCGCGTTCGATGCGAGCGCGCATGACAAATTGGATGGCGGTCGCGTTGATGTGCCTGCTTGGCGCCGGCTTTTTGGTGTGGTACTACTCGACGCAGTTCTCACGGATCGCCGACGAAGAAGCGAAGGCCAAAGAAACGGCAGCAGCGCGCGCCGGCGGAGAGATGATCCTTCCGCCGCTTGGCCGGATCAATCCGCCAGTGGCACCTGCACCAGCCGCCGCATCGCTCGTCGAGGCGGAATCGCCTCTGTTCGAACCGCCACCACCGCCCCAAGCCACAATGAACGCGGCGCCAGCCGCGCAACAGGGTCCCAAAGTCCCAACGCCGGCAGAACTTGCCCACCAGCGGCGACTTTCTGCACCGGTACAGGCGGGTAGTGGCGCAGCCGGAACGGCTGCAGCAGTCGTGCCGGCGTCTTTTGATGGAGCAACCGGACAGCCTGGATCAAGCAGCCGACTCGGAGCGATGCTGACGCCGACACCCACGCCGGCAGTCATGGCGAAAGTGCTACCTACGCTACGCTATCTCCTACCCAAAGGTGATTCGATCGACTGCACCAACATCACAGCGATTGACTCAACTTACGATGGCATTGTGACCTGCGTAGGTGCAACCGATGTCTATAGCGCGGATGGCAGCCTTGTCCTTCTCGAGCGCGGAACAAAATACGTCGGCGAGAAGAAAGGCGACATCAAGCGAGGGCAGGGCAGGGTCTTCGTCCTGTGGAATGAAGCACGCACGCCCACCGGTGTTGTCGTCGATCTAGCCTCACCTGGATCTGATGAACTAGGGCGCACTGGCCTGCCGGGCTTCGTTGACACGCACTTCTGGGACCGCTTTGGTGCCGCCCTTCTAATATCCGTGATCGACGGTACGATCCAGGCCCTGGCCAACTCACAATCCAACAGCAGTGGAACGGATATCAGCTTCGATTCCAACGGCTCACGAGACGTCATGACGGAGATCCTGAAAGACACCGTCAGCATTCCGCCGACCGTCATCAAGAATCAAGGCGAACGCATTCAGATCATGGTTGCGCGAGATGTCGACTTCAGGAGCGTCTATGAACTCCGTCGTCGATAAGAGCATCTTGCAAGAGTGCGACACGCCGCGCGAGCTCACCTCGCTTGAGCACTACATGAAGCCGCTTCGCCAGTGGCTCGATGACCGAGACCTCACCGACCTGGCCATCAATCGCGAATTCGAAGTTTGGACGGAGTACCGGTCAAGGGGCTGGGTGCGCCATCCGGCAGCGTTTGTGACTTCCGAGTGGTGCATGCACTTCGCATCGCTCGTTGCAAACTACACCGTCCAGCGAATTTCAGCAGATGCACCCATCCTGTCCGGCACACTGCCAACAGGCGAGCGCATCCAGATCGTCATTCCACCCGCTGTCATGACCGGCGAGATATCGATCGTCATTCGACGTCCATCGTCTGAGCTTTGGACGCTCGACGATCTGGAAAACATGGGCGTATTTGGCCAGGTCAAAGCGCTGCCGAGACGGCCAGCCGAGTCCAGCGTTGATGACTACGACAACGAAGAGCTCGAATTGCTGGGCTTGCTGCGAGCCAACCAGGTCAAAGAGTTTTTGAGTCGCGCAGTTGAAACCCGGCAGAACATTCTCATGTCGGGCGCTACCGGTTCCGGCAAGACCACCGTCGGAAGAGCACTGACCTTGCGAGTGCCGAGTGTTGAGCGGTGCATCAGCATCGAAGATGCCTCGGAAATGAGCTTTCCGAATCAACCGAATCACACTCGGCTCTTCTATTCACAGGGCGGCCAGGGCGTTGCAAGCCTGACCGTCGAAGATCTGCTGACCTCCACCAAGCGAATGTACCCGAGCCGTGTGTTTGTTTCGGAAATCCGCACTGGCAACGAAGTCTATTACTACCTGACTTCGGTGGCCTCCGGCCACAAAGGCTCGATCACCAGCGCACACAGCGGGTCCGCCGAAAACGCTTTCTGGACGCTCGCCCAGCTCATGCAGAACTCAGGCCCGGGCACCAGCATGTCGCTCGAAGGCGGCGTCCGCCTTGTTCAAGCCAACATCGATGTCGTCATTCACTGCCGCGCAATCGAGCGCCAGCGTGTCATAAGTGAGATCTGGTATGACCCGAGTACCAAGCGCCGAAGCATCGCTTAACGCCCCCAAGATCCTCGGCTTGCTCGCAATGATCGTCGCGTGTTCGGCGTACCTGGGCGGCTACCTGTTCTTGGTGTTCATCAAGTCACCCGAACCATGGCGCGCCACGCCGATCACGCTTTTGCAGTATTGGGAGCACTACGGCGACCGCGTGGACATCCGCCAGAAGATTCTCTACGCCGGCGGCGGTTCACTGGCCACCCTTCTTGTGACGGGCGTTTTGTTGGCCATTCCTCGACGCAGACCGCTTCACGGCGATGCGCGATTCGCCACGAAAGGCGAAATCCGCAAAGCCGGGCTTCTGGCCGACAAGGGAATCATTCTAGGCCGCTTCAAAAATCAGATCCTCATGCTGTCTGGTCAGCAGGGCGTCCTTCTTGAAGCGCCGCCCCGATCGGGCAAAGGCGTCGGCGTCATCATTCCCAATTTGTTGAATTGGCCAGACTCGGTAATCGTCAATGACATCAAGGGCGAGAACTGGACCCGCACAGCCGGGTATCGAGCCGCGCACGGCCACGCCACATACCGCTTCGATCCTCTGGCTGTAGATGAGTGTACTGCCTGCTGGAATCCGTTTGACTACGTGTCGGACGTGAACTACCGACGCATCGGCGATGTCATGGGCATTGCAAGCATGCTGTTCGAAGAGTCAGACAAGGACAAGTTCTGGTCAAACTCGGCCGCAACGCTATTCCTGGGTATCTCCCTCTACCTTTTCGAAAAACCGGGAACCAAATGCACCGTTGGTGAAGTGCTGCGTCAGGGCATGGCGGCTGACGGCGAGGGCTTTAAGCAGCACTGGACCAGCCTGATTCAGATGTGCCAAACGGCAGGCTACACGCTGTCGCGCGAGGCCCAGCAAGCTTTGTACGACTCGATCGATCTCGCACCTGTCACCGCCTCCAGCGTCCGCAAAACATTCACGTCAACACTCAGTCTCTGGGCAAACCCCATGATTGACGCCGCCACGGCGCGCAGTGATTTTGATTTGCGAGCGCTTCGCAAGAAGCCGATATCGATCTATTGCTGCACCAACCCGAAGAACATTGAACGGCTCCGCCCCTTGCTCAACCTGTTTTGGCAACAAGCCATCGGCCTCCAAACCACCGAGCTGCCAGAAGACAACCCGGCGCTCACGCGGCAACTGCTTCTTTGCATGGACGAATTTGCCGCGCTCGGAAACATCCCGATCATTGCGCACTCGACCGCGTTCCTGCCGGGCTACAACGTCCGCGCCCTGGTTGTTGTGCAGTCCTTCGACCAGTTGGTGCAGATCTACAGCATGGACGGCGCCAAGGCGCTCAGAAAGATGCTCGCCGCGAGAATCGTATTCCCTCCAAAGGAGTATGACGACGCAGAAGCCATCTCGCGGGAGCTGGGAACATACACGGTCAAGCAAAAATCCAGAACATCAAAGCCCCTGGAGGCTCATAGCGCTTCGGTCAACGTCAGCGAGCAACCGCGACGCCTGCTCATGGCACAGGAGGTCAAGGAGCTGGGGAATGAGCGAGCCATCATCATGTACGAAGGGCTTCGCCCCTTCGTCGCGACCAAAATCCGCTACTTCAAAGACAAGCTGTTTACCTCGAGATTGCTGCGAGCGCCCGTCGTGATTCCTCTGGATGTGGAGGGTCACTACAGCCGGCAACAACACACGCCAAGCCAAGAAAAAATTACACCTCCGGCGAAGCTGACGAGTCCGACAGCAGACGGGGGTGAAGGCTTATCCAACGCGATTGAACTCGACGCTGAAATGTCAGAGGCCCCGGAGATCACGCCCGCGCATGTGGATGCCTTGGCCACGGGCTCTCTCAGCGATGTGCTTTCCGCGCTTGATGACATCGAGTTGCCCAAAGAACGACCGTTGAGCGACGACGAGATTCAGTCAGCCGTCGATTCCTTTTTTGACACCCTCGCAGAGTAGGAGACAACAAGATGGCAGATTACAGCGATACCGGCGTTTTCAACGTCGACGGCCAATGGGCAACCAGCATCAACTATGAAATCAAAGTCGTCCCTGATGGCGTCACAAGCGTGGATCTGCAATTCAAGAACGGCCGCGCAAACGTAGCAAAAACCCAACTGACACTTGAGCAAGCCCGCGAAATGCTTGGCCAAGACAACTTCAGCACGATCGAAAAAGAGCTGAAGGAGCGCGGTGAAAACACCGGAGTTGGCCAACTGCGAGGCCGTCATCTTCGGTTCCGTCAGGTGACGCTCCCCGACTTTGAGCACAAAACCGCTGAAAACACGATCGCCCTCGATAGCCGGACAGCGAGAAAAGAAGCAATCGCCGAGAGCAAGGACAAACCGCCGTCGAGAGCAATCGAATCGAATGACACAGAAGTGGCCAGCAAACGAAAGATGCAAAGCGTCATGGTCCCCGCGGCCGTCGAACAAAAATTCATCCACGTCGGCGATAACTACTACTTCCGGGATCAATCGCTGGCCTTCGTCGACAAAGGCACCAAGCTGGAAGCCGAAAGCCAGAACGTCGAAGTTGTCCGCTCGCTGGTTGCCATCGCCGAGGCGCGCGAGTGGCAAAGCGTCACAGTGACCGGCACCGAGCAATTCAGACGCGATGTGTGGCGAGATGCCGCAGCACGGGGTATCTCGGTTCGCGGCTATACGCCGACGGAAATCGAACGTCAGCAGCTAGAAAACAAGAAAAGCGCCACCAACGAGCGCGCATCAAACAACACGGCCGACCGTCATCCCATCCCTGCCGGCGCGACCATCGGCAAACTCGTCGCTGCCGCCGCCGCGCCATATCAATTTAAAGAGGGCAACACGCCTTCGTTCCACGCAACGATCGAGACCGAGCAGGGCAACACCACACTTTGGGGCGCTGATCTGAAGCGAGCCCTCAGCCAATCGAAATCACAGGCCAAGATCGGCGATATGGTGGTGATTCAATCCACTGGAAGTCAGCCAGTAACGGTGAAAGTGCCGGACCAGCAAGGCGTCTTTCAGCCAGAAGTTCGAGCAAAGAAGAGCTGGTCGATCGAGAAGGCGGATTATCTGAAAGAGCAAGCGGGCAAAGCGGAGGCCATCCGAACCAGCTCGCCCGAAACCGCTGCGGCAGTGGCAAATGAACATCCATCGCTATCAAGCGCGCTGGCAGCCGTCTATCTGCAAGCACAGTTCGCCCGGAACAAGGGCATGAGTCAGGCCGATAGCGAGCGGATGGCCACGATGGTCAAAGAACGCTTTGCGGCGAGCATCGAGCGTGGCGAAGACATCAACCTGAAGAGGTTGGAACGCGAGCTGGCACTCGCCAATCCGCGCGCGGCCGCGGCCGCGAAACACCCGGAACTCGCCATCGAGGCACCGGAAAAGAACAGCCGAGAATCAGCGCATGCCCGCTAGGACAGCGCTGCTAGTCGCTCTGCTTTGCAGCCAGTCGATCACGGCGCGCGCAGAACTGACGATCCAGGAGCATGCGAGGCGCTTCCTGGCGATCTACAGCGACTTGACCGAACGCAGAGACGTCGATGTCGCCGACCTCTATCGACCAACCGCCAAAGTTCGTGTGAGCTATTTCAACGGAGAAACCCTGATTCAGTCGACGCTTCTCACTGGTGAGGCCTGGAAGGACAGTCTCCGCAGAGGCTGGTTCAACAACACCAATCGGCTCGATGCCGCACAGTTCGAAAACGTTCGAGTGGTTCCGGCCGGCCCCTCCCAGATTGCCATCTTCGCCACTCGGATTTCCCAGGAAAAGTGCTATCTCGATACGGGCTATGCGGTTCGCATCAGCCCACAGGCTGCGAACGTGTATCGAATTATCCAGGAACGAATCAGCATTCAGATGGCTGCAGTGTGCCAATAGCCGCCGCGAAAGAAAGACCCAACATCCACTCGAATCCATTGAACAATGAGAGGTGCCACATGAAATTGTCATCCATCACGCAAATCGCCGTTGCCATCATTGGGATCAGCGGTGCTCCAGCGATACAGGCCCAGCAAGTGCTCACAGGCGACACCCGACTGGCTTGCGAAGCAATCCTTTGTCTGTCATCTGGATCTCGCCCAAGCGAATGCTCACCGTCGATCCGGCGCTATTTCAACATCCACAAGCGCAAGTGGAAGGACACGCTGAAAGCACGAACCAACTTCCTCAAACTCTGCCCCGCGTCGAACACTGACAGCAACATGAACTCGCTGGTCGGTGCAATCGCATCGGGAGCAGGGCGGTGTGACGCGGCCTATCTCAATGCAACAAATACCGTTTGGAACGGCGGCGACAACGGCACCAGCTATATCGACAATACGCTGCCATCGTACTGCGCGGCCTACGCCAACCATTCCTATACCGACGTGCAATCCACGGTCGCTGTGTATGTCGGATCACCGCAAAAAGGCGGGTTCTGGGCCAACCCGCCGCCGAGCAACTAAGCCATTCCGATCGATGCCGCACCTATAGATAGCAAAGACTGGGGGTGCATTTTCCATCCCCTGTCCAAGCGCCAACGTCGACGACCGGGCATCGTCAGCACGGCATGCAACGCCGCCCGCAAAAAGCACACTTTTGTAAGTTTGCCGGTTCGCGAAGGTATACTTCAATAACCACAACTTCCAGTCGATATCGCATGAAATCGGACGACGATTCGGTGCTGATCCGGTTCAGAATCGACAAATCACTGCTAGAGAAGGCCGAAAGCACCTGTCAGCGTCACGGCCACGAACTCTTTGAGGTCGTTCGGGCCATGATCGCCCAGGTCGTGCGAGACGACGCGATCCCGGTGGATATTCCGCCTACCGGCAAACCGGCAAGCCATAGCCGCTTTGACGACCATCTGGCTTGGGACGGTCAAAAAACACAAATTTCCGCATCAGTGCTACTCGAACTCATCGAGCGCGTGATTGCTCGATGCTCGACAAGGCTGGCCATGCACACCGGGCCGGCAAATCATCACTCAGACATGTTCTCAAAGATACGTGAGCGAGCCGTGCATGACCGGGACACGCTGGATCTGACCGACCAGAAATCGATTGATAGAGCCCTGGCCGCCTACAAAAAACTGGTCAACGACATTGGTGGTCCCAATGGCGTATGAACGAGAGCGATTGAGTCGAGCCGAAACCACCGATATCTACGCGCAACAGATTCGACCGGCAAGGCTCGATCGAGCGCAAAGCGTTGACGCGCCGAAGGCAATCATTGTGATTGGCCATCCTGGCGCCGGCGCGGACCTGGTAGCACGTGAAAGCCTGCGCGCCCTCGGGCATCAACAAACCGTTCTCATATCAACGGAATCTCTGCGAGAACATTCCCCAGCGTGGCAGGGCAGGGCGCCCGGACACACCCCGCCGGTGAAGCAAACGCAACCAGAGACTGACAAATGGGTCGATCGCCTGACCAAAGATGCGATTGAGAAGCGCACCAACATCGTCATTGATGGCACGCTGAGCGCAAACGAGAAAGTGTCGGAAACCGTACAACTCCTGAAATCCAAGGGGTTTCAGGTTGAGGCCATCCTGGTTTCTCGCGACATTGAGTCCAGCCGACTATTGGCCACCGCAAAGTATCTGAGCGCCCGCGAGTACGATATTGCGCCGCGCTTCTTCGATGAGCCAGCAATGCAACGAGCAGTAAGCCAAAGCGTTGCAGTCGCAACCAGATTTGAAGCTGACAAACTCGTCGACAAAATCTCGGTGGTCGATGGTGATTCGCTTCTGTACGCAAACCAGCTCCGCGATGGCGCCTGGGGAAAAAAGCCTCGCGCCGGCGAGCTGCTCGAACAACGTCTCGCGCCAGTGAAGACCCCGAACCAACTGGCAATAGAGGTCACGCGATGGGAATCGCTCGCGCGCCACATCAAAAGCGATCCATTGATTCCGACAGAAACCGCAAAGCAGATTTCCGCCTGGCAGATGGACTCTAAGACCCGCGCGCAGAACGATCCGCTGGCCCAGCGGCTGGCTGTGCGGAACGAAGAAGCAAATACGTTCCTCCACACCCCGGTCAGTGAGCTTGGCAAGGTCTTGCCACAGTATGGGAAACAAATCGCCCGGCTCGCTGCCGCACAAGAAGTGGCGCAGCAAACGTTCAAGCTGGCGTCAGACCGAGACAGTTTTGTGGCGGCCGCAAAGACAAAGATTGCGAACGATATAGCGCAAGGAAAGATTGCGCCGTCGAAGGGCAAAGAGGATCTGGCTCGCTAATCCGATTCCGCCCGCACGATACCTGTAAAAAACTGCTCTTCCGTCTCGAAGAGTGCGGCCGAAACAGCCGATCGACACTGTTTTCTTGCTTTGTCGCATGCCTCAAGCGTTGAAAACACCAAAGCATCCTCTGGGCGCCGCGCCCAGACGCGCCGGACCGCCTCAGGCGTAATTTCCAACTGCGCGAGGAATTCATCTGCATCGACCAGATGAACCACATACCCGATAAACCGCGCCTCCGCTGGAATGCCGAGCTCAAGTTTGGCCGCCTCAAGCGAATCACGTACACGACCCTGCTTGCCCTTGGTGCGCTGCTCCCTTGTGCCTCGTCGCTTGGTTTCGCCCATGAAAAAATAACTCCCTCTAGGGGTGAACATCCAAAAAAAAAATGACCGTCATTGGGTAAAAGCATGCCATATCGATACTGACTGCAAAAGCAATACTCATCATCTGACAGTATCTGTATGACATAATCCGGCGTCCAGCCGGGCACGGCTGTCTATAGCATTCCCGTCCTGTCACCCCTATCGCGAGCTGACGTCAGGCACCAGCGTCTCCGGAATCCCGGAACCGGTCGGTCAAGAGGAGTAGCACCCATGTTTTTCAGGAAGTCGCGCGCAGCCAACCCTCGTAGCGAACGCCGCGAGAAATTTCAGGCGGTCATGCACATGGCGGCTGAGATGAACAAGTGCAACCCGCGCGGTTTGCAGCAATTGATCTTTGCGTTGCTGCGGCCACTCCAGGCCGAGCAAATGCTTGCCGTCGCCGAAAACGTCCAGCATGGCGCACCAGCGGAGATAGAGGCGTCGAGCTTCTTTTTTCAAACAAGCGAGATCATCTCGGAGACAGCGTGTTGGGTACAGCCAACTCCCAACATCAAGCTCGATCTGAAGCAAGACATTATCTTGCCCACCCCTTGGGTGCGCGCTCGCTTTGCAAGCGCGCTGTCACACATTGGCCAGGGCAGGGCAATGGGCGCATGGAAGGAAGACACCAATCATGTAATCGCACTTTGGTTGCCGTGGCGCATCGGATTCGTGAACGGAGGCAACCATTCGATCACTGCCGGCATTCTTCGCGGTGAAGGGACCGTGACAGCAAGAGACGTCTTCGACATGAGCCCACTCCTGGAGCGTGTCACCTGCGACGGTGACAGGTATTTTGATACCGTGAAAAATCGGGTTGTGGGTGAGGTCCAGGATCACCGTCGAGCTGCAGTATTCGAGATCGGACGGTTGATCATGCAGCAAAGGGCGACCCCATCCGTACTCCAGCTCGTCCCCCGCTAGAATCCGAGCCAAACGAGGAATTTCAATAGATGGCAAAGCTCTACGATGCGCCCAATTTTTCGAAGAAGATCAACGCTGCCCGCGTGTCCCGGTTTCGGAAGCTCTTGGCGAACCCCATGCAACTCCGGGAATCCGACAACTACAACCAAAGTGACTACTGGCGACTCTACGGTGTCTCGCAGTCGGCCGGCAGCCGAATGGAAAACGGGAGGCCGCTTTCCGGCTCAACCCAGATCCTCATTGTGCTCAAGGCCCTTGGCCGGATCAGTGACGAAGACCTGATCGATGCGGTGCGCCTGGTCGAAGAGGTAGGGCTGCCGCGACGCGGCCAAGCCGACGACTAGATGAGCTAACGCGATAGAAGCATGGCTCCCACGACTGCTCCCGCTCAACCAAATCACTTCAGGTGGGGCCTTCAAGGTGGCGAAATCGGCTCATAAGACCCGGTTGTCTTTGCGCGTTGAATCAAGGCAGATCGCCCGAATCAGTTGTGGGTGTCAGATTTCACCTATGTGTCGACTTGGCAGGGCTGGCTGTACGTGGCCTTTGTCATCGATGTCTTTGCCCGCCGTATCGTGGGCTGGCGCGTGAGCAGTTCGATGAGCACCGACTTTGTCCTCGATGCGTTGGAGCAGGCCTTGTATGCTCGCCAGCCCGGTGCGGAGGAAGCCTTGATCCACCAGTCGGATCGAGGTTCGCAGTACGTCTCTATTCGCTACAGCGAGCGACAGAGGACTGCATTCGGCCAGAAGCAGACGGTCGGCCTCGCGTCCGGTTACCGGACGCTCTGGCCGTCGGGAAGGTGAGGAGTCGACTAGCTTGAGAGGGCGTCGAAGGGGCTGACGACCTGTCGTGTGGCCTCAAGCACGTGTGTGTAGA
>JAPWHF010000021.1 GCA_027214125.1 Zoogloeaceae bacterium G21618-S1
ATGGCGCTCAACCTCGCTCCCTTCGGTCGCTGGACGCTGCGCGATAAAGCCGCGCAGCGCCGGTTAGCTCTACGTTGAGCGTCAGCTTTTTCAATTCTCCAATGTCAGCAACGGGTCGAAACCGGCAGTTCGTCTTTTGAGGGTAGGTAAATAGTGCGCCAATCGAGAGCAACGCATTGAAGCGTCCTACAGCCTCGTCGGTATTCACCCGCGCGGAAATTGATCTTAACAATGCTCAACGGTCACTCGATAAGGGTCTCGACGCTCCTGTTCTGACGAACGGCAGCAATGGAAGAGAGAAAGCCTCAACAGATGCGAATCAGTAGGAACCTCTAATTCATGGGCGTTTGAGCACGGTGAATTTTCCGAACCCACCAATTTCTTCGTATTGCGGTCAGCGCACCAACAGAGGGCTGAACGCCGTTGAATTTTCAAAACCCTCTAAGTTTTAGTATGGCGGACTCATCGTTACGCTTCTATTGAATTACCGAAAACAGCGATAAATATAGTTATGTAAACCAAACTAGGGCCTACACATTGTGGATGTCTATGACACACCACCATAGTACGTTCAGGCCGCCCTCCTGCCTAACGCGAGCTGCCGAAAACAGCTGTTAACCTACAACCACATCACTGACGTCTTTTTGGCCAATACCGTCCTCCCAATCCTAGCGTTACTCGCGGGATATTCTTTCCGAAGATACTTTCACCAGCCTCCTGAGGCGCGGAGACTCGATGTAGCGCTTCCTTCCGGTGCCAGCCGTCGCCTCAGTGCGAAACGGCAACTGGCGCCCCAATATCTCGCCGCCCGAGTCAATGCCGCTTTGATCGAACTGAGGTCGACTCCTCGTCAATTTGCTCGACTACTTCTTCGCGACCAAGAAGCTTGGCCAAATCCCGAGAGTTCATCCCGGAGGCGTCTTGAGCATGGCCCCCGCTCCCGCCTTTGATTAGCACCTGAACAACATCGTCGTGTCCTTTGTAGACGGCCCAAAACAGAGCCAACTCGCCATCCTCATTTCGGAGATCGGGATTGGCGCCCAGCTGGATCAGTCGCGAAACAACGTGCGCGTGGCCGTTGAAGGCCGCCCAGAATAGCGGCGTCCAACCCGCGATATCTTGCGTATCGATACTTGCTCCATGTCGCAGCAATTCTTCTACCATCGCCCACTCGCGCCGATAGATCGCATGAAACATCGCCGTACATCCCTGATCGTCGCGATGTCGATCTGGGGGCGCGAGTGAAAGCAACTCCCGCAATGCCCCCTCGTCACCACCCCTGATGGCATCGATCAGGGGCTGTACGGAATTTGGAGGCGGCGATGGTTTATGTCTGTTGTCCATTTTTCTCTGAAGAGATGTCGCCTTGTCGCCGGGCGGATAGGCTTCACTCTACGCGGTGTTCCTCGTCGATTTCCCAACCACTACATTACAAATCGGTAATATTGCGAACTCGAATGTTGCCGTAGTGGATAATCAGCGTATGAAAATCCTGGTTATTGAAGACGAACCGAAGCTTGCGGAGTATTTGCGCAGGGCGCTTGCGGAAAACAGCTACGTCGTCGATGTAGCCCATAACGGTCATGACGGGCGCTTTCTCGCGCTGGACGGCAACTACGATCTGATTTTGCTCGATGTCATGCTACCCGGCCTGGACGGCTTTTCAGTCATGCGCGACATCAGGAAGGAAAAGCGCGTTCCGATCATGATGCTGACGGCCCGGGACAAGGTCGAAGACCGCGTCCGAGGCCTTCAGGATGGCGCTGACGACTATCTTGTCAAACCCTTCGCGTTGTCCGAATTATTGGCACGAGTGCAGGCGCTGTTGCGCCGAGGCGTCGTCGCCAGCCAGAGCGCTGATCCTACGGTACTCACCATGGCGGACCTGGAAGTCGATCTTGCCCGTCGACGAGCCTCGCGAGGGGAAACACGATTGGCGCTGACCGCAAAAGAGTTCACCTTGCTATCGTTGTTGCTACGCCAACAAGGGCAGGTGCTATCGCGCAGTTTTCTCGCCGAACAAGTGTGGGACATGAATTTCGACAGCAATACCAATGTGGTTGAGGTGGCAGTACGGCGCCTACGCGGGAAGCTAGACGATCCGTTCACCGACAAGTTGCTGCACACGGTGCGTGGCATGGGCTATGTGCTGGAGGACCGCAGCGGATAAGCCCGCGGCACCAAGCCAATAATTCGGGCTCGTAGCAGGAGCAGGTTTCACGCTTGGTGACTCGGATAGATCCTGGCCTGCTCACCTTGGCTTTGTCGCTCCATCGAGCGCTTGTTGCCAGTCACGCGTTTTCCAACATCTCAATGCCTCACCTCCGCCAGGGGAAGTGGCCGGGAGGTGGTGCGCCTCCCAGCCACGGTATCAAATGGTGACGGCTTCTGCAGCAGGTTCCGCCGTAAAGTCCTCTTCTTCTGCATCACGGCGATGTACCAGACGGTAGAGTGCCGGCAAGACCAGCAAGGTAAGCAGCGTCGATGACAAGATCCCGCCAATGACCACGGTGGCTAACGGACGCTGCACTTCGGCGCCGGTGCCAATTGCTATCGCCATCGGCACGAAGCCCAGCGAAGCTACAAGCGCAGTCATCAGCACCGGGCGTAAGCGTGTCAAGGCGCCCTCTTCAATGGCTTCGTCCAACGTCCGACCTTGCTCACGCAGGCTACGAATGAAGGAGATCATCACCAGACCATTGAGTACCGCCACGCCGGACAACGCGATGAAACCCACCGCGGCCGAGATGGACAGCGGAATGTCTCGAAGCCACAGCGCAATGACGCCGCCAGTGAGCGCAAAGGGAATCCCTGTGAACACCAGCAAGCCATCCTTGGCGTTGCCGAACATGACAAACAGCAAAGTGAACACCAGCAAGAGAGCAACCGGCACAACAATCTGGAGGCGCGCAATCGCTGACTGAAGCTGCTCGAACGTACCGCCCCAACTTGTCCAGTAGCCCGCCGGAATCTTCACCTCCGCCAAGCGTAACTCAGCGTCCTTGACGAAAGAGCCGATATCCCGCCCACGCACGTTCGAACTGACCACCACTCGACGCTTGCCCTCTTCGCGGCTAACCTGGTTCGGCCCCGGAGCCAACTTGAGTTCGGCGACTTCGCCGAGCGGAATATAAGCGGTCCGTTCGTCTCCACTCGCGTTGGCACTCCGTGGCAAAGCGATTGGTAGCCGCTTGAGCGCATCAAGATCAGAGCGCAAGGCATCAGGCAAACGCACCACAATGTCGAAGCGCCGATCGCCTTCGAACATGGTGCCCGCCTGACGGCCACCGACCGCCGTGGCGACCGCGTCCTGCACATCGCCAACGTTCAGGCCATAGCGAGCGGTTTTCTCTCGATCGATGTCGATCGTGAGCATGGGCAGACCGGTGGTTTGTTCAATTTTGACTTCGGATGAGCCCTCGACACTTTCAAGTGCTGCAGCCACCTTGGCGGCTGTTTCGTTCATCACCTTCATGTCGTCACCGAAGACTTTCACCGCAACATCACTTCTTACCCCGGAAATCAGTTCGTTGAATCGAAGCTGGATGGGTTGTGAAAATTCATAGCTGTTGCCGGGAATGGCATTCACCACGGCCTGCACAGCAATGAGCAACTCGTCGCGACTCTTCTTCGGCTCAGGCCACTGATCTTCTGGCTTGAGCATGATGTAGCCGTCGGAGATGTTCGGTGGCATTGCATCAGAGGCGATTTCCGCCGTGCCGGTGCGCGCGAATATCCGCTCAATCTCGGGGAACTCGGCTTTCAGCTTACGTTCGATCTGGCGCTGCATGTCGACCGACTGACTCAGGCTGGTTCCAGGAATACGCAGTGCCTGGATCGCGAAATCCCCTTCGTTCAGGCTTGGCACGAATTCGCTGCCCAGACGTGTTGCCAGCACACCGGACAAGGAGACGGCCACCACGGCAAGCGCCACCACCACCGGTCTGTTACGCATCACCAGGCCCAGCACCGGCTTGTAGCCACGGCGCGCGGCGCGCATCAAGCGGTTTTCCTTTTCAGCAACCTTGTCGCCGATGAACAGGGCGACGGCGGCCGGGATGAAAGTAACCGACAGCACCATAGCGCCGAGCAAAGCGGCAACCACCGTGAACGCCATCGGGTGGAACATCTTGCCTTCGACACCGGTGAGCGCAAAGATCGGCAGATACACCACCATGATGATCACCTGCCCGAAAAGCAGCGGACGGCGCGCCTCGACCGAGGCGGCATAGACTTCGTGGAAACGTTCCGTGCGGGTCAGCGGACGGCCGTGGTGCTCCTGAGCAGTGGCCAGGCGGCGCACACAGTTTTCAACGATGACGACTGCGCCGTCGATAATGATGCCGAAATCGAGCGCGCCCAGACTCATCAGGTTGGCGCTGATCTTGTAGGTCACCATGCCGGTGAAGGTAAACAGCATGGACAACGGGATCACCATCGCGGTAATGATGGCCGCGCGGATATTGCCGAGGAACAGGAACAAGATGGCGATGACGAGAATCGCCCCTTCGAGCAGGTTCTTCTTGACGGTGTTGATGGCCTTGTCGACCAGCACCGTGCGGTCATAGACCGTCACCGCGCGCACACCCTCGGGCAGGTTGCGGTTGATCTGGACCATTCTCTGGTCGACTGCGGCAGAGACCGCACGGCTATTTTCACCGATCAACATGAACACCGTACCAAGCACGACCTCATATCCATTTTCAGTGGCTGCGCCGGTGCGCAACTCACGTCCGATGCCCACCTCGGCCACGTCGCGGATGCGGATCGGCACCCCGCGCACATTACCAAGGATGATGCTCCCTATATCCGCCAGTGAGCTCACTTGCCCTGGCGCGCGGATGAGATATTGCTCGCCACGCTTTTCGATATAACCCGCCCCCACATTCGCGTTGTTGCGATCGATGGCGGTGACCATGTCCGCCAGCGTGAGGCCGTAAGAGGCCAGCTTCTCCGGGCTGGGCGCGACTTGATACTCCTTGGCAAATCCACCAATCGAGTTGATCTCGGTCACCCCCGCCACATTGCGCAACTGCGGTTTGATGATCCAGTCCTGGATTTCGCGCAGATCAGTCGACGTATACGGCTTGCCATCGGCCCTGCGGGCGTCGTCGCTCGCCTCCACCGTCCAAAGGTAGATCTCGCCCAGCCCCGTGGAGATCGGCCCCATAGCCGGCGTCACCTCGGCGGGCAAACGATCGCGCGCCTCCTGGATTCGCTGATTGACCAACTGCCGAGCAAAGTAGATGTCGGTGCCGTCCTTGAAAATCACCGTCACCTGCGACAATCCGTAGCGCGAGAGTGAGCGGGTCTGCTCCAGATCAGGCAAACCGGCCATCACTGTTTCAATGGGATAGGTCACGCGCTGCTCGACTTCCAGCGGCGAATAGCCAGGTGCTGCCGTGTTGATCTGAACCTGGACATTGGTGATATCAGGCACCGCATCAATGGGCAGGCGCTGATAGTTGTAGATACCGATGCTGGCCATGCCGAGCACGGCGAGCAAGACGAGCCAACGATGCTCAATGGCGAGCCGGATAATGCGTTCAAACATGGTTTTCTCCCGGCTCAGTGGCTGTGTTCAGCACTGCCTTTTCCCAGTTCCGCCTTAATGACAAAACTGCCGGCTGCGGCATGGGGGGTTCCGGCCTTCAAGCCCTCGATAATTTCAGTGCGCATCCCATCCGAGCTGCCCAACATCACCGGCTGAGGGACAAAACCACCCCTGGCTCGAATGAACACCACGGGTTGCTCTTCAACGGCGTGAACCGCTTCGGTTGCCACTGAGACGGGCACGGTCTTTTCACTGGAAATAACGTCAACATCGACAAACAGTCCGGGCCGCCAGGCCATGTCCGGATTTGCGAGGGTCACCTGCGCTTTGGCAGTACGAGTATCCTGCCCAAGCAACGCGCCAACATAGGAGATCGTGCCAGTCGTCCTTGACTCGAACGCCGTTGCGCTGATAGCGACCTCCTCGCCAACCCGAATGGTGTTCAGATCCTTGGCCGGGACGACAATCTCAGCCCATACAGACGAAAGGTCCGAGATGGTAAAGATGCTCGTGTCTTCTTTGACCGCTTCACCGAGCGACAAGTGTTTTTCGACGATCACACCATCGAATGGTGCTCGAATTTCGTAGCGGTTGAGGGCACCGGAAATCGTCGTACCAGCCCCCAAAGCCTTCAGTTTCTGCTGTGCGTTGGCAACCGCAATGTCAGCCTCTTGCAGCACCTGAGTGGCCTGCAAATAGTCTTGTTCCGCCGACACTTTTTCTTCCCACAGGCGCTTTTCCCGCACGAAGGTGGACTGAGCCAGAGCCCTCCGCTTGGTTGCGGCCAATAGCTCGCTCCTCTGCTCTGACAAGCTGGCACTGGCGATCACCGCCAATACCTCTCCGCGCTTGACCGACTGGCCAAGCTTGGCCGGTACGCTTTCAACCAATCCACTCAGGCGCGGAACGACGTGAGCTGTGCGATCTTCGTTGAACCTGATCTCACCCGGCAAGCGCAAGACAGTCTTGATTTTTGCTGGGGCCGCCGTATCAACGACCACGCCGGCGTCATCGATTTGCGCATCCGTCAGCTCCACTTTACCTTCTTCGGCGACGTAGTTGATGGTCAGCTTCTCGCCATTGACCTCAACACTGATGTTGGCGTCGAAAACATGGGGTTCGGCGACCTCTGTCGTGCTCTTCAGGTAATCATCCGCTACCGCGAAGGCGAGTTCCTCGACGCTGCCATCCGCGCGCACCAGCCGGCCACTGGCTTTCACAGTGCCAGGCGCCAAAACGCGATCATGGTCAAAAGACCACATCCGAATGTGCGGACTCCCCCCTTCTTCCGACAACAAAAATTCAACCCTGGTATCGCCGGCAGAGAACACCTGACCACCATGCACGCCAGGGACCGATGCTGCGTCATGGTGCTCACCATCAGCATGTTGATCATCGTCAGCGTGGTTGGTGCGTGGGGGTGCGCCGTGATGCTCCTCGTCTCCATGCGCACTCGCTTCGCCATGGCGGTCCGCCACGGGGGCCTGCGTGGAGGGGCTGGCGCCGAGCATGGCAGTTCCGGCGAGTCCGCCAATCAGCACGATGGCTGCGGCAAGCACGGCTTGTTTTTTTTCAATCATGGACGCGTAGATCCTCTCAATGGAGTTTGATTTTGAGTTCTAGTGGACAGAAGGCGCCGCTGAGCCCTGCGGCCCGAGCACGCGCTCAATCTGGGCCACTGCGCGGCTGATTTCCGTCAGCGTTTCGATATGCCGGGACCGCGCCTGAGATAGCGAGCGCTGTGCATCGAGTACATCCAGGAAGCTGAACTTGCCCAGTTCAAACCCAATCACTGCCGCTCGAAATGCGCTCAGCGCGGCCGGAACGACATCGGCCTCCAGCGTCGTCGCGCTTTGTTGCGCCACTAGAAGCTGCTGGTAGGCCTCAAACAAATCAGCCTGGAGTTTGGCTCGGAGCGCGTCCACCTCGTCAGCGGCCATGCCGGCGCGCTGTGTAGCAGCAAGAATGTTGCCTTGGTTGCGATCAAACAGAGGTATCTCGATCGACAGGCCAATGAGCGCCTGATTACGACCGACCTCTTCGGCGCGGATATTGCCAAGGCTAACTGTCAGGTCAGGGGTCCGCTTTGCCCGCTCCAGCACCACGGCCGATTGGCTGCGCTCAAGCGCATGCCGTGCACTAAGCATTTGCGGAGCCTGATCCAAACGCGACAGCAACTGAGGCCACGCCATGGCCACTGCTCCCGTCACGGTTTGGCCGGTCACTCGCCCGAAACCATCGTCCGAACCGGCCCAAGTTGCAGCCAGACGACGCCGCTGAACAGCAAGTGCGCTTTGAGCCTGGTTTTGCTCCATACGCGCAGACGCTTCAGCGATTTTCGCACGGGAAGCTTCCAGCGGTGCGGCCTTCCCGGCAGCGACCCGCTTGGTGGCCGCAATCAGGGCGCGCCCGGCAAGTACGACCAACTCATCAGTTAACGCGACACGCTCCTGCCCTGCCAATACGGCATAAAAAGTGGCAGCCACTTCGGATCGCACCACCAAAGTTCGCGCCGCCAGATCCGCATCTGCTGCTTTCACACTTCCGGCCGCCACATCCACTCGCGCGCTACGCTTGCCGCCGAGTTCGATGCGCTGGTCAATCTGGATTGTGGTCGTGCGCGTCGCGCTACGAGTATCCTCAAGCAGCATCGAGAGACTTGGATTTGGCAGAAGGCCCGCTTGCACGCGCTCGCCTTGGCGGGCAGCAACCTCGCGCCTTTGTGCGGCAAGCGCAGGGTTTGACGCCATGGCACGCTCAATCGCCTCAGTGAGCGTCAAGTCCGGCCGGCGCAGCCGCACCTCTGAGGTCAATGTAGACGCGGCACTCTCGCCATCCGGCGAACTCACCTCGGCCAACACAGCCGGGGAAAACACCATCAACAGCGACGTAAGAACAACAGGCGCCCCCGCCACGAATCCAGCATAGCTCAGCATGAATTTGTCTCGATTGTTTGTCTAAAACGATGAATGAAGCTCACTCAACGCGGCCCCATTCGACTCCAACTGACCACCGTCCGTGACGGCTGGAAAGCTCAGCACTGCGGGTTCCAACAATGCGCATAGAAGTGCGGAGACCCCAACGACGGCGCGGCCTGTCGTATCCGCATGGTCGTCCGTTCAGCACCGGTGCCAAAACGCGCACCGAAAGACTTTGCCGCTTGAAATGAACCGCATTGGAGATGCGCAAGGGTCAATCCGTCGCGCCACACCGCATTCACTGCCAAATATCGATAGCGCACGGACGATCAATTCTGGTAGTGCTCTATCGCGTCACACCGGTTTTTTGAGCACAATTTGATTCGAGGCGAAGCCTACAAGGCTGATATCGTCGAAAAGCGAACATTTAGATTACAGTTTTGTAATCGGCCAAGCCGTGGAACCGATCGCCTTAATGACGTAGCATGAACGGCTTGCCTCCGGCGCACTGGATGAGCACTCGACAGCGACTGGTGCGCAATCACAACACGCCGAAGACCGACTGAATGCGGCTGTGACGGCTCAGCACACGTGGCGATTAGGCGTGAGATGAGCGAGCTCACCAAGCCGAACTCTTTACGATTTTGCCCAGAAGTCCTAATGCACCGAAATGACAAGACTCGTCAGAAAAAACGGGAAAGGCCGGGCGTGAAGTCGCTGCGGCGCTGGCTTACTCAATGGCTTGCTGCATTGGCTTTCCTGGGCTTGGGAGTCGTTTGCAGCGTGATCTATTTTGCGACGACCATGAGTTTCGTCGAACGCCAAAACACGACGCTCTGGCAATATAAAAAAATTATTCAGCACCTGATTGAAGAGGTTGCGACTCAGGGCGATATAGAAACGCTTCGGCACAAGCTCGACGATTTTTTTTTCGGCCGCTTCGATCTTCGACTTGAACTGGCCTTGCACGGAGAGCGCACGACTTTTCCAAAAGGCGCCATAACCGAACGATCCGAACAACTACGGTCCGTTGACTTTCAGGTGCCCGCCCGCTGGCTCAGCGACGGTGTCATGCACGTCACCCTGGCCCTGGATACCAGCGCAGACGCAACAATGTTGACGCGATTGGCATGGACCTTGTTTGCGAGCGCCCTTGGTGGAACGCTTCTCGTGTCCTATTGTGGAGCGCGACTTGTGCGCCACTCCCTTGAGCCGGTAAATGAATTGGCGGCTCAGGCAAAGCAGTTGGTGCCTGAACGGCTAAGCGAACGCCTTGATGGCCAGACGCAGGCTGAAGAATTCCAACCGCTGATTATGCAGTTCAACGCCGTACTGGAGCGGCTTGAGCGCGCGTATGTTCAACTTGAAGCATTCAACGCGGACGTGGCTCATGAACTTCGTACGCCCTTGGCGACGCTCATCGGCCAAACCGAACTGGCTTTGACTGGCACTCGGTCGAGCGAAGATCTACTCGACTTTCTTGGGTCCAATCTCGAAGAGCTACAACGCCTTTCAGGCCTGATCAACGACATGCTATTTCTTGCGCAGGTCGATCGCGGCATCAGTGCGCGCGCAGAAATAGTCAACAGTATTGCCGACCTGGCATCTGAAGTTCTGGAGTACCACGAGGCCGCCTTGGCCGAGAATGGGCTTCGCGGTGCGGTGCTCGGCGACGCAAGTGTCGCTGCCGACAGAGCGCTTCTAAGGCGGGCGCTTTCCAACCTGCTTTCGAATGCCGCGCGGTACGGCTACGCCGGCACATGCGTTACCGTGCGAATCGGCGTTGAAAGTGGGAAAGTACTACTTTCAGTTGAGAATGTAGGCGAAGCAATCCCCCCAGAAGAGATCGACCGGATTTTCGATCGCTTCTATCGACATGACGTATCGCGCGTGCACCGGCAGGAAAACAATTTTGGACTTGGCCTCTCCATCGTCGCCGCTATTGCACGCATGCATGGAGGTAGCGTTTTTGCACATTCAGATTCGGAAATAACATCTGTCGGGCTGTCACTGGTTCCTGCTCGCCGAACATGTATTTAGGGAAACCCCTCGTTTTCCAGTGCTTCGCTATCGTGTTGGCACCACGTCGTTCTGAATGCGGGCAAGTTGCCGAAATGCGAAAACCCACCGCGAAGGTGGGTCCATCGAACTAATGTATGGCGGGTCTGCCGACGACTACCCGCGATGGTCTTTGTGAAGGAGTGCATCCAATCGCCAGATTTCATTGCCGTTCATGATGATCTTCTGACCATCGGTCGTTTCCATCACATGACCCGGCTGCATGTGTGTGGCTCTTCCCAGCTTGTCCTCCATGCCCATCTTCCCGTCTTTGAAGATGTACACCGTCGCGCCATCCTTCAAAGGGATGGACTTCTCGACGAGTGCGGCGTCAGCGGCGAAGGCAGAGATGCTGACTGCGCTGATGGCAATAATGGTGAGTGCTTTCTTGATCATGGTTGCCTCTTGGAGCGTTGAGTGATATCGCGGGCACGTTCAAAAAATCCCGCTAAGCAAATGTTCTTCCGGCCTTAGCCGGCAAAATCCGGGTTCTTAGACACATAGACTGTGACGCCCTTGGCGCCGGGTATGACCTCGGACAGCGCGAACGGGCGGGTGCCGAGCGTATCGAAGGTCCAATCCAGGCTCTTTCCGTCAACCGTGATACGAACGGTTTCAAGTTGGTTTACGTTCAGATATTTCGCCTCGCCGCTCAGCGTGATCTCCCGACCTGGCGCGGCAACGGCCTTGTAGCCGAAGGGGGCCAACTGGTTGGCGGAGGGCTGAGCATTCGATTCGGACACATGATTCAGCCAATGGGAGCCAGCTTCCGTGTAGTCCGGATGAGCGTAGGCGGAGGTCGCGGCAACGCCGCCAATTGCGGCGATGAAGGACAGTTTGATCAGGGTGGTTTTCATGGTGTTCTCCTTGGAAAAAGTTTCAACTGAGCCGAACTTCGTCTATCCGACCGTGAAGACATCCTAAGGGGCTGACACCGACGGGACGCTGACCCGGGAATTACATTGTCGTTAGCCAAATGTCGTGATGCCGTTACGTCACGGGAGGTCGCTCTCCGGACGCCTGCCGCACCACAAACGACAACGGCCGGGCGCATGCGAGCCGCCCGGCCGTTGTCTTCGCGCGAGTCTTATTGACTAGCTTGGCTCGGGAATCAACTCCGACTTAACCACTGCCCGAGGTGTTTCCAGGCCTCGCTTGAGGCGCCACTGCTTGACCAGCGCATACAACGCCGGGATCACGCCCAGCGTCAGCACTGTCGACGAGATCATGCCGCCGACCATCGGCGCGGCGATGCGGCTCATGACTTCAGAGCCGGTGCCGGTGCTCCACATGATGGGTAGCAGGCCGGCCATGATGGCTACTACGGTCATCATCTTGGGTCGCACCCGCTCAACCGCGCCTTCCATGATGGCGTGATAGAGGTCCGACACATCGGGTTGGCGACCATCGCCAAGCCGTTTCGTTTTGATTTCCTCCCATGCCTGATCCAGGTAAATCAGCATCACCACCCCGGTTTCAGCCGCCACGCCGGCCAGTGCGATAAAGCCCACCGCCACCGCCACGCTCATGTTGTAACCCAGCCACCACATCAGCCAGATGCCGCCCACCAGCGCGAAAGGCACCGACAGCATGACGATCAGCGTTTCAGCCAGGCGGCGGAAGTTCAGATACAGCAGCACAAAGATGATCGCCAGCGTCAGCGGCACAACCAGCGACAGCTTGGCCTTGGCTCGCTCCATATACTCGAACTGGCCCGACCAGGTGGCGTAGTAGCCCGGCGGGAAGCTGACCTTGTCGGCCACTGCCTGCTGCGCTTCTTTTACATAGGAGCCGACGTCGCGGTCGCGAATGTCGACAAACACATAGGCCGCGAGCAGCGCATTCTCGGTCTTGATCCCCGGCGGACCGTTGCGCAGCGCAATCTCGGCCAGTTGCCCCAGCGGGATCATGCCCGCGGCGCTGGGCACGAAGACTTCATTGGCGATGCGCTGCGTGTCCTCGCGCAAGGCGCGCGGGTAGCGCACCGTGACGTTGTAGCGCTCCAGCCCTTCGACGGCGGTGGTGACCGGCGCGCCGCCCAGGGCGGTGGATACCACCTGCTGGAACTCACCCACGGTGATGCCGTAGCGCGCCAGTTGCTCGCGGCGCGGAGTGATGTCGAGGTAATACCCGCCGGTCACCCGCTCGGCGTAGGCGCTGGTGGTACCGGGCACGTCCTTGACCGCCTGCTCGATCTGGCGCGCCAGCTTTTCGATTTCGCCCAGATCCTTGCCGAAGACTTTGACCCCCACTGGCGTGCGGATACCGGTCGACAGCATGTCAATGCGCGCCTTGATCGGCATGGTCCAGGAATTGGCCACGCCGGGGAACTTGAGCGCCGCGTCCATCTCGGCGATCAGCTTGTCCACCGTCATGCCCGGGCGCCATGTGTCTTCCGGCGTGAGATTGATGACGGTCTCGAACATCTCGATCGGTGCCGGATCGGTCGCGCTATTGGCGCGGCCGGCCTTGCCATACACCGACTCAACCTCTGGGAAGGTCTTGATCACCCGGTTGGTGGTCTGCAGCAGGCGCGCGGCTTCGGTCACCGACATGCCAGGCAGCGAGGCCGGCATGTAGAAGATCGAGCCCTCGTTGAGCGTGGGCATGAATTCCGAGCCGATCTGCCGTGCCGGAAAGATCGTCGCCGCCATTGCCAACACAGCGAGCACCAGGGTGGTCCACTTGCGGCGCATCACCCACTGAATGATCGGCCGATAGGCCCAGATCAGGAAGCGATTCACCGGGTTCTTCTGCTCCGGCATGATGTGCCCGCGAATGAACAGCATCATCAGCACCGGCACCAGCGTGACCGAAAGAATGGCAGCACCGGCCATGGAGAAGGTCTTGGTGAAGGCCAGCGGGCTGAACAGCCGCCCTTCTTGCCCTTCGAGTGTGAATACCGGCAGGAAGGACACTGTGATGATCAGCAGCGAGAAGAACAGCGCCGGCCCGACTTCCTTGCAAGCGACGATCATCGCCGCCGCACGGTCGCGTTGGGGCGCATCGTACGGTAATCGCTCCAGGTGTTTGTGGGCGTTCTCGATCATCACGATGGCCGCATCGACCATCGCGCCGATGGCGATGGCGATGCCGCCCAGGCTCATGATGTTGCTGCCCATGTCCATCGAGCGCATGGCGATGAAAGCGATCAGGATGCCGATCGGCAGCGTGAGGATGGCGACCAGCGCGCTCCTCACATGCATCAGGAAGATGATGCACACAGCGGCGACGATCAGGCTCTCCTCGAACAGCGTCCATTTCAAGTTGGCGATGGCCCGCTCGATCAAGGGCGCGCGGTCATACACCGGCACGATCTCGGTGCCCTCGGGCAGGCCGGGCTTGAGTTCCTCGATCTTGGCCTTGACGTTGGCGATCACATCGAGCGCGTTCTGGCCAAAGCGCGCCATCACGATGCCCGAGGCCACTTCGCCCTCGCCGTTCAGCTCGGTGATGCCGCGCCGCCCGGCGGGCACGAGTTCGACCCGCGCCACGTCGCGCACTAGCACCGGCGTGCCGCCATCGGCCTTGAGCACCAGGGTTTCGATGTCCTCGACGCCCTTCAGATAGCCCAGGCCGCGCACCATGAATTCCTTCTCGGCCAGTTCGACCACCCGGCCGCCGACATCGCGGTTCGACTCACGGATCACCTGCGAGACGCGCGCCAACGGAATCCCATAGCTCGCCAGCCGATGCGGGTCGACGATGACCTGGTATTCCTTGACGAAGCCGCCCACGCTGGCCACCTCGGCCACGCCACCGGCCTTGGTCAGCTGGTAGCGCACATACCAGTCCTGCACGCTGCGCAGGTCGGCCAGCGACTGGTCCTTGCCGGTCAGCGCGTACTGGAAGACCCAGCCCACACCAGTGGCGTCGGGGCCGAGCTGCGGCGACACCCCTTCGGGCAGGCTACCCTGCACCGAACTCAGGTATTCGAGCACGCGCGAGCGGGCCCAGTAGATGTCGGTGCCGTCCTCGAAGATCACATACACGTAGGACGCGCCGAACATCGAGAAGCCGCGTACCACCTTGGCCTTGGGCACCGCCAGCATGGCGGTGGTGAGCGGATAGGTCACCTGATCTTCCACTACCCGGGGGGCTTGCCCCTGGTAGGGCGTAAACACGATGACCTGGGTGTCGGACAGATCGGGCAGCGCGTCGAGCGGGGTCTGCTTGACCGCGTACACCCCGCCGCCGATCACGGCCAGCGTGGCCAGCAGCACCAAAAACACATTGCGCGCCGACCATTCAATCAGACGATCGAGCATCTCAATGCCCCTTGTGCGCGGCCGCGCCGGCTTGCTCGACTTTGACGATGACGAACTCACCGTCGCCCCGATCTTCAAAGGTAAAACGCACCGGCTGCCCCGGCAGCACCCCTTTGATGACCTCTTTGCTGGCCAGACCGAATTCCATGGTCATGGCCGGCCATTGAAGCGCGGGGATGGCCTCGTGGTTCATCGACACGGTGTCGGATGACAAATCAACCGAATCCACCGAGCCGACCGCTTCATAGTTTTTCGCCGTTGTTGCATCAGGCGCTGAGAAGGTCGACAACGCGGCCTTGAGATTGCTCTCCGCATCGATCAGGAAGTTGGCTGCCACGACGACTTCAGCACCGTCCTCCAGCCCCTCCAGAATTTCAACGTGATCTCGCCCGCGCAGCCCAACTTTCACCGGCTGCGGTTTGAACTTGCCCTCACCTTCGACCCGCAGCACCACCTGTCGTTCACCGGTGTCGATGAGCGCCGATTTGGGCACAGTCAAACGCTTGGCGCTGCCGGCCGAGGCGATGTCGACATGAGCAAACATGCCGGGACGCAGCAAGCCGTCACGATTGGCCAGCTCCAGACGCACCGGGGTGGTCCGCGTGGCCGCGTTGAGGGTGGGATAGAGATAAGTGAGCTTGGCATCGAAGGTCTGGTCCGGAAACGCTTCCAGACTGACCTTGGCCATCTCGCCGACCTTCACCCGGGCCAGATCCTTCTCGTAAACATCGGCGATCACCCAAACAGTGGACAAATCGGCAATGCGGTAGATCGCCGTCCCCGGCATGAAACGCATGCCCTCGACGGCCTTTTTCTCTAGGACGAAGCCGGTCGCCGGAGAGTTGAAAGTCAGCCGGCTTGAAACCTTGCCTGCCGGCGCCGCGACCTGCCAATTGGCCAGGCGCTCGCGCGCCGCCTCGGCAAGACGGCCGGCGGCCGCGCGTGCGGCAGGGTCCGCATCCGGCGCATCGAGCTTAAGCTCGCGCGCAATCGCCAGTTCCTTTTGCGCCGACACCAGTTCGGGGCTGTACACCGAAAACAACGGCTGACCGCGTTTGACCGGGTCGCCACTGGCATTCACATGCAGCCGCTCGATCCAGCCCTCGAAGCGCGGCGCCACATCATGAATGGCGCGCTCGTTGATCTCCACCCGGCCGACCGCCCGCACCGCCGCGTCCATCGCGCGTATCTCGGCCATCGCGGTCTTGACGCCGAGCGTCTGCAAGCGGGCCGGGCTGACCTTGACCGCACCTTCGCCATCCGGCTCGTCGCCTTCATAGACCGGAATGTAGTCCATGCCCATCGAGTCTTTTTTGGGCTCAGGCGAGGTATCCGGCAAACCCATCGGGTTACGGTAGTAGAGAATCTTGCGGGGCTGCTTGCCGCCATCCGCTGCAGTTTCCGCCGCATGCGCTGCAGGCAGCAAATCAGTGGTGATTGCCGCATGGCGGCTACCCGCCCAATAGGCCGCCGACAGTGTCACACCGACAGCCACCGCGGCCAGCGTTAGGGAAATAGGTCGTTTCACAGGGGGGCTCCCACCAGCAGTTCGAGTTCAGCGAGCCGAATATGGATCTCGGCGTCGGCGTCCAGCAAGGCAAGGCGCGCGCGCAGAATCTGCCGCTCGGCCTCGATGAGGGTATTGAAGTTGACCCGGCCGGATTCGTACCCCGCCATGGCCGCATCGAAGTTGGCACGCGCCTGCGGCAGCAGCGTGCCGCGCAGCAGCCGTGCCTTGTCCACGTTGGCTTCGAAGGCAGCATGGGCTTCGCCGAGTTGGCCATTGAGTCGCGCTTCCGCGGCGGCGACCTGACTGTGGGCGGCATCAACTCGCCGTTCAGCCTCCCGCTCCTGCGCCCGGCGGGAACGTTGCTGCAACGGGATGTTGACCTCCAGCATCACATCCCAGCTATCGGTGCCGTTTTGCGGACGGTTATTGGTCAATGCGACGCCGAAATCGGGATAGCGATTCAGATACACGAGTTCTCGCGACTTGGCGGCGGCTTCCGTCCCAAGTCGCTCCCGCGCCAAGCCCGGCGAGAGCGATTTGGCACGCTCAAACAGCGCCGCCAGATCGAGTTGTGGGGGCACCTCGGGCAATCGGGTCGGCGCATCGAGCGGCGCGTCAGCCCGGCGCGGCAATTGCGCATTGAGCTTGGCGACAGCATCACGCCGGCGACGCTCGGCCTCAACGCGTTCAATTTTGAGCGTGGTCAGTTCGCTATGCGCTCGAATCGCGTCCTGCTGCGGCACCAGCCCCACGCTGTAGCGGGTCTCCACCAGCCGGCTCAGGGCATCGAGCAGCGCAAGCGTCTCGCCAATAATCGCGGACTGGCCGTCCGCCTGGTAGTAACGCACATAGGCCGTCTTGATACGTGCCTCGACCTCCAGCACGGCGCTGTCGGCGAAGCGTGCGCTTTGATCCGCTAACGTTTCGGCCACACCACCGCGCAACCCACGCTTACCCCAGAATGGAACGGACTGGATGACCCGGTAGCGGGTCTGCCCAACCGCTCCGGGCACCAAAGATGCACCGCCACCCGACATGGTGTTGGTGAAATCCATCAATTCAAGCTGAAATTTAGGGTCGGGCAACGCACCGGCCGGTTCGATGCGCTCCCGATTGGCTGCCGCCTCCAACCTGCGAGCGGCCAGTTCCGGGTTGTGTTCGCGGGCATAGGACAGCAACTCGTGGAGCGAAGCCCCCAGCGGCGCTTCAGACGTCTGAGCATGAGCCGGGCCAAACAGCACCGCGCCACCGAGCGCGCTGGCAAGCAGGCCGCGCATCAGGAAGTTTTTCATCGGTTTGAAGTCCGGAAGATGATCATCGGCGAGGTGCGCACCATGCGTGAGCGCACCTCTCGTGCGGGCCTACTGAGCGCTTTCCAGCTGGGTCACCGTCAGCGTGCCGCCAACGTCTTCGGCAACAAAATGTACGGTGTCACCCGGCTTGACCTTCTTCAGCATGTCCATCGACGCCGCTTTGAACACCATCGTCATGCCCGGCATGCCGAGATTTTTGAGCGGGCCGTGCTTGATCGTGATCTTGCCCTTGGCGGCATCCACCTTTTTGACCATCCCTTCTGACATGCCGTCCGTTGCCGCGGCCATGGGCATCGCTCCATGACCGTGGTCCCCTGCTGCACTGGCGGGCATGGCCGACCCCAAGGCTGCTGCCACGAAAATGGCAGAGATAAGTGCTTTCATGATCCTTCCTAGAATGAGTTTCGAGTGGCGCCACTGTAGAGGAACCATCCCGTCGGTGACCTGACGCAAAGATGACAAATTTGTCATCTTTGCGTCGCAGCCCAGGGCACCGCCTCAAAAAGGAAAAATGACACGGTTGTCATCCGCAGGTCATGTTTCCGTTCCCTGCCGAGGCGAACAATTGACGCATCCTCAGTGACCACAATGGACTCGCGATGAACGCTTTGAAACCCGATGCGCAACACGAAAGTAACCACGCAACGCGCCACAGTCGTCGCACGTGGTGGATCTTTGGTGGCTTTGCCGCCATCGCGTTGGTGATGCTCGCTATCGAGCACCAGGCGCACCTGCTCGGTTGGCTGCCCTGGCTGTTCCTGGCGGCCTGCCCGCTGATGCATGTTTTCATGCACGGCGGTCACGGACACGGCGGCAAACACGGCGGTGACGACAAATGATCGAATCCTCCTACGGACTGTGGTCGCTGGTGGCGATCAATTCCGCGATCTTCATCTTCTTCGCGTTCAGCTTCTTCAAGCCCCGCACCGCGCGAGATTGGCGCACGCTGGGGATGTTCTCCGCCTTTCTCGTGGCGCTATTTACCGAAATGTATGGCTTTCCGCTGACCATCTACCTGCTTTCGGGCTGGCTGGGGCAGCACTTTCCAGGCATCGATTTTCTGGCCCACGACTCCGGTCATCTGCTGGAGATGATGTTCGGCTCGCGCACCAACCCGCACTTCGGCCCCTTCCATCTACTCTCAACGGTCTTTATCGGCGGCGGATTCTGGCTGCTGGCAGCCGCCTGGCGGGTGCTCTACGCAGCGCAAGCGATCAGGCAACTTGCCACAGCGGGTCCCTACGCCCGGTTGCGCCACCCGCAATACGTGGCCTTCGTGCTGATCATGATCGGCTTTTTGCTGCAGTGGCCCACGCTGGTCACGCTGGGGATGTTCCCGATCCTCCTTATCGTCTATGTCCGCCTCGCTCGCCGCGAAGAGCGTGACTCGGCAGCGCACTTTGGCGAGGCATGGGATCGCTACGCCAAGGCGACACCCGCCATTTTCCCGCGCTGGCAGGCAATCGACACCACGCGACATTGAACAAATAACGCCCCATTGCAATCAAAATCAATCAGGAATGCGGACATGACTACGCACCACTCTGCCTCTCAAGGACATGCAGACCACGGCACGGCCTGCCATCATGAGCACGCACCGATCAAGGATCCGGTGTGCGGCATGAGCGTCGCGCCTGACGCCGGAAAACCAACGACGCAGCACGGGGGCCAGACCTACCATTTTTGCTCGAGCAAATGCCACGACGCCTTCGTGGCCGATCCGACGCACTACCTCTCCGGCGCACACAAGGCCGCCAAGCCGGCGCCGAAAGGCACGCATTACACCTGCCCGATGCACCCCGAGATCGTCCGCGACGCGCCGGGCGAATGCCCGAAGTGCGGCATGGCGCTGGAGCCGATGGGTGTGCCTGCCGAGGATGCCGGGCCGAATCCGGAGCTGGTCGATTTTCGCCACCGCTTCTGGGTTGGCGCCGTGCTCACCGTTCCGTTGCTGATCCTGACCATGGGGCCATTCGTGGGGCTGGGTTTCATCCGCGAGATGATCGGTGAGCGCGCCGCGCTGTGGACCGAGCTGCTGCTGGGCTCCCCGGTCATCTTGTGGGCGGGCTGGCCGTTCTTTGAGCGCGGGGTCAAATCGGTCATCAACCGCAGCCTCAACATGTTCACCTTGATCTCGCTCGGCGTGGGCGCCGCCTACCTGTTCAGCGTGGTGGCGGTGCTCATGCCCGACATTTTCCCGGCCGGCTTCCGCAATGCCGAGGGCCATGTCGGGGTGTACTTCGAAGCCGGCGCGGTGATCGTAGTGCTGGTGCTGCTCGGTCAGCTGATGGAACTGGGTGCGCGCGAACGCACAGGCTCGGCGATCCGCGCACTGCTCGATCTTGCCGCCAAGACGGCTCGGGTCATTCGCCCCGACGGGCGCGAGGAGGAAATCCCGCTCGAAGACGTCGTAGTCGGTGACCAGCTGCGGGTACGCCCCGGCGACAAGGTGCCGGTCGATGGCGTGGTGCTCGAAGGTCGCTCGTCGATCGACGAGTCGATGATTTCGGGCGAGCCCGTGCCGGTCGAAAAAACCGAAGGCGATACCGTGACGGGTGCGACGATCAATGGCACCGGCTCACTCATCATTGAAGCCAAGCGCGTCGGCGCCGACACGCTGTTGTCGCAGATTGTCGACATGGTGGCCAACGCACAGCGCTCGCGTGCGCCAATCCAGAAACTCGCCGATTCGGTCGCGGGAAAGTTCGTTCCGGCCGTTGTAGGCATCGCAGCGCTGGCCTTTATCGGCTGGGCCGTTTGGGGACCGACGCCAGCTCTGGCGTATGCGTTGGTGTCGGCGGTGGCGGTGCTGATCATCGCCTGCCCCTGCGCACTGGGGCTGGCTACACCGATGTCGATCATGACCGCCACCGGCCGCGGCGCGCAGGCCGGCGTGCTGATCAAGAACGCCGAGGCGCTGGAGCGCTTCGCCAAGGTCGACATCCTGATCGTGGACAAGACCGGCACGCTGACCGTGGGCAAGCCAAAACTGGTCGCGGTGCTGCCGGCGGCGGGGCATGACGAGGACGAGGTGCTGCGTCTTGCCGCCAGCCTGGAGCGTGGCTCCGAGCATCCGCTGGCCGAGGCGATTGTCAGCGGTGCGGAGGAGCGAGGCGTTTCACTGACCAAGGCCGACGCCTTCGAGGCCATCACCGGCAAAGGCGTCAAAGGCGAGGTCGATGGCAAAGCCGTGGCGCTGGGCAACGCCAAGCTGCTTGAGGAACTGGGCGTGGATGCCCGCCGCGACATGGACGAAGCCAATCGCCGCCGCGACCAGGGCGAAACCGTGATGTTCGTGCTGATTGGAAGCGAGATCGCCGGTCTGGTGAGCGTCGCCGATCCAGTCAAGGACAGTACGCCGGCGGCACTCAAGGCACTGCACGCGCAGGGGCTGCGCATCGTCATGGCCACCGGCGACAACGAGCGCACTGCCCGCGCCGTGGCCGGCCAGCTCGGCATCGATGAGATCCGCGCCGATGTGCTGCCGGCCGACAAGGCGCGCATCGTCAAGGAACTGCAGGCGGCCGGACACAAGGTGGCGATGGCCGGCGACGGCGTCAATGACGCCCCCGCACTGGCCCAGGCTGACGTGGGTATCGCCATGGGCACAGGCGCCGATGTGGCCATCGAGAGTGCTGGCTTCACCCTGGTCAAGGGTGACCTGACCGGCATCGTGCGAGCGCGCAAGCTCTCCGTTGCCACCATGCGCAACATCCGCCAGAACCTGTTCTTCGCGCTGGTATACAACGCCGCCGGGGTGCCGGTCGCCGCCGGGGTGCTGTATCCCTTCCTCGGCATCCTCATTTCCCCCATCTTCGCCGCCGCGGCCATGAGCCTGTCCTCGGTGTCGGTCATCGCCAACGCCTTGCGCCTGCGGCGCGTCGATATCTGATTCAAGGATCAACGACATGAGCACACACACGCGCGTCAAGGATGTCGTCTGCGGCATGATGGTCGCCGCGGACAGCCATCCGACCGACTATCAAGGCCAGCCCTTTGCGTTTTGTTCGGCGCAGTGCCACGACCGCTTTGTCGCCAACCCCCACCTCTACATTGGACGCCCCGGCCAGCCGGCCCCCAAGCAGCAAGGCTTGAAAGTGCTGAAGCGGCGCCAGTTCGTGCTCGACAAGTCACTTGACGAAAACCAGGCACAGGCTTTGCACGCCAGCATTAGCGCCATGATGGGGATCGAAACACTGGTCATTGAAGGGGCTCACATGAGCGTGACCTACGATTTGCTGCAAGCCACCGCCGAGCAGATCGAAGCGGTTCTGGCAGAGGCCGGCACCCGGCTGGGCAACGGCTGGGCCGAGCGTTTGCGCCGCTGCTTCGTGCACTACACCGAAGAGTGCGAGATCGGCCAGCTGCAAGTTGGGCCACCCTCGGGCTGTCACTGATGACATCCGGGCACGGCCGCCCGATGCAGTGCGCGTGCTGCGCGGCGGCGCTCAAGTCGAATCCAATCAATTCTGCGGGCGCGCCACCGCTTTGCGAGCGCTGTTTTCTTGAGCAGATTGACGCCATCCCGGCCAAATCCGAAGCGGCTTCGCACGCGGCTTTTGTCGAAGCTCTGGCCGAAGCGCTGGATCTGCGGGAGCGCGAAACCGGCCTGCACTCGCGTCGCGTGGCCTGCCACACCCAGGTGTTGGCGCGCCAATTCACCGACGACGCATCGCTGCTGCGGCAGATCTATTGGGGCGCACTTTTGCATGATTTTGGCAAGATCGGCGTCCCAGACCACATCCTGCTCAAGGCGGGCCCGCTCGACGCGGCCGAATGGGCGGTGATGCGTCAACACCCGGAGGACGGGTATCACATCGTGAGCCGCCTGCCGGACATGGCCTTGGCGGCGCAGGTGGTGTTGTGCCATGAAGAGCGCTTCGACGGCAGCGGCTATCCACACGGACTGGCTGGCAAAGCTATCCCCCTGGGGGCGCGCTTGTTCGCGGTTATCGATACGCTTGACGCCATGACGTCGGACCGCCCTTACCGCAGCGCATTACCCTTCGATGCCGCCAAAGCGGAAATCCTGTCCATGGCTGGCCGCCAATTCGATCCGCTCGCCGTCGACGCCATGGTCCACGAAGAAGCCGCGCTACGCTGGATGGTCGGCATCAAATGTACACAATTCGAGCGCCCGCACACACCAATCGAAGGCCGGGGCGACGCCTGACGCAAAACGATAGGCATCTCGACAACGCCGAACCATAACGACGAAAGCCCCGCAGCCCTACAAAGGGGGCGAAGCCACCACGCGAGCAGGCCGGCGTCGATCCAGCGACATCACGTTCCGATATCGCGCATCTTCTGCTCATATTCATCACGGCCGATTTCGCCTGCCGCATAGCGTCTTTTAAGTACGTCCTGCGCGGTAGGCGCCTGCACCGTATCGTTGCTGGCTCGGGGACGCAGCAGGCGAGCGACAAGCATCACGACAAATACGATGACCAGGATCCAGAAAACCGCCATGAAGATCATACCGGCCCCCATATGGCCCCACCCCTGCCCCTCCATCATGTATGCCCACATCGCCTCTTTCTCCTTGCGCGGATCAGTCCGTGCGCTTCAGGCGGCAATCCTGCCG
The DNA here is from genome assembly GCA_027214125.1 of Zoogloeaceae bacterium G21618-S1. GTDB lineage: Bacteria > Pseudomonadota > Gammaproteobacteria > Burkholderiales > Rhodocyclaceae > Nitrogeniibacter. The sequence goes on from JAPWHF010000021.1 coordinate 23,206, forward strand.
GCCGGTTGATGAGGCACCGGTGGTCGCGCCATGCGTCACTAGCGAATACCCGCCTTGCGTTGATGCATGCGGACGTAGGCCGTAATGTGGGCCACATCGTCGGGCGTCACGCCCGGCACGGCAGGCATGTCACCGAACTTCCAATGATGGGCGCGCGCGCCATTTTTTACGGCGAGCTGAAATGCCACATCTCCGTGATGCGAAGGCTCATAAACCCGATTCAGAAACGCCGGGCCTTTGTCGGTTCCGCTCAGATCGACGCCATGACAGGACGCGCAATTTTTTTCGAACAACGGCTTTCCGGCGCTCGGATTCGGCATCAAGCCCTGTGATGGCTTCGGGACATCCCAGGCTTGCGCCGATGCGCCCACCGACAATGTGATCAAGATAGACAGCGTAGCAACGCTAAGGGCTTTCTTCATGCGGACGTCCTTTGAGATCATTGCCGCTGCCGGCCTGCACCGGGCGGCGGCGCTGAACAGCAGGCATGCGGCTTTGCATCAGCGTGCGCTTTCGCGTTTGATGCCATCCAACGGCGCAAACCGGCGACAAGACTGTTAAACCACTTCATGATTTCATGCTCCGGAAAAGGAGGTGACGCGGCGGCTCACCGCCGCCGCGCGCTCACTCATTTGGGCATCGGCATTTGTTGATTCGGCATTTGCATTGGTGTGCCACCTCCGGCGCCCCCCATGCGCTGCATCATCATTTGCATCATGTCCATGCGCTGCTCCATGTTGTGCATGCGAGCTCCCATGTCTTTCGGCATCCCGCCGCCACCCATCATGCCCATACCACCCTGCATCATCGGACAGGCCATCATGCCGCCTTGCATGCCCTGCGCCATACCCATGTTTTCTCGCATAGTCTGCATATGCTCAGCCATGGCCTGCTGCCGCGCTTCGTCGGTCTTTGCCCCCGCCGCGCGCTGCAGTTGCCCCTGCATGATCTTGAGGTTGTCCTGCATTCGCTCAAGCATTGCACCAGACGGCGCCTCGGCCGCGGCCTGATCCGGGTGGTGGCTTTGGTCGGCAAACGCCGGTACGGTCAAGAAGACAGACATGCTCAAAAGTGTCGTTGCCAAGGTTTTCATGATGGCGCTCCTGTTGAATCCCTGAGTTCAAGGCTACGCCGGCCATCTCGACAAAATGCTGACCTCAAGATGACATTGCTGTCATCTTGAGGTCAGCATTGCGGGACCTTGGAAACGGATGACAACTATTCAGTCACTGTCACCTTGGCAATCATGCCGGCCTCCATGTGCCCGGGGATCAGGCAGGCGAAATCCACGGTGCCGGGTTTGTCGAACTTCCACACGACACCGCCGCGCTGACCGGGCTTGAGCGTGACCATGTTGGGCTCTTCGTGCTCCATACCGGGGAATTTGCGCATCATCTCAGCATGGGATTTAAGATCGGCGATCGAGCCAATCACCATTTCGTGCTTCATCTGTCCCGTATTGCGGGCAAAGAATCGAATCGTCTCACCCGCCTTGACGGTGATCTCATCAGGCACAAAGTGCATGCTGTCGTCCATCAACACATCGATGGTCCGCACGACATCGGCCGGGTTGCCCGGGACGCCGATGTTTGCCGCGTGGTCTTCTGCATGAGGCACGTCATGCATGTGGTCGGCCTTTTTTTCGTGCATTGGCATGGCATGGCCGCCGCTGTGACTACCGGCAGCGATGGCGAACGCCGGTAAAAGACCGAAAGCGATCAGCGAAAGTGTTTTTTTCATCATGTATATCTCCAAGGGTTAGTTGCCACAAAGTCGCCGTATGACTCGGCGTTGTCAGAACCAGAAGCGCAGTCCCGCCACCCAACGGGTTTCACGGGTCGATGCGCCTTCGGCACGTGCTAGATCGGCTGTCTGGCCAAACTTGTTGTTCCACTCCACGCCGATGTAGGGCGCAAACTGACGCGAGACCTCATAGCGCAGACGCAGTCCGAAGGTGGCGTCGGTCAGACCACTGCCCATGCCATTGGCTTCATCCTTTTTGCCGTATACATTGATTTCGCCACGCGGCTGCAACACGAGGCGTTGAGTGATGGGGAGTTCGTACTCCGCCTCAACACGCAAGGCCGACCGGCCTTCGTTGCCGACGTAGGCTGTGGCGTCGAGCTCGAACCAGTACGGCGCAAGACCCTGAATACCGAACGCGAGCCAGGAGCGGTCCGGCCCCTCGCCGGTGTCGTAGCGCAGCCCGAGCTGTGCGTCCCAATAGCTCGCGATGGCGTGCCCCCAAAGCAGTTCGGTGCGGGCTTCTTCGAGGCGGCCGTTGGCATAGTCGCCTTCGGCTTTGACCACGAGACGATCGTAGTCACGACCGAACCAGGCTTGGGCATCGAAGGCCGTCGAGGTCGCGTCGCGGGTGTCGACCCGTTCGAGCCGATCGACCAGCAGCGTACCGAAGCTATGCTCATCGGCGAGGCGAAGCTGACGCGGCCCGGCCAGGGCGTATTTGCCGCTGTCCAGGGTGTAGCCGCCCGAGTAGGCATGGGGGTCTCGCGCATCGGCCGGCGCCGAGCCGCCTTGCATGTTCATATCGCCGTGGTCCATGGCGCCCATCGGCATGGCGGCGGGCGCGGCGGCTTGTTTCATCGGGCTGGCACCGGACTCCGATTGAGCGCCAGCCGCGTCCATAGCGTGTTGGCCGTGCGCGCCGGCGGCGGTGGCGAGCGAGGGGGCGGCACCCAGCACGAGCACAGATGCGGCGAGAATCGACAGTGTATTCATGTGTTTTCCCTGGCTATTCGATGTGTTCATGACACCACCACCTGGCGGAACATGCCCGCGTCCATGTGGAACATGAGGTGGCAATGCCAGGCCCATCGACCGAGCGCATCGGCGGTCACCAGAAAGCTGATGCGTTGCGCGGGCTGAACAGGAATGGTGTGGCGCCGCGCCTGGAAGGCACCATCTGCGGTTTCGAGCTCACTCCACATGCCATGCAGGTGCATGGGGTGGGTCATCATGGTGTCGTTGTGCAGAATCACCCGCACACGCTCGCCATAGCGCAGATGCACTGGCGTGGACTGGCCAAATTCCAGCCCATCGAGAGACCAGGCGTAGCGCTCCATGTTGCCGGTCAGATGCAGTTCGATCTCGCGCTCCGCACCGCGCGGGTCGATCGGGCCACCGACGGTGGACAGATCCGCGAGCGTGAGCACACGACGGCCGTTGTTGCGCAGGCCGATGCCAGGGTCGTCGAGGTTGGTGCGCGGCATGTCGACCCGCATGTCGGTACTCGGGCCGTATTCGGTGCGAGCATGGCGGACCGTCTGGCTGGCTTTGTCGAGCGGATTCTCGGCCATCGCGTGCTGGCTGTGATCCATCGCCATGGCGCCGTGGTTCATGCCGGGCATGTTGTGCTGCATCGGCATCGCCGCGTGGTTCATGTCCTTCATGCCACCGGCCATGGCGCTGTGGTCCATCCCGGCCATACCGCCCATGGCCCCCATCATGTCGGCCATAGTCAGCCACTCGACTTTGTCCAGCGCCGGCACCGACACAGTCAGTCCCGGCTGCACTGCCAGGGTTCCGCGTGCATAGCCGCTTCGATCCATGGCCTGGGCAAAGAGCGTGTAGGCGTCGTCCTTGGGTTCGACAAGCACGTCGTAAGTCTCGCCCGGCCCGAAGCGGAACTCATCCACCGTCACCGGCTCGACGTCGACGCCGTCCGACTGGATCACGGTCATCTTGAGTCCGGGAATACGCACGTCGTAGAAGCTGTTGCCCGCGCCGTTGATGAAACGCAAGCGAACCCGCTCACCACGTCGGAACAGGCCGGTCCAATTGCCAGCCGGTGTCGTGCCATTCATCAGGAAGGTCAGCGTCGCGCCGGACAGATCGGCCAGATCAGTCGGGCTCATGCGCATCTCGTTCCACATCTTGCGTTTGTCGATGGCGCTTTTTAACCCGTCGGTAGACGCATCGCGGAAGAAGTCAGCCACCGTCGGCTGGTTATAGTTGTAGTAATCGCTCTGCGTTTTCAGCTTGGCGAAGACTTGCATCGGCGCTTCGTCGGTCCAGTCCGACAACTGCACGACGTAGTCGCGGTCGGCACGTACCGGCTCGCCCTCGCGCGACTCGACGATGAGTGCGCCGTACATGCCGGTCAGCTCTTGCATGCCGGAGTGGGAGTGGTACCAATATGTGCCGGTTTGCTCAAGCTTGAAGCGATACGTAAAGGTCTCGCCCGGCGCAATGCCGGCAAAACTGATGCCGGGCACCCCATCCATCTGATAGGGCAAAATGATGCCGTGCCAGTGAATCGAGGTGGCCTCACGCAGGCGATTGGTCACCCGGATGGTGACCGTGTCGCCCTCGCGCAAGCGCAAGGTTGGCGCGGGGATCGATCCATTGATGGTGGTCGCCATGCGCGGATTACCGGTGAAGTTCACGGGCGACTCCGCGACCACGAGATCGATTTCGGTTCCGCGCAACACCGGTGCAGCGCCGGTGACAGTGCCTGGGGCCCGGTCCGCCGCCGCGTGCAACAACCCGGGCAGACCGGCAAGAACACCACCGGCGGCCAGACCCTGAACGAATCGGCGACGATTCAGCGTGACAGGTGTTCCTATGGGGGAAAAGCGTGCCTGCATGATGACTCCTGTAGGTTGTCGACGTAGACTTCTGCGAGCCTTATCGTTTGGAGCCGTCAGTCTGAGCAGCCCAGTCCGTCAGTCAGCTGACCTGCGCATTACATCTTTGTCATCTACGCCCGAGGCCCGCCGGCACTGGCACACTGCGCGGGAAACGAACAGGAGCGTCGAACCATGAAGGTATTGATCGTAGAAGACGAAACGAAGACGGGAGACTATCTGCGCCAAGGCCTGAGTGAAGCCGGATTTACCACCGATCTGGCGCGTAACGGCATGGATGGGCTGCATCTGGCGCTCACCGGCGATCACGACCTGATCATCCTGGACGTCATGCTCCCCGGCCTTGACGGATGGCAGGTGCTCGAAACCGTACGGCGCAGCGGCAAGGAAATGCCGGTACTGTTCCTGACGGCGAAGGATCAGGTTGAAGACCGTGTCAAAGGGTTAGAGCTTGGCGCCGACGACTACCTCGTCAAACCTTTCGCCTTTTCAGAGCTGCTGGCGCGGATTCGAACGCTCCTTCGACGGGGGCGTAACGGCACAGAGCCAACCACCTTGAGCCTGGCCGATCTTGAGCTCGATCTGCTTCGGCGACGTGTCACGCGCGCCGGAAAACGCATCGAGCTGACCGCCAAGGAATTTGCCCTTCTCGAACTATTGCTGCGCCGCCACGGCGAAGTGCTTCCGCGTTCACTGATCGCATCTCAGGTGTGGGACATGAACTTCGACAGCGACACCAACGTGATTGAAGTGGCGGTGCGCCGGCTACGCAACAAGGTCGACGAACCTTTCGAGCCCAAACTCATTCACACCGTCCGTGGCATGGGCTACGTCCTTGAAGCACCGGAGGTCGATTGAACACCAAGTGGTCGATCACGACCCGCCTCACCTCGTTGTTCGCGCTGGTGTCGAGCGGCGTGCTGCTTGCCTTCAGTGGGATCGTGATTTCCGCGATCGAAAAGCATTTCGTCGAACAAGACAAAGAAGCACTCCAAGGGAAAATCATCCTGATTGAAAGCGCGGTACGACGCGTCAGCACCCCCGACGCACTCCCCGCTTTAAGCCAGCTACTCCACGACGCCTTTGTCGGCCATGACGACCTGGTCGTTCTGGCATTGACGCCCGACGGCAACACCCTGCATGCCTCGACTGGCGTCAGCTTCCCCATCGACAGAGTCCGCCATGCAGCGTCGACTCAGAGCGCCGACACCTTTGACTGGCACGAAGGCGAACAAATCTTTCGGGGGCTCGCGAAAACGATACCCAGCAACATTCCGGGCGCCGAACCCATGGTAGTCGCGGTAGCGATCGACATCGATCACCACGCAACCTTCATGGTTCGCTTTGAAAAAACGCTATCCGCGTTGGCAACGACTGCCGCACTCGCTTGCGGACTATTTGGTTGGTTCGTCGTACGCCGCGGACTCGCGCCACTTCGGCTGCTGAAAGAGCAGGCCTCGAATGTCACCGCCAGCCGCCTGGATACCCGGCTGCCCGAAACATCCATACCGGTTGAATTGACTGGCCTCGTTCAAACACTCAACCAGATGCTCGAACGCCTTCAGGATGCGTTCAACCGGCTATCAAACTTCTCGTCAGACCTCGCACATGAACTCCGAACGCCCGTCACCAACCTGACAACACAAACCCAGGTCGCGCTCTCCCAGCCACGCGACGCGCAAGCATATCGAGAGACGCTTGCCTCGAATGCCGAAGAGTTCGAACGGCTATCACGCATGATTTCCGATATGCTGTTTCTAGCCAAGGCAGATCACGGCCTCATGCTGCCCTCGAGCGAAACCATAGAGCTCAAACAGGAAATCGAAGGGTTGCTCGACTTCTACGACGCCCTCGCCGAAGAGCGCCAAGTCACTTTGACGGTCGAAGGTCAAGGCCGCATCACCGGCGATCGGCTCATGTTGCGCCGGGCAATAAGCAACCTACTATCTAATGCACTACGACACACACCATCGGATGGTCGTATCACCGTTCGCATCCAAAGCACAGGCGCACGCACCCACCTCACCATTGAAAACACGGGTCAAGCTATCGCAGCCGTGGATATCCCCCACCTCTTCGATCGCTTTTATCGCGCAGACAAAGCCCGCACCCATTCCTCATCGGAAGGCACCGGCCTGGGCCTTGCCATTACAAAAGCCATTGTTTCAGCTCACAGAGGTAGCGTATCGGTGTCTTCAGACGCCGGCCTAACACGGTTCGATCTCGTTTTTAACGAATGACCCCAAGTACTTGCGAACAAGCGAACGACATGCTTTCGCCGATATAGCGGCGGCAAACGACGAGATAGCAGCCGTTCAGCTGAGTTGTAATCATCGGCTGACTTGGCCGACCTGCTGAAGTAGATCATCCGGCAGGTATCAGCGCGGAGCGGCCCGTCAAGCGGCTGGTTTGGAGAAGATGTGTCCGGCAGCTTCTGGCCGGTTGCTGAAGTTCAGTCGGCGCGGACTGGCCGGCAGCTCCGGCCGAGAACTTGTCATCCATGATTCGACGGCAGCTCGGCCGGAACGGTCGTTCGGCTCCCGCTGAACGAACGACAGCAGACTGCGCTGCAGTTGCCGTTCACCACGCTCGGCGCCTGAATGGCAGGTTTCGAATTGGCTCAACCGTCGCGTCCCTGTCTGCTGCTGCCATGGAAATCGAGAATTCGTGCCCCGGGCACGCAGTGCCTTGTCGGCCGGGAGCGTGGCCATCCGAAAGAACTTGGGCAGGGAGCAGGACCTACGGCTTCACCCTCATGACCGACTAGAATGTTGGCAGTCGAAGGGACTGGGGTACTTTAAGCTCATGAATGACACCGGCGGCACGAATCACCGCCCACGACGAGAGTGGCATGGTGCGCATCAATCCTGGGGCTACCGCCCCCATGCGTTTCGCTGGATAGGCGAGCAGATCGTCGGTGTCAATTTCTTGCCCCTGGCTAGGGAGATGCGTGCTTGGCTGATGCAGCGTGGGACGCTCCCCATTGCGTCGACAACCGACCAGCAGTCGAAGGGCGGATACACCAATCCTTACACGTTCAGCGGGGGGGCACTCGCGCTGATAATGGCCAGGGTTGTCAATTCCTTTCACGACTTCACTACGCAAACGTCGGACCACGACGCGGTGGATGCGGAGATCGAACGGCTCCGTTTATACAACGAGGTAGTTCTGTACGCAGCAAGGATGTGCGAAGTCGCGATCAAGCAATTGCTCTACTGCACCCAAATCCCTGAGTCACAATACAAACGTATGGCGCTCGGCGCTCTGCTTGAGTCCCCGTGCCCAAGCTGTAAAAGGCAGAACGGGAAGGAGCCTCACTCTGTATCGATGGTTGGCTCTCTAGCACACCCGTTTCAGTTGTGCCTCGAGTTCGACCATTGCGCCATGGACCACATGGACCTGGTGAACAAGCTAAGGAACTCACAGGCAGCACACTCGGGAATTCAGACGCTGAATATCCGCTCTGTGGAGGAATCCAAGGCGCACCTCCTGAATGACTGCGACGAAGTATTAGCGGGATTTCTGCACATGTTGTCGCATTTGGAGAAGCTTGAAGAAAGGATGCTTGATGATCTCGCAGAGAAGGGTGAAGCCATCGTTCTGTTAAAGCTGAATGGTCTTCCGGCAGAAGATTGCAACTTCAGATTGACTCCGGGAGAGCGCTTCGTATACGAACGCGCCGATTCGCGCTGAAAACCAAGCGACTGACGGCGCCGGTCGCGAGTAGCCGATGCGCCGTGCGGCCGCTTTCCGGTGGGATGTCCGAACGGCTCTATCCGGCCAGAAGCAGACGGTCGGCCTCGCGTCCGGTTACCGGACGCTCTGGCCGTCGGGAAGGTGAGGAGTCGACTAGCTTGAGAGGGCGTCGAAGGGGCTGACGACCTGTCGTGTGGCCTCAAGCACGTGTGTGTAGA
>JAPWHF010000022.1 GCA_027214125.1 Zoogloeaceae bacterium G21618-S1
CCGGCGGCCTCGACAACGATCAGCACGCTGCCTTCGGCCACACGGTCGCCGAGGGCGATCTTGACTTCCTTGATCACGCCGGCAACCTCGGACGGCACGTCCATGGTGGCTTTGTCGGACTCGAGCGTGACGATGGGGTCATCGACGGCGATGGTGTCGCCGACCTTGACGTAAAGCTCGATCACCGGCACATCGGCGTAATCGCCGATATCGGGGACTTTGACTTCCTGCAGTTCACTCATGCGGGCTCCTCCCCCTGCCACGCCGCACGGGCGGGGCAGGGGTGACGGAATGGATGGGACGGCGGATCAGATCTTCGCCAGCGCCTGCTCCAGATCGGCCACCAGGTCGTCGCCGTTCTCGATGCCGGCCGAGTAGCGGATGAGGCTCTCGGGGATGCCGGCGTTGGCGCGTTCCTGCTCGGTCAGTTCGACGTGGCTGGTGGTGCGCGGCGGGCCGACGAGGGTACCGACCGAACCGAGGCTGGCCGCCTTGTGGGCGTACTTGAGGTTCTCCAGCACGGTCACCACGCTGGGGAAGCCGCCCTTGAGCGAGAAGCTGAGCATGCCGCCGAAGCCACGCATCTGCTTTTTCGCGATGGCGTGGTTCAGGTGCGTTTCCAGGCCGGGGTAGAAGACCTGCTCGACCTTCGGGTGCTGCGACAGGAAGGTGGCGACCTTCATGGCGTTTTCGTTGTGGCGGGCGATGCGCAGCTCGAGCGTCTTCATGCCGCGCAGGATCATGTAGGCCGACTGCGGGTGCAGGGTGGCGCCGGTGATCTCGCGGTAGTGGAAGATCTGGTCGATCAGTGCCTTCTTGCCGACAGCCAGGCCGCCCATCACGTCCGAGTGGCCGTTGAGGTACTTGGTGGCGCTATACACCACGATGTCGGCACCGAGGCTGATCGGGCGCTGGTTGATCGGCGTGGCGAAGGTGTTGTCGACCACCACGATGGCGCCATGCTCGTGCGCGACTTTTGCCAAGCGTTCGATGTCGACGATTTTCAGCGTCGGGTTGGTCGGCGTCTCGAGGTAGAGCACTTTGCAGCCTTTTTTGACTTCGCGCTCGATGGCGTCGAAATCGCTGGTGTCGACCATGCACACGTCGACCTTCATCTGCGGCAGGAACTTGATGAAGATCTTGTTCGAGCCGCCGTAGGTGTCCTTGATCGCGACCACGCGATCACCCGGGCCGAGCAGCGTAAACAGGGTGTTGCTGATCGCCGCCATGCCGGTGGAGAAGCTGGTGGCCTCTTCGCCGCCGTCCATGATGCGGATCTTCTCTTCGAGTGGGCGCACCGTGGGGTTGGTGTTGCGCGAGTAGATGTGGCCTTTCTTCTTGCCCATGCCGACCTGGTGCCATTCGTCCATGTCGTCATAGCCGAAGGTGACAGAGTTGTAGACGGGCAGGCAGATGGCGTTCTCGGCGAACAGGTGCTCCTCGCCGGCCCAGACCGAGGCGGTTCCGGTGTTGGTGTCGAATTCGTTCATTGGTGTTTCTCCTTGCTCGGGTGTGTGGCTCGGACGGCGCATGCCAGCGCCGACCGGCCCGTATTCAAATGAAAGTGGATTGCTGTTGACCGGCCACGGCTCAGCCGACCACCTCGGCGACCACCGCGAGGGTGTCGCCGCAGCCGATCAGGCCGGGGAAGTGGCGTGCTGCCAGGATGCCGCTGCGCCCGGCGTGGTATTCGATCGGTGCGCTGCCGGTGCGTGTCGCGTCATAGACGCGGCCAACGACATCGCCGGCGTTCACCGGATCACCGAGGTCGACGCACATTTCGAGCAAACCGTCATGCATTGAGGCGACGTAGCAGTCGCCGTCGGGCATGTCGAGCTTGATCGATTTGCGCGGCGATATCTCGCCCTTGCAGATCCCGCAGTGGATGAGGAAGTCGCGCACTCCGCGTTCGGCGATGGCCACGCTTCTGGCGGTCGACGAGCCGCCGCCGCCCAGTTCGGTCGATACGAAAACCTTGCCCGCGTCTTCGGCCGCGGTGTCGAACATGCCGACGCTGTCCAGCTCGAGCATGTGCATCGAGTAGGGCGCGCCGAAGGCCTCCATGGCCGCCTGACAGCGCGCTTCCTGCGCTTTGTCGTCGAGCACGTGAATGCATGCGAAGGGCAGAAAGTCGAGCGTCTTGCCCCCCGAGTGGATGTCGAGCACGACGTCGGCGCACGGCAGCAGATGGCGCTGGACGTAGTCGGCAATCTTCTCGGTGACGGTGCCGTCCGGCTTGCCGGGAAAGCTGCGGTTGAGGTTGCCGCGGTCAATCGACGAGGTGCGCGTGCCGGCCCGAAAGGCGGGATAGTTGAGGAAGGGCACGATGATCACGCAGCCGGTGACCTCCTCTGCTTTCAGGTTGTTGCTGAGCTTGCGCAGCGCGACCGCGCCTTCGTATTCGTCGCCGTGATTGGCGCCGGTGAGCAGCGCAGTGGGCCCCTTGCCGTTGCGCACCACGGTGACCGGAATCATCAATGCACCCCACGCCGCATCGTCGCGCGAGTAGGGCAGCTTGAGAAAGCCGTGCTGCACGCCGTCGCGGTCGAAATCGACGGTCGGGCTGATCGGTGAGGGTTTCATGACGCTCACTCCTTGACGAACAATTTGCGCGGCGTGGTGCACAGGGGCTCGACGCCGGTGTCGGTGATGAGGATGCTTTCGGTAATCTCCAGGCCCCAGTCGTCCTGCCACAGGCCGGGCATGAAGTGGAAGGTCATGCCGGGCTCGAGCACGGTTTTGTCGCCGGGGCGCAGGCTCATGGTCCGCTCGCCCCAGTCGGGCGGGTAGCTCGCCCCGATGGGGTAGCCGCAGCGGCTGGACTTGTCGATGCCGTAGCGCTTGAGCACGGCGAAGAAGGCGTTGGCGATGTGCTCGCAGGTGTTGCCGGGCCTGGCCGCCGCGAGGCCGGCCTCGATGCCTTCGATGATGGCCTTTTCGGCCTCGATGAAGTGCTTGGGCGGGCGACCCAGGTACACCGTGCGCGACTGCGGGCAGTGATAGCGCCGGTAGCAGCCGGTGATCTCGAAGAAGGTGCCCGAGTCGGCCGGCATGGGCGAGTCGTCCCAGGTCAGGTGCGGGGCGGCGGCATCGGCGCCGGTGGGCAGCATCGGCACGATCGACGGGTAGTCGCCACCGTGGCCCTCTGCGCCTAGGATGGCGGTCGAATAGATCTGGGCGACCAGTTCGTTCTTGCGCATGCCCGGCTCGATCACTTCCACGATCTTCTCGTGCATCTTCTCGACGATGCGCGCGGCGATGCGCATGTAGGCGATCTCTTGCAGCGACTTGACGGCGCGCTGCCAGTTCACGAGGCCGTTGGTGTCGACGAAGGTGGCCTGCGGCAGATGCTTTTGCAGCGAGGCGAAAGCGGCGGCGCTGAAGTAGTAGTTGTCCATCTCCACGCCGATACGCTTGGTGTGCCAGCCGCGCGCGGTAATCACCTCGGTGGACAGGTAGTCCATGGGGTGGCGCTCGGTCGACATCACATAGTGGTCCGGGTAGCGGATGATGCTCTCGGGCGAGATCCAGGCGGTGCGTGCGGCGCCGTTGCCGTCCATGCCGCGGCCGAACCACAGCGGCTCGCCCTCCAGCGCGACCAGTACGCACTGGTGCACATAGAAGGACCAGCCGTCATAGCCGGTGAGCCAGTTCATGTTGGCCGGGTCGGTGACGATCAGCAGGTCGACGCCGCGCTGCGCCATGGCGGCGCGGGTCTTGGCCAGGCGCTCGGCGTACTCGCTGCGTGTGAAGGGCAGTTTGACTTCAGTGGTCATCTCGTTTGTCTCCCTTGATCGGGGTGGTTCGATCCGTCTGCCCGCGATCAGGGCTTGACGAACAGTTTTCGCGGCGTGTTGCACAGGGGCTCGACGCCGGTGTCGGTGATGAGGATGCTTTCGGTGATCTCCAGGCCCCAGTCGTCCTGCCACAGGCCGGGCATGAAGTGGAAGGTCATGCCGGGCTGGAGTACGGTGGTGTCGCCGGGGCGCAGGCTCATGGTCCGCTCGCCCCAGTCGGGCGGGTAGCTGGCGCCGATGGAGTAGCCGCAGCGGCTGGACTTGTCGATGCCGTAGCGCTTGAGCACGGCGAAGAAGGCGTTGGCGATGTGCTCGCAGGTGTTGCCGGGCCTGGCCGCCGCGAGGCCGGCCTCGATGCCTTCGATGATGGCCTTTTCGGCCTCGATGAAGTGCTTGGGCGGGCGACCCAGGTACACCGTGCGCGACTGCGGGCAGTGATAGCGCCGGTAGCAGCCGGTGATCTCGAAGAAGGTGCCCGAGTCGGCCGGCATGGGCGAGTCGTCCCAGGTCAGGTGCGGGGCGGCAGCGTCGGCGCCAGTGGGCAGCATCGGCACGATCGACGGGTAGTCGCCGCCGTGGCCCTCGGCGCCGAGGATGGCGGTCGAATAGATCTGGGCGACCAGTTCGTTCTTGCGCATGCCCGGCTCGATCACGTCGATGATTTTCTCGTGCATCTTCTCGACGATGCGCGCGGCGATGCGCATGTAGGCGATCTCTTGTGGCGACTTGACCGCGCGCTGCCAGTTGACCAGGCCGTTGGTGTCGACGAAGGTGGCCTGCGGCAGATGCTTTTGCAGCGAGGCGAAGGCGGCGGCGCTGAAGTAGTAGTTGTCCATCTCCACGCCGATGCGCTTGGTCTGCCAGCCGCGCGCGGCGATGACCTCGGTGGACAGGTAGTCCATCGGGTGGCGTTCGGTGGACTGCACGTAGATATCGGGGTAGCCGATCATGTTGTCGCGCGCGAGCCAGCTGGTGAGCCGGGCGCCGTTGGTGTCCTGCCCGCGGCCAAACCACACCGGCTCGCCTTCGAGCGCGACCAGCACGCACTGGTGCACATAGAAGGACCAGCCGTCATAGCCGGCGAGCCAGTTCATGTTGGCCGGGTCGGTGACGATCAGCAGGTCGACGCCGCGCTGCGCCATGGCGGCGCGGGTCTTGGCCAGGCGCTGGGTGTATTCGGCGCGCTCGAAGGGGAGGCGGGAGACGTGCGTCATGTTGCGCTCAGGCTTCGAAGCTCAGACCCAGGCCGCGTTCGGTGGCGCGCACGTAGGTGAAGTTGGCGATGGCGGTGTCCTGGGCGCCGGTGCCGGTCAGGTCGCACAGGGTGACCTCGTCGGCACGCGAGCGGCCGGGGCGCTGCCCGGCGATCACCTGACCGAGCTCGGCCGGCTGCGCGTCGGCGGCGACCGTGCCGGCGTCGATGGCGTGATGCAGTTCGCCCAGCACGCGCACCTGGCTGACCCGGTCGCACACATAGGTGCAGGCGGCCAGCGCGTCAGGGGCGATTTCGTTCTTGTGTTCGGCGTCCGAGCCCATGGCGGTGATGTGCAGGCCGGGGCGCAGGTGACGCGCCTGGATCAGCGGCTCGCGGCTCGGGGTGGTGGTGATGGCGACATCGGCGTCGGCCATGGCCTGGTCGATGTCGGTGCACGGCGTGATGGCGATGCCCAGCTCGCGGCCCATGGCTTCGGCAAAGCCTTGCGCGGCCTCGACGCGCGGTGCCCACACGGTGGCCGAGGTGATGTCGCGCACCAGCGTCAATGCTCTCAGCTGCAGGCGGGCCTGGTCACCGGCACCGATGACGGCGGCGCGATGCGCATCCTCACGCGCCAGCCAGCGCGCGGCGACGGCGCCGGCAGCGGCGGTGCGCACCGCGGTGAGGTAGCCGTTGTCGAGCAGCAGGGCTTCGAGGATGCCGGTGCGGGCCGACCACAGCATCATCATGCCGTTGAGGCTCGGCAGGCCGAGCTTGGGGTTGTCGAAGAAGCCGGGGCTGACCTTGATGGCGAAGCTGTCGAGGCCGGGCAGATAGGCGGTTTTTACGTCCACCTCGCCGTTGTGCGCGTGGATGTCCAGACGCAGGATCGGCGGCATGATCACATCTTCGGTGGCGAGGGTACGGAAGGCCTGCTCGATGCAGTCGATGGCATCCACGTCCAGCGTGACGCTGGCGCGCAGGTCTTTCTCGTTCAGCAAAATGACATTCGACATACCGCCCTCTTGGAATCGATGGCCTGAAGGAAAGGATTCAGGCCAGTGCAATCAAGTGTAGGGCGTGGAATTTGGCTTTCTTTTGTCCTAGTGCATTGCGGCAGATTTTGGCGTCACGGGGCCGTGATGCTGGGGTCAGAGCGTGGCGTGGACTTGGGGATATTGCTGAAACACGCTGCGCAGGGTCGACAGGGCCGAGTGCATGCGCACGTCGCTGCCTTCGGCGCCCAGGCAGATGCGGATCGCGTCGGGCCGCGCGGTGCCGAGGACGAGAAACGGGTCGGGCAGGGTGACCGCGATATGGCTGTTGCGCAGCTGCTGCGCGAGGGCGTCGAGGCGCCAGTATTTAGGAATGCTCAGCCAGGCCGAGAGGGATTCCGGATGGCTGCCGAGGCGGTAGTCGCCCAGCACTTCGAGCACCATGTCGTGGCGGCGCCCGAGGCGCTCACGCTGGATCTCGATGAGATGCGTGGCGGTGCCGTCGGCGATCCAGCGGGTGGCGATTTCGGCCATCAGCGGCGTGGCCATCCAGCAATTGACGCGCAGGATGCTCTCGACGCGCAAGGCCATCTTCCTGGGCATGCTCAGATAGCCAGTGCGCAGGCCGGTGAGCACCGATTTGGTCAGGCTGGTGCAGTAGAAGCCAAGCTCCGGGATATGGTTGGCGATCGGCTGCGCGCGTTTGGACAGCAGCGGGCCGAAGACATCGTCTTCGATCACGTACACCCCGTAGCGATCAGCAATGCGGGCGATCGCACGACGGCGCGCATCGGGCATGATCGACGAGGTGGGGTTGTTCAGGTTGGGTGTGGTGACCAGCGCGGTGATGCGCTCGTTGGCGCACATCTCTTCGAAATGGTCGGGCTGGATGCCGTATTCGTCGGTGTCCAGGCCCTTGAGCGTGAAGCCGAGCACCTGCGCGGTGCCGATGACGCCGTGGTCGGTGATGTTCTCGCTCAGCACCACGTCGCCGGGGCTGACCAGCGAGGCCAGCGCGAGAAAGATCGCGTGCGAGGCGCCATTGGTGATCAGCGTGGTTTCGACCCGGGCCTCGTGCCCCAGCGAGGCCATCCACTCGACGCCGGCCGCGCGGTGGTATTCGAAGCCGGCGATCGGCCGGTAGGCGCGCATCCATGGCTGGTCGACCTGGGTGGCCAGATCGGCGCAGGCCTTGCGCCACAGGCGGCCGTGCTCGGCGGTGTGCACGATGCGCACGATGGAGAAATCGAACAGCGCGCGCTCGGCCCGGTCGAGCATATAGGTGGCGACCTTCTCGGTGACGCGCTGGGCGACGAAGCTGCCGCGGCCGACCTCGCAGCGGATCAAGCCGTGCTGCTCCAGCTCCTTGTAGGCATTGGTGACGGTCTGCACGCTGATGCCCAGCGCCTGGCCGACCTGGCGCTGCGGTGGCAGGCGCGTGCCTTCGGCCAGTGCGCCGCTGTCGATGTCGCGGCTGATTGCCTCGACGAGCACCTTGTACTTCGACTCCCCGCCGCGAACCGCTTCAAGTGCTTTGCGCCAGTGCTCCATGCTGATGACTCCCTGACCGAAGAGTAGGCTGTGCGTCAGATCTCCTGTGCGCAGACGATGCGACGGTGAAGCGCCATGTCGATGTTGGCGCCGCTCACCAGCACAGCGGTCGTGCCCGGCGCTTCGATACGGCCGGCGAGCAGGGCAGCGATACCGACCGCGCCACTGCCTTCGATGACGATCTGCTCGCGCGCGTAGGCATGGCGGATGGCCGCCGCGATGTCATCCTCGCTCACCAGCACCACCTCGTCCACCAGCGTCTGCGCCATCTTGAAAGTGTAACGGTTGTCCAGGCCGATGCCACCGCCGAGCGAGTCGGCCAGTGTTTCGAGTTCCTCGACCTGCACCGGCTTGCCGGCGGCGAGGCTGGCATGCATCGCGCAGCCGCGTTCCATGGTGACGCCGATGACGCGGATCTGCGGCGACGCGCGCTTGAGCGCCAGGGCCACGCCGGCCAGCAGGCCGCCACCGGACAGTGGCACCAGCACGGTGTCCAGGCTCGGCAGGTCGTCGAGCAGTTCGAGCCCGACCGTGCCCTGGCCGGCGATGATGTCGGCGTGGTCGAAGGGCGGAAGCAGCGTCAGGCCTTCGTCGCGCACCAGGCGAGCCACCTCGACTTCCGCTTCGTCCTGGCTGCTGCCGACAATATGCACCTCGGCACCGAGCGCGCGGATTGCCTCGACCTTGTTGGATGGCACCAGCTTCGACATGCAGATGACCGCGCGCACCCCGAGCCGGTGCGCGGCATAGGCCAGCGCGCGGCCGTGGTTGCCGGTGGACACGGCGATCACGCCGCGGGCTCGGGCATCGTCGTCCAGGCAGAGCAGCGCGTTGGTGGCGCCGCGCAGCTTGAAGCTGCCGGTGATCTGGCGGCATTCGAGCTTGAGGTGCACCTCGCCGCCGGTGTGCTCGGAGAGGCTGGGCGAGTGGACCAGCTGGGTGTGCAGGACATGGCCGCGCAGCCGGTGGCGGGCGCGGTAGATGTCGATGGGGCGGATGTCGTCAGTCATGAGCAGTGCCTTGCGCGGGGGTTCGGAAGAGCCGTCCGGGCGCCGACGCGCCGGCGGCCTGGCCGGTCAGATGCAGCGCATGCCAGGCAATGGCCTGGTTGCTGGTGACGACCGGACGGCCGAGCCGTGCTTCGAGGCGCTCGACGGCATGGCTCGCGCGCAGGGCCGTGCACGAGATGAACAAGGCGTCGGCCTGATCCGCCATGGCGGCCACGCCGGCGTCCACCAGCGTGTCGGGGTGCAGCGCGGTCATGGCGTAGTCGTCATCCATGTCGAGGCCCGAGACATTGAGTACCTCGAGGCCGCGGCTGGCGTAGTACTCACCCAGCGCGCGATTGACCTCGGCCCGATAGGGCGTGAGGATCGACACCCGCCGCGCACCCAGGTAGGCGAGCGCGGCGAGGCTGGCAGTGACCGGCGTGGTCTGGAATCGGCAAGGCCGCGAGCGGGCGATCAGCGCCAGCGTTTCGGCCTCGCCCAGGGCGATGGTGCCCGAGGTGCAGCCATACACCACCACGTCGAGCCCGAGCCCGGGCAGCAGATCATGGCCGGCGCGGGGCAGGTCGTCGGCGACCCGGCGCAGTGCCTCAAGACTCATCGGGTTTTCGTGACGTACCCGGTTGCTGTAGAGGCCGACCGTGTCGGGCAGCATGCGGCGCAGATCGGCCTCGCTGCACAGGTCGGTGGCCAGCGCCAGCAGGCCGACGCGCGCCTGCTCGGGCGGCATCATCGGGTCGTGGTGCGGGAGGGTGTCGATTCTCATATCGGACTCTGGGGTCAGTGGAAGGCGAGCCGTGGCAGCAGCAGGGCGATGTCGGGCACCAGTACCAGCAGCAGCGTGGCAAACAGCAGGATGATGATGAACGGCGGCGTGCCGGCGATGACTTCGAGGTAGGGTTTGCGGAAGATCGCGCAGGCGGTGAAGATGTCGCAGCCGAAGGGCGGTGTGCATGAACCGATGGCCATCTGCAGGGTGACCAGTGTGCCGACCAGCACCGGGTCGATGCCCGCGGCATTGACCAGCGGCATGAAGATCGGTGTGAGGATGAGCGTCACCACGATCGGGTCGACAAACATGCAGCCGATAAAGAACGACAGCGAGATGACGAAGAGGATGGTGTAGGGACCGGCGTCGGCCAGCCCGATCGAGGCGATCAGTTGCTGTGGCAGCTGCGCGAAGGAGATGATCCACGAGAAGGCGGCGCCGGTGCCCACCAGCACGAAGACGATGCCGGTGATCAGGCCGGTGGAGTAGGCGATGCGCGGGATGTCCTTGAGCTTGACCGCGCGGTAGATGCACACCTCGAGGATGAAGGCGTAGAGCACCGCGATGGCCGCCACTTCGGTGGGGCTGAAGTAGCCGGCATACAGCCCGCCGATGATCAGCACCGGGAACATCAGTGCGAGCACCGCCTTGCGCGAGGCGCGAAAGCGGTCGGCCCAGCCGATGCGCGGGGCCAGCGGAATCTTGTTATGCCATGCGTACCACACCGAGTAAATGCTGAACAGCACCAGGATCAGCAGGCCTGGCCCGATGCCGGCCAGGAACAATTCGCCGATCGACACCTTGCCGACGATGCCGAAGACGATCATGCCGATGCTGGGCGGGATCAGGAAGGCGATGTCGGAGGCGTTGATGATCAGCGCGGTGGTGAAGCGGTCGTCGTAGCCTGCCTGCAGCATGCGCGGGCGGATCGGGCCGCCGATGGCCACCACGGTGGCCTGGGTGGAACCCGAGATCGCGCCGAACAGGGTGCACGCCACGGCGGTGGTGACGGCTAGGCCGCCTTTCAGATGGCCGAAGAAGGTCATCGCCAGATCGAGCAGCCGGTTGGCGGTATGTCCCCGCGTGACGATGTCGGCGGCCAGAATGAACATGGGCACGGTGATCAGTGCCACCGGGCTGATGCCGCTGATCATCTGCTGCACAATGATGTCCGACTTGAGCATCGGGAAATAGACGAAGAAGCCGACGAAGGTCGCGACCAGCATCGGGACAATCATCGGGTAGCCGAGCAACAGCAGGACGAGCATGACGAGAATAATCGTGAGAGCCATTGTCGAACTCCTCAGACGGTGGGCATATCGACGTCGTCCTGCTCACGCACGTACTGCGCGAGATAGGCGTCGTCTTTGCTGCGTAGATTGGCGGCGGAGGCGAGCACGAACTGCAGCGCGGCAATGCCGAGGCCGAGCGGCAACCACACCAGCGTGATCCACATGGGGACCTGCATGGCCGGTGTCACCCGGCCGAGCCCCTGGACGCGCAGGATGTAGGTGGCGGCGTACCAGGCCAGTGCAGCCAGGACGATCGCGGTGGTGGATTGAATGAAGGCGAACATCCAGCGGCGGTATTTGAGCGGCAGCATGTCGGTGATTGCCGACATGCGGATATGACGCCCCTGGCGGGCGGCTGCGCTGGTGCCGACGAAGGTGACGAGGACGATCAGAAACTGGTTGAGCTCCTCGACAAAGAACAGGCTGGAACTGAAACCCAGCCGGACGACGACGTTGGCGATGGTATTGACGGCCATCAGGATGACGGCACCGGCGAGCAATATCTTTTCCAGTCGGGCAAGCAGGCGGTCGATTTGGCGTGCGCCGCGCAAAACGATGCCGCCTTCGGACGTTGGGTCCATGGGTGTTCCTCCTTCGGCGTGTAGCTGCAGGTCAAGCTGGCGGTCACATCGCATTTATTGTGGTGACCGAAGCAGTCTAGCCGCGCGGGCGAGTGGCGCCGATTGCTCTAGAACAATATTGTTCCGGGACGGATTGGCCATCGTCCTGCCACGTCGTGGCGGCGTCCTGCCGGGGCCAATGGCGGGTATCCGCCCCGAAACAAGGGGGCGCGACATGCGCGCGCGAGGTTCTCGCGGCTCGCCACCGGCACGGCGCCGGCCGCGCGTCGGCCGGCCGCAATATTGTTCTAGTGCATTCTTTTGCGTGTCGCGACGCTTGTAACCTGAACTTCGAGTCGCCACGCGCCACATCGTGTCCGACCGACTGATTGCCCGATAACGAGGAGGAGACACCCACCATGGCATTCACCGTAAATATCAAGCAGCTGGCACTGGGCGCCGCGATGGCGCTGGTCGCAATGGGCAGCGCCAGCGCTGCCGAATGGAAGTTCGCCGTCGAGGAAAGTCCGGGCGACGTCCAGACGCTCTACGCGGAAGAGTTCAAGCGCGTCATTGAGAAACGCACCGGCGGCAAGACGACCGTGACGGTGTACACCTACGGCCAGCTCGGCAACGAAAACGATCTGACCGAGCTGACGGCGGGCGGAGCGATCCAGTTTTCCAATGCGTCGCCGGGGCACCTCGGCACCTTCGTGCCCGAAGTACAGGTGTTGAGCCTGCCCTTCCTGCTGCCCGAGTCGGACGCGGCCAAGGCCAAGGTGCTCTCCAGCAGCCCGGCGCTCTACGATTCGCTGGCCAAGGATTTCGCCAGCAAGGGGCTCAAGTTGTTCACTGTCTATCCAGAAGGGGAGATGGTGTGGACCACCAAAAAGGCAGTGCGCAAGCCCGAAGATCTGGGCGACGTGAAATTCCGGGTGATGACCTCGCCGATCCTGATCGAACAGTTCAAGCTCTATGGCGCCAATCCGGTCGCCCTGCCCTGGGGTGAGGTCTACAGCGGTCTGCAGATGAATGTGATCCAGGCACAGGTGAATCCGCCGTTCTTCATCGAGAGTGCCAAATTCCATGAAGTGACCACCCATTTGATCTACCCGGGGGATGTCGAGTACACCACCACGGTGGTGGCCAACGCTGACTTCTGGAACGGTTTGAGTGACAACGACAAAAGCATGCTCAAAGAGGTGCGTGAGCAACTGCAAACCTTCATCCTTGCCAAGCAGAAGGAGAAGAACGCCGCAGCGCTAGCGAAAATGCAGAAGGACAATCCGAAGCTTGCGGTTATCCGTCTGACTGCCGCAGAGCGCGAAGTGTTTCGCAAGCGCGTCGAGCCCCTGAACGCAAAACTGGTTGAAATGGTGGGTGGCCGTAGCGGGAAAATCCTTGAGCAACTTCAGGCGGATGCTGCTGCGGCATCCAAGTAAGCGTCAGTTGCGGGATCGCCCCGACTGGCGTGAGCACAGCGCTGCCAGCGCTTGACTGACTTCAGTCGCCAGACCAGCAAAGCACAAGGCCCGTATCGACAGATCGGGCCTTTTTTTTTGCTATCGGCGGGCGGCCGTTGGCGAGCGCATCATTGCGTACCGATCGTAATTTTCAGACTGATAAGCCTTCAAGTTCGGGGCTTGCGTTCGGTGTTGCGGAGCAGGTCATGGGCGCGTGCGTAGTACCAGCGCGTTCGCGCAATCCGCTTCCAGAAGATCGGGAACACATCCTGCAGCGGGAGGATGTCGTCCTCGTCGACATAGCCCATGTCGACGGCCCGGTAGAGTTCGGTGAGGATTTCGCCATAGGCTTTGGCGACCGGGTC
The DNA here is from genome assembly GCA_027214125.1 of Zoogloeaceae bacterium G21618-S1. Taxonomy (GTDB): domain Bacteria; phylum Pseudomonadota; class Gammaproteobacteria; order Burkholderiales; family Rhodocyclaceae; genus Nitrogeniibacter. The sequence continues at coordinate 12,995 of JAPWHF010000022.1, forward strand.
CTGCCAGAAGTCGATGCCGCCCGGCGCATGGGCGGGCAGGAAGTCGAGTGTCATCTCGCGTGCATTTTCGAGCGGGTCGGACACGCAGGCGAGCGTTGGGCCAAGTGCATTGAGCAGCCTTCGGTACTGTGTGATCGACACGGGGCTGATACGGTCACCGTCATCGCCGGTGAACCGGCAGGTGGTGTCCGTGGGGGGCTGCGTTTCCTCGAGTCGGGTGATGAAGGCGTCGAGTGGGGCGTCGTCCCAGGCACGGTGCACGGCGCCGGTGGTGCCGAAGGACAGTGAGCGGCGCAGATCGGACGAGAGGATGCGCAGTGTCAAGGCGCTGTCCGGCGATTGGTTCAACCGGTAGGTGCGATGGGCGAGCGATTCGGACATCAGGGTGTCGACGAGCAGGGCGTCCATCTGCATGCTGTCCTTGCGCAGCCACTGCCAGAGTTGTGTCTGGTGGGCTTCGCGCAGGTGCGCTTCGTCGATGATTGCGGTGTGAAGGCCGAGTTCGGACAGGATGTCGGGCAGGGCCGGGGTCCAGGCGAGGTTGCCCGACCAGAAGGCGGTCGGCCGAATCGAGAACAGGTGCTGTTTGGTTTGCAGGTCCAGCGTGATCTGGCGGTGCAGATAGCGCGGTGGGATCAGGAAGGGGCAGACCTCGTGGTAGGTGGTGGCGACCAGTTCGACGATGGCGTCGGCGATCGCGTCGCCCAGGCTGGCCAGGAAACGCGGTCGATGGGTCTCGATATGCGCCAGCAGGCTGCCGGTGATCGCGAGGCTGACTTTGGCCCGGGTGTCGCGATGGGCGTCCACCAGCAGTTGCAGGCTTTCATCGACCAGGGTCGTGACCTCGAATTCGGAGGCGCATGCCGGGAGGTGGTAGTACCAACCAATCATCAGGCACATGGCATTGCACCCTGCTCGGCCCGGACGTGCGCGTCGCGCAGGGTTTCCGACAGACGTGCGACATGGGCGCCCCACGAGAACGCCTGGGCACGCCGGAGTGCGGCCAGCCCGAGGCGCTGGCGCTGTTCGGGGGCGTCGGCGAGAGTGCGTATGCGTGTGACGAGCACGTCGATACGGCAGACGGGCGTGCCGAATTCTGCGCTGAGTATTGGACCCCACAGCTCGGTCAGGGCGCCGACGGCGAAGCCGATGGTGGGGCGGCCGGAGGCCATGGCTTCGAGCACCGCCAGGCCGAAGGTTTCGTAGAGCGAGGTGGTGACCAGTAGATGGTGGCGGTCGATGAGCGGCCATATCCCATCCGGCGCGGTCGATGGCGCAAGGTCGACATGGGCGAGCACACCGTGAGCGCGGGCCAGCGCGGCAATGCGCGTGCTGTCCTTCTCGCCGGTGACCACGGTCAGGCGAATGCTGGCGTCGTCGCGAATCAGTTGCGCCAGAGCCGCAAACAGGAAGTGATAACCCTTCTGTTCGGTCGGCCGGCCAATGGCGAGCAGGCGCAACGGTGCATCGGGCGGGGGCACGACTGCACTCGGGCGGTGGGCGCCGAGCGGCAGCACGCTGAGTTTGCCGGGCGAGACGTTATGGGTGAGCGTCAGGACATTGGCCGCGAAGGCGGACGGGACGATGACCCGCTCCGCCAGTTGCACCAGCTTGGCTTCCAGAATCTGGTGCATGGCGTCGCCGACCGGTTTGTCGAAATAGGTGAAACCGGCATAGACCGGCAGATGACAGGCGGCGATGAGGTGTGCGGCGGGCCGCAGGTGCTGTAGCGCGGCGGCGATCAGGGCGAGCGCATAGTCCTGCACGAAGACATGCAGCGTCTCGTCATGCCCGACAGGCTCGATGGCTTGCCGAGCCACGGCAAGGGCGATGTGCTCCGCCTGCCGGAAGTCTGTCTCGGCGCCGATGTGCGGCAAGGCGTTGCGATAGGCGTCGTCCGCCATGTTGATGACAAGTCCGGGGGCGCCGGGGCTTGCACCAGGTGTATGGGGCGTGACGCCATTGATCGCGAACGGCCGGTAGGTCGGCACCACCATGACCGAAACACGCATGTCATGGCGCAGTCGCGAGGCAAGTTCGAACACGTAGCGTCCGACGCCACCGACAGTGAATGGCGGGTACTCCGAGGTCAGGATCAGGCAGTGCGACATCAGCGGGGCGCGGCCCCGGGATCGGCCGGTGCGGCCGGTGCAGCCGGTGCCGGTGCGGCAGTGTGCGGGGAGCCCGTGAATACATCGCGGAGGATGAACTTGTCCGGGTCGATGAACGCGAGCGCGAGAATCAGGCCAGCGATTGCGAGCAGGACGTTTCGGGTCGTATCGCGCAGGCGCAGCATCTCCATGGACGCGTTGGTGGTGCGCGCCTGTAGCTGCAACTCGAGCGTTTCGTTCAACAGGCTTCGCACGATTGGCAGGCGGATGCCTTCGAGGTTGGCCGCCAGGAGGTGGCATTTGCTGGGCTTGGGTGTCCAGGGCATGCGCAGTGGTCGTTGGAGCACGCTGCTGAAAGCGGATTCGTGAACCGCCCGGAGCGTCTCTTCATAGGCCGCGCCATAGTGCAGAACCGGAACGGCGAGATAACGCAGGGGCGGGTATTCGGGCAGAAAATCGTAGCTCGGGTAGGCGTCTGCTGTGGCGCCGGATGAGGGGGCCACAGCCATCGAGAAGGGCGCCTCCGCCAGAGTTGGCGGCGTCGGGTTGAACCATGCATCGTGCTGGTGGTGCGCCTTGGCCGGGTAGGGCGTCGACACCGAGAGCATGCCGCCCGGTTGGGAATAGAGCCTGAAGAACGCGGCTGATCCCCAGGGTTTGGGCAGCATTGCGGTGGCGACGGCGGCGTCGACGCCTTGTGCATGCTGATACAGCAGGCGATAGAGGTTCACGCGCAGGGCGTCGGACGGTGAGGCGATGGCGTCGGCGTCATTGCAGGCAAGTGAGGTGTAGATGTAGCGGGAAATGCCCAGGGCATGTTGCCGGCCGCGGGCCACGCCGCACAGTAACCGGGACAGATCCCGGAGGCCGCCCGGCAGGTCCTGTTCGTATTCGCTCAGGTGATAGACGTCCTTGAGAAAACCGGCAATCGCCTCGGTGGTCGGGCATTGCGGGTTGTTCAGGTCGAGGCGCAGGGCGGGAAAGCAGAAGTTGATATGCAAGGACTGCGTGGCCAGACGTTTGTCATCCAGCAGAACCCAGTCGGTCCAGACTTCGCCGATCGGACCATCGAGTACGAATGTCGATGATCGAACGTGAGTCAGCCCGATCTGTCGTCGATAGAAATCGTTGAATGTGAAGGACAGCGCGCAGCGGTAGCTGCGCTCGATATGGGTGCGCCAGGCCGTATCCGCCGCGTCTCCGATGGACTGTCGGAGCCGAGCAACATCCAGCTCGAGCCGTGTCGAGCAGAAGATGGCCGAGGCGTATACACGGGTCATGCACCACTCCTGAGGGGCGCCGATGAACGCCATGCCCTGCGCCGCCGGCTTCAACGCTTTCCATCGTATCTCACCGGGGGGCAAACGGCACCCTCAAGGCGGCCCGGGCGTCGCATGAAACGCGGTGGCGCGTGTGCATGGCCTCGACCCTCCGGGCCCATACCGTGCGGCGCAAGACAGTGAAGCCATTCAGCGATCCCGATGGCACCGTGCTTGATCGTATTGCGCACAAGGGCCACGTTTTTGGGCGCTTATCTGGCCGAATGACGCGGCTCGGTCAGCTTTCGTCCGGTGTGCCGAATCCACGGATCGGCTCGCCGATGTAACGCTGTGTGCGGGGTGGTTCCGTGCCGATGTGGAAAGCCATGCGACGATTTCGCAGCCCGATGTCGGCGGCGGTGAAGCGCGCCAGGCGGCGCTGGTGTTCGATCCAGTTTTCATCGAGGAAGTACTCGATGTAGCGGCCTGCAAGCGAGGTGTCGCGGAACAGCCCCCAGGACAGCGCACCCTGGCGCAGGCGCGCGAGCCGCGTCTGCTGCATCACCGCGGTGAAGGCTTGGGCCTGAGCCGGGTCGATCAGGTACTCGATGGTCACCATTACCGGCCCCTCGTTGGGGGCAATGTCGATGACCGGCGGCGGCGCGGTGGCGGTCACGGGGGTGGGCGTCAGGTCTTCGTCGGTGACGCCGCCGGCGCCGTGGTGCCGCGTGAGCAGCAGGACCAGCGGGCCGATCACGGCGGCCGCGATGATGCTGGTTTGCACCGTGGTGACACTGGCCACATAGCCCCACAATGCCGCGCCGGCCGCGCTGCCGCCCATCAGGGCCATCTGGTAGATCGACATGCCGCGTGCACGGACCCAGTTGGGCAGGGCCAGTTGGGCGGCCACGGTCAGCGAGTTGGCGGTGGCGATCCAGGCCATCCCGGCGATGGCCATGGCCGGCACGGCGAGCCACAGGGTGGGCGAGAGCACCACCGCGACGGCCGCAAGGGCATGGACGCAGACGCCCCAATAGACCATGGCGTCACGCCGAATGCGCTGGCGCAGCCGGGTGAGGTTGAGCGCCATCGCGACCGCGCCGCCGCCCATTGCCACCAGCAGTGTCGTGAACGCGCCGGGGCCGCCGTCGCCGAGCCTGCGCGCGATCAGTGGCAGCAGCGCTGTCAGCGAGACCGACTGCAGGAAGAACAGGAAGATGCGCATCAACACCACACGCATCCGCGGCGATTGCGTCACATGCTGCAGGCCGACGCGCATGGCGGCAAAAAAACGCTCACCGGGCAGGGCGCTGACCACCGGTTCGGAGCGCCAGCGCAGGATCAGCGTGAAGGCGATGACCGCCAGCACGGCATTGAGCAGGTAGACATAGGCGCTGCCGACGCTGGCCAGCAGCGCGCCAGCGATGACCGGGCCGATCACCCGCGACATGTTCATGGCGATGCCGTTGAGCGCCAGCGCAGCGGGCAGGTCGTGGCGGGGCACCACGTCCGGCACGATGGCGGCGAACACCGGCCAGCGCATCGCCATGCCGATGCCGTTGGCGAAGGTGAGCATGAGCAGGAGGGGGGCGCTCAGCTGGCCGGCGAAGGACAGGGTGGCGAGAATGATGGCAATGACGCCGACCCACACCTGGGTGACGGCGAAGTAGCGGCGCCGGTCGACGATGTCGGCGAGCGCGCCGCTGGGCAGGCCCAGAACGAACACCGGCAGGGTCGAGGCCGCCTGGACCATGGCGACCATGAAGGCGCTGTCGGTGAGCGAGGTCATCAGCCAGGCGGAGGCGACCTCGTTCATCCACATGGTGACGTTGGCGGTCAGCCAGGCCAGCCAGAGCATGCGAAAGACTGCGTCGCGCAGCGGGGCGAGGGCGGACGGATTTTCCGTGGGGGCGCTCGTCAAGATGGATCCCTCCGGGGGCGCCGGCGCTGGGCACGGCGAGCCCCCATGGTACCGCGGTCATGGGGTGGCGCGCGGCGGAGAACCGCCGTCACCCGCGATGGCGAGGCGTCGGGGCGCCGGGCAGGGCCGGCCGCTCAGCAGGCATTGGCTGCCGGATAACGACGCCGGCTCAGCCACATCAGGGCCAGCACCGCGGCGATGCCGATGACCAGTCCGGCCTCGTGCGGATAGATGGCCGCCAGCGCCACGCCCAGCCAGGCGGGGATGTCGACCAGGCGCCGTCCGGTGATTTGCGCGCCGCCGAAGAGGTGCGCGAAGGCGGTGACGAACACCACGCCCGACAAGGCCGCCTCGATGTACTCGACCGCCGAGCCCGGCGTGAGCATGCCCGGGTAGAGCAGGAACAGGAAGGGGATCACATAGGTGACCGCGCCAAGCGAGACCGCATGGCGCGCCACCTGGGTCCAGCCCACGCCGGCAATGCCGGCGGCAACGAAGACGCCCACGCACACCGGCGGGGTGATCACCGACAGCGTGGCGAAGTAGAACACGAACATGTGGGCGGCCAGCGGGCTGACGTCGACCTTGACCAGCGCCGGGGCGAGCGTCGCCGCCACCAGCACGTAGGCGGCCGTGGTCGGGATGCCCATACCCATAATCATGCAGATGGCCGCGACGATCAGGCCGACGGCCAGCACCGAAGCGGTCGCTTCGCCGACGATCATCGACGAGAGCGTCACGCCGATGCCGGTGAGGTTGATCATCGATACCAGGATCTGGGCGCCGGCCAGCAGCACGCCGACCACGACCAGGCTGTTGGCGCCGTCGTCGAGCGCCGAGCGCAGCTGCTTCGTGACCGGCTCGCGCGTCTCGTCGTCCCCGCCACGTGCGGGCCACAGGCGCCCGATGGCCACACCGATCACGGTGCCGGCGATGCCGAAGAAGGCCGCGGTCTGGATCGAATTGCCGTTGACGATGCCGATCCCCAAGCCGACGAAGGCGCAGGCGATCGGGGCGAGCCGATGCATTTTCAGGATCGTCGACCAGGCCGGAATCTGGTCGTCGGGCACCTGCCCGAGCCGCTGCTCGCGGGCGGTGACGTGCACCGTGCCGAAGACGCCGATGTAGAACAGGGCGGCCGGCAGGATGGCGGCGAGCGCGATGGTGACGTAATCGACGCTGATGATTTCGGCCATGATGAAGGCGGCCGCGCCCATGATCGGCGGCGCCAGCTGGCCGCCGGTCGAGGCCACGGCCTCCACAGCACCGGCGAGCGCGGCTGGATAGCCGAGCCGCTTCATCAGCGGGATGGTGAAGGTGCCGGTGGTGGCGACGTTGCCCACCGCGCTGCCGCTGACCATGCCGAACAGGCCCGAGGCGATGGTGGCGATCTTGGCCGCGCCGCCGGTCGAGCGGCCGCTGACGCGCAGGGCGATGTCCATGAACGCCGCGCCGCCACCGGAGTGCAGCAGGAAGCTGCCGAACAGCGAGAACACCGCGATGATGGTGGCGGCAACGCCGAGCAGCGAGCCCCAGATGCCGATGTCGCCCAACAGCAGCGTCTCGGTCATGAAGTAGATGTCGAAGCCGCGGTGGCCGAGCCGGCCCGGGATGTAGCTGCCCAGGAGGGCGTATAGCAGGCCGACCAGGACCATCGACGGGAAGATGAGACCGATCGCGCGCCGCGACATTTCCAGGATGACCACGATCAGCGAGATCGCCATCGCAATTTCCAGCAGGCCGGCGGTGGGCAGCGAGTCCATGATCTGGTCGGAGTGCGTCGCGATCCAGGCGCAGGTGCCGACCGCGACGAGGCCGAGCATCAGGTCGACAACAGCGCCGAGCGGCCGCCATGCCTTGCCGCCACCGAGTGGATAGCGCAGCAAGGCCAGCACCACCACCAGGGCGAGGAAGGTCGAGCGCTGCACCAGCGCATCGAGGACGCCGAAGGCCGAGGTGTAGAGCACGAAGAGGCTCAGTACCAGGGCCACGGCCATGACGGCCTTGTGTCGGAGCGTGTCCATGGCGCGATCCTCAGGGGGCGATCAGACGGGCCGGTACCTCGAGACCGCGCTCGCGGAAGTAGCGCACCGCGCCGGGATGCAGCGGCGACGAGGCGTACTTGAGCGTCATCTGCGCGATGTCGACGCCAGCCACTTCGCCGAAGGCGGCGGCCTGGATGTCCTTGTCCTCGCACACCGCCTTGACGATCTGGTAGGCGATGTTTTCGTCCAGCTCGGGGGCGGCCGCGGCGCCCACGCCAAAGCCCCAGGTCGAATAGGCGGGCAGCTTGGTCTGCGCATCGGCCGGCACGTCGACGATCGACAGCTCAGGCATGGTGCTGGTGATCTTGGTTTTCTGGGCATCGTTCAGGCCCAGCACGCTGATCGGCGTGAAGGTGGCGATCTCGCGGGTCGAGGCGTCGAGCTTGAGGCCGGCGCCGGACTTCACATAGCCGACCACCCGGTTGTCCTTGACCGCATCGACGATCTCGCCGGTGGAGCCGCGCACCACGTCCGGCGTGATGCCGAGCAGCGCGAACACCGCGTCGGTGGTCTTTTCGGTCGCCGAGCCCTTCAGGCCGGTGTTGAACTTCTTGCCGGCCAGATCGGCGAACGAGGTCACATCCGCGTCCTTGCGCACCACCGCGTTCTGCGGCGCGATGGAGTAGATCCACAGCAGCCGGCTCTTGCTTGGCTTGCCGGCGAAGTCGCCGGTGCCGGCGTTGGCATGGTGGATCACGTTGGTGGTGACCAGGCCGAGGTCGACCTGGCGGCGATCCATGCGGCGCAGGTTGTCCATGGTGGCGCCGGTTTCGACCACCGAGGTGTCCACGCCCTTGACGCGGCTGTTGACGATCTGCGAGACCGCCACGAAGTAGCTGTAGTGGCTCGACGAGGAGGAGGTCGTGCCGATCGCCAGTTTGGTCGACTGCGCGATGGCGGTGCCTTGACATGCGGCCAGCAAGGACGCGCCGAGGATCAGGGCGGCGGGCTTGAAGCGCGATTGACGGTTTTTCATGTGTGTCTCCTCGGGGGAATCAGGTGCCGGCCACGATATGTCGAGGCAGGCGGATGGTCATCGCCAGCAGCAGGTAGGAAAGCCCCTTGCCGTGGCGATCGAGGCAAAGGCTGTTGTTCACGCCACCGGCCAGCACGTCGTCGATGACGAAATTGCAGGCGGCGAGATTGGGCACCAGGTAGCGCGTGACTGCGGACGGTGCGCGATGGCCGTAGCAGGCCAGCACTTTCGCTTCGGTGAGCTGCTCGGCCAGGTACGGATAGACGGCCGGGTCGTAGCAGAACACGGCGACGTTGATGCGGTTGCCTTTGTCGCCGGTGCGTGCGTGAGCGACCTGGTGGAGCGGCACGTCGACGAAGTCTTCAGCGATCATGATCAGGCTTCCAGCGTCTCGATCTGCGGCGCGAAGGCCTCGCGCGGCACGAAGACCGAGGTCGAGTTCATCAAGGGCGTGAGGTGGGTGCGCACCCCGCCGCCGCCCGCCGGCCCGGCGGTGTAGAGCGCTTCGACTTCCTGCAGGGCGCGCTCGACGTCACGGCGCTCGGCGCCCGACACCGCCAGGCGGACGCGCACGTCGTCGATCTCGCGCGCGGGGCACTGGTCGAGCCAGCGCCCGTCGGCATCGTTGAACACGCTGGCGACGCCGATCAGGTCGAAGTGGTGTTCGACCGCTAAGGCAAGCGCCGACAGGCGCTCGCGCAGGATATCGATGGCGAGCAGGCCGCGTGCGCGGCAATTGGGGCCGGCATACGAGATCTCGCCTTCGC
>JAPWHF010000023.1 GCA_027214125.1 Zoogloeaceae bacterium G21618-S1
TGACGAATTCAACCGCACCGGCCAACGCCGGGAAGATCGACTCGGCCCGGAAACGGGTTTTTCTACAGCGTCGTTAGGTTTCGCCCATGAAACGTATTCGCCAAGAGCACAGAACAGGTTGCGGAATTGCCTGTATTGCGATGCTTAGCGGTGCCACTTACGCAGAAGTAATGAGTGTTGCGGCTAAAGTTTTTGACTGGAGCGAATCTCAACGTACTTTTTATACAAGCAGCTCCCAGCTTCAGAGCTTGCTGCTCGAAATGAACATTTCCGCCCGGAAAGGTCGTTCAATTCGCAAGTGGTCATCAATGCCGGACACAGCAATTGTTGGCATAAACCATAACGAGAAAAACAACTCTTGGCATTGGGTCGTATTTCGCCGAGAGACCGATAGAGAATACGTTCTTGACCCACAATCCAAGCGGGAGGCCAGAACAGATTTTGGTCGCATGCGTTTAAGGTCGTGTATTCCAATCAACCTAACAGGTTGATGCAAAACCCAGTGAACGAACCGGGCCGTTGTTTGTCATAGAAGCGCTCACCAAACTCTTGCCCTGACAGCGATGCTCGGCCAACTCAATCCCCAGTCCTCGATGTTCCATTACTTCTCGCCCGAGTCGCGGGTGCCGACCGATCATCCGTTGCGAGGGGTGAAGACACTGGCCGACCGAGCGCTCGGCGCCATTTCGGCGGAACTCGATGCGCTGTATTCGAACGTTGGCCGCCCGTCGATTCCGCCCGAGCGCCTGCTCAAGGGCCAGTTGCTGATCGCGCTGTACTCGATTCGCTCTGACCGACAGTTTTGCGAGCAGCTCGACTACAACATTCTCTTTCGCTGGTTTCTCGACATGGGGCTGGAGAGCGCCAGCCTCGATCAATCGAATTTCAGCCGCTTGCGCGAACGACTGGTCGCCACGGATGTGGCGCGCCGCTTCTTCGACGAGGTGGTGAGCCTTGCCCGCCGCGAGCGCCTGCTCTCTTCGGATCATTTCACCGTCGACGGCACGCTGATCGACGCGTGGGCCTCGTTCAAGAGCTTCAAGCGCAAGGACGGGGAGCCGCCCAAGGACGGCGGCGACGGCACCGGCATGGTCGACTTCAAGGGCGAGAAGCGTTCGAACGCGACGCATCAAAGCTCGACCGATCCGGACTCGCGCCTCATGAGGAAGGGCAACGGCCAGCCGGCCAAGCTGAGCCACGGCGGCCATGTGCTCATGGAGAACCGCAACGGTTTGTGCGTGGACATTCTGGTGACCGAATCGACGCAGGCCGAACACCGCGCTGCGCGCTCGATGCTCACCCGTGCCCGCCGGCGTCGCATCCACCCCAAGACGCTGGCGGCGGACAAGGGCTACCACGTGAAGGAGTTCGTTACGCACCTGCGCGACCATGGTGTTCGGCCCCACATCGCGCGTATAGACAAGCGGAACACGCCGGGCCTCGATGGGCGAACAACACGCACCGAAGGCTACCGAATCAGTCAGCGGAAACGAAAACGGGTCGAAGAGATCTTCGGTTGGCTCAAAACGGTGGGAGGTCTGCGAAAGACCCGATTCATCGGCCAGGCGAAGACGCAGATGGCGGCCTTCATTTCCGGTGCGGCGTACAACCTGCTCCGAATTGCGAAATTGAGCAATTCGGAGGTGGCGGTATGAAGCGCTCGCAGAAATGCGCCGTTGCGGCACATGCCAATACCCGGTTCGGCAAGTCGAATCGAATTGAAAAATCAAATCTCGCGGTGAAGTTGCGGTGGAGTTCAATTACAACCTCTTGGCTGGTGCGGAATCGGGCGGTTTTTGCATCGCCCTGCTAACCCGGCGCTCAACTGAATCGCCCCGGGTTTGGTGGAGTCCGGTTGGTTAAAGTTGGCGCTCAGTTGCGGTCCCCTCTGTGAGTTAGTGGTTGTTCAGAGATAAAAAACGCCTCGCGCGATCAATTCGCGTGAGGCGTTTCTTGTGGTGTTCTTGCTGGCGCCGTGGTGGTTGCGGCGCCGGCGGTTGGACTCAGGCGAGGTTGCGCAGCTCCCGCAAAGTGACCGACAGCATCGGCATGTCGATGCTTGGTGAGGCTTTGATGTCGGCGAAGAGTTGCTGGCTGCGGTCGATCTGGGTGCAGCGTTGCGTCTCCCATGCCTTGATCAACTCATCCGCATCGCTCAGTTTAGGCGATAGACGCAGGACGTTGGCGGCGAGGTTTCGGGCCTGGGCGGAGAGATCATCGCGCAGGGCGGTGCGGGCCAACGACTGCCAGTGGGTGTCGGCGGGCAGGCTGGTGATCTGCTTGCCGAGCCAGTGGAGGTCGAAGCGCTCGCCCAGAGCGAAGTACACCGCTGCGGCGGTGCGCTGGTCGCGCTTGGTCTCGGTGGTGAGTTCGACCAGATCGAGTGCAGAGTAGAGCTCGTCGAGTCCGGCGACGCGGCGTGCCAGGGCTTCGGGCACGCCTTGTTCGGTATAGCCGGCGGCGATTCTGTCGAGCTCTTTCTTGTAGCCGGCACCGACGACGTCTTCGAGGGACTCGGCAAGCGCTTGTGCGCCCGGAATGAAGCGTTTGAGTGTTTTGCTCAAGTCCTTGGTGAGGTCGGGGTGGCGCAGGAACCACAGGGTGCCGCGCATGACGAGGCGACCAGAGTCGATGATCATGCCGGTTTGCACAGCATCGGGGATCTGGTTGTCGAGCGCTTCGATGTCGGCCCACACCGAGACGAGGCTGAAGACTTCGCGGGTGGCGAGGTAGGCGCGCACGATGTCGGGTGCGGTGGCGCCGGTCTCTTCCTTGAGTCGGCCGACAAAGGTGGCACCGACTCGGTTGACCATGCTGTTGATGACATGCGTGGCGATGATCTCGCGCTTGAGTGCGTGTCGCTGAATCTGGTCGGCAAAGCGCTCGCGCAGCGGGACGGGGAAGTAGCGGGTGAGCGCGGTTGAGATGTACGGGTCTTCGGGGATGTCCGAGGCCAGCACTTCGTCATAGAGTTCGATTTTGCTGTAGGCGAGCAGGACAGCCAGCTCCGGCGAGGTGAGGCCGATGCCCGCGGATTTGCGCTCGGCGATTTCTTCGTCGAAGGGCAGGAATTCGATCTTGCGGTTGAGCCGGCCGGCGTTGCCCAGGCGGCGCATGAAGCGGGCCTGGGCGTCGATCAGCTCAGTGCCGCGCGCCCGTGTGACGGACAGTATTTGCGTCTGGTAGTAGTTGTCGCGCAGCACCAGGGTGCTCACTTCGTCGGTCATGTCCATGAGCAACTTGTTGCGTTGCTTGTCGGTCAGCTCACCTTCGGCGACCACGCCGTTGAGGAGAATTTTGATGTTAACTTCGTGGTCGGAACAATCGACGCCGCCCGAGTTGTCGATGGCGTCGGTGCAGATGCGCCCGCCGTTGAGGGCGAATTCGATACGGCCGAGTTGCGTGGCGCCGAGGTTGCCGCCTTCGCCAAACACCTTGCAGCGCAGATCGCGACCATTGACGCGCACGGCGTCATTGGCACGGTCGCCGACGGAGGCGTCGGTTTCGCTGCTGGCCTTGATGTAGGTGCCGATCCCGCCGTTGTAGAGGAGATCGATCGGGGCCTTGAGAATGCTGCGGATCAGCTCGGTCGGGGGCAGGGCGGTGGCGTCGGTGTCGAGCACCTTGCGCATTTGGTCCGACAGCGGAATCGACTTGGCGCTGCGCGGCCAGATGCCGCCGCCTTTGGAAATGAGCTTGCGGTCGTAGTCGTCCCACGAGGAGCGCGGCAGGGCGAACATGCGATCGCGTTCGATCCAGCTCGCTTCGGTGTCCGGATCGGGATCGAAAAAGATATGGCGGTGGTCGAAAGCTGCGACGAGTTTGATTTTTTTCGATAGCAGCATGCCGTTGCCGAACACGTCGCCCGACATGTCGCCCACGCCGGCGACGGTGAAGGGCTCTTCCTGGGTGTTGATGCCCATTTCACGGAAGTGGCGCTTGACCGACTCCCAGGCGCCGCGTGCGGTGATGCCCATTTTTTTGTGGTCGTAACCGACCGAGCCACCCGAGGCGAAGGCATCGCCGAGCCAAAAGCCGTATTCGGCGGCGACTGAGTTGGCGATGTCGGAGAAGGTGGCCGTGCCCTTGTCGGCGGCGACGACCAGATATGGGTCGTCTTCGTCATGGCGCACGACCGAGGCGGGCGGTACGACTTCGCCGAGCACCAGGTTGTCGGTCACGTCGAGCAAGCCGGAGAGGAACATGCGGTAGCAGGCCACGCCTTCGGCCAGCATGGCTTCGCGGTCGCCGGCGGGCGGCGGGTTCTTGACGACAAAACCCCCTTTGGAGCCGACCGGAACGATGACGGCGTTCTTGACGATCTGGGCTTTGACCAGACCGAGAATTTCTGTGCGGAAGTCTTCCATGCGGTCTGACCAGCGCAGGCCACCCCGGGCGACTTTGCCGCCACGCAGGTGCACCCCTTCGACCCGCGGTGAGTAGACCGAAATTTCGAACATCGGCTTGGGCTCGGGTAGGTTGGGGATGAGGCTGGGGTTGAACTTGAACGATAGGTAAGACTTGGATTTGCCGTCTTTTCCAGGCTGGTAGAAATTGGTGCGCAAGGTGGCCTGAATCATGGCCAGGAACTGACGCAGGATACGGTCTTCGTCGAGGTTGGCCACGTTGTCGAGTGTGGCGTTGATCTCGGTGACCAGTTGATTGCAGCGGGTGTCGCGATCAGCATCTTCGGCCGGGTCAAAGCGCGTCTTGAACAGTTTGACCAACTGGGCGGTGAGCGCCGGGTAGTTGGCCAGCGTCTGCTCCATGTAGGTCTGGCTGAAGGTGAAGGCCGCCTGCTTCATGTGCTTGGCGTAGGCGCGCAGCATGCTCACTTCGCGCCAGTCGAGGCCGGCAAGCAGGGTGAGGCGGTTGAAGTCGTCGTTTTCGATGTCGCCGCACCAGGCGCGGGCGAACACCTCGTGGAACAGCGGGCGCAGGCGCTCAAGGTTGAGTTCTTCGACGCCGGCCAGTTGCATGCCGAAGTCGTGCACCCACACCAGCGAGCCGTCTTGACGCTCGATGCGGTAGGGGCGTTCTTCAATGACTTTGACGCCGGTGCGCTCGAGCATCGGCAGGCTGCTCGACAGCGGCACGGGCGAGCCAGTGTGGAAGAGCTTGAAATTGATGCGCCCTTGCGGGGCTTCGAGCGGGATGTAGAGGTTCATGCCCAGCCCGCTACGCGGATCGAGCGATTCCATCAAATCGATGTCGTGCACGGCAATGCGTGCGGGGTAGTCTTCGCGGTAGCCGGCGGGGAAGGCCGTGGCGTAGTTGCGCGACAGGCGCATGCCGCGTTCTTCGCCATGGTGCTCGATGAGCGCGCTTTGCAGGCCGTCTTCCCAACGACGGGCGACGTTGATGAGGCGGGTTTCGATCTCGCGCACGTCGAAGACCGGGATGACCGAGTCTTTGGTGCGGACGATGATCAATACCCGTGCCAGGGCGGATTCAGAGAAGTGCACCTCGAATTCGGACGAGACGCCCTCGAAGGCTTCCATCAGCACCGCCTGCATGCGCTTGCGTTGCTCGGTGTTGTAGTTCTCGCGCGGGATGTAGATCAGGCAGGAGACAAAACGCGCGTAGGCATCGCTGCGGGCGAACAGCCGAATGCGCTGGCGCTCGCCGAGGCGCAGGATGCCGGTGGCGGTGTTGAACAACTCGTCGGGTGTGCTCTGGAAAAGCTCATCGCGCGGGTATTGCTCGAGAATGGTGGCCAGTGCCTTGCCTGCGTGGCTTTTGGGCAGCAGGCCGGCGCGCTCGATCACGCTTTGCACTTTTTGGCGCAGGAGCGGGATGCGTTTGGGGTTGGTGTTGTAGGCGGTGGAGGTGAGCAGACCGATGATGCGGCGCTCGCCGGTGACCTTGCCTTTGGCGTCGAAGCACTTGATGCTGAGGTGGTCCAGATAGCCTTGGCGATGAACCGTCGAACGCGTATTGGATTTGGTGATGGTCAGCAGGTTGGGCAAATGCGCTTGCGCCTTGAGTTGCGGCGGCAGCGCAGCGAAAGACATTGACTGCTTGCTGTCGCCGGTTTCGCGCAGCAGGCCGAGGCCGGAGCCGCTTCGGATACGCAGTTCGTTCTCGCCTTTCTTACTGATCAGGTCGTAGTCGCGGCAGCCGAGCAACACGAAGTTGTCGTCGGACAGCCATTCGAGGAAGGCTTTGACTTCGGCGACATCGTCAGGGCTTTCGGGGGTGTTGCTGCTGGCGGCTTCGGCAATCACATCGGACAGGCGCTGGGTCATGGCCGGCCAGTCGTCCACGGCGACCCGGACGTCTTTGAGGACGCTTTCAATGCCGGATTTGATAGCGTCGAGGTCGGCCGGCTCGGTGCGGCGGTCGACTTCCACGTGAATGATCGATTCGTAGCGCGCAGCCTTGCCCTTGGCATCGTCGGCCATGCGCTGGTACTGGCCCTTGGCATCGCGTACTACCGCCATCACCGGATGGATGATGAGGTGCAGGGTAAGGCCCTGGCGATTGACCTCGATGCCGATGGAGTCGACCAGGAAGGGCATGTCGGGGCCCACCAGTTCGATGACGGTGTGGGTGGACTCCCAACCGTGTTCATCCATGCGGGGGTTGTACACGCGCACTTTGGTGTCGCCTTCGTGCTTGCGTGCGAATTGCCAGTGACTCAGCACGGCTCCGTACAGATCCGCGACTTCGCGGCCGGCCAGGTCGTCGGTGTCGACCTGGTTGTAATACTTGCGCGCAAACGGTTCAACAACTGCCGCCTGGTCGGGTGCCAGTTTGCTGCGGATCAGTTCGATAACCGCCTCGATCTGGCTGGAGCGGGCCTCATCGGTGCGTGGTGACATGCTGTTCTCCTTGTTGTAAATGCTTGAGCGGGGCGCTCGTGGCACCCCGTGGGTTTGCTGTGTGGATGCGTTACTGCATTGCCTGGATCACCGGTTTGGCTTCCAGGGCGGCGAGGGCGGCTTCGGTAAATATGCGCAGACCGAGTTCTGGCCGGTAGCCGTGAATCTCGGTGACGTCCAGCGCGCGCATGAAGGCGATGATCTCCTGACTGATGACCTGGCCGGGTACCAGAATCGGGAAGCCCGGCGGGTAGGGAATGACAAAGGTGGTCGAGACCAGCTTCCGGCCCGTGGCGATTTCCTTTTCGATGTCGTTGCCTTCGATGGGAATGTATTCGCACTTGCCTTCGTCGTAGGCGAGGAAGAAGGCCGAACGAATATCACCTTCGGGTGTGCCGTTGCCGGCGCTGAGGCGGAAGGCGTCGTGGAAGAAACTGAAATCGGGTAGGGGCGGCAGGTCTTCGCGCAGGGCCTTGACCTTGCGTTCGAAGATCTTCTTTTCGACCGCGCTGGCATCGTCGAGGCGTTCGTCCAGCTCTCTGGCGATCTTCACCAGCACCTCAATCAGGTAGGCGATCGAAGAGCGCGTGGTGCCGATGTTGGTCATGAACAACACCGTGTTGCGAGAGGTTTTGTTGATCTGGATGCCGTGTTTGTCCATCAGGATCTGGTTCTTGAAGGTGTCTCCGTCCCAACCCGAGCCGGATACCGAGAGGGTAACCCGAGTGGCGTCAAGCACAAACTCGTCTTCACTCCAGGCCTCGGCAATGTCGCTCCAGCCGTGCTCGGGATCCCAGTAGCTCTTGATGCCTGACTTACGATACTCCGCTGGAATCATCTCGGCCACCGTCAGCACCTTAAAGTATTTGCTGATCAGGGGATGATGGTTGATCGCCTTGCGCAGCGACATGGCCTGCTCGACCTGACGCTGGATGAACTCGAAGCCTTCGAGTTCGACCTGCCGGCGGCCGATGTCGAGCGAGGCAATGATCTGGTAGTTGGGCGACGTGGAGGTGTGCGTCATGTAGGCCTCGTGGAAGGCCTGTTCAACTTCGTCCTTGAAGTCCTGGTCGTGCACATGAATCATGGAGCCCTGGCGCAGCGAGGTGAGTGTTTTGTGCGTCGACTGGCAGGCATAGACGCGCACACGGACCTTGTCCGGGTCGGGCATCAAGCGCGTCTTGAGCAGGGTTTCGTCATCGGCGTCGGCCATTTTTTCGGCGTACTTGTTGTAGGCAGCGCGGTATTCAGGCGACTTGAAACGCTCTCGCAGCAGGGCTGCGCAATGCATGCCGGTGCGGCGCCGATAGGCCGGGCCGAAACGGGCAAAGGCAAACCAGGCCTCGTCCCACAGAAAGACGAGATCCGGTTTGATGGCCAGGCACTCTTCCATGACCCGCTCGACGTTGTAGACCACGCCGTCGAAGGTGCAGTTGGTGAGCAGCAGCATGCGCACGCGATCGAGCTTGCCGGCGGCCTTGAGTTCGAGCAGGCGATGCTTGATCTCGCGCATCGGCACAGCGCCGTACATGGAGTAATCGTTGAGCGGGTAGCTGTCGAGATACACCACCTGCGCACCGGCCAGTACCATGCCGTAGTGGTGCGATTTGTGGCAGTCGCGGTCGACCAGCACGATGTCGCCGGGGCGCACGATGGCCTGCACCACGATCTTGTTGCAGGTCGAGGTGCCGTTGGTGGAGAAGAAGGTTTGCTTGGCGCCAAAGGCCCGCGCGGCTTTTTCCTGCGCTTTCTTGATCGGCCCGTGCGGTTCGAGCAGGCTGTCGAGGCCGCCCGAGGTGGCAGAGGTTTCGGCCAGGAAGATGTTCATGCCGTAGAACTCGCCCATATCCTTGATCCAGTGGGAGCGGGTGATCGACTTGCCGCGGCTGATCGGCATGGCATGAAACACGCCGGTGGGCTTGCGGGCGTATTCGGTGAGAGCGGTGAAGAAGGGCGCCTCGAAGCGGTCGGACACACCGCGCAGGATGTTCAGGTGCAGTTCCAGGTGGTCTTCCTGATTGTAGAAGACGCGGCGGCAATTGCCCAGATTGGCGCCAGCAATCTCTTCGACCGACTGATCGGTAAACAGGAATACGTCGAGCTCGGGCCGCAGCTTGGCGATCAGGCGGCACAGTTCGGGGCCGTATTCCTTGGGCTCGACGTCCTGCAAGGCATCCTCTTCGAGCCGCGACATGTAGCGGTGGAGAATCTCCAGCGTTTGCTCTGATTCGAGCCGCAGGCCGTTGCGCACCACGACGGTTTGCACGTTGTGGTTGAACATGACGGCGATCAGCGCGTCGGTGAGGCTGGGGACAAAGACCGGCTCGTAGACAAAGGGGTCTTCGGGGCGGCGCATGCTCGCCATGGTGCGACGCAGGTTGGCTTCCTGAATCGGCGTGAAGTTGTCGACGAAGAGCACTTCGAAGTAGGGCAGCTCTTTGGGGCGCGACTCGTTGGATTCGTCGTCGGGGCTGCCTTCGATCAGCTCGTCGAGGTCATGGTGGTGCGGATTGCGCCGATAGCTGTTGCTCATCAGGGCGCGGCAGATGTTGCGCACGATCGTGGCAAGTGCATCAACGCGGCCTTCTTCGAGCAGGTTTTCGATCCGGTCAAAGGTGTCATGGCCAGGAAAAGCCCAGTACAACTCGATCGGGCGCAGCACTTCGATCAGTTCGCGGATCTTGCGCTCGGCGTCGAGGCGTCGTTTGTCGGTCAGCGTTTGCGTGAGTTGCTCGGTGGCGATCCGTAGATTGGTCCAGCGGTCTGTGCGCAACTGGAGTGCGCTGTAATACTCACCCAGCGACTTCTTTGGCTTGTTGCTTGCCTTCATGTTGTGTCTCCTCGCCGAGGTCTGGGCCTCGTGCCGTGGTGTTCGGGGATGTGCCCCGTGGCTTTTTCAAGTCTGAATCTGTGCTTCGCCGAACTGTATGAGCCGCTCGCCCGGCGTGAAATACGCGAACGACTGCGACCAGCACATGCCTGGCCAGAAGAAATCCGCCCGCCCGGTCGTTGGCCAATAGGCGGCTGAGTAAAGCGTGCCGAAGCCGCGTGAAAACGCAGTGGAATAGATCGGCGGTTTCAGAAAGGCGCCGATCAGCGTCTCGGCCGACAGCTCGCTATCCTGCAACATCAGCAGCAAGCGCCGATGCCGCTCTACCGTGGCCGTGGCACTGGCGTGTTGATGCCATTCGATTTTGTGCTGATGATTGGTCGCAGCGGCCGTGCGGCGGATATCGCCCGTCTTGCCCGGCGCGACATAGACCGTGGCGAACTCACCAGTGCGATCAACCACCGTGACGTTGTAACTCATGTGCACCGGTATTCGCGCCAGGGCTGCGGTGGCTTCGGCGGTGGTGGTGCAGGTCTCGAGCACATAGCGCAGCACCAGCGGCACGCCAAAGCCGTCACCCACATCACGACGCCCGCCGAAGGACAACGATACGGCAAGGCCGTCTTCGTTCATGCCATCGAGCAAGCCCCACAGGCAATCGCTGACACCCATGACTTGTCGGCCATTCCAGGTGGTCTTGAGAATGACGCCTTCGCACAATTGCGCGGGGTAGTCGTAATTGCGCACCAGCACCGGGTGTTCGCCTGGCCATACGGCTTGCGAGCAGGCGGCGACATAGGGGGGCGGGCAGAACAGAGACAGAAAGCGCGCTTCCAGATCGCCGCCGCCGGCGAGATTGACCAGGGTTTCGTAGGTCGGCATGAGCTCGGGCATGTGCTCGCGCAGCGCCCGAACGCAGGGCAGATAGTAGGGGCGCGCTGCGTCGCCGCTTTGCAGATACCAGCGCCGATACGACGGCCAGAATGCATGGAACAAGCCCAGCCACGCCTCGCCCGGCTGAGTCTCCTCAACCGCGCGAAACAGCAGTGACTGGTTCTGGATAAGCGACACTTGCCGCGCGCTCCGATCAGAGGATCTTGAACGCGCCGGCGGTCGGTGCCGGTTCGGCCAGCTCTTGCACGGTGCCCAGCGGATGGCCCTTGTAGCAGCTCTGGATGCCGCGGATCCAGTTCTGCGCACGTGTGTTGAGTGCGAAGTCTTCAGTCATCGAACGCCCGCGAGTGATGAGAATGCCCAGGTCGGCGCCCTCGTAGCGATAGTCGCCCGGGCCGGTGATGCGCAGCCAGTAGGCTTCGTTTTCACTCTCGACAGCGAGGCGTCGGGTGTCGAAACGGTGGTAGCTCACATTGCCGGCATCGTCCATGCGGTAAATGCCCGATTCCGGGGCCTGGTCGACGATGTCCACCGTATCTGCGGTGTGCTTCATTACCAGCTGGCTCCAGCTGTCGATGTACTTGGGGTTCTTCCAGCGCTCGTTCATGGCGGCCACGTCGAGGTCGAAGTCGGCACCGCTGAATTCGAGCAGGTGGAAGAAGAACAGCGGCGCATCGGCGTAGGCGAAGGCGGCGTGGTTGGTCATCGGGCTGGCGCCGCAGATGCGCGGGTTGAGCTCGCCCAGATAGACCTCGTCGGTGTCCTGATCAATGAGGAAGTCGAGATCGAAGTAGCCGCGATAGCCTTCCTTGAGCAACTGGTTGCCAAAGGCGTAGGCATAGTCACGTGCAGTGATTCGGGCCTTTTCGGTGAATGCGCCGGGGAAGACTTCGTTGCCGCACCAGCCGCCCTTGTAGGGGGTGAGGTCTTTCTGGCCGACGATTTCGGTCAACAGGGGGCCGACCACGGTGCCGCATTTGGTCACGCAGGCTTCGAGCGTGCCGCCGCGACAGTTGATGCGCTTCATGACCTTCACCTCGGGGTCTTTCACGATCTCGTCGGCGTACTTCTTCCATTCCTCTTCATTGGAGATGAAGAAGGTGGTGTGGCCGGAGTCGCCGAAGGCGGTCTGAATGACCAGATCGTTGCCAAGCTTGTGTTCTTCGGTCAGCTTAAGCAGGTGTTCATAGCTCTCGACCCTGGACAGTACATTGGGCACCGACGGCACGTTGGCCTTGTTACCAATGCGTACGGTTTCCATCTTGTTGTCGCAGCGGGTACGCAACTCGGCGGAGGGGAACCACACCTCGATGCCAAGCTCCTTGCACAGCGCTTCGGTCTTTTCGTCAAACATCAGGAAAATGGCAACCGGATCGCCACCGCGACCCTTGATGTAGTCGATCACTTCCTTGTGCTGGAGCATGTAGTTGTTGATGTCTTCGATGCCCTCGAACTCAGGATGCGCCTGCTCGCTGGGCACGAATACGTTCGGGTGGCGGCCGTCGAAGCAATCGATGTAGTTGATGTGCTTGAAGTGGGGCACGCGCTCGTCCATGCCGGCCAGGTTGAAATTGGTGGCGCTGATGAAATAGATCGGGCGCTCGTTGCGATGAAAGAACAGGCGCAGATCCGACATGCTGGTGATTTTTTCACTCATTTCTAGTCTCCTCTCGGGCGGTGCAGTTTGTGAGGGCTGCTGTTTGCTGCGAATGCCAAGCCAGACGAGTAATGCAATGCTCAGACCAAGCAGCAGATATGTCATCACGATGAAACCCTCTCTGTGGATCAGTACTTCGGTGGTTCGGTTGGTGTGTCCAGATGCGTGCTATCGATGTAGCTATCTGATGTTTCGTGCGAGGTTGGCATCAGGATCGAGCCGTCGGGCCCCGCGATTGCGCCGGGCGGCAGGCTGACACCTACCCGCGATCCACGTGTGGGCTTGATCAGGGGGCCAAGACTGTTCAGGTAGCCGTCCAGCTTGGAGTCGTGTTGATAGACCGGGAACTGCACCGGTCGATCACGAAAGCTCTTCAGTGTCTGGCCCAGGCCGCGGATGCCGACTTCGCGTTCGCGGCGCACCCGCGCAAAATCGATTTCGACCGGGATGGTCTCTTCGCCGCCGCCAGCTTCATGGATCACGTAACCCGAGGGCCCGACCACGATGGAACGCCCCGTGCCGCAATCGCCCACGCCATTGATGTCGAAGAAGTAGCACTGGTTGATGGTGGCGCTGGCGCGCGCAATTGGTAGCTCGACATCCCTGTCGATGGTGTCGGTCATGGTTGGGTGAAGAATGCACTCGGCGCCCATGGCGACCAGCATTCGGGTGGTTTCCGGAAACCACATGTCGTAGCAGATCGACACGCCGAATCGACCGATCTCGGGCACATCGAACACACAGAATTCTTCACCCGGCTTGATGCCCGTCTCATAAGGTTGGAACGGAAACATCTTGCGGTAGCGGGTCACCACCTGGCCGTTCGGGTCGATGACCGGTGTGGTGTTGCAGATGTCGTCGCCGACACGCTCGAACAGCGAGCCTGGTAACAGCCAGACGCCGTGCTTTTGCGCCATCTGGCAAAAAATCTGCTCGGCGGGGCCGCCTGTGGGTTCGGCGTAGTGCGGTGAGGGCCCATACGGTGCCAGTTCACTGAACAACACCATTTGCACCCACGGAAAACGCGCCATCAGCACATCGAGCTTGCGGCCCATTGCGGTGATGTTTTCGTTCCGCGTCGAGATCTGCATCTGGACGCCGGCAATGGCAAACGGAATCATTCGGTCGTCTCCAGTAGCGGGGTATGTTTTCTTGGTTCTACCGCGGGGCGTTTCTATTCAGAATGACGGGGGCGAGCAGGCGCTGATCAACTCGCAGGTCTCGTCTCCGACATTTCGAAATCGGTGTGGCAGGCGGCTGTCGAAGTAATAGCCATCACCCGGGCCGAGCAAGGTGCTCTGGTGTCCTACCGTAACCTCGATGCGCCCGCGAACCACAAAGCCGCCTTCTTCTGATTCATGTGCCAACATGGTTTCACCCGTGTCCGCACCGGGTGGGTAGGTTTCGCTCATGATTTGTATCGAGCGCCCCTGAAGTTGATCGCCGAGTTGTCGAAAGCGGATCGCGCCGTTGTCCATCACTTTCAATTGGTGCGCCGCGAAAAAAACGGGCGTGGACTCGGCCTCGTCAACGCCAGAAAAGAAGTCGGCCAATGACATCGGGAAGCCCGACAACACCTTCTTGAGCAGGGCGACGGAGGGGCTTGTCTTGTTTTGTTCGATGAGCGAAATCATGCCGTTGGTGACACCCGAGCGCCGCGCCAGCTCACGTTGCGAAACGCCTTTCTGGTGGCGAAGTTCGCGAATGCGCTCGCCCACGAAAGGCGTATCCGACGAGGGGGCACCATCGCTTGATATATTCGACACCACGATCCGTACCTCCTGACACACTCGCGTCCGATTTAATCGCTAAAAGGTCGAGTTAAACATGCAAAAAACCGGGCGTACCTTGCGCTGCAGAATTTCCGCTCCACGTGAATCTCATTGCCGCTGAAGATCGCGCCTCAGGGCATGAGTGTTAAATATACTCAACACCAACCGCGGGCAAAAAGCAAGCCTCGGCGCGTTGTCGAAGGCGCGCCAAAAATACCGTTGGTGTCGTGCCGGCCGGTGTCCGTGGCAGTTACCGGGCGGGCGCTTTGAGGTGCCGCTCGACGATGCCGCACAGGCGACCCGCGGCCGCGTCGATGGCCTCCGAGGGCACGGCGGCGAATCCGAGCACCATGCCGGTTCGCCGATAGCGGACATCGTCGTAGTACATCGACAACGGCCGAAAGACGATGCCGGCGTCCAGTGCGTCACTGGCCAACGCCACATCGTCGACAGGCGTCTTGAAAAAGTAGGGCAGGTGGAGCCCGGCCATGCCGCCGGTGGTGCTGACTGCGCCCCGGAGTCGGGACTCGATGGCGGTGTGCAGCACGTTGCGGCGCTCCTGATAGATGTTTCTGACGCGTTTGAGGTGGGCGCCGAGGTGACCTGCGTCGATAAATTCTGCGAGCGCGGCCTGTTCGATCATGCGGCCCTCGCGATACAGCTCGGCATTGCCGATGGCGAACGACTCGGCGAGGTATTCGGGCACAACGAGATAGGCCAGTCGCAAGCCCGGGAACATGGCTTTGCTGAAGGTGCCGAGGTAAAGCACGCGCTGTGCGCGCGACTGACCGAACAGCGCGCCGATGGTATGCGGGTGGTAGCGAATTTCGTTGTCGTAGTCGTCTTCGATGATCCACGCACCGCTGGCCTCGGCCTGCTCGAGCAGGCGCAGACGGCGAGTCAGCGACATGACGACCCCGGTCGGATATTGGCTGGAGGGCGAGACGAACATCAGGCGCGGATCTTCACCGGGCGTGACTTCCGGCGGGTTGATGCCTTCTTTATCAACCGGAATCGGTACCAGCGACAAGCCGTTGGCGCGCAATACGTTTCGGGCGCCCCAATAGCCAGGGTCCTCCATCCAGACCCGGTCACCCGGATCGCAGAGCATACGGGCGCACAAGTCGATCGCCTGATGGGATCCGTTAAGGATCAGGATCTGTTGGGGGGTGCAGGACATCATCCGTGAGGCACGCAGGTAGTTTGCCAGCGCCACTTTCAAGGGACCATAGCCGCCCTGGCTGTAGCGGGCGAGGTGGCGCTGCTCAAAACGGACGTTCTTCGACAGCAAGCGACGCCAGGTCGGAAAGGGAAAGAGACCGACGTCGGGCACACCCGGCACAAACGCGCCGCCCTGGATGCGACTGCTGTTGGCATTTCGCGCGATTTCCTTGCCTCGTAGCGACAGGGAGGCGCCCGGCCGGGGGAATTCGAAAATGCTGGACTTGGCGGCGGATGCTGCCGGGATGGCGTTCGAGACGATGGTGCTTGCCCCGCCACGGCTCTGCAGATAGCCCTCGACGACCAGTTGCTCATACACCCGCACCAGGGTGCTGCGACTGAATCCCAACTCATTGGCCAGCACACGGGTTGCCGGCAGTGGGGTGTCTGGCGGCAGTGCACCATCCAGAATCAGATGCCGAATGGCCAGATACAGCGTGGTCCTTAGCTTGCGCCCTGAGGATTCGCGCTCGAATCGCTGGCGGATCAAGCTGATTTGATCAGGCGTATTCATTGCGTCGCACCATAATTGGTATCAGGCTTTCTTCAAAAATTGGACCAATACTGCGCCGATTTGGCGACTAGAATCAAATCATTGCTGGACGGTCGATCGCGTCGTGCCTCGTCGAACAGCGCCGCCCTGATCCAAGGGCGACCTCGATATCGGAGACTTCCATTTTGAAGCTGACTGACGCCTCACTGCTCAAGCAACAGTGCTACATCAATGGAGAATGGATCCACGCAGACAATGGTCAAACCTTTGCCGTTGAAAACCCCGCGACGGGCGAGTTGCTAGCCCATGTACCCAGCGTCGGCGCGGATGAAACCCGCCGCGCCATCGACGCCGCCCGACTGGCTCAGCCGGCTTGGCGTGCCAAGACGGCGGGTGAGCGAGCCAGGATACTGCGTCACTGGTATGAGCTTTTGCTCGCCAATCAGGAAGATCTGGCGCAGCTGATGACCGCCGAGCAAGGCAAACCGCTGGTCGAGTCTCGCGGCGAAATTGCCTATGCGGCTTCGTTCATCGAGTGGTTTGCCGAAGAAGGTAAACGCATTTACGGCGACATCATTCCGCCACATCATGCCGACAAGCGAGTGCTCGTCACCAAAGAGCCGATCGGGGTATGCGTGGCCATTACGCCGTGGAACTTTCCGTCGGCAATGATCACCCGCAAGGCCGGCCCGGCCCTGGCGGCCGGTTGTGCGATGGTGCTCAAGCCGGCTGAAGCGACCCCGTTGTCGGCGCTCGCGCTGGCCGAGCTGGCCGAACGCGCTGGTGTGCCCAAGGGTATTTTCAGCGTGGTGACCGGCGATGCCCGCGCCATTGGTGGCGAAATGTGCGCCAACCCGACGGTACGCAAGCTGAGCTTCACCGGCTCGACCGAAGTCGGCCGGATTCTGATGCAACAGTGCGCGCCGACCATCAAGAAGCTGTCACTCGAGTTGGGCGGCAACGCACCCTTTATCGTGTTCGACGACGCCAATCTGGATATTGCCGTTCAGGGCGCGATGGCGTCCAAGTATCGCAACGCGGGTCAGACCTGCGTCTGTGCCAACCGGCTGTTGATTCAAGACGGCATTTATGACGCATTTGTTGAAAAACTGGCCGCCGCCGTGAGTGCGCTGAAAGTGGGTAACGGTGTCGATGATGGCGTGACACAAGGCCCGCTGATCGACGACGCTGCGATTGCCAAGGTCGAAGAATTGGTCGACGACGCGCGAGAGAAGGGCGCCCGTGTGGTCTGCGGCGGCAAGCGTCATGCGCTCGGCCGTACGTATTACCAACCGACGATTCTGTCCAATGTGACCCCGGCGATGCGTCTGGCGCGCGAAGAAGTGTTTGGCCCGGTGGCGCCAGTATTCCGCTTCAAAACCGAAGCCGACGCCATCGCGATGGCCAATGACACCGAGTTTGGTCTGGCGTCTTATTTCTATACCGAGAACCTGGCCCGCACCATGCGCGTTTCCAGCGCGCTGGAGTACGGCATCATCGGCGTCAACACCGGCCTGATCTCGACGGAAGTGGCACCATTTGGCGGCATGAAGTCCTCCGGCCTGGGCCGCGAAGGATCGAAGTACGGCATTGAAGACTATCTGGAAATCAAGCATGTCTGCATCGGCGGGATCGACTGAATTGCCGACGGACAGCTCGCAGGAGATACCTATGAATGCACCCAACGAAAAGCTCGCGAAGACCAATGCCGCCTTGATGGCGCGTCGCTCGGCGGCGCTGCCGCGAGGCGTTGGACAGGCGCATCCTTTGTTTGCAGAACGCGCAGACAACGCCGAAATCTGGGATGTGGAAGGGCGTCGCTGGATCGATTTCTGTGCCGGTATTGCAGTCGTCAATACCGGGCACCGCCACCCCAAAGTCATGGCAGCGGCACACGAACAGCTCGACAAGTTCACCCACACGTGTTTTCAGGTGATGGCCTACGAGTCCTATGTTGAACTGTGCGAACGGCTTAACGCCGCCGCGCCGGGAAGCACGCCGAAGAAATCGTTTCTGGTGAATTCGGGGGCCGAAGCCGTCGAGAACGCCGTCAAGATCGCCCGCGCTTCAACCGGCCGTTCTGGCGTCATCGCCTTTGGTGGCGGTTTTCATGGCCGCACTATGTTCGGCATGGCGCTGACCGGCAAGGTCGCCCCCTACAAAATAAAGTTTGGCCCCTTCCCAGGGGAGATCTTTCATGTCCCATTTCCGGACGCGCTGCATGGCGTCTCGGAAGACGAGTCCATCGCGTCGATCGAGCGTGTATTCAAATACAGCATCGAGGCGTCGCGTGTGGCTGCGATTCTCATCGAGCCGGTGCAAGGGGAGGGCGGATATTTGCCTGCACCGCTCGGTTTTTTACAACGCCTGCGCACCCTCTGCGATGCGCACGGCATCCTGTTGATTGCCGACGAAGTACAAACCGGCATTGCCCGCTGTGGCAAGCTGTTTGCCACCGAGCACTACGGCATCGAACCCGACATCATTACCCTGGCCAAAGGGCTGGGCGGTGGCATGACGGTGTCGGCGGTGGTGGGTAAGGCGGCGGTGATGGACGCGGCGGATCCCGGCGGTCTCGGATCTACCTACGCCGGTAATCCGGTGGCCGTGGCAAGTGCCTTGGCAGTGCTCGACGTGGTCGAGGAAGAAAAGCTCTGTGAACGCGCCATGCTGATTGGCGAGCAGATGCGGGCGCGTTTCGCGTCGATGCAATCCCGATTTGCCAGCATGGCCGAAGTGCGCGGTCTGGGTGCCATGACCGCGGTGGAGTTTTGCCGTAATGGCGACCCGCATCAACCCGCCGCCGATATTGCTACCGCACTCAAGGATGAAGCCGTGCGACGTGGACTGTTGCTGCTGATGTGTGGAAACTATGGCAACGTATTGCGAGTGATGGTACCGCTGACCCTGAGCGACGCATTGCTCAAGGAGGGCATGGACATCATCGAAGCCTCGCTGGAAGCCATTGGCGCCTGACGATTGACTACGGGTAGGCCAGCCCCGAAAGCTGGCCAATTAAGCAAGACGATAAAAACTCCTGGAGGAGACTCACATGACCAAACTGACCGTTCTCGCAACCGCCCTTGCGCTCGGTGCGACGCTGGGTGCCGCGCCGGCCCAGGCCGAAACCAAATTCGTCACCATCGGCACCGGCGGTGTCACGGGCGTGTACTACGCCGCCGGCGGCGC
>JAPWHF010000024.1 GCA_027214125.1 Zoogloeaceae bacterium G21618-S1
CAGGTTCGGGCGCAGGTTCGGGCGCAGGTTCGGGCGCAGGTTCGGGCGCAGGTTCGGGCGCAGGTTCGGGCGCAGGTTCGGGCGCAGGTGCCGCTGTCATATTTCCACCGCTCCAGTGGAAAACGGTGGCAGCGTGTTCGTCCGGGCGGCTGAAGAGTTCGGCCTCCTGCGGTGGGGCGCGAAATCCGGTGGACTCGCCGGGGCGATCTTCCAGGATGAATATGGAGCTGGCTGTCGGCCGAGGGGCTGACGGCGGCGGCATGACGACGGCGGGGTCGCCCTCAAGTGTGTCGAGCGCGTTGAAGGTGTGACGACAGTGCCCGCAACGGACCATGCCCTGCCGTGCCCGCAGTTGTTCCGAACTGATGCGGAACAGTGTCTGGCAGGCCGGGCAACGGGTGCGCATCACTGTTTTGTGCCTTCCAGTCGGGCCCAGCCGTCGTGGGTTTTGCCGATGTGCAGGGCAATCCAGGGGGCGTAGGCGCCGATCACTTGCTGGGTTTGCGTGTCTAGCACGCCCGACAGCGCGAGCTGCCCGCCGGGGGCGACATGGGCGCAGAGCGCCGGGGCGAGGACGCACAGCGGATTGGTGAGAATGTTGGCGACGACCAGGTCGAACTGGTCGGTCAGCGGCTTGGCGGAGATCTGCAGGTCGATGTTGACCTGGTTGCGCTCGGCGTTGTCGCGTGCGGCGTCGACGGCCTTGTCGTCGATATCGACACCGGCGACCCGGCCGGCGCCGAGTCGGGAGGCGGCAATGGCCAGAATGCCGGAGCCGCAGCCATAGTCGAGCACCGTAGCACCGGGAGTGACGACCGCTTCGAGCCATTCCAGGCAGAGCTGGGTGGTCGGGTGCGAGCCGGTGCCGAAGGCCATGCCGGGATCGAGCGCAATGTTGATTGCGTCTGGATCGGGCGCTTCGTGCCACGACGGCACAATCCACAACCGATCGGTGATGCGGATCGGGTCGAACTGGGACTGGGTCAGTTGCACCCAGTTCTGCTCGGCGACTTCTTCGAGTGTGAAGTCGGGCACCTGGTCGAAGCCGACCGCGCCCGATGCTCGCGCCAGTGCGCTGGTGATGTCGGCGTTCTGGTCGAACAGGGCGAGTACGCGGCTATGATCCCAAAGACTGGCCGGTGCCATGCCGGGTTCGCCGAACTGTGGGCGTTCGGCGTCGGTGCCGGCGTCTGCGTCTTCGATGCTGACCGACAGCGCGCCTTCGTCCATCAAGGCGTCGGAGAGTTGTTCGGCGCGGTTGGCGTCGGCCAGAATAGTGACGTTAATCCACATGTGATCAGGGCTTTTCGCGTTCGGCCAGGCGTTTTTCAAGGTAGTGGATGCTGGTGCCACCCTCGATGAAGCGCGGGTCGCGCATCAGTTCCTGGTGCAGCGGCACATTGGATTTGATGCCGGCAATCACTGTCTCGGAGAGCGCGATTTGCATTCGGCGGATGGCCTGTTCCCGCGTGTCGCCATAGGTAATCAGCTTGCCGATCATCGA
This sequence comes from Zoogloeaceae bacterium G21618-S1, assembly GCA_027214125.1. Classification (GTDB taxonomy): domain Bacteria; phylum Pseudomonadota; class Gammaproteobacteria; order Burkholderiales; family Rhodocyclaceae; genus Nitrogeniibacter. The sequence goes on from JAPWHF010000024.1 coordinate 1,505, forward strand.
GTCGTAATGCGGCGGTACGGTGTAGCCGTTGTAGGCGTGCGAGTCGACCCGCACACCCGGGCCGCCCGGCATGTGCCAATTGGTGATTCGGCCGGGGCTGGGCGTGAACTTGAACGGGTCTTCGGCGTTGATGCGGCATTCGATGGCGTGGCCGGCGAAGCGGATGTCTTTTTGGTTGAGCCAAAGCTTTTCGCCAGCGGCGACGCGGATCTGCGCCTGCACGATGTCGATGCCGGTGATCGCCTCGGTGACCGGATGCTCGACCTGGACGCGGGTGTTCATCTCGATGAAGTAGAACTCACCGTCTTCGTAGAGGAATTCGAAGGTGCCGGCGCCGCGATAGCCAATCTTGCGGCAGGCTTCGGCGCAGCGCTCGCCGATCTTGGCGATCAGTTTGCGGTCGATGCCGGGGGCGGGCGCTTCTTCGATGACCTTCTGGTGGCGGCGCTGCATGGAGCAGTCGCGCTCACCCAGATGCACCGCGTTGCCGTGGGCGTCGGCCATGATCTGAATCTCGACGTGGCGCGGACGCTCCAGGTATTTTTCCATGTACACCACCGGGTTGCCGAAGGCCGATTGGGCCTCGGTCTTGGTGGTGGTGACCGCGTTGATGAGGGCCGCTTCGGTATGCACCACGCGCATGCCGCGACCGCCGCCGCCGCCTGCGGCCTTGATGATCACTGGATAGCCCACCGCGCGGGCGATCTTGACGACCTCTTTCGGGTCATCGGGCAGGGCGCCGTCGGAGCCGGGCACGCAGGGCACGCCGGCGGCTTTCATGGCGTCCTTGGCGGAGACCTTGTCGCCCATCAGCCGGATGGTTTCGGGTCGGGGGCCGATGAAGACGAAGCCGGACTGCTCGACCCGTTCGCCAAAGTCGGCGTTTTCGGAGAGGAAGCCGTAGCCCGGGTGGATGGCTTCGGCGTCGGTGACTTCGGCCGCCGAGATGATGGCGGGCACATTGAGATAGCTTTGCGAGGAGGGTGCCGGGCCAATGCAGACCGATTCGTCGGCCAGTTTGACGTATTTGGCTTCAGTATCGGCGGTGGAGTGAACGGCGACGGTGCGAACGCCCAGTTCGCGGCAGGCGCGCAGTACACGCAGGGCGATTTCGCCTCGGTTGGCGATGAGGATTTTATCGAACATGCCAGCGGGTCCGGTTGTGATGAGCGAGAGGATGAGTCATCCGGGCTTAGCCGATGATCATCAGCGGCTGGCCGAATTCGACTGGCTGGCCGTTTTCGACCAGGATGGCCTTGATCACGCCCGCGGCGTCGGCGTCGATCTCGTTCATCAGTTTCATGGCTTCAATGATGCACAGCGCGTCGCCCACGGCAACGGTGTCGCCGACATTGGCGAATGCGTCGCTGCCCGGCGAGGCGGCGCGGTAGAAGGTGCCAACCATCGGTGAGGCCAGCACATGGCCTGGCGGCAAGGTGTTGTCGGGGCCGGTTGAGTCCGTGGCTGCGGGCAGGGCAGGCGCGGGGGCCGCGTGTACCGTGTGCTGCACGGGTTGCGGCGCCGCGTGCGAGACGCTGTGTTTGGCGATTCTCACTTTCTCTTCGCCCTCGGTGACTTCCAGTTCGGAAATGCCCGATTCCTGGACGAGGTCGATCAGTTTCTTCAGCTTGCGCAGATCCATGAGGTTCTCCAGTAGATGCCGGCCGTTCGCCAGCGTCTTAGTGTTGTGTCAGGCGTGCGAGGGCGAAATCGAGTGCGGCCAGGTAGCCATCGGCCCCCAGCCCACAGATCACGCCGACGGCTTGATCGGAAAAATACGAGTGATGGCGGAAGGCTTCCCGGCTGTGGATGTTCGACAAATGTACTTCCACGTAAGGAATGGCCACTGCCGCCAGCGCGTCGCGCAGGGCAACGCTGGTGTGCGTGTAGCCCGCCGGATTGATGATGATGAAGTCGACGCCTTCCGTCGCGGCGGCCTGAACGCGATCGATCAGCTCACCTTCGTGATTGCTCTGGAATGATTCGAGGCGGATGCTGGCCGCACTTGCCCGGTTCAGCATGCCGGCGTGAATGTCGGCCAGGGTGGTTCGACCGTACACATCGGGTTCGCGAGAGCCCAGAAGGTTGAGATTCGGCCCGTGCAGCACGAGCACGAGCGCTTGGTCAGATGGCGGCTGTTGCGCCCCTTTTTTGCGATTTCTCGGCGTCATGTCGGCAAGTTTGCCGCATTTCGCAACATTTTGTCCAGCGGCTGGGGCATGTTCCTCACGGAAGCAGCGCCGAGATTTTGCCTTCCAGATCCGATTTGCTCAAGCCCCCGACCGATAGGTGGCGGATCTGGCCCTGCCGATCAAGGATGACGGTAAAGGGCAGCGCGCCGGCCGGATTGCCCAGTTTGGCGGCCAGATCGACGGTCGATCCGTCTCCAATCAGCAAGGGGTAGGGCACCTTCATTTCATCGCGAAATGCGGCGACACGTTCGGGCGTATCCAGGCTCAGGCCGACGAAGCGAACACCGCGCGCATGATAGCGCTCGGATACATCGCTGAAGTCGGGGATCTCCTTGCGGCAGGGCGGACACCAGGTGGCCCAGAAATTGGCGACCACCACTGTGTCTTTCAGTGCGTCCAACGCGTGCATCTTGCCGTCGGCGTCGGGCAGGGTGATGGTCAGCAGGCGCGCGCCCTCTGCTGGTGAAACGGTGTCTGGACTTGCCGGGCTGGACGCGCTGGCCAGCGGACGGATGATGGACGGATTGGTATTGCGGCTGGTCCAGTAGCCGAGGGCGCCGGCGGCGATGGCGACCAGGACGATGAGGGCGGACTGCGGGAGCCGGATCATGGTTGGGGCAGGGACTCCGCCAGCAGACGTTCAACGGCATCGAGGCGGGCGCGGTCGGTGTGGCTGCGGCGTTCGGCGCGGGCATCGTAGATCGAAAGGCGCACGGGGACCTCGTTCCAGTCGAACACCAGGATGGCTTCGGGCGGTTCGTGGGTCAGCCGGCGCGGCTCGCGGTGTTCGTAGCGGATGTCTTGGTTCAGAAAGAAAATTTCGACGTCCTTGGCACTGTCGGCGAAGGCTTCGATGTCGATTTCGGCGTAACGCCCAGCGGTGCCGTCGAGCACCGCGCCGGTGAGATAGGCGCGGAACGGCGCCAGCATCTGGAGGACTTCGACGGCGGCGCAGCGCATGGCGTAGAGGCGCTCGGCGTGTTCGTCGTCCTGGTAGATGGCTTGATATTCGCGCAGCGCGGCTTCGATTTCGGCGTTGGTTGGCAGCGTGTCGGCGTCGGTGGCGCCGAGTTGTCGGGCGGCCTTGCGCTTGGCAAAGCCGAAGTCTTGAACGCCGTCTTCGGCCATCATGCGCGCGGCAAGCGCGGAGATTTCCTGACGCAGGTGACTGGTCCGTGACCCTGAGTGTCGGCTGGACATGCGCGGCTCCCTGATCGCCATCGGTTAGAATCTCTGGCCTTGTGAATCCTGACGGCGCGGCCAGACGGAACAGACCAGCACATTCTACACGTCCGGATGACAGACCGCTTTTCGCGGACGCCCGGCGCGGGAGCATTCATGCATATTCATATTCTTGGCATTTGCGGCACCTTCATGGGCGGGGTTGCCCTCCTGGCGCGGGCCGCGGGCCATACCGTGACCGGCTGTGATGCCAACGTCTATCCGCCGATGAGCACGCAGCTTGAGGCTGAAGGCATCGCCTTGACCTCGGGCTACGAGGCCTCGCAGATGGCCCTGGCGCCGGACGTGTATGTGGTCGGCAATGCGATTTCGCGCGGCAACCCCTTGCTTGAAGCGATTCTCGATGCCGGCGCACCCTATGTGTCGGGCCCGCAGTGGCTGGCCGATCACGTGCTGCGCGACAAATGGGTGCTGGGCGTAGCGGGCACCCACGGCAAGACCACGACGGCGTCCTTGCTGGCTTGGATGCTGGAAGACGGCGGGTTGGATCCGGGCTTTTTGATTGGCGGCGTGCCGAAAAATTTTGGCGTGTCGGCGCGGCTGACGGAGTCGCCGTTTTTCGTGATCGAGGCGGACGAGTACGACACGGCCTTCTGCGACAAGCGATCCAAGTTTGTGCACTACCGGCCGCGCACGGCGATTCTCAACAACCTGGAGTTCGACCACGCCGACATTTTTGCTGATCTGGCGGCGATCGAGACGCAGTTTCATCACCTGGTGCGCATCATGCCGGCCACCGGCCGGATTGTGGCCAACGCCGAGGCCGAGGCGCTCGCGCGGGTGATCGATAAAGGTTGCTGGTCGGAGCTGGAGTGGTTCAACGGGTCCGGTGGCTGGCAGGCGACGATGGATGAGGCGGGCGTGGCGGCGTTCACGCTGGCCGGGAAGGATCTCGGGGCGATGGCGACGCCGATGGCCGGCACGCACAACCTCAGCAACGCGTTGGCTGCGGTTGCCGCGGCGCGACATGTCGGCGTGCCGCCAGCAGCCTCGATTGCCGCACTCGGCCGTTTTGAAGGCGTGCGCCGCCGGCTGGAAGTGCGCGGCGTGGTCAAGGGCGTGACGGTGTATGACGATTTCGCTCATCACCCAACGGCGATCGAACTGACGATTTCCGGCCTGCGCAAGCGGGTGAAGGGCGGGCGGATTCTGGCGATTCTTGAGCCGCGCTCGAACACCATGAAACTCGGCGTGATGAAAGCGCTATTGCCCGAGAGCCTGGCCGGCGCCGACGCGGTGCTGTGCTATCACGGCGGCGTCGATTGGGATGTGGCGGGCGCGCTGGCGCCGCTGGGCGAGGCCGTGCAGTGTTTTGACGAGGTGTCAGCGCTGGTCAGCGCGGCCGTTGCTGCGGTCGAGCCGGGGGACCATCTGCTGGTGATGAGTAACGGCGGCTTTGGCGGCATTCATGAAAAGCTGTTGACCGCACTGGCTTGAGGCTTAGCGCGCGCGTAACCAGCCGATTTCGGCAGCGGTTGTGGGGCCGACAATCACGTAGCGCAGGCTGACCGGCACGTCGGCGCGCTCGGGCGTCAACGGAATGCGTCCGGCCATGATTTCGGCCCGGCTTTGCGGGGTGGTAGGGCGCTGGTCTGGATCGGCGTAGCCGTCAGGAAAGCGCGGCATCAGCGTGGCGGGGTCGTATTTGTCGGTGGCGCCCACCGTGTGCAGCATCTCGTGGGCAATCACCATCAGGTTGCCGCCATGATCAACCCGGCTGGCGAATACATTGGCCAGACCGATCAGGCCTTTCTCCAGGCCGACCGAGTGCTGCACCGAGGCCTGCAGCGCAGGGTCGTGGTACTGCACAAACAATCGCACGTCCGGCCGTGGGCCGGGGCTGTCGTCATTGCGCCAGGCCCAGTAGCGCATCTGCAGACTCCACACGATTGCCTCCCAGGCGCTGGGGTGGCGCAGGGGCTGCGGTGGCAGGCTCTGGCGGGGCGGGGCAAGCGTGATGGCGAGCGGTCTGAGCGTGCTGATGCCGTATCGCTGCGCTTCACTGCCCAGCCATTCGGCAATCGGTTCGAAATCGCGCGCGCTCAGCTGTGCGATGTGGCGCGCGGTGGCGTCGCGGCCATCGGCGTTGATTGGGTAGATCGTCACATGCAGCGTATTGATCCACGACGTAGCGCGGCTTTGGGCCCGCCAGGCGCCGAGCGCGACGGTGGCCAGAACAATCAGCAACAAGGCGATGCGCAGTGTTCGCCACACGCCGGTTAGCGCCGCGCTTCGGACAGGTTGGCGGCGGTGATCAGTTCGGGCGGCGGCTGGTAGGCCCAGCGCTGCCAGGCCGCGTGTACCTTGTTCGGGTAATCCGACTTGCCAAGGCTGCCGTTGTAGCGGCCCAGTGCGCGGAAGAGGTCGCCATTTTCAATGTCGAGATAGTGGCGCAGGATGGTGCAGCCGTAGCGCAGGTTGGTGCGCAGATGGAAGAGGTTGTCTTCGCTTTGCGCGAGCAGCTTGGACCAGAAGGGCATGATCTGCATGTAGCCGCGCGCACCGGCCGATGAGACGGCGTATTTGCGGAAATTGCTTTCGACCTGAATCAGCCCGAGCACCAGCTGCGGATCGAGGCCGGCACGGGTGGCTTCGTAGTGCACCGACAGCAGCAGATCGTGCCGATAGCGCTCGTCGGGGATGCGCTTGGCGAGTTGGCGACTCATTTCGCTCAGCCAGTGGTCGCGTAACGCGTGGCTGGCGAAAATGGGCTGGCGCGGGGCGCGATCGCTGACCGCGCCCTGCAGCGAGGCCTGCACACTGGCCGACAGCGGCTCGTATTGCTGTTGCCCGGCCTGCGCACTCTGAACACCTGTTAGCGCCACCAGCAAGAGGATTGCGGTGGCCCCGAGCAGGCGGCGGAGCGGACAGGCCGGTGTTGTCATGCGGACAGCTTCTCACGGACAAAGGCGGCCAGTTCGGCGATCGGCACGGCGGTGGCGCTGGCGTCGCGACGGCCTTGGTATTCGGCCGAGCCTTCCTTCAGGCCGCGGTCGCCAATAACCACGCGATGCGGCACGCCGATCAGCTCCCAGTCGGCAAACATCACCCCGGGGCGCTCGTTGCGGTCGTCGAGAATGACATCAAAGCCGGCATCAAGCAGTTCAGTGTAGAGCGCCTGTGCGGCCTCGCGAACCGCGTCGGACTTGCTCCAGCCGACCGGGCAGATGACCAGCTGGAAGGGCGCAATTGCCGTCGGCCAGATGATGCCGCGCTCGTCGTTGTTCTGTTCGATGGCGGCGCCGAGAATACGCGAGACACCGATGCCGTAGCAGCCCATTTCCATCGGCTGTTCGCGACCATTTTCGTCGAGGAAGCGCGCGCCCATGGCTTCGGCGTATTTGGTGCGCAGCTGGAAAATGTGCCCGACTTCGATGCCGCGGCACAGCGCGAGCGTGCCTTTACCGTCGGGTGAGGGGTCGCCGGCAACGACATTGCGCAGATCGACGATCTCGGGGCCGGGGAAGTCGCGACCCGTGTTGGCGCCGGTGTAGTGGTAGTCGTCTTCATTGGCGCCGATGACAAAATTGCTCATCGCCGCAACACTGCGGTCCATGATCACCCGACCGGTGAAGCCGACCGGGCCGAGCGAGCCCGGATTGGCGCCAAAGGCGGCGGCAATCGCTTCGGGTGTGGCGAAAGTGAGCGGCGACTTGATGCCCTCGAGGTTCTGCGCCTTGATCTCGTTGAGCTCGTGGTCGCCGCGCAGCAGCATCAGCACGGCTTGCGCGACTTCGTCATCGGACTCGACGACGATGGCTTTGACCGTTTGGGTTTCGGGGATGTTCAGGAAGGCGGCGAGCTCGGCGATGGTCTTGACGCCCGGCGTGTGGATCTTGGTGAGCGCCTCGGAGGCCACGCCGTGCGCGGTGCTGCCGGGCAGTGCTTCGGCCAGTTCGACGTTGGCGGCGTAGTCGGAGTCGGGGCAGTAGGCGATGTCGTCTTCGCCGGTCTCGGCAATGACGTGGAATTCGTGCGAGCCGGTGCCGCCAATCGAGCCAGTATCTGCTGCCACGGCGCGGAATTCGAGGCCGATGCGGGTGAAGATGCGCGTGTAGGTGGCGTACATGTTGTGGTACTCGCGCACCAGGTCGTCGAAGCTGCTGTGGAAGGAGTAACCGTCCTTCATCAGGAATTCACGCCCGCGCATGACGCCGAAGCGGGGGCGGATCTCGTCGCGGAATTTGGTCTGCACCTGATAGAAATGCTTGGGCAGCTGCTTGTAGCTACGGATATCACGGCGGGCGATGTCGGTGATGACCTCCTCGTGGGTGGGGCCGATCACGAAGTCGCGGTCATGCCGATCCTTGAAGCGCAGCAGCTCCGGGCCGTAATGCGTCGCACGGCCAGACTCTTCCCACAGCTCGGCCGGTTGCACGGCCGGCATCAGCACCTCAATCGCGCCGGCGCGATTCATTTCTTCTCGCACGATATTTTCCACTTTGCGCAAGGCTTTCAGGCCCATGGGCATCCAGCTGTAGATGCCGGCGGCCGTCTTCTTGATCAGACCAGCACGCAGCATCAGCTTCTGACTGGTTACTTCGGCGTCAGAGGGGGCTTCCTTGAGCGTAGAGATGAAATAGTGCGAGGCGCGCATGGGTCGAATTCCGCAATAAAGGTGGTGTCAAAGGCAATGATTCTACCGTAGCCCATTCCGTCCTCGACAGCAGTGGCGTGAATCGTGCTGTGCGCCTGCTTTCAATGCCGCAGGAAGTGTGGAAAAATCTCTATTAACTCTGACAATTTAAGGTTCCATCATGCTCGATCGTGAAGGCTATCGCCCGAACGTCGGCATCATTCTGGTCAACCATCGGGACGAGGTCTTTTGGGGTAAGCGTATTCGGGAGCATTCCTGGCAGTTTCCGCAAGGTGGCATCAAGCACGGCGAGTCGCCGGAGCAGGCCATGTTCCGGGAGCTTCATGAAGAAGTCGGTCTGCACCCCGAGCATGTCAAAATCCTGGGTCGAACCCGTGGCTGGCTCAAGTATGACGTGCCCAAACACTGGATCAAACGCCAGTGGAGAGACACGTATCGCGGGCAGAAACAGATCTGGTTTCTGCTCCGGCTGGTCGGCCGCGATACGGATGTCTGTTTGCGGGCCTGTAGTCATCCAGAATTCGATGCCTGGCGCTGGAGTGACTATTGGGTGCCGCTCGACACGGTAATTGAGTTCAAGCGAGGGGTTTACCAGCAGGCGCTCAAGGAATTGTCCGACCTGCTTTCGCGCCAGCGGCACAGGCCGCCGAACCGGTCGCCCGATCCGATGGTCTGACATCGGGAGCGGTGCATGCTCCCGTGATTGTCGGATCACGGTTCGCGACCCAAGGAGGAGACGATGGATCAGACTCAGAACAACACCAATCCGCTGCCTGCCATCCGCCTGGGAGATGTTGTCTACCAGGTGCCGGAGCCCGGCGTGCCTCGACGTGTCACGGCCAGATCATCGGCGGTCGAGGTCATGACTGATCTTCACCGGGTGCCGGCGGCGACCATTCCCGCTGAAATGAGCCTCGATGACGCACGTCAGGCCATGATTCTGCGTGGCGTGCGCATGCTGCTCGTGACCGATGATCGCCGCGCTGTCAAAGGCTTGGTCACGGCCAGCGATCTGCTGGGCGAGCAGCCCGTCATGATTGCGCAAAACCGGGCGGTGGCCGTGGCCGATTTGTCGATTGCCGATATCATGACCCGTGTCGATGCGGTTGAGGCGTTCGCGCTCCGCGACGTGCTCAATGCCCATGTCGGAGATGTCCTGAACGCTTTGCGCGTGCTTGGGCGACAGCATGCGTTGGTCGTCGAGCCCAGTGAGCCTGGGCTACCGGCCCATATTCGAGGTGTGTTTTCGGCGTCGCAGATTGCGCGGCAGCTCGGAATTCCGCCCTTTGTGGGCGAGGTTGCCCGCACGTTCGCCGAAATAGAGGCCGCCATCGGGGCGTAGCCAATCAAAGGGAGAATGCATGCACGCGAAGCTGTTTTTGCGCGTAGCGAGCGCGGTCGTGGTGGCCGCGCTTGCCGGATGTACGATCAATGGGCCGGTGCGTGAGTGGCAAGACCCCAACGAAGTCGTGAAGTGGGATGAGGCAGCAGTCGTATTGCCGACGGCGATGCCTGTAGATGCTGATTTGATCGAGTTTGATGTGCGCCGCCGAGGGCAGGGGCGTTTCTTTGTTGATAGCGCTCACATCGACATCGGCCAGGATGGCGTGACCCGCCTGCCTGTAGTGACACGATCGACCCGTGGTGCAATGTCGGTGACCTACGAAGGGTTTCGGTGCGCCACGGGTGAAAACCGCCTGTACGCGATCGCAGCAGGGGGCGAATGGTCGGAGCCCAAAGTGAATCCATGGCGTCCGGTTGGCAATAGCAGTTTTGAGCCGAAAAGCGTGTTGATGCAGGATTTTCTCTGCAATGGCACGACGCCGCTGTTGCCAAAAGATGTGATCCAGAAATTGCGCTACCCGCCCACCGATTGGCGATGAGCACGAAGCCATGATTGACGCGTTGATTCTTCATGTCGACCGTGCCTTGCGTACGGTGTTTGCACCGGCAGCCAGCCAACGACCATTACCGGGCGCCGACTTGCCTGAGCCGATGCTGGCTGACGTCGATCGTCAGCGCGCCGCGGCGCTGATGCGGATCAATCATGTCGGCGAAATTTGTGCGCAGGCGCTGTATCAAGGGCAGGCGATCATGTCACGGCAAGCTGACGTAACGCTCGCACTGCGTCAGGCGGCCGATGAGGAGACGGAACATCTGGCCTGGACCGAGCACCGCATTCGCGAACTCGGCGGGCGCAAAAGTCTGCTGAACCCCCTGTGGTATGGCGGTGCGCTGACGATCGGCATGCTTGCGGGCAAGTTTGGGGAGGCGTGGAACCTCGGTTTTCTGGCCGAGACCGAGCGTCAGGTTGAGTCGCACCTGAAGTCGCACTTGACGCAGCTCCCCGAAGAAGATGCGCGCTCACGCGCCATCGTGACGCAGATGATGATCGACGAGAGCGAGCACGCCGACAAGGCGCTCGCTTTGGGGGGCGTGCCTCTGCCGTCGATGGTTTGCGCTGCGATGCGCGGCGCATCGCGGGTGATGACGACAACCGCTTACTGGGTTTGAGCGGCAACGTCCACGATTTCCCATGTGTGACTGACCTCTGCGGTCATGCCGAGCATGATTGATGCCGAGCAATACTTTTCGGCTGACATGTGGATGGCGCGCTCGACTGCACTCGGCTTGAGGCCAGTGCCGCTGACGGTGTAGTGGTAATGAAGCCGTGTGAAGACTTTGGGGTCGGTTTCGGCGCGGTCGGCCTGAATCTTTACCTGGCAGTCCGAGACGGGGTGGCGACCGCGCTTGAGGATTAGCATCACGTCAAACGCCGTGCATCCCCCCGCGCCGACCAGCAGCATTTCCATGGGGCGTGGTGCCAGATTGCGGCCACCGGCTTCAGGTGCTCCATCCATAACCACAGTGTGCCCGCTGCCCGTTTCCGCAAGAAAGCTCGCATCGCCAACCCACTTCACTACGCATTCCATACATCGTTCCTCGTGTCGAACTCGCGGGGTCGCATGACCTATTCGCGCTCTGAGAGCGCAATTCTAGCAAGTGCAGGGCAAGACTCAGAGTTGTTAAATATTGCAACGCACAATGCGGCGGCAGGCTTTGTTTTGAATCTTTGGCAGAGGGTTCCAATCTCAGCGAAAATGACCGTATTCAAAGGCAATTCAGGCCATTAACATAGTTTATAGTGCGATCGAAACATTTATGACGCAATGCACAAAAAACGCTTGCAGCGAGGCGGTGTGATGCAGATAATTGGAACCGTTCGAGATTGATGTGTGCCGATGGCACCTGATCTCCAGATTGTCTCCTCCACCCTCCTCCTTTGGTGTGGATTTAACGCAGCCTACCCGGCTGCGTTTTTTTTTGCCCGCACTCCGTGCGCGGGGACGAAAAATATCATTGACACTTGTCCGTCAGCTCGTTTAGGATTGGCGGCTTTCTATTCGGTGGCCGTCGAGACAGAAGGCCTGACGAGAAAACAAGGAACAAACATGAAAACCTTCTCTGCCAAGCCGCATGAAGTTCAGCGGGGCTGGTTCGTCGTTGATGCGACGGACAAAGTGCTTGGCCGTCTCGCTGCCGAGGTGGCCCGTCGCCTGCGCGGTAAGCACAAGCCGATCTTTACGCCTCACGTGGATACCGGCGATTTCATCGTGGTCGTTAACGTGGACAAGCTTCGTGTCACCGGCAACAAAGCCGAAGACAAGAAGTACTACCGCCACTCGGGTTACCCCGGTGGTCTGTATGAAACCAGCTTTGCCAAGTTGCAGCAGCGCAAGCCCGGCCGCGTGCTTGAGCTCGCCGTCAAAGGCATGCTGCCGAAAGGTCCGCTGGGTTACGCAATGCTGAAAAAGCTCAAGTGCTATGCCGGTACCGAGCATCCGCATACGGCTCAGCAACCGCAAGTTCTCGACATCTAAGCAGGAGCCTCCAAATGGCTGTGACCTACAACTACGGCACGGGGCGTCGCAAGAGTGCGGTGGCGCGTGTTTTCATCAAGGCTGGCAGTGGCAACATCGTTGTCAATGGCAAGCCGGTAGACCAATTCTTTTCCCGCGAAACGGGCCGCATGATCGTGCGCCAGCCGCTGGTTTTGACGAGCAACGAGACCACCTTCGACATTATGGTGAATGTCGATGGCGGCGGTGAGTCGGGTCAGGCAGGTGCGGTTCGCCACGGCATCACGCGTGCGCTGATCGACTACAACCCCGAGTTGAAGGGTGATCTGCGCCGCGCCGGTTTCGTGACGCGCGATGCACGTGAAGTCGAACGTAAGAAAGTCGGCTTCCACAAGGCCCGTCGCCGGAAGCAGTTCTCGAAGCGTTAATCGTTCCGAGATCGGAAAAGCCGCCCTTGGGCGGCTTTTGCTATTGTGGCTGAGTGTTTTTGTTGGTAATCGCGCGCGCTGGCGGAACTCTTGCTGATGCGCTACCGTCTACGTACTGCTAGAAGGTTTGGGTGCACGCTTCGCGCCAGGCCTCAACATCCCCGGGAGAAATAATGGAAGCAACTGCGACTGACTTGGGTGATCTTTTGGTCTTCACCGACAGTGCGGCCAACAAGGTTAAGGAACTGATTGAAGAAGAAGGCAATGAGGCATTGAAGCTTCGTGTTTTCGTGAGTGGCGGTGGCTGCTCCGGATTTCAGTACGGCTTCACTTTTGACGAGGAAGTGGCTGAGGACGACACTGCGATGGTCAAGAATGGCGTCACCTTGTTGGTGGATCCGATGAGCTATCAATACCTGGTGGGGGCTGAGATCGACTATTCCGAAGGTCTTGAGGGGGCGCAGTTCGTGATTCGCAACCCCAACGCATCAACAACTTGTGGCTGCGGCTCCTCCTTCTCGGTCTAATCGTTTCAAGCGTGACTAGTAAACTGCGTTGGGCCTGACGTTACATGTAACGCCAGGCCCAACGTGTTTGGTGTATTGCCCGGTTTAGTTGATTTCGCGCTCAGGGTTCAGGAGCGCGATGCGTTTGCGGTACATGTTGGTGGCGGCGTTGAAAGCGGCAAGCTCCGACTTGGATAGCGGATTGGCCGTCGGCAGGGCGATCGACATTGGGTCTTTGGCCGTGTCGCTGATGCGGAATTCATAGTGCAGGTGCGGGCCTGTTGCCCAGCCAGTCTGGCCAACATAGCCGATGATGTCGCCCTGGGATACGGCAGCGCCTTTACGTAGTCCACTTGCAAAACCACTCATGTGACCATATAGCGTCGTGATCTTGTCTCTGTGGCGAAGAATCACCACTTTGCCGTAGCCACCCTTCGTTCCGACAAAATCAACGGTGCCGTTGGAAGTTGCCTTGATGGCGCTACCTGAAGGTGCGCCGAAGTCCACGCCTTTGTGCTGGCGCCACTTCTTCAGGATTGGGTGGAAGCGCTGAGAGAAGCCCGAGGTGATTCGCGTAAATTCCAGGGGGAAGCGAAGGAAGGCCTGTTTCAGGCTGCGCCCGTCTTCTGAATAGTAATCTTCGCGGCCGTCCTTGTCTTGATACAAGACGACGGAATGCCTGCGGCCTTGATTGACGAACTCTGCAGCGAGTACACGGCCGATGCCGCTTTGGCGGCCATCCTCTTGGACGAGCGTTTCGTAGACAACGCTAAAGCGGTCGTCCTTGCGCAGGTCGGTTCGAAAATCGATTTCCGTGCCAAAGAGATCTGCCAGGCGTGTGGCGACCGCATCAGGGAGTCCGGCCGCTTCGGTTGCGCCAAATAGCGAGTGTCGAATGGTTCCGCTGCGCATCTCGACAATGCTTGTCAGTGGCTTCTGATCTGATTTTGCCTTGAACGTAGCGCCGTCGCGTTCGAGTGCGAAAACGTCTTCGCCGCGAGTCTGGGGGAGCGTCAGGTCGATCAGGCTGCCGTCGGGCGCTACGGTTGCGGTGACGGCCTTGCCTGCGCGTAATTGCCTGAGCGCTTGGCGCCCTTCAGCACTCTTGCGCATGAAGCGACTGGCTTCCGCGTCGTTGACGCCGAGCCGTTGAAAAATCGTTTCGAGTGTGTCGCCCCGCCTGACGCGATCTTCGTGTACAAACGGCAGATCGCTGCTCGCTGCGACGCTGAACTGGGGCGTGCCAAGTGATTCGGTGATGCGCTGCGTTGAAATATTGGCTGCTTGATTCGGTGCGACAGCCGTGGCAGCGACGACAGTAAGTGACAGCGCCCCGACAACACCGACCGAAAGCCAGCGCCGCGACAGTCTTGGTGCGCGCGCATCGGCTCGATCGGCTAGAATTTTGGACTTTCGGATAAGCATGACGCCCCCGGCGACAAATTTTTTCGAGTCTAGCAAAAAGCGTATCGGCTCGATACACCAAAACTGTAAGGTGCTTGGATGAGTGATGTAAGTGCAGCGCTTGAGTTGATCAAGCGAGGGGCTGATGAGCTTCTGGTTGAGTCGGAGATGGTCGCAAAGTTGCAGGCGGGTCGGCCGCTCAGAATCAAGGCGGGCTTCGACCCAACTGCACCAGATCTGCATCTGGGTCATACGGTGCTTTTGAACAAGCTTCGTCATTTTCAGGAATTGGGCCATCACGTCATGTTCCTGATTGGCGACTTCACCGGCATGATTGGCGACCCGAGCGGGAAGAATGCGACCCGCCCACCGTTGTCGCGCGAGCAGATTCTCGAAAACGCGCGCACCTATGAGGCCCAGGTCTACAAGGTTCTGGATCCTGCGCGTACTGAGGTTTGCTTTAATTCCGCGTGGATGAATGACCTGGGGGCTGCCGGCATGCTCCGGCTCTCTTCGCACTACACGGTCGCGCGCATGCTGGAGCGAGACGATTTCTCAAAGCGGTACGCTAGCAATCAGTCGATTGCCGTGCATGAATTCCTCTACCCGCTTTGCCAGGGCTATGACTCTGTCGCGATGAAGTCTGATGTTGAGCTCGGCGGGACGGACCAGAAGTTCAATCTCTTGGTTGGGCGCGAACTGCAAAAAGATTATGGGCAGGCGCCTCAGTGCGTTCTGATGATGCCGCTTTTGGAAGGGTTGGATGGCGCCAACAAGATGTCCAAATCGCTTGGCAACTACATCGGGATCGATGAGCCTCCGTCGGAAATATTCGGAAAGCTGATGTCAATCTCGGATGTGCTGATGTGGCGCTACTTTGAGCTTCTATCGTTTCGGTCGGCAGCTGACATTGAACGATTGCGCGGCGATGTGGGCGGTGGGCGCAATCCTCGTGACGTGAAAATTGAGCTCGCCAAGGAGTTGGTTGCGAGATTCCACGATGCAGCAGCAGCTGCTGCTGCGCACGAGGAATTTGAAGCCCGCTTCCAGCGAGGCGTACTGCCTGACGACATGCCGGAAGTGACGATTGCTTCTGAGGGAGGGATTTGCCTGCTTGCTCAGGCGTTGAAGCAGTCCGGATTGACTGCGAGCACGTCGGAGGCTCTGCGCATGATCCAGCAAGGTGCGGTTCGTCTGGATGGCGAGAAAATAGTGAGCAAAGAAACTGTTCTGCCAGCCGGCGTACGCGTTGTTGTTCAGGTAGGCAAGCGTCGTTTTGCGCGTTTGGAAATAAAGTAGGGCTTGGGTGTTGACAGGTTTTTTGTGGTGTCTATAATTCGCAGCTCGCTTGAACGCAAACGCGTTTTGAGCGGCCCCGGAAGGAGTCGGAAACGAGCTTGAGGGGGTTGACGAGGTGGAA
>JAPWHF010000025.1 GCA_027214125.1 Zoogloeaceae bacterium G21618-S1
GCAGCGTCGGCGGGCAAACCGCGCAAAAAGCCCAGCCCGCCAGTCGCACCCTCGGCGAGCCCACCGAGCGCTTCGCCGAGCCCGTCATCCTGACCGAAACCCCCAACGACATCGGCTTCGCCTCCCCCGCCGGCACGCTCATCCATGCCGGCGAACACCTGCACGCCACTATCCAGCAAGACTGGCATAACGCCGCCGCTCACACGTTCAGCGCCACCATCGGCGAAGCCGCCAGTTGGTTCAGCCACGCCGGCGGTATCAAGACCGTCGCCGCCGCCGGACGCCACACCGTCCAGGCGCATACCGACACCATGGATATTCTCGCCAACAAAGCGATGAGCATCACCAGTTCGAACGACGAGATCCGCATCCTCGCCAAAGGCCAGATCGTGCTCGCCGCAGGGCAAAGCTCGGTCACGCTCGCCGGTAGCGACATCACCTTTGCCTGCCCCGGCACCTTCTCGGTCAAGGGCGGGGGTAATGCGTTTGTGGGGCCGGGACGGGGGGCGGCTGAATTACCTGTCATACCATCGGGCACCGTAGACATCTCCAACTGGATCGAGATCAAGCATCACGACGCGGAAGGTCTCCCCTTCGAAGGCCAAGCCTACAAACTCATTTTTGAGAGCGGTCAGGTCATCAGAGGTCGGCTCGACTCACAAGGCTTCGCTCGCCATGAAAGCGTGCCTGGCAAGGCTTTGCGAGTTGAGTACGAAGCGCGCAAAGCACTGGACGAAGCGCCATGGGCCACGCTGCAAGAAATGATTGCTGCCGCCAAGCAGCGTCTGGGTTGAGGGCAGAGCGATGTGGGACGAACTCGAAAACGCCTTGGCATGGTATGCCGCAGCGCCAGGCCGCTGGGCAGATAGCGCTCGGCAGGAGCTCGGTGCAGCAGCGGAATGGATATGGACAGTTCTTCAAGGCGACTTCGCTGAAGATCAAACCACGGCACAACTGGCCACCGGCATGGTGATCTCCATGGTTCCGTTTGTCGACCAGCTGTGCGACGTGCGCGATGTGATCGCCAACTGCAAGAAAATCAACGAAGACAGCGACAACAAACTGCATTGGTTCGCCCTTGCCATCACCCTGGTCGGATTGATCCCCGTGCTCGGTTCGCTCGCCAAGGGCTGCCTGAAGATCGTCTTCAACAGCGCGCGCAAGGCTGTCGTGAAGGGCGCGGTCAAGGCCCTTGACGGGGCCGTGTGGACAGCCACTCGCCCCTTTGTCGAGGCCGGCATCGTCAAGCTCAACCAACATCTGGGCAGTCCGGCAGTGCGCAAGACGCTTGCGATCCTGAAGATCGACAATGTGTTCAAGTACCTCGCAGACAAGACCCGTGTGCTCAAGGATGCAACCAGTGCAAGCGCCCTGGTCAAGGCCTTCGATACGGTCATCGACATTCTCCGACAACTGGCCGAGCTGATGGACCGCTGGGGCTCTGCCGCGCTGCAAACCCGCGTGGGGCAAATGCTTGCCAAGGTGCAAGCAGTGCGGAACAAGGCCCATGCCAAGCTCGCCGAAGTCGTCAAACCCCTGCAGGACATGCTCGAACGCATCGCGCGGCGGCTGGGAGTCGAAGCGGACATGACCTACCGGGCGAGTACCAATGCGCTCAATCCGCACGCCTTCAAACGGCCCCAGCTCGAAGCGGAGATCGCGGCGCTGAAGGCGGAGGCGCCGCCGTGGGTGAGGGTGCGGCGCACTGCTCCCAACAAGCCGGTTAAGAGCGCACCGGAGATTCCGGAGGGCTACCCAGACATCAGTAAAGCGAGTCAGAGTCCCGTTCTCGTAAACAAATTCGACACCTTTCACACGCTCGAAACGGCAGACATTCCACCCGGTACGGTACTCTACCGCGTGATCGACCCCAGCTCGGCCGACAACAGCATCTGCTGGATGCGCAAGGAGGAGTTCGATCAACTGCGAAGCAAGGACGACTGGCGCGACCGCTTTGCCGTGTGGGCCAACTGGAACAGCAATGGCGAGTTCGTCACCTACACCGTGCCGCCTGGCAAACCCCTGAAAGTCTGGGAAGGCGAGACCGCCTCCCAGGTGCTCAAGGACCGTGAAGGCAATCTGATCAAGGCCGACGACAAGGGCAATCATTTCTGGACGGCCGGCGGCGGCAAGCAGATCGTGCTCGACCCGGACGACCTGGACAAGGCCCACCTGGGCAAGCGCCAGCCCACCGAATGGGGCTACGACAGCTTCGGAGAAGGGCTCGATCTGGTCGGCGTTCCGACCCTCACCAACAACTGGTACGAAAAGAAATAGCCATGGCCAATCCGCTGATCCCGCAGGAAATCTACCTGCTCGAACGCTATAGCAGCGCGGAATACTTCAAACTGCTTTGGGACGCCTTCGCCGCCACCGTTCAGGCGGCCGAGGATGGCCTCGCCGAAGTCATGCGCACCCTGCCGCCGGATTACCGCCGCCGCCCCCGCTGGCAGCAGCCAGACATCACTTGGGGCACGGTCGTGCTGCCGAACTTTCGCGACACCTTGCAGATGGTGGAGGAAGCCTATCTCGCCTTGCTGAGTGGCGAGTGCTCGGCCATTGGAATCGCGGGCAACGTCAATACGGCGTTTGCTGGACAGGGGCGAGACTACCCATGTGACTGGATACCTGAGCCGTTTTTATCGCGTTTTGTCGAGGGGTACCGAAAGGCGAGTACATATGCCTCAAACATTGCATTCACAGATCAAATCGGCTGGAACATGGGCGACCTGACGGCACGCTACAACCCCGACAGTCGCGGCCCTCTTGGCGCCCCCCTCACATGGCCGATCTACCGCCTCAATCACAAGGTGCGCGTCGCTACTGACGAGAAGATCCCTGTCACCGGCGTCTATCTGCCCGATGCCGATGAGGCCAGCGCCCAGTTCTTCTGTGTGGGAACCTATGCGACCGAGGTCGCCGTCGGGTATGACCCTAAAACGACGCAGAACACTGACGATATCGATACCGTCTGGACCCTGATCGAACGCGTCGCTGACAGCGGCGGCGGCACGGGATGCGGCCCGCAAGGCAGCGTCGGCGCACCAAAGCGCCGCCCCAACGTCCCCGCCGGCATCCCCTGCCCCGAAACCGGCTGGTGGTTCACCCCCGCCAAACCCGACAGCCGGCGGTATTTCAAACAGGGCGACACCATGCCGGCACTGGGCGGCGATTACGGTCAGACCTTCTGGCAATGGTCGCCCGATCAATCCACGCCAGCGCTGTAGGGCGGGTTTCATCCCGCTAACATCCGCCCAGGCCGGATGAATCCGGCCCTACCCACGTGATCGACCCCAGCTCGGCCGACAACAGCATCTGCTGGATGCGCAAGGAGGAGTTCGATCAACTGCGAAGCAAGGACGACTGGCGCGACCGCTTTGCCGTGTGGGCCAACTGGAACAGCAATGGCGAGTTCGTCACCTACACCGTGCCGCCTGGCAAACCCCTGAAAGTCTGGGAAGGCGAGACCGCCTCCCAGGTGCTCAAGGACCGTGAAGGCAATCTGATCAAGGCCGACGACAAGGGCAATCATTTCTGGACGGCCGGCGGCGGCAAGCAGATCGTGCTCGACCCGGACGACCTGGACAAGGCCCACCTGGGCAAGCGCCAGCCCACCGAATGGGGCTACGACAGCTTCGGAGAAGGGCTCGATCTGGTCGGCGTTCCGACCCTCACCAACAACTGGTACGAAAAGAAATAGCCATGGCCAATCCGCTGATCCCGCAGGAAATCTACCTGCTCGAACGCTATAGCAGCGCGGAATACTTCAAACTGCTTTGGGACGCCTTCGCCGCCACCGTTCAGGCGGCCGAGGATGGCCTCGCCGAAGTCATGCGCACCCTGCCGCCGGATTACCGCCGCCGCCCCCGCTGGCAGCAGCCAGACATCACCTGGGGCACCGTGGTGCTGCCAAACTTCCGCGACACCTTGCAGATGGTCGAAGAAGCCTATCTCGCCTTGCTCGGTGGCAAGTGCTCGGCCATCGGGATCGCGGGCAACGTCAATACCGCATTTGCGGGGCAAGGGCGGGACTACCCCTACGACTGGATGCCGGAGCCATACGCAACGAAGTTCGACGAAGCAAGTGTTTTGGCCAGTCGCTATGCAAGCAATATTGCATTCACTGACCAGATTGGTTGGGTCTGGGGAGATCTAACAACGCGATACAGCGAAAATGCCTTCGGCCCGCTCGCCCCCCCCCCAACGTGGCCAATCTACCGCCTCAACCCCAACGTCCGTGTCGCCACCGACGAAGAGATTCCGGTGACCGGCGTCTACCTGCCCGATGCCGACGAGGCCAGCGCCCAGTTCTTTTGTGCCGGCACCTACGCGACTGACGTCTCCGTCGGATACAACCCCAAGACCGGGCAGAACATTGACGATATCGACACCGTCTGGACCCTGATTGAACGCGTCGCTGACAGCGGTGGCGGTACTGGATGCGGCCCGCAAGGCAGCACCGGCGCACCAAAACGCCGCCCCAACGTCCCCGCCGGCACCCCCTGCCCCGACGCCGGCTGGTGGTTCACCCCCGCCAAACCCGACAGCCGGCGCTATTTCAAACAGGGCGAAACCATGCCCGCGCTCAGCGGTGACTATGGTCAGACCTTCTGGCAGTGGTCACCCGATCAATCGGCGCCGGCGCTGTAAGGTGGGACCCATCCCGCCAACACCCACACCAGCACACACCATGACCACCGACCTGTTCGGCAAGCCGCTGGCCGGCTACCCGCAATACACCCTGTCACTACACCAAAAGCGACAGGCAACACTGCTCTATCACTGGATGTCCATGCCCTATCTGCAAGAACTGCTGGACATGGTCAACCGCCTCATTGCAGGCGTCGACGTCGTCGTCGACGAAGCCAACCAGCAGGGTCGGGATCGGCTCATGGTCAGCGAGCGCTGGGGCGTGAGGGATACCACTGCAAACTGGTCCACACATGTCTATCCATCGCTGGAAGCATTTCGCCAAGCAGTTGTTGGAGACATCGCCGCCCGCGTCAACGAAGACTACGGTATCACCGGCGCCTACCAATGCGCCCGCATGATCTCCGAGCATTCCTCAATGTGGATGACCGTGGAGGAGGAAGAGCGGTTCAAGGCGGAGTTTGACAAGGTTCAGGCCCACGCGCGTCGGATCGATTCCGTATGTGGATCGGGGGGGCAGAAACGCATGAAGGACCGGATGATGTTCGATGCGTGGCAAAAATACGGTTATCTTTACCCTCGTCTTCCGCTGTTCCGGGTGCGCACCGATGTGGAAGGTGAATCGGGCAAGATGCCACCACGCACCGGCGTCTATGTGGCGCAGGACGACCCCAATGCCACCTTGCAGTTCGGCTGGACGGGCAATAGCGATGGTCGCTTGGGCGAATCAATCACCTTCAACGCTTTGGGATTAAAGGCACTGGCGGCAGTCGGACGAGGTGCACTTTGGGGCGATGAAGCCAAAATTACCCGCTTCGTGTCCGAGGCATTCAAGCGTGGGGAGATGACCGATCGAGATGGCTTTGACCCCGGACATGAGAACGATCCACACTGGGCGCCTGCCATTCTCGGCGGGCAGTCTTACACCCAGCGCCCCTGCAAATGGTACTTCGTCGAAATGATCGACGGTGAGTACGACGACGAAGCCGAGACAGTCGAATCGTCCGCGCCCGCCTCAACCCACCGCCTCAACCCACCGCCCCAACGTCCCCGCCGGCACCCCCTGCCCCGACGCCGGCTGGTGGTTCACCCCCGTCAAACCCGACAGCCGGCGGTATTTTAAACAGGGCGAAACCATGCCCGCGCTCAGCGGTGACTATGGTCAGACCTTCTGGCAGTGGTCGCCCGATCAATCCACGCCGGCTCTGTAGGGCGGGATTCATCCCGCCAACGACAGATGCAGCCGTGAAAATTCGGCCCTACCGCCACGCATCGGCACCGAAATATTGGTCGAATTCATCGGCGGAGACATCGACCGCCCCGTCATCGTCGGCCAACTCTTTACCGGCGAAGAACGCCCGCCCTTCAGCGCCGGCCACGACTCCAGCGCCAACCACCC
>JAPWHF010000026.1:2500-5752 GCA_027214125.1 Zoogloeaceae bacterium G21618-S1
ACATAGGCACGAGGAGGCGAACGCGGCGAACTGAAACATCTAAGTAGCCGCAGGAAAAGAAATCAACCGAGATTCCCAAAGTAGTGGCGAGCGAAATGGGACCAGCCTGTACGACTAAACCAGAGATTCAACAAAACGGGATGGAAAGCCCGGCCATAGAAGGTGATAGCCCTGTATGTGAAGAGTTTCTGGCGGGTCTAAGCGTACGACAAGTAGGGCGGGACACGTGGAATCCTGTCTGAATATGGGGGGACCATCCTCCAAGGCTAAATACTCGTAATCGACCGATAGTGAACCAGTACCGTGAGGGAAAGGCGAAAAGAACCCCGGGAGGGGAGTGAAATAGATCCTGAAACCGCATGCATACAAACAGTGGGAGCCTCCTTGAGGGGTGACTGCGTACCTTTTGTATAATGGGTCAGCGACTTACGTTCAGTGGCGAGCTTAACCGAATAGGGGAGGCGTAGCGAAAGCGAGTCTGATAAGGGCGACTTAGTCGCTGGGCGTAGACCCGAAACCGGATGATCTATCCATGGCCAGGATGAAGGTGCCGTAACAGGTACTGGAGGTCCGAACCCACTAACGTTGAAAAGTTAGGGGATGAGCTGTGGATAGGGGTGAAAGGCCAAACAAATCCGGAAATAGCTGGTTCTCCCCGAAAACTATTTAGGTAGTGCGTCGTACGGACACTTCCGGGGGTAGAGCACTGTCATCGTTGGGGGGGTCATTGCGATTTACCCCGCGATAGCAAACTCCGAATACCGGAAAGTGATATACGGCAGACAGACATCGGGTGCTAACGTCCGGTGTCAAGAGGGAAACAACCCAGACCGCCAGCTAAGGTCCCAAATACATGGCTAAGTGGTAAACGAGGTGGGAAGGCATAGACAGCTAGGAGGTTGGCTTAGAAGCAGCCACCCTTTAAAGAAAGCGTAATAGCTCACTAGTCGAGTCGTCCTGCGCGGAAGATGTAACGGGGCTCAAGCCATGAACCGAAGCTGCGGATGCGTATTTATACGCATGGTAGGGGAGCGTTCTGTAAGCCTGCGAAGGTGTCTCGTAAGGGATGCTGGAGGTATCAGAAGTGCGAATGCTGACATGAGTAGCGATAAAGGGAGTGAAAAGCTCCCTCGCCGAAAACCCAAGGTTTCCTGCGCAACGTTCATCGGCGCAGGGTGAGTCGGCCCCTAAGGCGAGGCAGAAATGCGTAGTCGATGGGAAACAGGTCAATATTCCTGTACCGCTCTTTAATGCGATGGGGGGACGGAGAAGGTTAGATCAGCCGGGCGTTGGATATCCCGGTTTAAGCGTGTAGTCGTGCCTGGTAGGCAAATCCGCCGGGCTTAGACGAGGCGTGATGACGAGGGCTCATTGAGCCTGAAGTGATTAATACCATGCTTCCAGGAAAAGCCTCTAAGCTTCAGTTAAAGAGTGACCGTACCGCAAACCGACACAGGTGGGTAGGTAGAAAATACCAAGGCGCTTGAGAGAACTCAGGAGAAGGAACTCGGCAAATTGACACCGTAACTTCGGGAGAAGGTGTGCCTCTTGTATGTGAAGCCCCTGCGGGTGGAGCAGAAGGAGGTCTCAGAGAATCGGTGGCTGCGACTGTTTATTAAAAACACAGCACTCTGCAAACACGAAAGTGGACGTATAGGGTGTGACGCCTGCCCGGTGCCGGAAGGTTAAGTGATGGGGTGCAAGCTCTTGATCGAAGCCCCGGTAAACGGCGGCCGTAACTATAACGGTCCTAAGGTAGCGAAATTCCTTGTCGGGTAAGTTCCGACCTGCACGAATGGCGTAACGATGGCCACACTGTCTCCTCCTGAGACTCAGCGAAGTTGAAATGGTTGTGAAGATGCAATCTACCCGCGGCTAGACGGAAAGACCCCATGAACCTTTACTGCAGCTTTGCATTGGACTTTGACGGGATTTGTGTAGGATAGGTGGGAGGCTTTGAAGTGGGGACGCCAGTTCTCATGGAGCCAACCTTGAAATACCACCCTGATGTCGTTGAGGTTCTAACCTTGGCCCGTGAATCCGGGTCGGGGACCGTGCATGGTGGGCAGTTTGACTGGGGCGGTCTCCTCCTAAAGAGTAACGGAGGAGTACGAAGGTCTTCTAGGTACGGTCGGACATCGTACTGATAGTGCAATGGCAAAAGAAGGCTTGACTGCGAGACCTACAAGTCGAGCAGGTGCGAAAGCAGGTCATAGTGATCCGGTGGTTCTGTATGGAAGGGCCATCGCTCAACGGATAAAAGGTACTCTGGGGATAACAGGCTGATTCCGCCCAAGAGTTCACATCGACGGCGGAGTTTGGCACCTCGATGTCGGCTCATCACATCCTGGGGCTGTAGCCGGTCCCAAGGGTATGGCTGTTCGCCATTTAAAGTGGTACGTGAGCTGGGTTTAAAACGTCGTGAGACAGTTTGGTCCCTATCTGCCGTGGGCGTTGGAAGTTTGAGAGGGGCTGCTCCTAGTACGAGAGGACCGGAGTGGACGAACCTCTGGTGTACCGGTTGTCACGCCAGTGGCATCGCCGGGTAGCTAAGTTCGGAAGAGATAACCGCTGAAAGCATCTAAGCGGGAAACTTGCCTCAAGATGAGACTTCCCCCGTGACTCGATCACGCTAAAGGGTCGTTCAAGACCAGGACGTTGATAGGCTGGGTGTGGAAGCGCAGTAATGCGTTAAGCTAACCAGTACTAATTGCCCGTGAGGCTTGATCCTATAACCTTGAGAACATGTGCTAAGCAATCGCACAAATCTACTGAACTACGACTTCTTCCAGTTGCGGCGACGCAGACACACAAAGCCCTGCGACGCCAACCGTCAAGTCTGACGACCATAGCGTTCTGGAACCACCCCTTCCCATCCCGAACAGGACCGTGAAACGGAACAGCGCCGATGATAGTGCCCATACGGGTGTGAAAGTAGGTCATCGTCAGACTAACCAAAGAAAAACCCCGTAGTCACTCGACTACGGGGTTTTTTATTGCACAGACAAAGTAAGAACCCATCTGGACGCGGCACGCAGCCAGCCGCTATGCAGGAGCCTGCCAGCGATGCGGCAGCAATTCCCCGATTCGGCTGTAGGGCGGCGCAGGCAGTCGCTCGAGCACATCCTTCAGATAGGCGAAGGGCTCGTGTCCGTTCAGGCGCGCCGACTGAATCAAACTCATGATGGCGGCCGCGCGCTGCCCCGCGCGCAGGCTGCCGGCAAACTGAATCGCCCCGGGTTTGGTGGAGGC
>JAPWHF010000027.1 GCA_027214125.1 Zoogloeaceae bacterium G21618-S1
CGTGGCCAGAGCGAGCATGCCCCGATAACAAGGTTGTTTAACTGACAGCGCAACGCTTAACTTTATGATAAATAGCGCTTTTTCCACACAGGCAATCTACCCAAAATATCAATTGATATACGGACCCCTGTGTCCGTGTAAACACTGTTAGCCGCTACCGAAATGAAACTCCGCACGCTATTGATCGGCTCTCTATCGGCACTTGCTGGGGCTGTCGTCGGCTTTCTTGGTGCCGTCAAGCTCTTCGCCATCGACGTCGATTTGCTTTCGGTTCCCTATGCGAACGAGCCTGTAACCACCACCGAGCCCTTCACTGCCTCTGATGGCGCGCATTCATTGGTTGTTCCCGCCGGAGCTAGCCTCATCCACCGATATTCACCAAAGGGCGTTCCGGTTTACTCGCTTGAGTTCGTCGGCACGCTTTCCAGCAGTCCACGTACTGTCCCAGCCAGCGACACAGGTTACTTCTATGTTCAATGAAACTAACCCAGCGGCT
Source organism: Zoogloeaceae bacterium G21618-S1 (assembly GCA_027214125.1). Classification (GTDB taxonomy): domain Bacteria; phylum Pseudomonadota; class Gammaproteobacteria; order Burkholderiales; family Rhodocyclaceae; genus Nitrogeniibacter. The sequence goes on from JAPWHF010000027.1 coordinate 497, forward strand.
AACAAATCGTTCGTGTGGGACCGTCAAAAATGCTGCGCATTTTCCCCGGCCCCACAACTCAATCGTTAGGCCTGTCGGGGAGAAGCGCATCAATGATCACGCGGACGGAAAAGGACGAATACGCACACCTTCTTCGCTACCTTGAATACACGCTGCATGAACTCCCTGCTGGTGTTCTCTATGATGCCAATGGCGCGAATGACAAGAAATGCGCAGAGCTGATGAAAGACACGTATCGCCTTGAAGAGTTGGCCGTGGCAATGGGGGTTGATCTCTCGGAATTTGTAGCCACTTGCCGTTGGCACTATGAACGATACCCTCATTATCTTGGTCGGCAAAAACACTTTGGCAGCTACGCCAGCTACATGGAAAAGCATCATGCTCCCTCTAAAACAAAGGCCTAACCCGGCGCTCAACCTCGCTCCTTTCAGTCGCTGGACGCTGCGCGATGAAGCCGCGCAGCGCCGGTTAGCTCTACGTTATGCCTCACCAAGGAACGCCACATGAGTGAAGAACCAGAGTACGAAGCGCTTCTCATTGATACGTCAATCTTTGACGGCAATGGCCTTCGCCTGGAAAAAGGCTTGCTTGGAAAACTCAATCAATTTCAAAGAAGTCCGGTGGTGTTTTTGTTGCCGGACGTAATTTGTGGCGAGATAAAAACACATCTCGAACAAAAAATAAGGGCATCGAGAAGCGCCTTAGAGAAATCCATTAACGAGGCTGGCGACCATCTGTTTTTTGATGTAAGCACCCTCAATCAGGCCAAAGAATTACTACTTGAAAGCAAAGAAATAGAAGGGCTTGTCGAGACGCGACTGAACAACTTCATTGAAAAAACGGGGGCAGTTGTCCTTGAGTGTGGCGAACATTTATCAGTCTCAGACCTACTGAAGAAATATTTTTCAAATGAAGCCCCGTTTTCCGAAACTGGGAAAAAGAAAAATGAATTCCCTGATGCCATAGTTTTGATGGCTGTCGATGAGTGGGCAAAAAAGAGCAATAAATCAGTTCTTGCGATCGCCAAAGACGATGACTGGAGTAGGTACTGCGAATCTTCAGAAAACATTGATTGCATTGCTGAACTGTCCGATGGCTTGGCAATGTTTAACAAGGCAAATGCACCTTATGCATTCCTGTCCAAGCTTGAATCAGAACTAGATAGCGAAGAAGCGCAGTCTTTCCTCGATGGCGTAGCTTCGAGGCTAGCGACCGAACTAGATGGTTTTACTCCCGACCAAGATGCCGAGTCATATCTTTACTGGGAACCAGAGGGAAGCAACGGTTGGTTTAAGAGTTTTTACCTAACATCGAACGAGCTTAGGATTATTGAAAGCGACGAAAAATATATAGTCCTCGAATGCAAAGCAGCAATAACCGTTGAAGCTGAAGGTGAGTTTTCTTTGTCAGTTCACGACTCAATTGATCGCGACTATGTTCACATCGATTCAGTGACGGCTACCGCTGAAGAGGAATTCGAGTCTGAAATACTTATAACTATCGTCGGCGATCTTGAGGGGCCAATGGAAGAATTGAGCATCGAACAGGTTGAGATAGTTTCACCCATAAAATGTATTCATTTTGGCACTCTCGAACCGGACTTGGGCGATTACGAATGAACGGCATAACAATTCGTTCCAGCGGACTGCCAAAAGCTGCGCTTTTGCCATCCGCTGAACTCAAACGTTAGCCATTGAGGGCCTCATCCATGAAGCGTTTAGCGTTCTTAGTTCTAGCTATGTTGAGCCAGCCCTTGTTAGCCGCAGACATTGCCTCATGTTCTAACCCAATCGGGAAAGGTTATTTTCCCGAGATAGGCGTTGTTACCGCTAAGGATAGCGGGTGGAGCGAAGAGAAAATTACTGGCGGCATAACTAAGCTTTCCAAACGGGGCAATAACGAATACGACATTCTGTTTGTCGATACTCGGAAAGAAATCATCTCTGCTCGACAGGACGGTGGTCAAGTCATGCTTCTCAACCGTGGAAAAAACGTGGTTTCAGTTTTGGTTGTCTATCCCGGCACGACCGCGGAAGTCTATACATTCCTCAAGACCAACTCAGGAAAGCTGGAGTACACCCACACCTTGAGCCGTGCAGGGGATGGTGTGCTTATTACCAAAGCCTCAGTCATGCGTGGAGACTGCGAGTACATTAACTTTGGGGCGCTTTAACGTGCTTGCGAATTCAATGGCTAACCCGGCGCTCAACCTCGCTCCCTTTGGTCGCTGGACGCTGCGCGATAAAGCTGCGCAGCGCCGGTTAGCTCTACGTTGGGCGTCATAGTCGGTAGCCGAGCATGCGAGAGTCAGTACAAAATCATTTGATCGTGCTTGCTGCGGCATTCGCTGTTGCGGGCTGCTCCCAATTCGATCCCGACGCGCGCGAAACCTCGGGAGAAAAAGCCGAGTGGTCTGTGCTCCAAGGAGTCGAGTACGCTCACCGGGGCAAGCAACTGTCGAAGCCCGTGGTCTTGCAGGTTCACGGCTACGATGTTCTGGGGTTGCGCAGTTTGAAGGGCGACAACGTTTGGGTGCTGCTCAAGCCGGAAGCGCCTCCTTTCTACAAGCAGTTGCCGGAAGAGAACTACACGATTCCCCTCGCTTTTGTGACCAGCCTGTCGGAGGCGGGCAAGTTGGGATATACCGTTGAAGCGGTGCTGTCATCACGGACGGAGACCAATGACGCCCAACCCATCATTCCATCGGACCTGTCGCGGCAAGCCGCGCCAGCCCGATGAATTCAGACGTTATGTTTTTCAATATGAATAAGTTATTACCAACAGGGTTTCTATTTTTTGTATCCACCTCAGCTTCTGCAAGTGGTGGAGATGTATTATCTTTATTTTGGTTTAGTATTCTTGTTTTAGTAATTGTTATAGGTTCGTTACTTATAGCCAAACTCAAATTAAAAGAAAAATTGGTAATATTTTCTGTTTACTTGGTGGCTGCGTCCATTGTGTTTATGGCTACATTCAATATGCCGTATATGAAAAACATGTATTTAATAAATTCTGCAAATACCCTAGTACCATTATTAGCATGGCTCACAATATATGTTTACTACATTAAAAAAGAAAAAACATAACCAGGCATTTAATTTTGACCTCGGGGATGCTGCGCACCCCTCGGCCAATTAATGCGGCGTTAGACCTCTCAAGCCAGCATGACTGCCACCACCGATCAAGCGAAAATATTGGCCTTTGCCGTTTTCGAACTGCGT
>JAPWHF010000028.1 GCA_027214125.1 Zoogloeaceae bacterium G21618-S1
GTGCATGAATTGCGGCCTTCAGCTAAACGGACGAAACGTTGACATCTAACAATCACATCAAGTCGCCCTTCGGGCTGAGACGCTGCGCTTCGCGCCGCGCCCCTTATGTAAATCGTTAGCCAGTATGCCTAGTCCTGATTCAACGGTTGAAACCTACCTCTTCAGACCGCCCACCCCGGAAGAGGTGGACTTGCTCGCTACCATCAGCGCAATTGGTTTTGTTCTTGCGCTAGTGGCGTTTCTTTGTGTGGTTGTTGCTGCATCAATGGTCGCCGTGAAAACCAAATTGCCCGGTCGTTACAGCGTACTCCTTGGCGTACTCGTCCTTCCAGGTTGGTGGGGGCTTGAACAGTATTATGGCGGCAGTTTTGAAATGACATTCGGGCCAGCGGCATTGTTGGTGTCAGCTGTGGTGTACTCGGTGTTTGCGGTTTTATTTTCGATTGGCTTTGTACGCATGAGTTTGTGTTTTTCCCGGCAATCACGTACGGGAGTGTCTGATGGCTAACAAGGCGGTCAAGGCGCTCCCTTCGGTCGCTAGGACGCGCCGCATGCGGCGCGCCTCTTACCTTTCACGTTAGAGCACTCATGCTGCACGAAAGCGTTGCATTTTCAGAGTCAAAGGAAGTCGGGAGCGCTTTGTCTGCGACCGACGCGATATTCCGTTACTGTTCCTTTGAATCAGCATCCCTCGACGGAGGAGACTTCGATGGAGTCTTTCTTTCTTGCACATTCCGAGATATTGACTTGTATTGGGGACTTTTCAACTTGGCGGTGTTCGTTGCCTGCAAGTTTGAGCGCTGCACATTTCGCGGAGCATCCTTTTCCGCATGTCGTCTCGTTGAGTGTTCATTCAATGAATGTCGGTTTCTGGCCGATAACCTTGGCAGCATGTGCACCGCAGACGAAACGCGCATCTATGATTGTTCCTCACAAGACTGCGAGGGTTTCAATGAGTTGTTTCCAAACCAAGTGCTCTAACATGGCGCTCAACCTCGCTCCTTTCAGTCGCTGGACGCTGCGCGATAAAGCCGCGCAGCGCCGGTTAGCTCTACGTTAGGTTGCTCATGGTATATCTCGACTGTTCTGGCGTTCGCTTCGGCTCTCAGCTCGACGAAAAGCACTTGTTCGAGTGGGCACGAGAAATTTCGTGTGTCGTTCGCTGGGAGCAAGACACTCTTGTTGTCCGTTCCCGCCACATTTCAGAGGCCGCGCTACGTGACTTACTCGCTCTCTTTTGGCGTTACAACATTCCAATGGGGCAGTTGGCTCAGTTTCAGAACAGCACCAACGAAGCCTGGTTCGCTGCCCCTCACATGTATTGGCACAAAATAGTGTTCGGTAAAGCAACCTAACATGGCGCTCAACCTCGCTCCCTTCGGTCGCTGGACGCTGCGCATAAAGGCCGCGCAGCGCCGGTTAGCTCTACGTTATGCATCTGGTTCGTAATCTCTTCGCGCTGTTGATTCTCCTGGCACTTAGTGTCCAGTGTGCGAATGCTTGCTCGTGCTTAAAACGTACCGATATTCAAAAATTCAGGGATGCTCAAGCCGTTGTCGTGGGAGTCGTCCAAGAATTACATTATGTAGAAGACCAGAGTGTCTTTGGCGGTGGCTATATCCGTGCGGTTATCAAAGTCAGCGAAACACTTAAAGGCAAAATTGAGCGTCGTATCGAAGTTAAAGACCAAGTTCCAGAAGGCGGAATGTGTTCCTCCTTTCTACGGGCGGGGATAGAGTTTGTTTTCTTCATCGAAGAAAATCTTGAGGTTGGCATGTGCTCTGGCACTCAACCGTTAGGCGCGACGATCTATGACAGACCGGAAAAAATTAAAGCCCTCCAGCTGCTTAAATCAAAGGCCGGGTCGTGATGCATAACCCGGCGCTCAACCCCGTTCGCTTCGCTCTCTGGACGCTGCGCGATAAAGCCGCGCAGCGCCGGTTAGCTCTACGTTAGGTCTCAGCAGGTGAGCGCGATCAAGGATTTTCCATATCTCGTAGCTCAGGATTGGGCTTCGGCGGTGCGTGAAGCGACCTCTCGGTTCGTTGAAGCAAGAAGTGAAATCGTTAAGTCGCTATCGGCTCACGATCCCAATGTCAGAGCGGCCGCAATTGCAGTCTTCATCGAAGCCAACGACGAGACGGTTCACGATCAAATCGCTGCGCTTGTTCACGACCCTAGCAAGTTGGTTCAAGAAGAGGCTCTTGAGTACCTAGGTGAGTTTCCTGTGTCTGCCGACGCATCGGTGTTACTTCGCATCATGAAAACAGGCGAACACTATTTCCTTAGTTCGTTTGCGCTAAACAAGCTTCACGGCTACGGCCCGATTATCAACGACGACGATGGGTCGTCGAGTGTCAGCATGGCAATCGCACAATGGGAGGCTATCGTTGGCTAACTCCTTTCCAGCACCTAACTTTGCGCTTCAACCGACCGCCAAAAAGCTGCGCTTTTTGTCGTCGGCTGAGCTTGGTCGTTAGCCAACATGAACTACGGCAGTGACGTCATCCGTGCAATAAGCGATCTTGCGACGTTCTTCGCGGAGCGTACG
>JAPWHF010000029.1 GCA_027214125.1 Zoogloeaceae bacterium G21618-S1
CTTCTTGCTCGCATGCACCGTAATCGTCCCCGGGCACTCGACCGTGATCCCGCCATCAATCGTGATGCTCGCGCCGCCCTCGGTGGCGAGCACGATGCGTTTGCCGGCGGCGAAGTCGATGTGTTCCATGATCGAGACGAGGTTGAGATCGTCTTTGGCCTGGAAGGCCATCTCGTCGCTTTGGGCCTGCATCTCGATGTCGTCGCGGGCGGCGATCAGGCTGATGCCGGTGTTGTTCGCGCCGGCTCGGATGGCGCCGGCGAGCAGGCCGATGGCCTGGCCGGTGTGGATTCGGGTTTTGCCGGCGACGGCGAGGTTGGTGTCTTCGCCGCTGATGAGGCTGATGGCTTCGCCATTGCTTAGTTGGATGTGCCCGCCGGCGACGAAGCCGAGGCCGGCTTTGGCGGCCTGGATGATGGCGGGCTCTAGCAGGTGGGGGACTTTTCCGGCGGCGGTGGTGTTCTTCTGGCTGGCGTCAGCCAGCGCGGCGTCGAAGTCGGCACCATCGACCATGCCGCGGGCGACGGTGTGCAGGGCCTTGAGCGGGGCGGCGTTCGGGTCGAGGGTGCTTTGATTGGGGCCGATGCTGCCAATGGCGGCGGCGAGCTGGACGGTTTGATGGGTGGCGGCGGCCTTGGAGAGGGTTTGGGCGAGGGCGTCGGCCTGCCCGAGCAGCGCGGCGGCGGGGGCCATGTCACCGGCCGGCTCGGCGTCGGTGTGCTGCGCCCAGGTGCTCAGGGTGATGCCGCGCGCGGCGCGCAGCGCGCCCCAGGCGTCGGTGCGCAGCTCGGCGCCGGTGCCGCGGAAGCTGCCACGGTAGTTGTCGGCCTGATGGATGAGGTGGCCGAGGTTGAGCTGCGAGGCGTATTGGGTGCTGTGCAGGGCGGCGCGTTGCTGATTGTCGGTGTCGTCGAAGACCAGCTGATTGTGGCCGGCGAAGCGGCCATGGGCGCCGAATTCCTTGCTCTTGAAGCCACTGAGCGCGGCGGCGTGATTGTGCTCGTTGGCCGCGGCACCGTGCCAGGCGGGGCTGTTGCCGCCGGCCAGATTGCCCTGGGCGGCGGGGGCGTGATCGCAGGCTTGATCAAAGACTGAGCGATCGGCCGGTTTGGCCTCGGCGCCGCCGGGGGTGGGGACAATACCGCCCTCTCCCCGGCCGTTGTAGAGCGCACCGAGCACCAGCGGGCGGTCGATGTCGTAGCCGAGGAAGGTGACGAAGACTTCTTGACCGATACGCGGCAGCGCCTGCCAGCCCATGCCGGGGCCGGCCTGACGGGTGACGACACGCACCCAGCAGCTGCTGCGGTCGTCAGGGGTGTGGCCTTGCTGCCAGTGAAAGCGGATCTTGACGCGGCCGAGCGCATCGCACCAGATCTCGTCGGCGCCATTGGGGCGGGCCTCGCCCTCGGGGCCGACGACGATGGCGCTCATCGGCCCGCTGACGGTGGGGCGCGGGTTGAGGCGGGCGCCGGTGTCGTCGGTGAGTTGGGGGCGCCAGGGCAGATGGCCGGGCAGTGCCTCGAAGCTGTTGGCGTAGCCGCGCTCGGCGGCCAGGGCGAGGGTGTCGGGGTCGAGCTGCTCGGGGGCGCGGATGGGCGCGTCGATGGCGTCGAGCGCATCGTCATGGATCTGCACCTCGCCCAGGCGCCGGGCGATGGTGGCCATCGGCTCGGCGCTCAGGTTGTTGATGCCGATGTGGGTGAGCTTGCGCAGCGCAAAGCGCGGCACCTCGGCCGAGTCGGTGCGCGCGTTGGCCTCGGCCTGAGGACTGGTGGTGATGATCGCCTCGCGCGGGGCGCCGAGCAGGTCGAAGGCGTGGCCGGGTCGGAAACTGCGCACCGTGCCGCGCCCGACAAAGGTGGTGTGGCGCGCTTCGAGCGCTTCCATGTTCAGGCGGGCGTAGCGCTCGGCCTCGCGGGTGTCGGCAAAGGCGTACTGGCCCGCGTCGTCGTA
>JAPWHF010000002.1 GCA_027214125.1 Zoogloeaceae bacterium G21618-S1
GCGGCGCGAGCATCACGATTGATGGCGGGATCACGGTCGAGTGCCCGGGGACGATTACGGTGCATGCGAGCAAGAAGTCATTTGGTGGGCCGACGCAGCTAAGTTACGACGCGCCAAGCTTTTCGCCACCCGATGCCTTCCATCTCAAACCGGTGCTCAGATGGCAACACACCGGCGATCCGGCCATCAATCGGCGCTTTCGCGCCATGCTCGAAGACGGTCGAGTTGTCGAAGGGCGCACCGACGGCGCGGGGCAGACCGATCTGCTCGACATGGCCAATTTCCAGAAAGCCACCATCGAAATCCTGCCCGAGGAGCCCGGCGCGTCATGAAAGACTGGCACCCCAATCCGCGCATCCGCGAAGCGATGCGCAACGGCGACCGTATCGCCATCTGCACCAGTGTGCCCAAGTGCGCGAACCCCGAGCAGATCGTTGAGTGCGCCGGCCCCATGCCCGGCGTCATCATCCTGGTCCATGGCGTCAACGACGTGGGCGAAGCCTACGCCACCCAGGCCAAAGGCTTGTGCGAGGGGCTGAACCTGCGCCTGGGGCGCAACGACCTCACCCCCGGCAACTGGGACATCGCCCGCGCCTGCCGCGACAACCGCGTGGCCAGTTACGAGCGCCGCGCCGACCAACAAGGCTACAACCCGATCATCCCCTTCTACTGGGGCTATCGACCGGTGGACAAGGCCACCTACGAGGCCGACCGGGCACGCTACCGCGAGGAACTGGCCCGACGCGGCGCGGCCGGCGCCGACGCGCCCTACGATGCCTACTACATCGACGGCAGATCCGACCCGAAGCGCGGCTTTCAAAACGTCGATTGCTTCAAAAACCGGCTCGACGAACACTTCGCCAAGAACGGCGGCGTGTTCGCCAACGCCACCACCAGCCTGATCGACATGTGGGGGCCGGGCGGCGATATCTTCGGACTGGCCCGGTGGATCTCGAGCATGGGCCAGGATCTGAGCCACACGATTCCCGACGCCCCCCACCGCATCTACATGGTCAATGCCGCGCAGCGGTTGGCGAATTTGATATTGATGATTCGGCGCGGCAGTAAAGCAACCAAGGATGATTCCATCAACATCGTCGCCCACAGCCAGGGCACGCTGGTCGCTATGCTGGCTAACTTGTTGGTGGCCCAAGTAACCCCAAAAGAGCGCCCTGCCGACTGCCTCATCCTCAACCATTCCCCCTACAGCCTCGAAACGCCGACGCTCGAAGCCATGCAGTCGCATGGCCCCCAGCAGTCGCGCCGGGCGCGCACCGACACCCTTGTCAACTTCTGTCAGTTAATCGGCACGCATCGCAAACCCGGCCCCACGCCCGAGGCGCTGGCCTGCTCCGGTGTGGCCGCACAGCGCATCGTCGGTACCGCCACCCATGTCAGAGACAATCACGGCAAGGTCTTCAACTACTTCTGCCCGCATGACCAGACGGTGTCGCTGCGCAACGTGCAGGGCATGGGCTGGCAGGGCGTGCCCCCGGCGGTGGCGGCGCGCTGCGCGCCGGCCCTGGCACAGCGCATTTTTCTGGACGGGCGGGCCATGCACAGCCCGCCGGGGCCGATCACGCTACCCGATCTGAAACGCACCTGGCTTGGCGTCGCCTCCAACAGCGATGTGCCCGACGGCCAGGTGCGCGACATCAACGCCCCGATCCTGCCCGATCTGGGCTATACCTTTGCCTTGCCGGCAGGCTGCGACACGCTGGGTTCGTCCGACTGGGGGGTGCAGAGCGCGGCGGCGGCGGTCGAGGGGGAGAACCACATCCAGTTCCAGAGCGCCGATCCGCGCCCGGGCGTCAGACCACTGCCCCGCGGCTATCAACAAGAACTCTTGCGCACCGAGCTGGCCGAGCTCGAAGCGGCCTTCGCCGCACGCGGCGAGCACTGGACCCTGGTGCGCGCCACGGCCAACAGCGAAGGCTTGTTTGTGACGCGATACATGACGCCGGAGGAGCTGCGCGAGCGCGCCCGCGACACGTCAACGACCACCTCCAACCATTCGGCCATCGTGCTTGATGAAGCCGCCTCGCGCTGTGCGACGGCCTTCGATCTGGCCGTGGGGCGATGCCGCAGCTACGATACGGGCAAGCTCGATGGGGGGGCGTTTTGGCAAAAGCTGTTGCGGGTGGCGGATTGGCGGGAAAGCGTAGTCAAGTTCGACCGGGACTACTATCTGAAGGGCATCCTTCCTCCCGACATCAAGAAGCAGATGAACAAACCGCCCGCCATCCCTGGCCTGGTCAACGAAAGCACCGAATCCGCCCTATACGATGGTGAACTGCGCCGTATCAACGAGCGCATCGGACGCCTTGAGCGTGAGCGTAACCAGTGGCCAGCACGCGAATGGGAAGAGCGCATGCGCGATCTGAAACGCCAGCGCCGATCAGTCGAACAAATGCACGAGATAACACGCCAGCGGGATACGCGCTTCCCGGTCGTGAATGCTGAATGAAATGATGGAGAACACTTTGATGTGGTTGATTCCGCTGTGGACGCTCGGCCTTGCGCTGGCGTGTCTCATGTTAGGTCAATGGATGTGCAAGAAGCCGGCGCGGTATTTGGCCTCCGGCCTTGTGCTGGCCGCGCTGATCCCGTGGCTGCCGTCGAGCCATGCCGAGCCACCGACGAAGCCGTCAACACAGCTCATATACCGTTTCGATGATCATCGCTACCTGACGATGATTGGCTACGGTTGTGAAGGGGCGATCCACTACGTGGATGAGAAGCGCGACATCAACACACCGATGATCGATCAGTTCGCTAGGGTTTTTCTGCCGAAAATCATCCATGCCGACAACGATGGCGACTTTATCTTCATTCCTTATCACGAACCGTCGGCGTTTCGTGTCTCGAAGGATCACGGCAAAACGTTTCAGGATGCGCGTTGGGTTGGGATCATCGAGTTTGGATCGGAGGCAATCAAACAAATCACCGTCGTCAATCAGCAGGCGTTCATTGAGCTTAAGGACGGGCGGGTTTTCATGACGTCGAAGCCCTTTGGGGAAGGTTGGGGGATGAATGTTGTCGATGCCATCAACGTGCTTCCCGAAACCACGCTGAGTGACCGCCCCGAATTCCAAAACCTCCCCACCACCATCCCCGAAGTGAAGGACTACAAAGGCTGGTCGCAAATGCGCTGCGACCCCGACCTCGAAGGCGAACCCAAACAAACCAGCGGCACCCGCTGGAATGCCTTTCAGCTGGCCGTACTCGATGGGCTCGGGCGCACCGTGGCGCGGCCGGTGACGTGGCTGATCGGGGCGGCAGGCTGAACGCGTCCGGCGCCGACGGCCCCATCCTCAACCACGCCCCCTACAGCCTCGAAACACTGACGCTCGAAGCCATGCAGTCGCACGGCCCGCAGCCGTCACGCCGGACACGCACCGACACCCTGGCCAACCTCTGCCAGCCGATCGACACGCAGCGCCTGCCGGGCCTCACTGCCCGGCACATCGTTGGCACCGTGAGTCCGCCCGCCCGCCGGGCCGCCCCAAGGGCGGGCGCGGCCCCCTCGGGGGGCAGCGAACGCAGTGAGCATGGGGGCTCCTCCATGCGCGACAACCATGGCAAGGTCTTCAACTACTTCTGCCCGCACGATCAAACCGTGTCGCTGCGCAATGTGCAAGGCATCGGCTGGCAGGGCGTGCCCTCGGCGGTGGCCGGGCGTTGCGGGCGGGCACTGGCGCAGCGCATTTTTCTGGACGGGCGGGCCATGCACAGCCCACCGGGTCCGATCACGCTGCCCGATCTGCAACGGCCCTGGCGCAACGTTCCCAGCAACCGCGATGTGCCCAATGGGCAGGTGCGCGATATCAACGCCCCGGCCTTGCCCGATCTGGGCTACACCTTTGCCTTGCCGGCGGGCTGCGATACGCTGGGTTCGTCCGACTGGGGGGTGCAGAGCGCAGCGGCGGCGGTCGAGGGCGAGAACCACGTCCAGTTTCAGAGCACCGATCCACGCCCGGGCGTCAGACCACTGCCCCGCGGCTATCAACAAGAACTCTTGCGCACCGAGCTGGCCGAGCTCGAAGCGGCCTTCGCCGCACGCGGCCAGCACTGGACCCTGGTGCGCGCCACGGCCAACAGCGAAGGCTTGTTTGTAACGCGATACATGACGCCGGAGGAATTGCGCGAGCGCGCCCGCGACACATCGACGACCACCTCCAACCATTCAGCCATCGTCCTCGACGAAGCCGCTTCGCGCTGTGCGACGGCCTTCGATCTGGCCGTGGGGCGATGCCGCAGCTACGACACGTGCAAGATCGATGGCGGGGCGTTTTGGCAGAAGCTGTTGCGAGTGGCGGATTGGCGGGAGAGTCTTGAGCCGGATGACCGACTCTATTACAGCGACGGTATCCTGCCACCGGATATCAAACGCGCAATGAACAAACCGCCCGCCATCCCTGGCCTGGTCAACGAAAGCACAGAGATCGAAGGCTACGCGGCAGCCCTACAAGACATCGACACCAAGATCGCGAAACACGAGCGCGAGCGGGCTCACTGGCCGTCACTGGAGTGGGACCACAAGATGCGCGGCCTGCAAGCCGAGCGCGGCACCCTGCTGACAAGCTACAAGGCCGCGCGCGAACGGCAGTCCCGCTACCCGGTGGTGCATGCAGACTGAAATGATGGAGAACGCTTTGATGTGGTTGATTCCGCTGTGGACGCTGGGCCTCGCGCTGGCGTGTTTCATGTTTGGCCAATGGATGGGGAAGAAACCCGCCCGGCTGGTCGCCGCCGGGCTGGCTGTCAGCGCCTTGATTCCGTGGCTGCCGTCGAGCCATGCCGAGCCACCGAGGAAGCCGTCAACACAGGTCATATACCGTTTCGACGATCATCGCTACCTGACGATGATTGGCTACGGTTGTGAAGGGGCGATCCACTACGTGGATGAGGAGCGCGACATCAACACCCCGATGATCGACCAGTTCGCAAGGGTCTTTCTGCCGAAAATCATCCATGCCGACAACGATGGCGACTTCATCTTCATTCCCTATCACGAACCGTCGGCATTTCGTGTCTCGAAGGATCACGGCAAAACGTTTCAGGATGCGCGCTGGGTTGGTACCCGCCCCTACGGCCGAGAAATTAAAGCAATAACGGTCGTCAATCAGCAGGCCTTCATCGAGGTCAAGGACGGGCGGGTTTTCATGACATCAAAGCCGTTTGGGAAGCGCTGGGGGCTGGATGTGATCGATGCAAAGAACTATCTCCCGCAAACCACGCTCGCCGAATGGCCAAATTTCCAAAACCTCCCCACCACCATCCCCGAAGTGAAGGACTACAAGGGCTGGACGCAGATGCGCTGCGACCCCGACCTCGAAGGCGAGCCCAAACAAACCAGTGGCACCCGCTGGAACGCCTTTCAACTCGCCGTGCTCGACTGGCTCGGGCGCACCGTGGCCCGACCGATCACCTGGCTTGTGCACGTGATGGCTTGAGGCGGCCTCGCCCTGCCGACGCCCCGATCCTCAAGCACTCGCCCTATAACCAGGAAACGCCCTTGTGCGAGCGAGGCCAATCGTACGACCGCCAGCACTCACGCCGGGCGCACATTTACGCTCGCATCCGGAAAGCCGGTTGAATATGCTGTCTGGGCTGCCCGCCCGCCACGTTGCTTGAAAGTAAGTGGGCGCAGCTTCAGGGTCGACAAATACGGTGAGGAAGGCGCACGAGAGCGGGCGATCGCACTGCGCCAGCACTTCGAGGCGCAGGTGGAGGGATTTCATGCGCCGCATGTGCCTGAGAGATTTTTGCCGGACGACAGCAAGCATCAAAAGTAGTCCGCTTCCCGCCCAAGAACCAAAATGCTTTATCTACGCGCGCCCCAGGCGCTGCCGCGCAATCTGCCCCGACAAGATAATGACCGGCACCAGACCTACCGCGACAATCGTCAAGGCGGCGGTCGAGGCTTCGGCCAGTCGTTCGTCGGAGGCCAGATTGAAGGCCTGGGTGGCCAAGGTATCGAGGTTGAACGGGCGCATCACCAGCGTGGCGGGCAACTCTTTCATCACGTCTACGAACACCATCAAACCCGCCGTCAGCAGACTGCCCTTGAGCATGGGCATATGCACCCGCCTCAAACTGGCCCACGCGCCCGCCCCCAGGCTGCGTGCCGCCTCGTCCATGGACGGGGTGATCTTGCCCAGACCTGTATCGACCGCGTGCAGCGCTACGCTGAGAAAGCGCGTGAGGTACGCGTACACCAGCGCCACCATGCCACCGGTGAGCACCAGACCAATGCTGAGATCAAAATGCATCTTGAACTGCCCGGCGAGCCAGTTGTCGAGTTGCGTAACCGGGATCAACACGCCTACCGCAATCACCGTGCCCGGCACGGCATAGCCCAGCCCCACCACACGGTTCAGGCTGCGTGTAAAGGGGCCACGCGAGAGTCGATTGGCGTAGGCCAGCAGCATGGCCAGCGCCACGCCGAGCACCGCGGTCACCGAGGCGAGCATGAAACTATTCCCGGCCAGGGTGAAAAAACGCGGTCCGAAATGCGCATCGCCCTCGGTCACGGCCATCTCCAGCAACAAACCGGCCGGCAACAGAAAGCCAAACAACAACGGCAAGAAGCAGGCGATCGACGCGATCGCGCCCGCGAGCGGCGACAGCTTTCGCCCGAGCGGCGGGCGCTGTTGACGCGAGGTGTCGTTAAAGCGCGCCCGCCCACGGCTGATGTGCTCGAGCATCAGCACCAGCACCACAACCGACAGCAGCGCCGCCGACAACTGCGCGGCGGCGGCCCGGTCGCCCAGCGAGAACCAGGCGCGGTAGATGCCGGTGGTGAAGGTCTGCACGCCGAAATACGACACCGTGCCAAAGTCGGCCAGGGTTTCCATCAGCGCCAGTGCGGTGCCGGCAACAATCGCTGGGCGCGCCATGGGCAGGGACACCCGAAAGAAGCACGCCCATGGCCCGAGGCCAAGCGAGCGTCCCGCCTCCATGGCGCCGGTAGCACGCTCCAGAAACGCAGTGCGTGCCAGCATGTAAACATAAGGATAGAACACGAAGGCGAACATGCCGACTGCGCCGCCGACCGTTCGAACGTCGGGAAACCAGTAGTCGCCGTACTGCCAGCCAAACCACTCGCGCAACAGACTCTGTAGTGGGCCGACAAACTGCAGAAAATCGGTGTACACATAGGCCATCACATAGGCCGGTACCGCCAACGGCAAAATCAGCGCCCACTCGAAAAACCGCCGTCCGGGGAAATCGTGCATCACCGTCAGCCAGGCGGTGGTCACCCCAATGCTGGACACGCCGAGCCCCACACCAACGCACAGAATGACGGTGTTGAGCATGTAGTCGGGCAACACCGTCGAGGCCAGATGCGCCCACGTGTCGAGGGTGCTGAAATCGGTCAGACTCGCAAAAACCGCCAGGATCGGCACGGCGGCCAGCGCGGCAATACCCAGTGCGGCAAGTGTCAGCCAGGGGTACTGGCCAAGCAAAGTCAGACGAGGGCGCATCCTGTTCCCGAAAAAAGCCCGACGGCCAACGCGCCTCGGGCAGGAACGAAATTATAATGGATCGCATTCAGTCCTCCCGCCAAGCCACCGAACTTTCTGCCATGACGCTTCTTGATGTTCGCCAGATCACGCTCGCCTACGGAACACAGCCGGTCGTCGACCGCCTGGATTTCTCGCTGGCCGAAGGCGACATCGGCTGTCTGCTGGGACCATCGGGCTGCGGCAAGACGACCGTTCTGCGAGCAATTGCAGGCTTCGAACGGGTGCGCGACGGGGAGATCCTGATCGACGGTCAGTGCGTCAGCAGCGTGCACACCCACCTGCCGCCCGAACGCCGCCGCATCGGCATGGTGTTTCAGGACTACGCGCTGTTTCCGCATCTTGATGTGAGCGAGAACATCGCCTTCGGCTTGGGCAAGCAGAACGCCGACGCGCAGCGAAAGCGAGTCGATGCCCTGCTCGATCTGGTCGGACTCGGCCAACAAGCCACGCGCTACCCGCACGAACTTTCCGGCGGCCAGCAGCAGCGGGTGGCGCTCGCCCGCGCCCTGGCGCCGGCCCCCAGCCTGCTGCTGATGGACGAGCCCTTCTCCAATCTCGACGTGGAGTTGCGCGAACGGCTCTCGCTGGAAGTGCGCCGGATTCTCAAGGAGACCGGCACCACCGCCATTCTGGTAACCCACGATCAGAACGAAGCCTTTGCCGTGGCCGACGTAGTCGCCCTGATGCACGGCGGCCGCATTCAGCAGCGGGCCACGCCTTACGATCTCTACCACCGGCCAGCCAATCGCTTTGTGGCCGATTTCGTCGGTCAGGGCGTACTTGTGCCCGGCCGGGTGGTCGGCGACGACCGGGTCGAGATTGCGCTGGGCACGCTGCGCAGCGATACCCCGCTCGATTGCGGCCCGCTCGGCGTGTGCCCGATTGATGCCACGGTCGACGTGCTGCTGCGTCCCGATGACATCGTGCACGACGACGCCAGCCCCGACACCGCCACCGTGCTGATGAAAGCTTTCCGCGGCGCCGACATTCTCTACACCCTCAAGCTCGACAGCGGCGTCAAACTCCTGTCGCTGGTGCCCAGCCATCACAACCATGCCATCGGCGAGCGCATCGGCATTCGCCTTGATGTTGACCATGTGGTGACCTTCTACGAGCCGGTACCACCGCCCCTCGCCGCCCAGCCATGATTCCATGGCTGCATGAACCCGACTTTCCGCCGCTGAGCCGCGCACTGGCCGAACCCAACGGACTGCTCGCCGCAGGCGGCCAGCTCACCCCGGCCTGGTTGCTCGCGGCCTACCGCCGCGGCATTTTTCCGTGGTTCAGTGAAGGCGAGCCGATCATGTGGTGGAGCCCGGACCCGCGCATGGTCTTGCGTCCAGGCCATGTCCGAATCACCCGATCTCTGGCAAAAACGCTGCGCAGTGACCGCTTCGAGGTCCGCTTCGACACGGCCTTTGCTCAGGTCATGGCCGGCTGCGCCGCCCCGCGCGCCGACGGACACGGCACCTGGATTACCGCCCACATGCAGGCTGCCTACCTGCGCCTGCATGAACTGGGCTACGCCCACAGTGTCGAATGCTTCAAAGACGGCGTACTGGTCGGCGGCCTGTACGGCCTCGCGCTCGATCAGGCCTTTTTTGGGGAATCGATGTTTTCGCGGGTCAGCGATGCTTCCAAGGTCGCGCTGGCGCATCTGGCGCGCTTTCTCGATCAGCGCGGTGTCGGCCTGATCGACTGCCAGATGACCACTGCGCACCTGAGCACCATGGGTGGGGTCGAAGTCCCCCGCGCGGCATTCAGCCAGGCCCTGACGCAGCTGATCAGCCCGGCGCCCGAACCGCAGCGCTGGCCGACGGCGCCGGAAGCCGGGCACAATTGGGTTCGCACTTCGGAGTAAGCCATGCAGAAGGACTACCCCTACGCGCTGATTCAGTTTTACGTCACCGGGCCCTACGACTGCTCCTATCTCCCCGCGGAGCGCGCCCGCTCGCAGGTCGCCACGCCCAATCATGTAATCGACACCCCGATCTACTCAGAGCTGGTGCGCAATGGCTTTCGTCGCAGCGGCGTGTTTACCTACCGCCCCTACTGCGATCAGTGCCAGGCTTGCGTGCCGGTGCGCATTCCCGTTGAGCGGTTCGTGGCCAACCGTAGCCAGCGCCGCACGGCCGCGCGACTCGGTCACATGTCAGTCACCGAACGCCCGCTGGGCTTTGACGACGAACACTACGCGCTCTACAAGCGCTACCAGGAACAGCGCCACGCTGGCGGCGGCATGGACCAGGACAGTCGCGAGCAATACGCCCACTTCCTGTTGCAAAGCCATGTCGACACCCGCCTGATCGAATTTCGCGACGCCGGTGTGCTGCGCATGGTGTGCATCATCGATCGCCTGACCGACGGGCTGTCGAGCGTCTACACCTATTTCGACCCCAACATCCCTGGCGCTAGCTACGGCACCTGGGGGGTGTTGTGGCAGATTGAGGTGTGCCGGGCACTGGATCTGCCCTATCTCTACCTGGGCTACTGGATTCGCGACAGTCGCAAGATGGCCTACAAGGCGCACTTCAAACCGCTGGAAGGTCGCATCGGCGGGCAATGGCAGACGCTGAACGCCGACACAATGGCCTGACGCGGCGCACAAAACGCAGCGGCGGTAGAGTAAAATCCGCCGATGCTCTACGACCTGATCCGATCTGTATTCTTCTCGATGGATGCCGAGCAGGCCCATGGCCTCGGCATGAACGCCCTGCGACTTGGCGGCCGGTTGCTGCCCGCCGCCGAGCCCCTGCCCGCCGTGCCCACTGAAGTGATGGGCATCGCCTTTCCCAACCGGGTCGGCCTGGCCGCCGGGCTGGACAAGAACGGCGAAGCCATTGACGGCCTGGCGCGCATCGGCTTCGGTTTTCTCGAAATCGGCACCATCACGCCGCGCCCTCAGCCGGGCAACCCCAAGCCACGACTGTTCCGCCTGCCGGAAGTCGAGGGCATCATCAACCGCATGGGTTTCAACAACCATGGCGTCGATGCGCTGGTCACCAACGTCAAAGCGGCCAAATACCGCGGCGTGCTGGGCATCAACATCGGCAAGAACGCCGATACGCCGATTGAGCGCGCGGTCGATGACTACCTCGCCTGCCTCGACAAGGTGTATGCGCTGGCCAGCTATGTGACGGTCAACATCTCCTCGCCGAACACCAAAAACCTGCGCGCCCTGCAAGGCGCTTCAGAACTCGACGCCCTGCTCGGACCGCTCAAGGCCGCTCAGCAACGCCTCGCCGACCAGCACGGCAAGCATGTGCCGCTGGCGCTCAAGATCGCGCCCGATCTCGACGACGAGCAGATCACCCAGATCGCCGACGCCGTGCGCAAGCACCGCTTCGAAGCGGTCATCGCTACCAACACCACCATCGCCCGCGATGCCGTTCAGGGCCTGCGCCATGGCGACGAAACCGGTGGCCTGTCGGGCGGGCCGGTGCGCGAGGCCAGCACCCGAGTCATCCGCGCGCTGTCGGGCAAACTCGGTGGCGAGTTGCCCATCATCGGCGCGGGCGGCATTTTGAATGGCGACGACGCCCGCGAGAAAATCACCGCCGGCGCCGCCCTGGTGCAGATCTACAGCGGCCTGATCTACCACGGCCCGCGGCTGATCCGCGATTGCGTCGCCGCAACCGATCGTCACTACTGACAGCCTCAGAATGCATATACCTATAACCGCGGCGGGGTTGAGCAGCGCCTCCCCACGGGGGATAATTCCCGGCTTCAACAAGAACGGCTTGGCATGAGCAGCTATCTCTTCGTGATTCTTGGTGCGGTGCTCGTCAACAACGTAGTGCTGGTGCGCATCCTCGGCCTGTGCCCCTTCATGGGCGTCTCCAAAAAGCTCGAGACGGCCATTGGCATGGGCGCGGCCACCACCTTTGTGCTCACCCTCGGCAGCGGCACCAGCTATTTGATCGACCACTACCTGCTGGTCCCCAACGATCTGGTGTATCTGCGCACCCTCTCGTTCATCGTCGTCATCGCCGCCATCGTCCAGCTAACCGAACTGGTCATTCACAAAACCAGCCCGCTGTTGCACCAGGTGCTTGGCATCTACCTGCCGCTGATCACCACCAACTGTGCGGTGCTCGGTGTGCCATTGCTCAATGTGGGTCTGCGTCACGACCTGTTCGAGTCACTGCTCTTCGGCTTCGGCAGCTCGATCGGCTTCACGCTGGCGCTGGTGCTCTTTGCCGGCATCCGCGAGCGCCTCGACGGCGCCGACATTCCCGGCCCCTTCAAAGGCACCGCCATTGCCATGATCACCGCCGGCCTGATGAGTCTCGCCTTCATGGGCTTTGCCGGACTGGATCGCTTCCAGTGACCGCTCGCCACTTATTGCACGTGCCCAAGCACGCCCTGCCATGCTGACTGCCATTCTCGTCATGACCGGCATCGCGCTGGTGCTCGGCGCTGCGCTCGGCTTTGCCGCCATCTTCTTCAAGGTCGAAGGCGACCCGCTGGTCGACAACATCGACGCCATCCTGCCCCAGACCCAGTGCGGCCAGTGCGGCTTTCCCGGCTGCCGGCCCTACGCCGAAGCGATTGCCAACGGCGAGGCCGACATCAACCAGTGCCCACCGGGTGGCGAAGAAGGCATCCGCCATCTGGCCGACCTGCTCGGCCGCGAGTTCAAGCCGCTCGACGAAGAGCACGGCGTCGAAAAGCCCAAATCGGTTGCCATCATCGACGAGCAAACCTGCATCGGTTGCACGCTGTGCATCCAGGCCTGCCCGGTGGACGCCATCGTTGGCGCGGCCAAGCAAATGCACACCATTGTTGAAGCCGAATGCACCGGCTGCGAGCTGTGTATCGCCCCCTGTCCGGTGGACTGCATCACCATGGAACCGCTGAAAGAAAACGTGAAGACCTGGAAATGGAAATACCCGGTCATCCAGATCAAGGACGTCGCATGATCGCCGGTCTGTTCCGTTTCAAGGGCGGCATCAAACCCGACACGCACAAAAACGCCTCGGCCGGATCGCCCATCCAGATCGCGCCACTGCCAAAGCAGTTGATCGTGCCGCTACGCCAAAGCCCGCGCGCGACCGCCGAATGCATCGTGGTGCCCGGCCAGAAGGTCCTCAAAGGCGAGCGCATCGGCCTGCCCGACAGCCCGCTGAGCACCGCCGTCCACGCGCCCACCTCGGGCACCGTGGTCGAGATCACGCCCCACGCCATGGCCCACGCCTCCGGCTTGCAGACGCGATGTGTGGTCATCGAACCCGATGGCGACGAACGCTGGACCGATCGCCCCACGCTGGACTTCGAATCGGCCAAGCCCAAAGAAGCCCTCGCCTGGCTGCGCGACCACGGCATCGTCGGTCTGGGCGGCGCCACTTTCCCCAGCCACATCAAGGCCGGCGTCGATGGCGGCATCGAAACCCTGATTCTCAATGGCGCCGAGTGCGAGCCCTGGATTACCTGTGACGACCGGCTCATGCGCGAGCGTGCCGACGGCATCGTCGCCGGCGCGCTGATCCTCAAGCACCTCACCGGCGCACGCGAAATCGTATTCGGCGTCGAAGACAACAAGCCCCAGGCCATTGAAGCCTTGCGCACGGCCATCCATGGCCTGAGCGGCGACATCACCGTCATTCCCGTGCCCTCGCTCTATCCGGCCGGCGGCGAAAAACAACTGATCCGCGTGCTCACCGGCGTCGAGATCCCGCATGGCAAGCTGGGCGGCGATTTTGGCGTGCAGTGTTTCAACGTCGGCACCGCCTATGCGGTCAATCGCGCCATCAACCATGGCGAGCCGCTGGTCTCACGCGTGATGACGGTCACCGGTAATGTCGAAAAACCCGGCAATTTCGAAGTCCTGATCGGCACCCCGGTCGAGGCCTTGCTCGCCTTGGGTCAACCCAAGCCCGATACCGGCCGCATCCTGATGGGCGGCCCGATGATGGGCTTCGAACTGCCCCGCCTCGATGTGCCCGCCACCAAAGCCACCAACTGCCTGATCGCCACGTCGCCCGCGCTGTTTCCTCCGCCGCCGCCGGAAATGAACTGCATCCGCTGCGGTGCCTGCGCCGCAGCCTGCCCCGCCGAACTGCAACCCTTCGAGTTGTACTGGTTCTCGCGCGCCCGCAACTTCGGCAAAGCGCAGGAATATCACCTCTTCGACTGCATCGAGTGCGGCTGCTGCTCCTACGTGTGCCCCTCGCAGATCCGCTTGGTGGATTACTACCGCTTCGCCAAAGGCGAAATCTGGGCGCGCGAACGCGAAAAATCAGCGGCCGATGCCGCACGCGAACGCTTTGAGTTCCGCAATGAGCGCCAGGCCCGCGAGAAGCGCGAAAAAGCCGAGAAGCTCGCCGCAAAAGCGGCCGCCACCAAAGCCAAACTTGCCGCCACCGCGGCGGACGCCCCGGCCGCTGCGAGCACTGATACCCCGGCGGGCCCGGACGATGCCAAGCGCGCCCTCATCGCCGCGGCACTCGAACGCGCCAAGGCGCAAAAAGCCGCGGTCGAGCCCAAAAACACCGATGCGCTGACGCCCGAACAGGCTGCCCAGGTCGCCGAAGCCGACGCGCGCCGCGCCGCCCAGGCCGCCCCAGACACTGCCGCCGACGCGCCGGAATCGAACTGATGCTGACTTCACCCTTCGTTCGCAAACCCACCAGCGTGCAGCAGGTGATGTTCACCGTGCTGGTCGCGCTGCTTCCGGCCGTCGCGCTCTATGTCTGGCAATTCGGCCCCGGCATTGTCGTCAATATCATCATCGCCACCGTCAGTGCCGTGGGTGCCGAGGCGGCAATTCTCAAGCTACGCAAAAAACCGGTCGGGCTGTATGTCTCCGACCTGTCCGCCGTGGTCACCGCCTGGCTGATCGCCCTCACCTTCCCGACCATCCTGCCAGCCTGGATCCTCATCCTCGCCACGGTGCTGTCGATCGTCGCAGTCAAGCAGCTCTACGGCGGCCTCGGGCAGAACCCCTTCAACCCGGCCATGGCCGCCTATTGCCTGATGATCGTCGCTTACCCCTCGGCCATGTCACAGTGGCCCGCGGCCGGCTGGATGGATCTATCCACGCATTTGCAGTTGATTGGCGGCGCCAGTCTGGACGCAATGACCGGCGCGACGCCGCTGGATGCGCTCCGCACCGGTTTGCGCTCCGGCGCGCCCGTAAGCGACGTTCTGACCCACGACGCCTTCGGTATCCTCGGCGGTCGCGGCTGGGAGTGGATCGGCCTGGGTTACCTCGCCGGCGGCCTGTTCCTCATTCAACGCCGCGTCATCACCTGGCATCTGCCCACGGCGTTTCTTGGCGGACTGATCATCGTCTCCGGCCTGTTCTGGATGGCCAATCCGGCGCACTACGCCTCACCGCTGTTTCATCTGGCCAGTGGCGGCACGCTGCTGGCGGCGTTCTTCATCGTCACCGACCCGGTCTCCGGCGCCACCACACCGCGCGGCAAACTCATCTTTGCCGCCAGCATTGCGCTGATCACCTACCTGATCCGCAACTTCGGCGCCTATCCTGACGGAATCGCCTTCGCCGTGCTGCTGATGAACCTGTGCGTGCCGCTGATCGACATGAAGACCCAGCCGCGCGTATTCGGCCACAAGGGAGACTGAGCGCGTGAGCACCGAATACACCGCCGCCCGCACCTCGATCCGCACCGCGCTGATCCTGACCCTGTTTGCCTCGCTATTTACCGCTGCGATGGCGCTCACCTACCGCTACACCAAACCGGCGATCGACACCGCCGTGGCCGAGGTCAAACGCAAACTGATTGCCGAAGTCCTCGCGCCGGAGAGCTACGACAACGCCCTGCTCGACGATGTCGTTACCGTGCTCGCACCCGCCGAACTCGGCATCGACGAAGGCAGCCTGGTCTATCGTGCCCGCAAGCGTGGCGAGCCGGTCGCGCTGATCGTCGAAGCCCGCGCACCCGACGGCTATGGCGGCGGGATTGATCTGATTGTCGCCGTCGGTGCCGATGGTCGCCTGACCGGCGTGCGTGCCACCGCCCACAAAGAGACACCGGGCTTGGGCGACTATGTTGATCCGCGCAAAGACCCCAACAAGACCCACCCATGGATCAACCAGTTCGTTGGCCGTGGCCTGACCGGCAGCGACACCAGCGGCTGGAAAGTGCGCAAGGACGGTGGCGATTTTGACGCACGCGCCGGCGCCACCATCAGCGCCCGTGCCGTCATTGCTGCTACCGCCCGTGCGCTGGCCTACGCCGACGCCAACCAGCACCGCCTGTTCGACGCAAAAACTGGCGAGCGAATCACCGCCGCCGCCAATGCAGGAGCTAAGCCATGAGCGCCTTCAGCAAAGACACCTGGATCAACGGCCTGTGGAAGCAAAACCCCGGCCTGGTTCAACTGCTCGGCCTGTGCCCCATCCTCGCGGTCAGCACCACCATGGTCAACGCGGTCAGCCTCGGTATCGCCACCATCGTGGTGATGGCACTGGCCAACCTGTCAGTCGCCACGCTGCGCAACTTCATCCCCTACGAAATCCGCATCCCGGTATTCATCCTGATCATCGCCTCGCTGGTGACCGTGGTAGATCTGCTGTTCAATGCCTATCTGCACGAGCTGTATCTGGTGCTCGGCATCTTCATTCCACTGATCGTCACCAACTGCATCGTGCTCGCGCGTATCGAGGCCTTTGCCGCCAAGAACGACCCGCTGGTGTCCACCTTCGACGGCATCGCTCAAGGTGTGGGACTGCTGCTGGTACTGGCCGTGCTGGGCACCATGCGCGAGCTGATTGGCGCGGGCACACTGTTTGGCGGCATCGATCTGATCATCGAAGGCGCCTCGTCCATCAAAGTGCTGGGCGCCGACTACCCCGGTTTCATGATCGCCATCCTGCCGCCCGGTGCCTTCTTTGCGCTGGGCTGCCTGATCGCTGCCTTCAACTGGATCAACAGCCGCGCCGCGGCCCGCAAACATGCGGCCCCGGCCACACCCGACCTGCCGGCAGACGCCGTGCCGGAGCGCTGACGCCGGCATGCCGCGTCCGATGAGCAAGTCCGCCATCGCCGAGATGTTCGCGCGATTCCAGGCGGCCAACCCGACGCCCGAAACCGAGCTCGAATACGCCTCGCCCTACCAGTTGCTGGTGGCCGTCGTGTTATCGGCACAGGCCACGGATAAGGGCGTGAACATCGCCACCCGCAAACTGTTTGCCGAGGCCCCCACACCGGAGGCCATGATCACCCTCGGCGAAGCGGGCGTGACCGAACACATCAAGACCATCGGCCTGTTCCGCAACAAGACCAAGAACGTCGTCGCGCTGTCTTACTTGCTGCTGGAACGCCATGGCGGCGAGGTGCCCGCCGATCGCGACGCGCTTACCGCCCTGCCCGGCGTCGGCCGAAAAACCGCCAATGTGGTGCTGAACACCATCTTTCGTCAGCCGACCATGGCCGTCGACACCCACATTTTCCGGCTCGCCAACCGCACCGGTCTGGCCGCCGGCAAGGATGTCGACGCGGTCGAGGCCGCGCTACTTCGGCGCGTGCCCAAGCCCTATCTGCTCGACGCACACCACTGGCTGATTTTGCACGGGCGCTATGTATGCACCGCGCGCAAGCCAGCCTGCGACCGCTGCCTGGTGCGCGACCTGTGCAACTCACGCGACAAGACCGATCTCCCGCCACCCGGAAGCCCAGACCATGTTTGATCCCAGCCGCGACCAAGCCCGCCAGTTCTTCATTGAGGCCTGGCGCAAGCATCGCGATGGCAACATCCTCACCCCGCTCGAATCCATGGTGGTGGATATCGTGCAGCTCCATCCGGAATACCAGCCCTTGCTCGAAGACAAGGATGCGATCGAACATGAATTTGCGCCCGAAGACGGGCAGGTGAATCCGTTTCTCCACCTCTCGCTGCATCTGGCCATCGAAGAACAGCTCTCGATCAACCAGCCGCCCGGACTCAAGCCGGCTTTTGCGCAACTGCAACTGCGCAAGGGCGATCGGCACGACGCCTTGCACGAGGTGCTCGAATGTCTCGGTGAAGTGATCTGGAAAGCCCAGCGCGACCGGCAGCCGCCCGACGGCGCGGCCTATGTCGAGGCCGTACGTAAACACGCCGGCCTCGCCTGAGAGCGGCGACCGGCGTGTCGATCAGGGCAGGGTTCAGCGTTTGACCGAGAGCCCCGACTGCGCAGCAAAGTACGCCGCAAGATCTGCCATATCGGCCTTGCTCAGACTCTCGACCTGCGCCGACATGATCGGGTTCTTGCGATATCCGGCTTTGTAATCGAGCAGCGCGCGATAGAGATAATCGCCGTGCTGCCCGCCCAGGTTCGGGAAGTCCGGCGACACGCTCTGTCCGGTCTGGCCATGGCAAGCCGCGCAAACGGCTGACTTTTCCTTGCCGGCGGCCACATCCCCGGCCAACGCCGACATTGGCATGATGAAGGCCGCCAGACAGCCTGCGATCAGCAATCGTTTGGTCTTCATTTTGCCCCTCCGTAATACGCTGCCAGATCGGCCATGTCCTGCTCACTCAGACTGGCCGCGATGGCCTGCATGGACGGATGACTCCGATCCCCGCGCTGATAGGCCTGAAGCGCCTGAACTATGTAGGCCGGATGCTGGCCGCCCAGTTTGGGCACGTGGTACACCGAGGGAAATGCTGTCCGGTATCCGGGGATTCCGTGACATCCGACGCACATGGATATTTTGTCTTTTGCAGCGTCGGCGTTACCTTCTACAGCCCATGCGGGGACACAGGCAGCGACCATGGCAGTCGCAATAATGAGACGTCGTCCCTTCATGGAGACTCCTCTGTTGGGTTGGGGGTGTGCGGAAACGACGGACTGATTCTACGGGCAGGCTTCCGCCCGATGCAAACCATTCTCGTTTCGCTGCGGCGCACAAAAACCCGCGAAAAATCAGAACCTTCCGCAATCACCCCGACAACACTGAGATCGCCGCGCCCAGGACAGGCGCGCGGCGACACCACGGCTCAGGCGCTTTGGCGCCCGCGCATCCAGCCCAGCATGCCCAACACCCCGAACACCAACCACGCCGTCGACGGTTCGGGCACCGATCGCGCAAAGGCCAGGCCCAGCGCAGCGTGGGCGGTCGTCGTCGGATGCACGCCGTCCCAGAACAAGGTCGTCATTTGCTCCGTCGGCGAGGTCAGACACGCGAGACTGTCGATACACGCGCCGGTGACATTCGTCATGCCAAAGTCCCCTGGCCGCGCCAGCACCTCGGAGAAGAAGTTGAAGGTATCGAACTGGATGAAGCTGGCGTCAGGCAAGGCCAGCCCCAGGCTCATGACCTCGGCGTCAAGCAGCGCGTTGAACGCCAGGGACGCCCCGGTCATGGTGCCGGCCAGCGCCGTGCCGAGGAACTCCGGCGTACGGCCAAGATCCGGCATGTTCGGCACAAAGAAACTGCGTGCCCCCAAGCCATACAAGCCCGAAATCACTGACCCGATATTCGCCGCCGACATGGCCGGTGTCATGGTCGGCTCAAAGAAATCGTTCGGCCCGCCCCACACCATATACAGCGCGTTGGCGTCCGCCGCTGCGCCGCCAAGACTCGCCGCAAACATGCCCACCTGAGCGCCCATGCCGGTGCCGTTCAGGCCGAGGCTCCACAGATAGCTGTCATTGCCGACAAGATCGACGCCCGTCTTGGCGCCGCCGTGGGCGAAGTCCTGCAAGCCAACTCCCAGCGAGGCGGCCATGTACTCCGCCGCGACCGGGCCATTGCTGAACCGACCGCCCACATACGGTGGAGGTGGAAGCGCACCGCCGGTCAACGCCGATACATTGCCGTTGTCCGAGAGGCTGTCGCCAATCACCACCAGCGACGACCACCCGGCGTTCGCCATGGTGCAAGCTGCCGACAACACCAGCGCCGCGCCAACGTGACGAATTTCGATCATAAAATGTCTCCTTGTCGTTATTTTTTGATGAGCGCACCGGCGGCCCCCGCGGTGCCAGCACATGAGCAACTTAGTCTTCAGCGAGCAAATAATCAAACACTCGTTCGATTCTGACAAGCTCTGGTGCGGCGCATATAATCAGCGCTTCGACGATCCCCAACCGGCAGGACACGCCATGCGATTTGAAGGCAGCGACAGCTATGTCGCCACAGACGACCTGAAACTGGCAGTGAACGCGGCCATCACGCTGCAGCGCCCGCTCCTCATCAAGGGCGAACCCGGCACCGGCAAGACCATGCTGGCCGAGGAAGTCGCCGCCGCGCTCGGCCTGCCCTTGCTGCAATGGCACATCAAATCGACCACCAAGGCACAGCACGGTCTGTACGAATACGACGCCGTCTCACGTCTGCGCGATTCGCAACTGGGCGACGACAAGGTCAAGGACATCGCCAACTACATCGTCAAGGGCGTGCTGTGGCAGGCTTTTGAGCAGAACACCCCCTGCGTGGTGCTGATCGACGAGATCGACAAGGCCGACATCGAGTTCCCCAACGATCTGCTGCGTGAGCTCGACCGCATGGAATTCCATGTCTATGAAACACGGCAGACCATCGCCGCCAAGCGCCGCCCGATTGTCGTCATCACCTCCAACAACGAAAAAGAGCTGCCCGACGCCTTCTTGCGTCGCTGCTTCTTTCACTACATCCAGTTTCCCGACGCCGACACCATGCAGCGCATCGTCGATGTCCACTACCCCAGCATCAAACCGGCGCTGCTCAAGGAAGCCATGGAGGTGTTCTTCGGCCTGCGCAGCATTCCCGGCCTCAAGAAAAAGCCCTCCACCTCCGAGCTGATCGACTGGCTCAAACTGCTGATGGCCGAAGACCTGCCGCCCGAAGCGCTGCATAGCCGTGACGACCAGACCGTGCTGCCGCCGCTACATGGCGCGCTGCTCAAGAACGAGCAAGACGTCCACCTCTTCGAACGCCTCGCCTACATGGCAAAGCGCAATCGCTAAGCCCACCCATTTCCGTGCACCATCGAGACACCGCATGAAAGTCATCCTCTTCGCGATCGGCACCGCCGTGATGCCCATCCTCATGGTCTTCGGCTTCAGCATCTATGTCGCCGCCAGCCAGCCCTCCCCACCTCCGCTCGTCATGTCTGGCAGTGCCGGCATGATGCTCGGGCTGGTCACGCTCGCCGGCTTCCTCCTGTGCATTGCAGGCCTGCACCGCGCGTTCATGGCGCGCCAGCGCGCCCGCCTCGAGGCCACCGAAGACTAATCGCCGCCACACCGGCAGCGCGCCACTGCTATGCTTGCAGTACGAAGGCATGAGGGCTGCGAGTGTGGATGGCATCTTCATAAGCTATCGTCGGGATGATTCGGCCGGTTATGCCGGCCGCCTCTATGATCGCCTGGCGGGCCACTTTGGCCCGGGCCGGGTGTTCATGGACGTGGAAGGTATCGAGCCGGGGACAGACTTCGTCGACGCCATCGAAAACGCCGTCGCGTCCTGCCGCGTCCTGATTGTCCTGATCGGCGACGAATGGCTATCAACCACCGACGCCAGCGGCCGCCGCCGGCTCGACGACCCACACGACTTCATCCGCCTCGAAACCCGCGCCGCGCTGGCGCGCGACATCCGTGTCGTGCCGGTGTTGCTCGATCGCGCACCGATGCCGGCCTACGAGGCACTACCCGAAGATCTCCGCCCCCTGGTGCGCCGGCAGGCGGTAGAACTCAATCACAAGCAGTGGGAAGCGACCTCCGGCGAACTCATCCGCACGCTCGAAAAAATTCTCGACGCAAGCGATGCACCCACACCCGCCCCTTCGCCAGAACCAGAACCCGCCGCTGCCCCCCCCATCGTCCCTGCAGCCGCCGCTGCGCCCACGTCGACGACCCGGCATTGGGGGCTTTGGGGCGCCCTCGCCACCCTGATCATCACGGCAGCGGGCGCGTGGTTCTGGCTCAATCGCGACACACCTCAAGCCCCACCGGTCACGCTGCCCCCTGCTGCCGAAACCCCTGCACCCAAAGCACATCTGATCGCCGAGCACAAAGCGGCCCAGTTTGAAGCAACCCGGCTCGGCGACACCGCCACACTTGAGCTCAAGCTTCGCAACACCGGTCAAGCGCCCGCCGCGCTGAAGAGCACACTGACCGACAACGCACACGGCAGCTTCCGGATCATCGTCGACACCTGCGGCGACTCGCTGCGCGCCGGCGGCGGCTGCAGCTACACCCTGGCCTTCTCACCCGTCGAAGCCGGAAAATATGCGGCGGCGCTGCATGTCAGCCAACTCGAGGGTGAGCCGCTGCAATGGCAACTGTCCGGCGAAGCCGAAGCCGCAGCACCACCAGCCCCGCTGCCCACCCCCGTGGTCAAACCGACACCCACGCCGCCACCCGCACCCAAACCGGCCCCCGCGGCACCGCGCATCCTCAGTCTCGACGCCCGCGCCGAAACCGATGGCGCC
The DNA here is from genome assembly GCA_027214125.1 of Zoogloeaceae bacterium G21618-S1. GTDB lineage: Bacteria > Pseudomonadota > Gammaproteobacteria > Burkholderiales > Rhodocyclaceae > Nitrogeniibacter. The sequence goes on from JAPWHF010000002.1 coordinate 21,897, forward strand.
ACTATCTGCTATCGGGTCGAAAACAGTACACAACTGACGCTCACCCCCCGCCCAGGCACGCTGCCCGCGACGGCCCGCAACTGCGTCAAGGTGCCGCTATCGGCGCCCGCCACGCTGACACTCACCGCGACCGGACCAGGCGGCAGCACGCGTCAGAACGTCCTCGCGTCGCCACAAAAGCCGCCGGCGCCCGTCGCGTCCGGCCACCCTCAGCCTGGGGAGACCTGGATCTACCGCACCCGCGGCAAATGGCCAACCAGCCCGGCACGCACGCTTCAATTCACCACCGACCGGGTAGACGGCAGCACCGTGTACGAAAACATGAGCGTCCTCGCGCCCAAGCCCGCCCGCGCGGTGCTTCGACGCTCGCCCGGCACGCAGGCGACGATGGTCGACTGGGGCGACATCGGCTGGGAGTTCAGCCCCTGGATGGCCGCGTTCGACCCACCCACCAATTCCGGACGCTGGCGTGGCATCAGCACGCCAACGCTCGAAGGCCGCTGGGGTGACTGGAACACCGTGGCAAACGTTGATGGCCGCGAGCGCGTACGCGTGCCTGCCGGCAACTTCGATACCGTTCGTATTGAAGTCTGGAGCACCCGCTTGGCCACCGGCGGCTCCGCCATGCGCGACGTCGAACCGACCACGGTTCACTTCGATGTGTGGTATGCACCAGAAGCAAAGCGCTATGTAAAAATGGTGCGGTCCATCAAGGCACCGAGTAATGTCGAAATTGAAAAAGACGTCTTCGAGCTGACCGAAATCCGCAGACCTTGAGCGCTCGACAGCCAAGGCTGCGCACGGCATCATGACGCGTCAAACCGCTGGAACCACGCCGTGTTGATCCCGTTTTTCCTCCATCTTCGCCAGCACAAACTACCCGTCTCCACCAAGGAGTTCCTGACCTTGCTGGAAGGGCTGGAGCAGCGCGTGTGCGGCCACTCAATCGACGACTTCTATGTGTTCTCGCGCACCTGCCTGGTCAAGGACGAGAGCCACTATGACCGCTTCGACAAGGCCTTCGGTAGCTATTTTTCGGGGGTGACTGAAATCCCCGGCCTCAACGTCGATCTGCCCGAAGACTGGCTCAAGGCGCTGGCGACCAAGCATCTGAGCGCCGCGGAAAAGTCAGCCCTCGAAAAGCTCGGCTGGGACAGCCTGATGGACGAGTTCCGCAAGCGACTTGAAGAGCAAAAGGGACGCCACCAGGGTGGGAGCAAATGGGTGGGCACTGGCGGCACTTCGCCTTTTGGCAATAACGGTTACCACCCGGAAGGCATTCGCGTCGGGGGCGACTCCGCCGGCAACCGCACGGCAGTGAAGGTGTGGGAGAAACGCGAGTTTCGCAATCTGGACGACAGCATCGAGATCGGCACCCGCAACATCAAGGTCGCACTGCGCCGCTTGCGTCGCTTCGCGCGCGAAGGCGCGGTCGAGGAGCTGGACCTCGACAAAACCATCTCCGCCACCGCCCGAAACGCGGGCTGGCTGGATCTGCACATGCGGCCCGAGCGCCACAACGCGGTCAAGGTGCTGATGTTTTTCGACGTGGGCGGATCGATGGACGATCACATCAAGGTCTGCGAAGAGCTCTTCTCGGCCAGCCGCACCGAGTTCAAACACCTCGAATATTTCTACTTCCACAACTGCGTGTACGACTATGTATGGCGCGACGGCCACCGCCGGCACTCGGAGCGCACGCCGACCATGGACGTGATCCACACCTACGGGCCGGATTACAAACTGATCTTTGTCGGCGATGCGACCATGAGCCCGTATGAAATCGTCCAGCCCGGCGGCGCCATCGAGTACATGAACGAGGAGCCCGGTGCGGACTGGCTGCGCCGCCTGCTCGAAACCTACCCCTCGGCGGCCTGGCTCAACCCCGAGCCCGAGCGGCTGTGGGAGTACCGCCAGTCGATCCGGATCATTCGCGACATTGTCGGCGAAGAGCGCATGTATCCGCTAACACTCGACGGACTCAGCCGCGCCATCAGCGCGCTATCAAAAAAGCGCTGACGCCGCCACGCCGCCGCTTTCACCAAGTTGCCCCGTAGGTCGGCCGAAAACGCTCTACCGCCCCAGCCAGCCATGCCGCAAGCGACGCACGGGCGTCGTTGAGCGCTCTAGCAGCGCGAGACGCGTGGTGCAGTCGCCACTGTCGAGCGTGGCATCAAAACACATCAATTCATCACGACGGAAGGCGTGGATCCGCACCGTGCTGCCGGCGGCGCGGCGCGCCAACATCGGCACCAGCGTCTCCGCGGTGACTTTCAGGTCGTCGATGGCGATCAGGGTATCGCCGGCAGACAACCCGGCCCGATGCGCGGCCGAGCCTTCGTGCACCACCGAGAGCACCGCCGGCCCCGACGTAGCGCCAAGGCGCGCGCCGAGCGAGGCGGTATCGGCCACATCGATCTGCAGCTGCACACCGAATTTCTTCAGCCAGCGCGCCAGCGGCATATCCTCGGCCGCACTGACCGCTTTGCGCAACCAACGGGCGATCGTCGAGCCAGCAATGTCCTTGACAATCGAAAACACCATCTCTTCCGTGACGCCGATATCGCTTTGTCCATGCGCTTGCCACAAGGCCCGCATCACATCATCCAGACTTTGCGCACCCTCGCTATGCAGCCGAATCTGCAGATCCAGCGCCAGGGCAATCAGCGCGCCCTTGCTGTAGTAGCTGACGATCGCGTTAGCCGCGTTCTCATCCTGCCGGTAATACTTGGTCCAGGCGTCGAAGGAGGACTCGGCCACACTCTGTTTGAGCCGCCCGGCGCCACGTTGCACCTGACTGACTGTTTTACCCAGCAGACTGAGGTAGTCCTCAACCGCCAGCACACCGCTGCGCACCAGGGCCAGATCATCGTAGTAAGACGTGAAACCTTCAAACAACCACAGCAAGGGCGTGTGGGTTTCGCGCGACAAGTCGTAGGGGATGAAGGCTGCGGGCCGGATGCGTTTGACGTTCCAGCTATGGAAATACTCATGGCTGCACAGCCCCAGAAAGCGCTGGTAGCCCTCGGTCTGTTTGCCCATGCCGTGAAACGGCAGGTCGTCGCGACGGGTCAGCAAGGCGGTGGACGCGCGATGCTCCAGCCCGCCATAGCCATCACCGACCACCATGGTCAGAAACACGTAGCGTGACATGGGCGGAGGCCCGCCAAACAGATCGATCTGCCACTGGCAGATCTGTGTCAGATCCTCGCATAGCCGCGCCAGATCGCAATCGTGCCGGCCGGTCAGCACGATCTCGTGCACCGCCCCACCGGCCTCGAAGCTCGCCAGCGTAAAGTCGCCCATCTCGACCGGGTGGTCGATCAACTCGTCGTAGTTGTCGGCTTCATACCAGCCAAAACCATGCCGGTGCGCGGCGCCGTCGACATCCACAGCCTCGCGCATGGCTGTAGCAACGCGCCAGTGCCCAACCGCATCGGCCGGTGGCGGCAGAATGTCGACCTGGCAGGGCAGATCCGTCTGCCCCTCAACGGCCAGAAAGACACTGGTGCCGTTGAAGAAGCCATGCGTCTGATCGAGATGGGCCGTGCGTACCGACAAGTCCCACGCGTACACGGTATAGACAAGCCGCAACATCGCGCCGTCCGCCACCGGCGCGGCCCGCCAGGTGTGTTTGTCGAGCTTTTCCAGTCCAACCGGCTTGCCCTCCGATTCGGCCGACATGCTGACGATGTTTCGCGCAAAATCGCGAATCATGTAGCTACCGGGAATCCAGGCGGGCAAGGACAGACATTGCCCCGCCGGCGCGGGCGCACTGATCTCGCAACTCACGGAAAACAGATGGCCCGCAAGATCGATGGGCTGAATGGAATAGCGAATCGGAGCAGCAGTCATGCGTCAGTCCTGAGGGTCGTGCGAAAAATCGGCGAGAAATGGAAAAATGGCCGGCAAAGGCCGGCCATTCGAATCAAACAACAGCGATCACGCCGCCGGTGCTGGCGCCGTCGGTGCTGCGCCAGGCGAATCATCACCCGGTCGCGTCGGCGGCACTGCGGCCGGTTTGGGCGCGCGGGGCGCACGGCCGTCCATGATGTCGTCCAGCTGATCGGCGTCCAGCGTTTCCCACTCAAGCAAGGCCTGAGTCATGGCCTCCACCTTGTCGGAATTGGCTTCGATCAGGTTGCGCGCAATCGCGTACTGCTGGTCGAGAATGCGACGAATCTCGGCATCGACTTTCTGCATCGTGGATTCAGACACATTCTTGTGTGTCGTCACCTGACGACCGAGGAAAATTTCGCCGTCTTCCTCGCCATACACCATCGGACCGAGCACATCGGACATGCCCCACTGCGTCACCATGCGGCGCGCCATGTCGGTGGCGCGTTGGAAGTCGTTCGACGCACCCGTGGTCATCTGCTTCATGAAGATTTCTTCGGCAATACGGCCACCGAACAGCACGGCAATGGTCTGCAGCAGACGCTCGCGGTCCTGGCTGTAGCGATCTTCGGCCGGCAACTGCATGGTCACACCCAGCGCGCGACCGCGCGGAATAATCGTGACCTTGTGCACCGGATCGGTCTTGTCGAGCAGCTTGGCCACCACGGCATGCCCCGACTCGTGGTAGGCCGTGTTGCGGCGCTCTTCTTCGGGCATCACCACCGAGCGACGGGCCGCGCCCATCATGATCTTGTCTTTTGCGTTCTCGAAGTCATCCATATCGACGAGGCGCTTGCTGGCCCGCGCGGCGAACAAGGCGGCTTCGTTGACCAGGTTGGCCAGATCGGCACCGGCAAAACCCGGCGTACCGCGCGCCAGCACCATCGGCTCGACATCGGGCGCGATCGGCACCTTGCGCATGTGCACCCGCAGGATCTGTTCGCGACCACGAATATCCGGCAACGGCACCACGACCTGACGGTCGAAACGCCCCGGACGCAACAGCGCCGGGTCCAGCACGTCCGGGCGGTTGGTTGCGGCAATGACGATCACGCCCGCCGATCCTTCGAAACCGTCCATCTCGACCAGCAACTGGTTCAGGGTTTGTTCGCGTTCATCGTTCCCACCACCCAGTCCGGCGCCACGCTGGCGGCCAACTGCGTCAATTTCGTCAATGAAGATGATGCACGGTGCCTGCTTTTTGGCCTGCTCAAACATGTCGCGCACACGCGCCGCGCCAACACCGACAAACATTTCGACGAAGTCGGAACCCGAGATGCTGAAGAACGGCACTTTGGCTTCGCCGGCAATCGCCTTGGCGAGCAACGTTTTACCCGTACCCGGGGAGCCGACCATCAGCACGCCACGCGGAATACGGCCGCCCAGCTTCTGGAATTTGGAGGGGTCACGCAGGAAGTCGACCAGTTCGGACACTTCTTCCTTGGCTTCATCGCACCCGGCCACATCGGCGAAATTCACCGTATTGGCGCTTTCGTCGAGCATCCGCGCCTTCGATTTACCGAAGGAGAACGCACCGCCACGCCCGCCACCCTGCATCTGCCGCATGAAGAAGATCCACACGCCAATCAGCAGCAACATCGGGAACCAGGACACGAATATGCTAGCCAGGAAGGACTGCTCTTCTTCCGGTTTGCCTGCCGTGACGTTGACGCCATAGCGCATCAGATCGGAGACCATCCACAGGTCTTGCGTGCCCGGCGTATAGACGACGATGTTCCGCCCTTCCTGAGTGGTGGCACGTACTACGCGACCGTCGATCAGGACTTTGGTGATCTTGCCGGCTTTCGCTTCCTGCATGAACTGCGAATACTCCATCGTATTCTGCGAAAGCTGCTGCTTGTTGAACTGGTTGAAGACCGTCATCAAAACGACGCCGATCACCATCCAGATCGCCAGATTCTTGAAAAGATTATTCAACGCGACTTCCTTGAACGCCCGGCAGGGGCACTAGTGATGCAGACCCATTCTATGGGTGAACGTTCCCACAGGCAAAACAAACCCCACTTGCCTGTCCCTAATCGGCCGATTTGACCCCCAGCCCCAGCAAATAGACTTCGGCACTGCGGTCCCGGGATGCGGCAGGCTTTCGAACAATCACGGAACGAAAAGCTACCTGCATGGCGCGTCGGAACTCGTCGAAACCGCTGCCCTGAAACACCTTGACCAGGAAATTACCCCCAGGGGTCAGGTTGTTAACCGCGAAATCGAGTGCCAACTCGCACAGGCCGATCGAACGCGCCTGATCCGCGGCACCGATACCAGATACATTGGGGGCCATATCCGATAAAACAAGATCTACCGGACGACCATCGAGCGTTGCTTCGAGCTTACGCAGCACGGCAAGTTCCTGGAAGTCGCCCTGAATGAAGGTCACGCGCGGCATACCGAGCACTTCGAGCAAGTCGAGCGCTATCACCCGTCCGCTGTCACCGACCTTCTGCGCCGCCACCTGACTCCACGACCCCGGCGCGGCGCCCAGATCGACAACGACCATACCGGGCCGGATCAGTTTGTCCTTCTCATCGATCTCAAGCAGCTTGTACGCCGCACGGGCGCGATAGCCCGCGGCCCGCGCCTGCTGTACATAGGTGTCGTTTAGATGCTCGCGCATCCACGCCTTGCTGGTCTTGCTACGCTTCATAGGAGTAGAATCGCGTCCTTTTCCCCAAACGGATCAATCACATGACTGACCTCACGTCCATCCAGCGACGTGCTCTTCGCGCCCAGGCCCACCATCTGAATCCGGTGGTCAGCGTTGCGGGCAACGGCTTGAGCCCCTCGGTGCTGGCAGAAATCAATCACAACCTGGCTGCCCACGAACTGATCAAGGTCCGCGTCTATGGTGAAGACCGTGATGCCCGCCAGCGACTCATGGCCGACATCTGCGAGCAGACCGGCGCTGCCAGCGTTCAGCATATCGGCAATATTCTCGTGCTCTGGCGTGAAGCCCCAGCGAAAGAAAAACCGGTCGTTGAGGTCAAAAAACGTGCGCCTCGCCCATCTGCAAACAAGCCGAAGGCTCGCCCTGCTTACACCCGTGACACCAGCGCAAGCCGCGGCAAACCTGTGTCACGCACGGCGCGCACCAGCGCACCGCGTCGCCAGTCACGTGGCTGAACGCGCTGGCGCGTCCGCGATTGTGCGCTCGGGCACCGCGGCGCGCCAGATGGCGAAAGCACCCAGCAGACTCTGACACAAATAGAGCACGCTGGCGATGCCATGCCACATGGCAAATCGATCTTTCTGAGCGCCGGCCATTGCGCCGGCCGGCCCGGCTTCGGCCTTGATGCCGGCAATGATCGGGTCAATCACAAATTGCCCGACACACACCAGCACCAGCATCCCGACAATGCAGATCACCACAACGCGCGACAAGGGCGAGGCGTGGCCACGTGCGTATTGAAGAACGAGCAGGCCAACGCCGCATACCAGCCCCAGCCATGCCACGTTTTCAAACAGCTTGCCAGCCAACGACCCGGCCAACATCGGGTTGTCGAGTGCGCCGAATAGCACCGGCACGACGAGATACGCCACCGCCCACATCGCACCGATCCAAAGTGTCAGGATCAGGCGTTGCAGGCGAGCGACGGTAAAAGTCATCAAATGGCTCAGATATACCGAACGTCGATGATTTCGTACTCGCGCACGCCACCGGGCGCCTGCACTTCGGCCACGTCACCGGCGTACTTGCCAATCAGGGCACGTGCGATCGGCGAGCTGATCGAAATCTTGCCCAGTTTGATGTCGGCTTCATCGTCACCCACGATCTGGTAGGTCACGGCGCTTTCATTCTCAAGGTCTTCGAGTTCGATGGTTGCGCCAAACACGCAACGGCCATCGGCGTCGAGCACGCTCGGGTCGATGATCTGTGCCATCGACAACTTGCCCTCAACTTCCTTGATGCGCCCTTCGACGAATCCCTGGCGCTCTTTGGCGGCATCGTATTCGGCGTTCTCGGACAAGTCGCCATGCGAGCGCGCCTCGGCGATCGCCGCGATGACGCTCGGGCGCTCGACGGTTTTGAGTTGATGCAGTTCTTGGCGGAGCAACTCGGCTCCGTTCACGGTCAAAGGAATCTTGTTCATTGTCTTAGTTCAGTTCCGCGTGCAGCGCCTGCACAGCGTACACCTCCAGTTGATTCAGATGACGCAAGCCCATGCAGGCGGCACGAGCGCCTTCTGCAGTGGTATAGACCGTCACTTTGGCAGCCAGCGCACTGGTGCGAATAGAGCGCGAGTCAGTCACTGCCTGACGACGCTCTTCGACCGTGTTGATGACCAGCGAGATTTCGTTGTTCTTGATCATGTCCACAATGTGCGGACGGCCTTCGTTCACCTTGTTGACCGGAGCGACCGGAATGCCTGCCGCTTCGATCGCAGATGCCGTACCGCGCGTTGCCACCAGGCCAAAGCCCAATTCATGCAGTTGGCGTGCTACATCCACGGCAGCCGGACGATCGGTCGGTTTCACGCTGATAAAGGCGGTACCGCCCTGAGGCAGTTTGACGCCAGCGGCGATCTGCGACTTCACGAAGGCTTCGGCAAAGGTATGACCAACGCCCATCACTTCGCCGGTGGACTTCATTTCAGGCCCGAGGATCGTATCGACGCCCGGGAACTTGTTGAACGGGAACACTGCTTCCTTAACCGAGTAATACGGCGGCACGATCTCGCCGGTGATGCCCTGGTCTGCCAGCGAACGGCCAGCCATGCAGCGTGCTGCGATTTTCGCCAACTGCAACGAGCACGCTTTGGACACAAACGGCACGGTGCGCGAGGCACGCGGGTTCACTTCCAGCACATATACGACGGCAGCATCGCCCTCGCCCTGGATCGCGAACTGTACGTTCATCAGGCCACACACCTTGAGCGCCTTGGCCATGGCCGCGGTCTGTCGGCGCAGTTCGTCCTGCAGGTCGGCAGGCAGCGAATACGGCGGCAGCGAGCAGGCCGAGTCACCGGAGTGCACGCCGGCCTGTTCGATGTGTTCCATGATGCCGCCGATGATCACCTGGTCACCGTCGGACAAGGCATCGACGTCGACTTCGGTCGCATCGTTCAGGAAACGGTCGAGCAGCACAGGCGACTCGTTGGAGACCTTGACGGCCTCGCGCATGTAGCGCTCTAGGTCTTTCTGCTCGTGCACGATTTCCATCGCGCGGCCACCGAGCACATAGCTGGGCCGCACCACCAGCGGATAACCGATTTCGGCCGCCAGGCGCACCGCCGCTTCTGGCGTACGCGCCGTGCGGTTGGGCGGCTGCTTCAGGCCGAGGTCGTTGAGCAGCTTCTGGAAGCGCTCACGGTCTTCTGCGGCGTCGATCATGTCCGGGCTGGTGCCGATGATCGGCACCCCGTTGGCTTCGAGCGCACGCGCCCGCTTGAGCGGCGTCTGGCCGCCAAACTGCACGATGACGCCTTCGGGCTGTTCGATGTGCACGATCTCAAGCACGTCTTCGAGCGTAATCGGCTCGAAGTAGAGGCGATCCGAGGTGTCGTAGTCGGTCGAGACGGTTTCCGGGTTGCAGTTGACCATGATGGTCTCGTAGCCGTCTTCGCGCAGCGCCAGCGCGGCATGCACGCAGCAGTAGTCAAACTCGATACCCTGGCCGATGCGGTTCGGGCCACCACCGAGCACCATGATCTTGCGACGACCGGTCGGTGCGGCTTCGCATTCTTCCTCGTAGGTCGAATACATGTAGGCGGTCGAGGTCGCGAACTCTGCGGCGCAGGTATCGACGCGCTTGTACACCGGGCGCACGCCGAGGGCGTGACGGTGCAGGCGCACGGCGGTTTCGTCAGTGGCCAGCAGTTTGGACAGGCGGCGATCGGAAAAGCCCTTGCGCTTGAGCGCACGGATCTGATCGGCATCGAGACGCTTGAGCGAACGGCCGGAAAGCGACTTCTCGGTCAGCACGATGTCTTCGATCTGGGCCAGGAACCACGGATCGATCTTGGTGAGCTTGAACACCTCGTCCAGCGTCATGCCTTCACGGAAAGCCTGACCCACATACCAGATACGCTGTGCCCCCGGATAGGCCAGCTCGCGCTCAAGTTCGTCCTGATCAGCTTCGATCTCGTCCAGGCCATACACGCCAACTTCCAGACCACGCAGGGCCTTCTGGAACGACTCCTGGAAGCTGCGGCCGATCGCCATCACCTCGCCCACCGACTTCATCTGGGTGGTCAAGCGCGCATTGGCGGCCGGGAATTTCTCGAAAGCGAAGCGCGGGATCTTGGTGACTACGTAGTCAATCGACGGCTCGAAGGACGCCGGGGTCGCCCCGCCAGTAATGTCGTTCTTCAACTCGTCCAGCGTGAAGCCGACCGCCAGCTTGGCCGCGACCTTGGCGATCGGGAAGCCGGTGGCCTTGGAGGCCAGGGCGGAAGAGCGCGACACGCGCGGATTCATCTCGATGACGATCATGCGGCCATCGTCGGGGTTGATGGCAAACTGCACGTTTGAGCCACCGGTGTCGACGCCGATTTCGCGCAGCACGGCAATGGAAGCATTCCGCAGGATCTGGTATTCCTTGTCGGTCAGCGTCTGTGCCGGCGCAACGGTGATCGAGTCACCGGTATGCACGCCCATCGGATCAAGGTTTTCGATCGAGCACACGATAATGCAGTTGTCCGCATTGTCGCGCACCACTTCCATCTCGAATTCTTTCCAGCCAATCAGCGACTCTTCGATCAGCAACTCATTGGTCGGGCTGGCCTCAAGGCCGCCTTTGCAGATATCAACGAATTCTTCGTTGTTGTAGGCAATGCCGCCGCCGCTGCCACCCATGGTGAATGACGGACGAATGATGACCGGGAAGCCGATGCCGGCCTGCACCTGGTAGGCCTCTTCAATCGAATGGGCAATGCCCGAGCGCGCAGAGCCGAGACCGATCTTGGTCATCGCCTGCTTGAACTTTTCGCGATCTTCGGCCTTGTCGATGGCCTCACGCTTGGCGCCGATCAGCTCGACGTCGTACTTCTCGAGCACGCCGTGCTTGGCCAGATCGAGCGCGCAGTTGAGCGCGGTCTGCCCGCCCATGGTCGGCAGGATCGCGTCGGGGCGCTCTTTTTCGATGATGCGCTCGACCACCTGCCAGGTGATCGGCTCGATGTAGGTGACGTCAGCCGTTTCCGGGTCAGTCATGATCGTGGCGGGGTTGGAATTCACCAACACCACGCGATAGCCTTCCTCACGCAGCGCCTTGCAGGCTTGCGCGCCGGAATAGTCGAACTCGCAGGCCTGGCCGATGATGATCGGACCCGCGCCAATGATCAGAATGGTGTGTAAGTCGGTACGCTTGGGCATGTGCTTGCCTCGATAACTCGGTAAATGTGATGTGTCTAAAAAAGGCGATCCCGCTTGTGCCGGGACCGGTCACATCACTGACGCGCGTCCATCAGTTTGATGAAGCGGTCGAACAGGTAGGCGACGTCGTGCGGCCCAGGGCTTGCCTCGGGGTGTCCCTGAAAACTGAACGCCGGTGCGTCGGTGCGCGCAATGCCCTGCAAACTGCCATCAAACAAGGACACATGCGTGGCGCGCAAATTGGCCGGCAGGCTGTCTGCATCCACGGCGAATCCGTGGTTCTGGCTGGTAATCATCACCTGACCGGAGTCCAGATCCTTGACCGGGTGGTTGGCACCGTGGTGACCAAACTTCATCTTGGCCGTGCGCCCGCCGGAGGCCAGCGCCAACAGTTGATGCCCCAGACAGATGCCGAAGGTCGGCACGCCCGTGTCGACGAGGGTCTTGATCGCGCTGATCGCGTAATCGCACGGCTCCGGATCGCCCGGCCCGTTCGACAGGAAGACGCCATCCGGACTCATGGCCAGCACCTCGTCGGCAGGCGTTTGCGCCGGCACAACCGTCAGGCGGCAGCCGCGCGAGGCCAGCATGCGCAGAATGTTGCGCTTGACGCCGAAGTCGTAGGCCACGACGTGATATTTCGGTGCCTCGAGCGCGCCATAGCCGTCCGCCAGATCCCACTCGGTTTCGGTCCATTGCTGGGTCGCCTCGGCCGTCACTTCCTTGGCCAGATCCATCCCGGCAAGACCGGGGAAGGCGCGTGCGGCAGCCAACGCCGCTTCGGTATTGATAACACCGTCTTCGCCAGCGGTGAGGATGCAACCCGCCTGGGCGCCCTTCTCGCGCAACACGCGCGTCAAACGACGGGTGTCGATGTCGGCAATCGCCACCACGCCTTCGTCCCGAAGGTAGGCGTCCAGCGTTTTGGTCATGCGCCAGTTGGAGGCGCGCAAAGGCAGGTCACGAATCACCAGGCCGGCGGCGTGAATCCGGTCGGATTCCACGTCCTCGGCGTTCACACCGGTGTTGCCGATGTGCGGGTAAGTCAGCGTGACGATCTGCCGTGAATAGCTCGGATCGGTGAGGATCTCCTGGTAGCCCGACATGGCGGTATTGAAAACAACCTCGCCCACGGTCTGGCCAACCGCACCGATGCCTTTGCCGCTAAAAACCGTCCCGTCAGCAAGGACAAGGATGGCGCGCGGAAATTGAGTCACGACGAAACTCCTGGTTCAACCGTTGATAGGATGTCAGCACGACCCCGCGCTGCTCCACACGTGAAAAACGGGACAAGCCTAGCCGGCCCATCCCGCTCAGCAATCAACAAGAAAATTCGCCGAATTCTAGCGAAATTCGGCCCCGCCGGCAACGCGGGAAGAAAGCAGCGGCCCAAAAATGACGCCAGCGGTGCATCGAATCATAGTCTTATCGCCCTCAGCCCGACACCCGCCTGCGTCACACCTGTCCGCGCTTGCCACGCGAATGCAGCTCAAACAGGTCGGCCGGGTCGCGCCAGCACGGTACGGCGCAGTGCACTGCCAAGCTGGTTCAACGCATCGAGCAAGCCAGGCAAAGCTTCGCGGGCGCCCTCGATACTGCCTTCTCGCGCCGCGTGTTCAACGGCCTCCGCTGCCTCCAGCGACGGCGTTGCGCCGAAGACGCCTACCGATCCTTTGACGGTGTGAGCAATCGCGGCAAGCGCCGGCAGATCACCCGCGCCCGCGGACGCCTTGAGTTTCTGGAGACTGCTGCCGAAGTCGGCGAAGAAAATATCGACCAGCTGTTTCAAGGCAGCTTCATCGCCATCGAGCAACTGTCGGGTCTGATCCAGATCCATCACGCTGACGCCACCACTGCGCGTGGACATTTCCAGCAAGGACAAATCCGGGTCGATCGTTTCGAGGTCGGCGTCGCCGGACGCCCGGGCAATCGCCGCGAACAGATCTGCCGGCTTGATTGGCTTGGTGACATAGTCATCCATGCCGGCCTCAAGGCAGCGCTGGCGGTCACCCGCCATCGCATGCGCCGTCATGGCAATAATGGGCAGCGATTTCCACTGACCTGCCATCGCCCAGCTTCGCCGTGCTTCCCGCGCGCGGATCGCCTGTGTCGCTTCGATGCCCCCCATGACCGGCATCTGCACATCCATCAGAATCAGGTCGAACTCGCGCCCTTCCAACACCTCGATGGCTTCCTGACCATTGCTAGCCACGGTCACGCGGTGCCCGGCCTTTTCCAGCATTTTGGTCGCCACGGCCTGATTGATCGGATTGTCTTCGACCAGCAAGATGGTGCGACTATCGTCCCGACCATGGCTCAATTGCGTCAACGTCAGCTCCGGGTCGAACTCGAAGAGCTCCTCTCCGACCACGCTTTGACCGCTTAGCGCCGCAGACAGCACCTCGCACACCTCATCGGTCGAAAACGGCTTGATCAGGCGCGACGACAAGCCCAGATCCTTGCATCGCGCCAGGTCCTTCCGCTGCGTATGTGTGGTGAGCATCATCACGATCCGGTCGAGCCACACCGTCTCGCTCTTGAGCCGCTCTGCCAGCGCAAAGCCGCCCGGTGAGGCCATGCCGGAATCGGCCATCACGAAATCAAAGGGGACACCGCTTTCGCTGGCCACTTTCAGCGCTTTGGCCATGCCCTCGCCGGTTTGAACCACCTCGCTACGCACCCCCCACCGCCCGAGCATCGTCGACAGCATCTGACCGAACATCGCATTGCGATCGGCGATCAAGGCGCGTCGCCCACGCATCAGACTGGCATCGGGCTGAGTCGCCGCGGCCACTTCTGGCAGGCACATGGTGAAACGAAATTCGCTGCCGACGCCCTCCTCGCTCTGCGCGCTCAACACGCCGCCCATCAAGCTCACCAGGCGCTGACAAATCGCCAGGCCGAGGCCGGTGCCGCCGAATTTTCGTGTGGTGGAGGTATCAGCCTGCGAGAAAGCCTCGAAAATCGAGGTCAGCTTGGTTTGCGGAATTCCAATGCCGGAATCCTTGACCGTGACTGCGAGTGTCGTACCCGCCTCTCCACGCACGACCCGTGTCACGCCAATCATGACCTGACCGCGCGGCGTGAACTTGAGTGCATTGCCCACCAGATTGAGAAGGATCTGGCGAATTCGCCCCGGGTCGCCCTTGAGCACCGCGGGCACGTCGGGCGCAATCTCGTAGGCCAGCTCCAGACCTTGCTGATGCGCCCTGAGCGCCAGGGTCTTGGCGGTATCCGAGATCACCGAACGCATCGAAAAATCGATCGCTTCCAGACCCATCTTGCCTGCCTCGATCTTCGAAAAATCGAGGATGTCGTTCAGGATGGTCAGCAACGCGTCGCCGGACGCCTTGACGTTGTTGAGGTATTCGCGCTGCTCGCTGTCGAGTGGCGTATCGAGCGCCAGTTCGGTCATGCCGATGATGCCGTTCATCGGTGTGCGAATCTCATGGCTCATGTTGGCCAGAAATTCGCTCTTGGCGCGATTGGCGTCCTCGGCCGCATCGCGAGCCTCGCGCAGCGCCTGCTCATCGATACGCTCCTGAGTCACATCGCGATAGGTCCCGAGCATGCGCGACCAACGCCCGTCGGCGCCCTTCTCGAAGGCACGACCGCGTCCCTGCACCCACCGCCAGCCATCCTTGCTGTCGCGCGCGCGGAAAGTGATCTCAAAGGAGTGTTTTTCGCCCCGCAGATGCGCCAGCACGGCCTCGCGGAAACTCGCCACATCCTCAGTATTCATGCGCGAAAAGAAGGCCGAGAAATGGCTGCCGCTCTCGTCCTCGTCGAGCCCGAGCATCCGCTGCCAACTCGTATCCACCTGGACGGAGTCCGTACGAAGGTCCCACTCCCACAAACCCATGTCGGTATTGCGAAGAGCCAGCCCCAGGCGTTCCTCCGCATTTGCCAGCCGATCGGCGGTCAGCACACAGTTCTTTTCGCAGGCGGTCATGAAGGTCGACAACAGTGCGACCTGTTCGGACGAGAAGCCCTGACGCGTCAGACAGGCGTCAACGGCTTCACCCGGTTGCAGCGAAAGATGTTCTTCAAGAAGCGCCTGGAAAGCTGGAGATGTCACGCGGAAAGAGTTCCCGGTTCACATGGCGGCCCAAGCAAAATCTCGAGCCATCACAAGCGCTATCGGCCTGACACATCGATTCTTGAGATCGATGCGTCAGGCCAGAGCGCCCTTCAACGCAGGCCGAGGACGTCCTGCATGTCGAACAAACCCTTCTCGCGCCCAGCCAGAAAACGCGCACCGCGCAAAGCGCCCAGCGCATAGGGCATGCGACTGCCCGACTTGTGCGTAATCTCGATGCGCTCGCCGATACCGGCGAACAATACAGTGTGATCACCGACCACGTCGCCACCACGAATGGTCGAGAAGCCAATGGTCTCGTCCTTGCGCTTGCCGGTCACGCCTTCGCGGCCGTAGATCGCGCACTGCTCGAGATCCCGACCCAATTCAGCCGCCACGATTTCGCCCATACGCAGCGCCGTGCCCGACGGTGCATCGACCTTCAACCGGTGATGCGCCTCGATGACTTCAATGTCGTAGCCCTGATCAAGGATGCGTGCAGCCACTTCAAGCAGCTTGAATACGGCATTGACGCCTACCGCCATGTTTGGCGCAAACACCACCGGAATTGTCTCGGCAGCACGCTGAATGTCACGTTTTTGCTCCGCATTGAAACCGGTTGTGCCAATCACCATGGCCTTGCCAAGTTGCCGGGCCTGCTCAAGATGCCCCAGCGAGCCTTCCGGCAAGGTGAAGTCGATCACGCAATCTGCCGCAGCAATGGCAGCAGCCACATCGTCAGTGATGCTCACGCCACACGGCTGCGCCACCAGTTCGCCCGCGTCGCGACCGATGAACGGGCTGCCGACACGATCAAACACCGACGCCAGCACCAGATCATCCGCTTGCTGAACGGCCTCGATCAGCATCCGGCCCATACGGCCGCTGCCCCCGGCAACGGCAATTTTGATCGGCTTACGCTCACTCACTTTTTCGTTTCCTGTGCGTCGGTCGGGGCGTCACCCGCAGCGGCAGCGTCGGTGCCGCTCAAGGACAGCGTGCGAATCTTGTTTTCGGTCGGCTCGGCTTGGGCGGCGGCATCGCCGGCCACCACATCACCCTCGACGCGTACGAGTTGATCGCCCTCGAAGAACACCGTCAGCACACGCTGATCCACTTCACCTTTGCCGGGCGCAAAGCGGTAAATATAGTCCCAACGGTCAGCATGAAAGGCATCGGACAGCAAAGGCGTGCCGAGGGCGAAACGGACTTGATCGCGGGTCATGCCCTTTTTCAGATGCGACACCATGTCCTGAGTCACATAGTTTCCTTGGCGCACATCGATGCGATAGGGGCTGAGATACTCAGTCACGCTGCAGCCAGCGATCAACAGCGCTGCCGCCATTGCGGTTATCAGTTTGGTTTTGGAGTGCATGGTCTGCTCAAGGAACGGCGTGGAATAACGCCCGAATTCTCAGGAAAAGGCAAAAAATATATCATACTGTCACGCTTAACTTTCCGTGTTCCCCAACATCCGGCGGGCCGACACCGACATGCCATCAAATACACAAAGCCTCAAAAGCATGGGTCTGAAAGCCACTTTCCCGCGGCTCAAGATCCTCGAACTGTTCCAGCAAACCGACCAACGCCACCTGACAGCGGAGGATGTCTATCGTCTGTTGATGAATGACGACATGGACATCGGCCTGGCCACGGTCTACCGGGTGCTGACCCAATTCGAGCAGGCCGGGTTGCTCGAACGCCACCATTTCGAGTCCGGCAAGGCCGTGTTCGAGCTAAATGAGGGCGCCCATCACGACCATCTCGTGTGTGTCGAATGCGGTGCGGTCGAAGAATTTTTTGACCCCGAGATCGAAAAACGCCAAGTCGCGGTCGCCAAAGAACGCGGCTTTGCAGTGAAAGAGCATGCGCTCTATCTCTATGTCGAATGCCTGCGCAAAAACTGCCCAAACCGACACAACGAAGAAAAATAATCAAAACAGGCGAACGTGGAAACCTTTCTGACGGCGACCGCCCTGGTCGCCGTCGCCGAAATCGGCGACAAAACCCAACTTCTCTCCTTCATGCTGGCTGCGCGATTGAAGCATCGCAGCGCCATCATCTGGGGCATCTTCATCGCCACCGTGCTCAACCATGCGCTGGCCGCCGCGGCGGGCGCCTGGCTGGCGCAATGGCTGCCGGAAGGCTGGCTGAAATGGGCGCTGGTCGCCAGCTTTCTCGCATTCGGCCTATGGGCCTTGCGCCCCGACACGCTGGACGACACCATCACTCCACCCGCGCACACCGCATGGCGGGTGTTCATGATCGCGCTGGTGGCATTTTTTCTGGCCGAGATCGGTGACAAAACCCAGTTCGCGACCGTGGCGCTGGGCGCGCGCTTTGATGGACTGACCTGGGTGGTGCTTGGCACCACGCTGGGCATGATGATCGCCAACGTACCCGCGGTCCTGGTTGGCGAGCGTCTGGCCCAACGCTTACCCGGTCACATCATGCGCCGCATCGCTGCGACCGGTTTCATTCTCACGGCAGTGATCACCGCCCTCAACTGACTCGAGCGGTTGGCGTCAGGCCGAGAATTTCCGAGGCGTGCTGGCGGGTCGTCTCAGTGATGTTGACGCCGCCGAGCATGCGGGCGATCTCATCAATGCGGGCTGCATCATCAAGCACCGCCACCGTGCTGACCGTTTCCCCATCGCGCTGAGTCTTGGCGATGGACCATTGCCAGTTGGCCTGCGCCGCCACCTGGGGAAGATGGGTCACGCACATGACCTGGCGCTGCACACCAAGCTCGCGCAGCATGCGGCCGACGATCTCGGCCACCCGACCGCCAATACCCACATCCACTTCATCAAAAATGAGCGTTGGCACCGCCGCGGCGCGACTGGTGATCACTTGGATCGCCAGCCCGATACGAGACAACTCACCGCCCGACGCCACTTTGGCCAGCGGTCGCAGCGGCTGGCTGGGGTTGGCGGCGACCTGAAACTCCACGGCTTCGTTGCCATGCGCGCTGCCCTCCGGCATCGGCAGCAAGGCAATTTCGAATTGACCACCGGTCATCGCCAGCGTTTGCATCGCAGCAGTGACTTGCGCCGACAAGGCCTTGGCCACCGGCGCGCGCGCCGCGCTCAAATCTGCCGCCCGTGTTGCGTAGGCACGCTGCGCAGCCTCGGCTTTCTCTTGCAGGGCAACCGGGTCTGCTTCCGACAGCAAGGCGTCCAGTCGGCCGCGTCGCTCGACAAGCACATCCGCCAAGGTCTCGGGGCTGACCCGGTGCTTGCGCGCCATGTCGGTCACGGCGGCGATGCGTGCCTCGATCTCGGCCAGGCGCTCGGGGTCGGCCTCGACACGATCACGATAGCGGCGCAGGCCGTGAACCGCCTCATCTGCCTGAATGGCGGCACTGCTGAGCAGTTCCTGAAGCTCCTGAAGCGCCGGATCGATCACGGCCAGTTCGGCGATCCGCGCCGCAAGGCGCTCGAGCTCGGCGACCAGTGGCTGCTCGCATTCATCCAGCACATCTACCGCTGCCGACACTCCATCGAGCAAGCCTGTGGCGTGCCCGAGTCGCGCATGTTCGGCTTCAAGCTCGCGCCAGGCGTCGGCACTGAAATCAAGCGCCTCGAGCTCCTTCACCTGCCATTCGAGCAGTTCGCGCTCCTGCGCCACGCCGGCCGCATCGGCCTCGGCCCGCTGGCAGGCCTGACGGGCCTTTTGCCACTGCTGCCAGGCCGCGCCAACAGCCTTTACCTGATCTTCGAGGCCAGCATAGGTATCGAGCAAATTGCGCTGTGCATCAGCTCGCAACAGCGCATGGTGCGCATGCTGCCCATGGATATCCGCCAGCCAGCCACCGACCTCGCGCAACTGCGTAAGCGTGACACTCACGCCGTTGATCCAGGCGCGCGAGCGACCGGTCTGGTCGACCACGCGACGCAAAAGCAAAATGTCATCGTCCACGTCGATGGCCTGCTCATCGAGCCACTGCGTCAGATCGTCGGCCACCGGCAGGTCGAATTCAGCACTCATCTCGGCACGCGCCTGCCCTACACGAACCACGCCACTTTCGGCCCGATCGCCCATCACCAGGCCGAGCGCGTCGAGCAGGATGGACTTGCCCGCACCGGTCTCGCCAGTGAGCGCGCCAAAGCCTGCGGCGAAATGCAGTTCGAGCTCATCAACAATGACGAAATCGCGGATATGAAGACGACGCAACATGAATTGACCGTAAGGACGAAAAACCGGGTGTCAGGGGGTGCGCGGCGAGGCGCTCCAGTGGAGCTTCTCGCGCAGCATGGCGAAATAGCTGTAGCCGGGTGGGTGAATGAGGCGGATGTGATGCGGCGAACGCGTGATGCGAATGCAATCGCCGGCGCGCGCGTCGAAACGCTCCTGCCCGTCGAAGTGCACCCGCGCGTCGTGCGGCGAGAGCAGCGCGATGTCGATGGTGCAACTATCGGGCAAGGTAATCGGTCGCGCCGTCAGCGTGTGCGGGCAAAGTGGCACCAGCGCGATACCGACCACGTCGGGGTGAAGAATGGGGCCGTTGGCCGACAACGCGTAGGCGGTGGAGCCAGTCGGAGTGGACACGATCATGCCGTCGGAGCGCTGGGTATAGACGAATTCGTCGTCGATCCGCACATCGAACTCGATCATGCGACCGATGTCGCCCTTGTTCACCACCACATCATTGAGCGCCACGGTATGAAACACATTGCGGGTGCCGCGCTTGACCACCACATCGAGCATGAAACGGGGCGCTTCAACGCCCTTGCCGTCGAGAATCGCACCAAGGCCGACATCCATATTCTCGCGGGCGATGTCGGTCAAAAACCCGAGCCGCCCCTCATTGACGCCGACCAGCGGCACACCATGGGCGGCCAGACGCCGCGCGGCATTGAGCATGGTCCCGTCGCCGCCCAGCACCACGGCAAGATCGGCGCCAGCGCCGATCTCTTCGTAGGTCGCCACAGCGAACCCCGAACCCAGCCGGGTGGAACTTGCGGTCCCTTGCTCGATCAAAACTTTCAGCCCGCGGGCACGCAGAAAATCGCCGATCTGCAGCACGGCGGCAGCCACGTCGGGGCTTTGATATTTGCCGATCAAAGCGATCGTCTTGAACGCATGATTCATAGGGCAAAGATTAAACCACAAGAATCCGGACGATTCGACGGTGCCAAGCATGACGCCGCCGACACGGTGCTAGGCACACGTGGCAGACTTACTTAGAATCCATGGCCGATGCGGACAACGAACACTATGGCTGAACTCGACGAACGCTCCAGAATCCTGCTCAAAACACTGATCGAACGCTATATCGCGGACGGTCAGCCCATTGGATCGCGCGCGCTGTCGAAGCAATCCGGGCTGGAGTTGTCGCCCGCGACCATCCGGAACGTCATGTCGGATCTCGAAGAGGCCGGCTTCATTTCGAGCCCGCACACCTCGGCCGGGCGGATTCCGACCTCGCGCGGTTACCGCCTGTTTGTCGACAATCTGCTTACCGTGCAGCCCATGCACAAGGCGCAGTTGCTCGAACTCAGAGAACAACTCCAGCCGGACCAGCCGCAGCGACTCATCAGCGCTGCCTCGAATCTGCTATCGCAGCTCACGCACTTTGCCGGTGTGGTCGTCTCGCCTCGGCGCGAAGTCGTGCGCATTCGCCAAATCGAATTTCTGTCGCTGTCGGAAAAGCGGATTTTGCTGATCATCGTCACCACACGCGGCGATGTTCAGAACCGCATCCTGATCACGCAACGCACATACACAGCCTCGGAACTCGTTACCGCGGCCAACTACCTCAACCACCAGTACGCCGGTCTGGATTTTGAAGACATCCGCGGCCGCCTCAAGGCCGAGCTCGAACAATTGCACTCGGACATGTCGGAATTGATGACCGCGGCGGTCGACGTAGGCTCGAAAGCGGTCGAAGATTCGTCCCAGTACATCCTGTCCGGCGAAACCAATCTGCTCGACGTGGAAGACCTGTCATCCAACATGGTTCGCCTGCGCGAGTTGTTCAAGCTGTTCGACCAGAAAACCGGGCTGCTGCAATTGCTCAATGTCTCGAACCGCGCCGAAGGGGTACAGATTTTCATCGGCGGCGAGTCCGGCCTGGCGCCGCTCGACGAATGCAGTGTGATCACTGCGCCCTACGAGGTCGATGGCCAGGTCGTTGGTTCCCTGGGTGTCATCGGCCCCACTCGCATGGCCTACGAGCGCGTCATCCCCATCGTCGACATCACCGCGCGCCTGCTCTCGAGCGCGCTGTCGTCCAACAACTGAACCCGTTTTCCCGGAGATCTCTTGATGGCCCGTTACCGGCCCGAACCGACGCATTCTCACGGCAGCACGCCACGCATTGGTGTGTTGCTGGTCAACCTCGGTTCGCCCGAAGCGCCCACCGCGGCCGCCGTGCGCCCCTATCTCAAGCAGTTTCTGTCGGACCCGCGCGTGGTCGAGATCCCGCGGCTGGCCTGGTGGCCGATCCTGAATCTGATCATCCTCAACACCCGCCCCGCCAAGTCCGCCGAAAAATACGCCTCGATCTGGACCGACGAAGGCTCGCCGCTGCGTGTCCATACCGAACGCCAGGCAAAATTGCTGGCCGGCTTCCTGACCGAGGCGGGGCATCACGACTTGAAGGTGGATTGGGCCATGCGCTACGGCCAGCCCTCGATCCCAGAACGGCTCGATGCGCTGCGCGCCGCAGGCTGCGACCGTATTCTGGTCGTACCGCTCTACCCCCAATACGCCGGCAGCACCGTCGGCAGCGTCATGGATGAAGTCGCCAACAGTTTCCACGCCTGGCGCAACCTGCCCGAGCTGCGCTTTGTCCGCAGCTACCATGACGACCCCGGCTACATCGCCGCACTGGCCGCCAGCGTGACCGAGCACTGGACAAAAAACGGTCAGGCCGAGCGCTTGATCCTGAGCTTTCACGGTGTGCCCCGCTTCACGCTCGACCAAGGCGACCCCTATCACTGCGAGTGCCACAAAACGGCCCGCCTGCTGGCCGAGGCGCTGGACATCGCCCCCGAGCGCGTGATGACCACCTTTCAGTCGCGCTTCGGCAAGGCCGAGTGGCTCAAACCCTACACCCAGCCCACGCTCGAAGCCCTGCCCAAACAAGGCGTGCGCTCGGTCGACATCATGTGCCCCGGCTTCTCGTCGGACTGCCTCGAAACGCTGGAAGAGATTGCCATGGAGTGCAAGGACGCCTTCCTGACCCACGGCGGCAAGCGCTTCCATTACATCCCCTGCCTGAACACGCGCAATGACTGGATGCACGCGCTCACCGCGCTGGTGATTCGTCATGCTGGCCATTGGCTTGACGCAGACCCCCACCGCAGCACCGCTGACCGTCAGATCGGCAAGGCACGCGCCGTGGCCCTGGGCGCCAAGAACGGAGATACCGCGAAGTGAATGTGACGCTGATCGCGCGCTGGGCGCTCAATGCGGTGGCCTTGATGCTGGTCCCCGAACTGGTGGACGGGCTGGAAGTGACGTCCTACACCACCGCGCTGATCAGTGCGCTGCTGCTCGGCCTGGTCAATGCCCTGATCCGCCCGGTGCTGATCCTGATCACGCTGCCAATCACCGTGCTGACCCTGGGCATCTTCACTCTGGTCATCAACGGGCTGCTGTTCTGGCTGGTTTCCGGACTGGTGGCCGGGCTGCTGGTACCGGATTTCTCGACGGCGTTCTGGGGCGCGCTGGTCTACAGCCTGCTCACCTGGGTGGTCAGCATGGCCTTGTCGGACGGGAACAAAAAGGTGCGTATCAGCGTCAATCGCTGGCCACCTGATGGCCGGGGCTGAATCAGCCCCGCGCCTTAGCTCAGAGCCGGGCTGACTTGTCGGCGCCGTTGTGCGCAGCGGCCTTGCGCGACGGGCGCCGACGCACGGCACCGGGATCGAAATCGCCGTTGAGCTTGTTCAGCGCCTCATTGCGCGCCTCGAGTGCCAATTTGAAGGCACCCTCTTCGCCGTACTTGTTTACCGAAAATTTGACCCGCTTGCGCCGACCATCCGGCAAGGGCCAGGACGCCACCCAGAACCAGCGCTGCTTGTCCTCGGGCAGATCGCGCGTCTCCGAAGCGCAGTATCGGCACACGCCGACCACGCCAGAACGATTGTTCTTTTTTCGGATCGACGAATACTCCTGCATCGACAGCGGTGGATGCGCGGCAATAACCTCATCCCGATAGCTCTTGGCTGCCGAGAACGCCTTGCGTTTGCCGCTGAACACGCCGTCGCTGAAGTGCTTCCGGTAAATCACCCCCCGGCGCTGGATCGTGACCAGCCAGCCATGGGTGCGGCTCGCTTCGTTATCGACACGGCTGATGCCATATACACTGCTTTGGCTCACTCGAACGTCCTCCGGCCCGGATTCATGTGGGGCATAAGGACGCTTTCGGCCGCAGACCGAAAAACTTTACCGGCAGCGGAGGAACGGTCTTGAAAGCCGACAAGCGGCCACCATGTATCAGCAATCGCTAATCATTCGGAAGACCCCATGCCCATCGACACCCGTCAGGTCGTCTGCCCCCACTGTTACGGCGTCAATCGCGTCCCTGCCGACCGCCTCGGCGACGGCGCACGCTGCGGCAAATGCCGAGCGCCACTCATCGAGGGCAAGGCCCTCCCGAGCGGCGCGCCGGGTTTCGAACGCCATCTTGCCAACGATGACCTGCCCGTGCTGGTCGACTTCTGGGCTCCGTGGTGCGGCCCGTGTCGCTCGATGGCACCCGCGTTTGAAGCCGCCGCCAAGGCACTCGCGACCGAAGCCCGCCTGCTGAAGATCAACACCGAGGAAGAACAGGCGCTGGCTGGCCGCTACAACATTCGCAGCATTCCGACGCTGATTCTGTTTCGTGGCGGGCGGGAAGTCGCGCGCATCAGCGGCGCCATGGACGCAAAACAACTGGCGGCCTGGACGCGCGAAAACGGCTGAGCCGCGGCTCAGTCGTCCATCAACTGCAGATCGACACCCGAGGCCAATGTTTGGCCTTTGGTCGCTGCAGGCGCGTGCTTTGCCACGTCGGCCGACAGCAGGCCCAGCCGCTTGGCCATGGCCGTGGTGAGCCGGCGGCGGAAGAGGTCCTGACTTTCCTCGGTCGACAAAGCGAGTGCTGCCGGATTGATTTCGAGGAAGGTGACATCGGTAATTGAGACCACCGAAAAGACATGCTTGTGGCCCAGCTCGTCGAGAAAGGCGGTTTCGCCAAACACTTCGTCTTCACCCAACTCGACGATCCGCTTGCTCGACACCGACAGTTCAACCTTGCCTTCAACCACCAAACCAAAGCGCTGATCCTGATCGCCCTCGCGAATCAGCGTGGTATTCGGTTTCACGGTGCGCCAGGTGGAGATACGCAACGCTTCCCACACATCGATGTCGTCAAACTCGGTAAAGAAACTCAGCTTGCGCAACGTCGAGAAGCGGCTGGTATCCGGCGGCAGGAGCGTGTCATCCACCAGCTGGTAGCGAACGGCCGACAAATCCTTGGCAAATTCGGCACCGTTTTTGTAGCGCGAGTACAGATCCTTTTCGAGCGACTTGCGAATCACCCGATCCATCAGCTCCGGCAAATCGGGCAGCAACTGCGTCACGGCGGGCGGGTCGGCGTTGATGATTTTATAGATCAACTGCGCCGGATTCTTGGCGCGAAATGGCAAACGGCCCGTGAGCATGTGAAAGAGCAGGACACCCAGGGAATACAGGTCGGTCTTCTGGTTGAGCGGATAACTCTTGATCTGTTCGGGCGACATGTAGGCCGGCGAACCGACCCCCATGATGAACGTTGAATCGGTATCGATTCGCTTGTTGATGTTCATGGCCAGGCCAAAGTCGGTGATCTTGACGTTGTCCTTTTCGTCAACAAGGATGTTCGCCGGCTTGATATCCCGGTGCACCACGCCCTGACGGTAAGCATAGTCAAGCGCCATACAGCATTTGAAAACGATACCAATGGTTCGGTGCACGGGCAGCAGATGAGCAAAAGTGCAGTAGCGCTCGAGCGATTCGCCGGCGAAATACTCCATCACCACATAGGCTTCTTTGTCGCCAACAACGCCTTCAAAAATACGAATGATGTGCGGATGGTTGAGCCGACTGGCCACCGACTGCTCAGCCTTGAGCAGTTTCAGCAGCCGTCGGTTCCACTTCGCCTCGTCCTTCGACTTGTCGGCGAAACGGATATATTTCAGGGCCACCGGCTCCGGATAGTCCGGACTCTCAGCCAGGTAGACGGTTGCTGTCGCGCCCTTGCCAAGTTCCTTGATGATCCGGAAATTCCCGATCTGCGCCGGGAGATCGCTCATTGAAATCCTCCACCCAAACTGTGGCGGCACACACGTTGCCGTATTTGATGGGCATCATTATGCCCCCGCCCCCCATGCTTGACGCAAATCACAGCATTGAGAGACACAACAAATTTCGTACTTTCGGCTTGAAATCCGCTGCCCAGCCCCAAGCTAGGCACACATTGCCCAACTCAAACCGCATCAGGACCGATCCATGCACGAGAAACAGACGCCCGAAGCCCCCGAGCAAACGCCGGTCATCGACGTCAATGCGACCGACACCGAAGCCACAGAAAGCGCCATTGAAGCAAGCCAGGACGCCCCCCAGGCCGACGTGATGCCGAGTCTGGAAGAAACGCTGCGCCAGGCAGAGCTGAAAGCCAGCGAGCACCACGATGCCTGGCTGCGCGCCAAGGCCGAAACCGAGAACGTGCGTCGGCGCGCCCAGGAAGACATCGGCAAGGCCAGCAAATTTGCCGCCGAAAAATTCGCGCAAGCCATGCTGCCGGTCAAGGACAGCCTCGAAGCCGCGCTCGCCGCCGAGAACAGCACGGTTGAAAATCTGCGTGACGGCGTTGAACTCACACTCAAGCAACTGGCCGCCGCCTTCGACGGCGCCGGCCTCGCGGTGATCGACCCGATGGGCGAAAAGTTCGACCCCAATCTGCACCAGGCGATCAGCACCCAGCCCGACGACGGTGAGCCGAACCGTGTCATCAACGTGCTCCAGCGCGGCTACAGCCTGCACGAGCGGGTGATCCGCCCGGCACTGGTAATCGTTTCCGCCGCCAAAGCGGCTTGAAATTTAGCGCTACGCCCCCACTTCTGAATTCAACAACGGACCGGATGCCTGGTCCGGCCAGACAAGAATCTCGTTAAAGGAACCATCATGGGAAAGATCATCGGTATCGACCTGGGCACCACCAACAGCTGCGTGTCCGTCATGGAAGGCGGCAAGCCCAAGGTCATTGAAAACTCTGAAGGCGCGCGCACCACGCCGTCCGTCGTCGCCTACGCCGAAGACGGCGAAATCCTGTGCGGCGCACCGGCCAAGCGTCAGGCCGTCACCAACGCCAAGAACACACTATTCGCCATCAAGCGCCTGATCGGCCGTCGCTTCGAAGAAAAAGAAGTACAAAAAGACATCGCGATGATGCCCTACACCATCGCCAAAGCCGACAACGGCGACGCGTGGGTGGAAGTGCGCGGCAAGAAAATTGCCCCGCCGCAGGTGTCTGCCGAAGTGCTGCGCAAGATGAAGAAAACCGCCGAAGACTACCTCGGCGAAGAAGTGACCGAAGCGGTCATCACCGTGCCAGCCTATTTCAACGATAGCCAGCGTCAGGCCACCAAAGACGCCGGCAAAATCGCCGGTCTGGAAGTCAAGCGCATCATCAATGAGCCGACCGCGGCAGCCTTGGCCTTCGGCATGGACAAGAAGCCGGGTGACTCCAAGATTGCCGTGTATGACCTCGGCGGCGGCACCTTCGACATCTCGATCATCGAGATCGCCGATCTCGACGGCGAGCACCAGTTCGAAGTGCTGGCCACCAATGGCGACACCTTCCTGGGCGGCGAAGACTTCGACCAGCGCATCATCGATTACATCGTCACCGAGTTCCAGAAAGACCAGGGCGTCGATTTGAAGAAAGACGTGCTGGCACTTCAGCGCCTGAAAGAAGCCGCTGAAAAGGCCAAGATCGAACTTTCGTCGGGCACGCAAACCGAAGTCAACCTGCCCTACATCACCGCCGACGCCTCCGGCCCGAAGCACCTGGCCGTGAAGATCACCCGTGCCAAGTTCGAGTCGCTGGTCGAAGAACTGGTGGCCCGCACCATCGAGCCCTGCCGCGTCGCCCTCAAGGACGCCGGGCTGAAAGTCGCCGACATTGACGACGTGATCCTGGTCGGCGGCCAGAGCCGCATGCCCATGGTGCAAGCCAAGGTCAAAGAGTTCTTCGGCAAGGAAGCGCGCCGCGATGTGAACCCGGACGAAGCCGTTGCCATCGGCGCTTCCATCCAGGGTGGCGTGCTACAAGGTGAAGTGAAGGACGTGCTGCTGCTCGACGTGAGCCCGCTGAGCCTCGGTATCGAGACCATGGGCGGCGTAATGACCAAACTGATCCAGAAGAACACCACCATCCCGACCAAGGCCAGCCAGGTGTTCTCAACTGCCGAGGACAACCAGAGCGCGGTAACCATTCATGTGCTGCAGGGTGAGCGTGAGATGGCCGTCGGCAACAAGAGCCTGGGCCAGTTCAACCTGTCGGACATCCCGCCGTCGCCGCGCGGCATGCCGCAAATCGAAGTCACATTCGACATCGACGCCAACGGCATCCTGCATGTGTCTGCCAAAGACAAGGCTACCGGCAAGGAAAACAAGATCACCATCAAGGCCAACTCCGGCCTGAGCGACGAGGAAGTCGAGCGCATGGTGCGTGATGCCGAGGCGCACGCCGAAGACGACAAAAAGGCGCACGAGCTGGTCGACGCCCGCAATCAATGTGACACGCTGGTACATTCGATCAAGAAAGCGCTAGCCGAACATGGCGACAAGATCGAGGCCGACGAAAAGGCGCAGATCGAAGCGGCCATCGTCGAAGCCGAAGAGGCGATGAAGTCCAACGACAAGGACACCATTGTGGCCAAGACCGAAGCCCTCGGCCAGGTCAGCCAGAAGCTCGGCGAAAAGATGTACGCCGACGCACAGGCTCAGGCCGGTGCAGCCGGAGCGGCTGAAGGCGCCCAGGGTGGCAAGGCCGAAGACGCCGATGTCGTCGATGCCGAGTTCACCGAAGTACAGGACGAGAAGAAGTAATTCGCTCCCTCGCAACACCCGGCCGGGCCGTACTGCATCCTGTGCAGCGCGGTCCGGCTTTTCCACGACAGAGCTGATACAAGACCATGGCCAAGCGCGACTTCTACGAAATTCTCGGCGTCAATCGTGACGTCTCCGACGCCGATCTCAAAAAGGCTTATCGCAAGCTGGCGATGAAGTTTCACCCCGACCGCAACCCGGACAGCAAGGATGCGGAGGAACACTTCAAGGAGGCGAAAGAGGCCTACGAGGTTCTGTCCGATCCCGACAAGCGTGCCGCCTACGACCGCTACGGCCATGCCGGCGTCGATCCGAGCATGGGCGCCGGTGCGGGCGGTCAGGGCTTTGAGGGCTTCGGTGACGCCTTTGGTGACATCTTTGGCGACATCTTCGGTGGTGGCGGCGGGCGCGGCGGACGTTCCAACGTCTATCGCGGTGCAGACCTGCGTTACAACCTAGAAATCTCGCTCGAAGAAGCGGCGCGTGGCGCGGAAAAAACCATCCGCATCCCGACCCAGGAGCGCTGCGACACCTGCGGCGGCAGCGGCGCCAAAACCGGCTCGCAAGCCAAGCCCTGCCCCACCTGCGGCGGCGCGGGCCAAGTGCGCATCCAGCAAGGCTTCTTCTCGATCCAGCAGACCTGCCCGAAGTGCCATGGCTCGGGTTCCTACATACCCAACCCCTGCGGCACCTGCCATGGCGCCGGTCGGGTCAAGAAGCAGAAGACGCTGGAAGTGAAGATTCCGGCCGGTATCGACGAAGGCATGCGCCTGCGTCACGGCGGCCACGGCGAGCCCGGCATCAACGGCGGACCGTCAGGCGATCTCTATGTCGAAATTCATATCAAGCCGCACGCCGTATTCCAGCGCGAAGGTGACGATCTGCACTGTGAAATGCCGATCAGCTTCGCTACCGCCGCCTTGGGCGGCGACATCGAGATCCCGACACTGGACGGCATGGCACGCATCAAGGTGCCCACCGAAACCCAGACTGGCAAGGTCTTCCGCCTGCGCGGCAAGGGAATACGCAATGTCCGCTCGCATGTCCAGGGCGACCTGATGTGCCATGTGCTGGTCGAAACCCCGGTCAAACTGACCGATCGCCAGAAAGAACTTCTCGAGGAGTTTCAAAGCATTGGCTCAGAAAATGCCGACCGGCAAAACCCGAAAGCCAAGTCCTGGATGGACAAGGTAAAAGACTTCTTCCAGTAATGTCCCAGCCCCGGAGTGGCCATTCGTGCCACTCCGATTGCATTGCGGCCGACATGGATCGCACATCCGCCCGCTTCCAAACGCGCATCATCCATCAAACGCACCCCGCGCAATCCGCCGCGCACGCACGACCGAGCCCTCGAATACCTCGATAGTTCCGCGCCCCGACCCAGGCGAGCCACCCCCTCCATTTTTTTTACGCCCTTGCGAACACTCAAATCCTGGGTTGCCGCGCTCTTTTTGGCAGCCCACCCATCGCCCACGCCGAGACCCGCGTGACGGCCGAGCGCATTCTCATCGGCCAAAGCTGTGCTGCAAGCGGCCCACTCGCCACACTCAACAGCGAGCACCTCGGCGGCGACGATCCTTATATCGACGTGGCCAATCCCTGCAGTGGCGTTCATGACTGATAGATCGAACTGATCACGCTCAACAATGCCTACGACCCCGAGCGCGCAGCGCAGAACACGCGAACCCGCACTCAAGACAAGCAGGAAATTATTTCGTTCGGACGTTTGGGGACCGGCCCCGGCCTGCGCGCAATTCCGGTCGCAACCGAGACCCGCTTACTGTTCTTTGCGCCATACACCGGCGCCGACATGCTGTGTACGGAGAGGCCCGAGGTGTTCCGCGCGACTCGCATGGCCAGAAGCCAACACGCCACAAGCTGGTCAGGCGCTTGAAAGCCTGAACGGCGGGAAGGTGGTGTCAAAATCGGATTTTCGGCTCACGATCACGTGGAATCGGCGTTTGCCGACTTTGCCGCTCTCAGCCGCGGAAAATACTTGCACCCACAACATCTTGAGTCGACGGGCAGCCTTCCGCTTCCTGCAACAACCGATCAGAATCGGCCGTCATCACATGACTGCCAGGCGCAGGCGGCGTCAATAGGCCGCTGCGTTTGAAGGACGCGATGACCCGGCTGGCGGTTTCGACCGTAATCCCCAGAATTGCGGCGATATCGGACGAAGCCAGACGAAACACCTCGGTGCTGTCGGGCTTGGTTTTCAAGCGCAGCAGCAGGCGCGCAACACGCACGCGCGCCGGCGCGCTACCTGCCGTGAGTTCAGCCAGCCACAACTGGGCTTCGGCCAGCGCATCACCGGCTTTCTCGAGCATGCGTTGACCAAGGCCTGCATCCATAGCCCGCAAACGTTCAAGCGTGACCAGCGGCAAACGGCAAACACGCACCGGGCCAATCGCTACGGCCGTTGCGTCGTACTCCCGCCCGCTCAGCACCTCGAGGCCCGCGAGGTCGCCAGGCTTGACGATACGAACAATACGCGCAGAGCCGTCTGCCCCATGGCGCACCAGCTTGATCGCCCCTACGCGCACGGTGTAGAGCGCGTCACTGCGTGCGCCCTGATGATAAAGCACCCGCTTTGCTTCAATCCTCAGATCATCGAAGCTGCCCTGCACCAGCGCAATCTGCTCGGGCGTCAAGGATGAGAACAGCGCCGAGTCGCGCACCACGCACTTGGAACAATCGGTGTGCCCGGACCACTGAGAGAGGAAATGCACTTGTGTCATGGACGAAGTGTGCCCGAAACTGTGACGGTGTGTCGCACGCCTGCGGTCAAAATATCACGCTCGACGCCAAAGTGTACCGGCGGCCGTGTCTTCCAGCACGATACCTGCCGCTTGCAGTTTGGCCCGAATGCGGTCAGCGGATGCGTAGTCCTTTGCCTGTTTGGCTGCGACACGTTCTGCAATCGCCGCTTCGATGGCGGACTCGTCCAGGCCATCCGCGTCACCACCGCCTTGCAAAAAATCGGTTGCCGAACGCTCGAGCAATCCGAGCACATTCCCCAACGCCTGCAGCTGCGCAGCCAGCGACGCGTTCGCGGTTCGATTGACCTCGGCGGCCATTTCAAACAGCACCGCCATGGCTTCGGCTGTATTGAAATCGTCATCCATCGCGGCACGGAAACGAAGCGCAAAGTCACCCGTCCAGTCCACCGCCTCGATCGCCCCGGGCGCGTGCTTGAGCGCGGTATACAGGCGAGTCAAGGCTGTGCGGGCATCATCGAGATGGGCGTCGCTGTAGTTCAAGGGGCTGCGGTAGTGCGCGCGCAGAATGAAGAAGCGCACGACTTCGGCATCGTATTGCTTGAGCACCTCACGAATGGTGAAGAAGTTGCCCAGGCTCTTCGACATTTTCTCGTTGTCGACCCGCACGAAACCATTGTGCATCCAGTAATTCACATACTGGCAATCATGCGCGCCCTCGCTCTGGGCGATTTCGTTCTCGTGGTGCGGAAACTGCAGATCCTGGCCACCGCCGTGAATGTCGAACTGTTTGCCGAGCAAGGCCGAGCCCATCGCCGAGCACTCGATATGCCACCCCGGACGGCCGTCGCCCCACGGCGACGCCCAGCGTGCATCGCGCGGGTCCTCCTCTTTGGCGCGCTTCCAGAGCACGAAATCGAGCGGATCACGCTTGCCATCGACCACATCCACCCGTTCACCTGCGCGCAACTCATCCAGTGTTTTGCCCGACAAACGACCATAGGGCGCAAACTTGCGCACCGCAAAGCACACATCAGCGTTATCGGCCACGTAGGCGAGGCCACGGGTTTCGAGTTGCCCGATCATGCCGAGCATGCCCTCGACGTGCTCAGTCGCGCGCGGCTCATGGTCTGGAGGCAAGACGCCCAGCTTGGCGGCATCTTCGTGCATGGCGGCAACGAATCGATCGGTCAGGGCGCGAATCGATTCGCCATTTTCGCCCGCTCGCCGGATGATTTTGTCATCGATGTCGGTAATATTGCGCACATAGGTCACATCGTATTCACTGGCCCGCAGCCACCGCACCACCATATCGAACACCACCATCACCCGGGCGTGCCCCAGATGGCAATAGTCGTACACCGTCATTCCGCACACATACATCCGCACTTTTCCGGCCTCGATCGGACGGAACGGCTCTTTTTCACGCGAAAGGGAATTGTGGATCATCAACATTGGACACGTGCCTGTTCAGGTGGGCGCTTCGTGCCGACGCCTGCGCCAATCGCAAAAAAGGCGGGCCCCACAAGGGGAACCCGCCTTTTTTCGACGGCAAGTCGGCAACCGGCATAGCGCCCCGGGTGAGACTCGACTGATGTTTATTGGTAGAATGCCCCGTTGTTTTTCGAGCTATCAACGGCGGCAAATTTGGTGCCGAAGTATATCACAATGAAAAAACGCGATTCTTCAGTCCTGCACGCCGCATCCGCTGCGCTGTTCCTCGCTTTCGGGCAGAACGCCGTCGCGTCTGTCCAGGAGATTCAGGCCCTGGTCGCACGCGGCCAATTCCCTGAAGCGATCCGTGTGGCCGACGTCGATTTGAGCAGCAACCCAACCGATCCTCAGACACGATTCCTGAAAGCCGTCGCCCTCACCGAACTGAACAAGGTGGAAGAGGCGATCAGTGTGTTTCGCAAGCTCACTGAGGACTACCCGGAGCTGCCCGAACCGTACAACAACCTGGCCGTTCTCTACGCCCAGCAAAAATCCTTCGACAAAGCCAAGGCGGCGCTCGAAATGGCGATCCGCACCCATCCGAGCTACGCCACCGCACACGAAAACCTTGGCGACGTCTACGCACGCATGGCCAGCCAGGCCTATGACAAGGCTTTGCAACTCGACTCCAGTAATACCGTCGCCCAATCCAAGCTGGCCTTGATCCGCGAACTCATGACGTCCTCAGGCCGGCGCGCGCCACCGGTCGCCTTGGCTCAAGCGGCCCCGGCACCGGCCAAGCCCGTTGCCGAACCCGTTGCACCGGCGGCCATCGCCAAACCCGCCCAAGCCCCCCTGCCGCCTCCCGTTGCGGCCCCGGCACCCACCCCCGCACCAGTCACCACGCCTGCGCCGCCACCCGCGCCGGCGGCGGCCACACCGACACCGCCTGCGCCAGTGGCCGTCGCAGCCCCGGTCGCTCCTCCCGACAAGGCACCCGTCAAAGCCGACACCACCGATCCAGTGCGTGACGCACTCAGCAGCTGGGCGCGCGACTGGGCTCGAAAAGACGTCAAGGCCTACCTGTCGCACTACGCAAAAGACTTCCAGGTACCGGGCGGCAGAAGCCGGTCGCAATGGGAAAATGAACGTCAGGCGCGCGTGGGGGACAAACCCGGTGAGATTTCCGTCGTGCTCGAGAATATCAAAGTCACGATCAACGGCGGTACGGCCAAGGCCACATTCCGCCAACACTATGATTCATCCGGCTTCAGCGGCTCCACCAACAAGACGCTTGTCTTTGTGCAGCAAGACGGCCAATGGCGCATTCAACAAGAATTGATTGGTCTCCAATGAACGTCTTCAGTATCTTCCGCCTCGGTTTCATCGCAGCACTGACCTCAGCAGCGCTTGGCGTGTCTGCTGCAACGCTGTCGGACAGCGGTCCGGACGCCGACCTGCAACGGGTCTTCGAGGCCATCGAGGCAAAGCACCTTGACGAGGCGCTCACGCAGGCCGAAGCCATCATCAAGGTGTACCCGAATTTTCGGCTGGCGCACCTGATCAAAGGGGACCTCCTGCTCGCACGCGGGGGCGCGCTCAAAGGCTTCGGCAACACCGCCAGCAGCAACGGCGCCATCAACGATCTGCGCGACGAAGCGCTGGCTCGGCTGAGCGCCTATCGCGACAAGCCACAGACGCATTACGTACCCCGCTATTTGCTGCAAATGGGCGCCGAGCAGAAGTATGCGGTGGTGGTCGATACCCGCCGTGCCCGGCTCTACGTCTACAAAAACGAAAACGGCACACCACGTTTCGTGGCCGACTTCTACGCCAGCCACGGCAAGGCCGGCGCTGAGAAAATCCGCGAAGGCGACAACAAGACGCCGGTGGGTGTCTATCACGTCATCTCGCAAATTGACCGCAGCAAGCTCCCTGATCTCTACGGCGACGGCGCCTTTCCGATCAACTACCCCAATGAATGGGACAAACGCGTCGGCCGCACCGGCTACGGCATCTGGCTGCATGGCGTCCCGCAAGACACTTATGCCCGGCCGCCGCGTGCTTCCGAAGGTTGCGTGGTGCTGGCCAACCAGGACTTCAATACGCTTTCGAACTACGTCCAGGTCGGCATGACACCGGTCATCATCAGCAATCAGATCGAATGGCTGTCGATGGACGACTGGCAGGCCGAGCGTGCCTCACTCAATGCCGCTATAGAATCCTGGCGCAAAGACTGGGAAAGCCGGGATGTGTCCCGCTATCTCAAACACTACGCCAGGAACTTCAAAAGCGGCAGCGCCGATCTGGCAAGTTGGTCAAAACGTAAAAGCAAAGTGGGTGAAGGCAAGACCTGGATCAAAGTCGGTCTGGATCGCATCAGCATGCTGCGCAGCCCCGGCAAGGACGAACTGGTCGAAGTGAGCTTTGATCAACGCTATGAAAGCAACAACCACGACGATCAGCAACGCAAAAAACAATACTGGATCAAGGAAGACGGCCAGTGGCGCATCGCCTATGAAGGCAACGTCTGATTCGCCAGTCTCTCGCAATTGACGTGCCGGGGTACACGACCCCGCCGTCCCAAAAAAACGATATAGGGAAACACCATGAAAGCACTGTTGCTCGCGCTGAGCTTTGCATTGTCCACAGGCGCCACCTACGCGGGCCCCAAGGTTGCACTCGACACCAGCAAAGGGCAGATCGTCATCGAACTCGATGACAAAGCTGCACCGGTGACAACGCAGAACTTTCTCAAGTATGTGAATGACGGCTTCTACAGCGGCGTCATTTTTCACCGTGTCATTCCCGGATTCATGATCCAGGGCGGGGGGTTCGAGCCCGGCATGAAGCAGAAGAGCACACGCGAGCCCATCAAAAACGAAGCCAAGAACGGCCTCAGCAACGTCCCCGGCAGCATTGCCATGGCACGCACCAGCGATCCGCACTCGGCCAGCGCCCAGTTTTTCATCAACCTCGTCGACAACAGCAAACTCGACTACCCCTCGTTTGATGGTTGGGGTTACGCCGTATTCGGCAAAGTTGTGGAAGGCATGGACGTGGTCAAAGCCATCGGCGCCGCGCCGACCGGCGCCGCTGGCGGTCATCGCGATGTCCCGATTGAGGACATCACTATTCGCAGCGCCCGTGAAATCACCGGCGGCAAATAATTTCACCCGAACACGCAAGGAGCATCAGATGGCAGTCAAACTGCACACCAACCACGGCACCATGACCCTCGAACTCGACGCCGAGAAAGCGCCCGAGACGGTCAAGAACTTCCTGGCCTATGTCGAGGCAGGCCACTACAACAACACCATCTTTCACCGTGTAATCGACGGCTTCATGATTCAGGGCGGCGGATTCGAGCCCGGCATGAAGCAGAAGCCGACCAACGACCCGGTCAAGAATGAAGCCGACAACGGCCTGAAGAACGACAAAGGCACGATTGCCATGGCGCGCACCCAGGACCCGCACTCGGCCTCCGCCCAGTTCTTCATCAACGTGTCCGACAACGACTTCCTGAACCACCGCTCCCCGTCGCCGCAGGGCTGGGGCTACTGTGTCTTCGGCCGTGTGACCGAAGGCCTGGAGACGGTTGACGCTATCCGCGCGGTCAAGACCGGCTCGTCCGGCTTCCACCAGGACGTTCCGACCGAAGATGTCATCATCGAGCGCGCCGAGATCATTTGATCGCGCCCATGAGCACACAGGTGGACGGCCCGGTACTGTTCATTGCCGACCTGCACCTGTGTGCGGCCGAGGCCGCGACCACGCGCGCCTTCGAGGCTTTTCTGGCCGGGCCCGCGCGCCAGGCCAAAACGTTGTATATCCTCGGCGATCTCTTCGAATACTGGGCTGGCGACGACGACCTCGCCGCCCCGTATCACCGCCATATCGCCAAGCACCTCACCGACCTCACGCTCACCGGCACCCACGTGGTCTTCTTGGCCGGCAACCGCGACTTTCTGATCGGCGCAGAGTTCTGCGCGGCCACCGGCATCACGCTCGCCACCGAACCTGTCACCATTTCGCTTGGCGGACGTGACGCGGTTCTTCTGCACGGCGACATCTTGTGCACCGACGATCACGCCTACCAGGCCTTTCGGCAGCAAGTCCGCGCGCCCGCCTGGCAAACCGCATTTCTCGCCCGCCCGCTCCACGAGCGCCGAGCCATCATCGAAGGCATCCGCGCGCACAGCGAAGCTGGCAAGCAGCAAAAAGCCGCCGACATCATGGATGTCAACGAATCCGCGGTTGTTTCAGCCTTCCAGAGCGCCGAATGTGACCTGATGATCCACGGACACACCCACCGCCCGGCCACCCATATTCATTCCGTCGATGGCCGGCCGTGCGAGCGCTGGGTGCTCTCAGACTGGCACGGAACCGCACCCTACCTTGCCTGGACGGACGGCGCCCTGACCCGAAAAGATCTGCTCGTCTGAGTCACCCCAGGCACAAGGTTGCAATCATCATCTACCGAGTCGAGGAGCCTGAGCCCGAATAAGGAGTGATTACCACTGCGGGATCATATTGAAGCCCGGTGTCGATCCAGTCTCGCACAACCTGAAGTTCACCTGCCGTTGTCGCCACGTTCGGGTGATTGACGTTGTAATCAATGTCCGCAGCTGAATCCGCATTCGTGCGATAGTCCGCTCGCTCGTTCTTGAAGTACCAGTACAGCGGCGATCCGGCAGAGGATGAACCGTGGACGAGCCAAGAAGCGAGAGGGCGATCCAAAATATATTGTTTAGCCCCACCATATCCCTCAGCGGGGGTATGAATCACAACCGGATTGGGGTTCGTTGTTTGGGCATAGTCTCTGGTGATCATGCTCCTCGTATT
Organism: Zoogloeaceae bacterium G21618-S1; assembly: GCA_027214125.1. GTDB lineage: Bacteria > Pseudomonadota > Gammaproteobacteria > Burkholderiales > Rhodocyclaceae > Nitrogeniibacter. Next base: position 59,286 of record JAPWHF010000002.1, read on the forward strand.
CGATCCATCATTTAGATTCAGGCCACCCTGCCCGCTCGGGCCGTTGTGGCAGCTCGCGCAGCGGTTGTTGATGATGGGGACAATATCGGCACTGTACTCATACATCGGCCGCGGGTTCTGCAAAGCCTGCGGGGGCTTCCCTGCGGCAATCGAATTCTCGAAGACAGGCTGTGGCGAAACATCATTGTGAAGATGGCATCCGCCACATGTCAGTGTCGTCCCAGTGCGCAGAGACTGAGGCATCTGGTCATGCTTGACAGTTTCCCTTTCTGCATTCAACCCGGATAGCACCCAAGGGGTTTCACAAGGGACTTGAATATATGCAGATCCGTCAGTTTCAACCGGGGCTTCCCCGAGACTCTTTGATCGGTATCCCCAAAAGCTATAGGGAACAGTGCCGACACCAGCAAAATTATTCGGGCGCACTGTGTTTGGAATTAACTCAGCGATACGGATGTACTTCACATCCGAATCAGCGACTCCTGGCAACTCTTTGCCGTGGATCGAGGATATCTCATCGTGCCCCCAACGCCACGTGCCCTTCTGCACTTGAAACGAGCGCGTATCAGACTGCATAGACGCAATGCGAAGATAACAATATTTATTGCCAGATGTTGGCTGAGCAACTTGCGTCGGAGTGGCTTGCCCGTGTACGTCAATGTAGGGTCCGCCATAAATTGCCGCGTGCTCCGCAACATGGCGTCGATCCACCATCAAGACGGGATCGTTGCCGTAGTCTGTCGATGGAATCTTGTTCGCGGGAAGTTTATAAATTCCAAGTTCGACGGACATAGGGTCAGCGATGAGCCCTGGCGTGCGGCTTGGGCCACCAGCAGCATACTCATCCATCATATCAAACGACGCACCGCTCTGATAGTTGCAAATCCCTTTACACCAAACAAACCCTAATTCATTGTTGGGTAGGCCGAAGGGATCGCGCACACGACCTTGGTACTGGTTCCGCGTACTATCCCAGAAAGACTGCGCATCTTGCGGATTGGCCCAAGGTGTGATGTCCACCAAATCCCTCGGGGGCATCACATTGTTTTCCCACAAGCTTTCCGACACAGGAACGCCTTCAATATTAAAGGGCTGCGGAGAGAACTTTAAAAGCCGACCGGCTCCCTGTTGCTTGTTACCCCGATAGTACTCACCAACAACGATACTTCCGTCAGTCATCTGCGAGAAAAAGTGCAAAGCCTTGCCTGAATAGTGCGCGCCAAAAATCGACTCGTTGGAGCCTCCCCACGGGTCTTGCCCACAGGCCCACCACATATTCAAAAGAGTTGATACCCAATTGGTGTAAAGAGGTCCGACATTTCGAAATCCAAGGTCGTGCCCCCACTGCGCGCACGAAGAGATGATTCGACCGTCTTTAAGTTGGTAGCCCCCATAGTTCGGACTAAAATCGTGTGTGCCAGTTTTTATAACGTTAGTACCGTCAAGATCCGCGATGTAAGTCTGCAAGACGTGCAAACCCTCGGCTGACGTGTTGCGTATAATCGGCTCATAAACTCGCGCACGATCAGACGAAAACATGACTTTGATTTGAGCGCCCTGCTGAATGATTACGGGGGTCACATCGTGCTGGCCGGGTACGGCGGGCCACTCTGTCGTCACACCTGTTTTCAGATCGTGGATCGCGATATGCGCGCCAGCACCGGTGCCGGCCAGCATGGTGTTGCCGGGGTGCCCGCAGGCTTTCGACAATTCTGTCCCGAAATATAGGGTGAAAGCGACTTTCAACCCATCTGGCGACAACCTTGGATCTTCAGGCATACAGAGTCGCCCCAGTGCCTCGCAGTCAAACAATGTCGTAACGATGCCTGCGGCATCCCGGCGCATAAGCCGGCCTGGGCCAGAGATGCGGTGATAGTCTCCCTGTGCGGCCGGGTACAATCCGTTTTGCCGAGTAGTTACCTCCGGGATCTGAATACACGCATCTGGGAAATCCAGGACGCCTTTGCCTGTGTCATATGGCGTAGGATCAACATCGAACTCGACCCAGATCAGCGGGGTCGTCGTATCGTCAGCGCACACAACATCACCCACAAGCACAATAGCGAATAGCATCAGCAGCCAACGCATGCAGAGCCTCCATGTGAGCTACGCGATTTTTGTCGCACCGAATCGACAGCGACGCAAAACCCTGCTTCGGACCGAGTGACGGAACCACCGCTGATTAGTCAGGATTGACTATGCCCACGGTCAGACAGCGCAACTTCGCGAATCGGCGCTCGGGAAGGTAGACGATTGAATCTTGCACCATACGAGCGAATGGCGAAACCCCATCGTCATTCATCGATCGGCAGCGTCAACCTCAACCCATCCGCCAAAGCCCTCGCTTTGCGTGGTCGTCGGCGCCTGCGAGCGCTCCTTCTTGCCACAGACTCTTACATACTGGGCAAAAAAAAACGGCGCAGACTTTCGTCAGCGCCGGTTTCGGTCAGCCCTTGTATCTACCTAGCAAGAAAGCCCCGCCAAATCGGCCTGCAGATCGGCAAGCGACTCCAGACCCACAGCCACACGAACCAGGCCTTCGCCAATACCGCTCGCGGCGCGCGCCTCTGCAGAAATCCGCCCGTGTGTGGTGGAGGCCGGATGCGTGATGGTGGTTTTGGTGTCGCCCAGATTGGCAGTGATCGAGATCAGACGGGTCGCGTCGATCAGCCGCCACGCGGCTTCGCGACCACCCTTCACATCAAAACTGACGATCGCACCGCCCGAGCCCTGCTGGCGTATCGCCAGTTGATGTTGCGGATGAGACGGCAAACCCGGGTAGTAGACCCGTTCGACTTGCGGCTGAATCGCCAGCCACTGAGCCAGAGCCAAGGCACTGGTGCTCTGGGCCTCCATCCGGATACGCAGCGTCTCCAGCCCTTTGAGAATCACCCAGGCATTGAAGGGCGACAAACACGGACCAGCGGTACGCAGGAAACGGAACACCTCGTCGATCAGTTTCGCGTCACCGACAACCGCGCCACCGAGCACCCTGCCCTGCCCGTCGAGATACTTGGTTGCCGAATGGAGCACCAGATCAGCGCCCAGTGCCAGCGGCTTCTGCAGCGCGGGGGTGCAGAAGCAGTTGTCGACGGCCAGCAGCGCGCCGTGACGATGCGCCACTTCGGCCACGGCTGCGATATCGACCAGCTCTGTCAGCGGGTTGGACGGTGTTTCAACAAAAAATAGCTTGGTGTTCGGACGCGCTGCGGTGTCATAAGCTGCAATGTCTGCGGCCGGCACAAAGGTCGTTTCAATACCAAAGCGCGAAAACACATTGCCGAACAACTGCTGCGTCGAACCGAATAAGCCCTGCGAGGCGACGATGTGATCGCCGCTATTGAGCAAAGCCATGACCGTCGACAGGATGGCAGACATCCCGGAAGCCATGGCCACGCAGGCCTCGCCACCTTCAAGCGCGGCCAAACGAACCTGCAAGGCAGTGACCGTCGGGTTGGTGAAACGCGCATACACGTTACCCGGCTCTTCGCCGGAAAAGCGTGCAGCGGCTTGCGCTGCGTTGTCGAACACGAAGCTCGAGGTGAGATACATCGCCTCGCTGTGCTCGTTGAACTGGCTGCGTTCTATCCCGGCTCGCACCGCCAGCGTATCGAAGTCGAGCGAAAGCCCGGTTTGGTCTGCCACGCAAAAATCCTTGTTAATCCGAACTGCTCGACGCCAGATTCAGGTCGAGTTGATTGGCGACGGGGTCGCCATCGGTGTCTTCAACGGTCACCGGCTGCGAACCGCGGCGATGCTCGATACCATAAAGATAGTCGGCGGTCACATCACCGGTCACATACTTGCCGTCGAAACAGGAGGTCTCGAAGTACTGAAGCGATGGGTTGATCGCTTGTACCGATGCGCGCAGGTCTTCGAGGTCTTGATATAACAAACCATCGGCACCAATAGCCGCACAGATTTCGGCTTCGTCGCGGTCAGCGCCGATCAGTTCAGCGCGTGTCGGCATATCGATGCCGTAAACGTTGGCGTGGCGCACGGGCGGCGCCGCCGAAGCGAAGTAAACCTTGGCCGCCCCGGCGTCGCGGGCCATGCTCACGATTTCCTGACTGGTGGTACCACGCACGATCGAATCATCGACCAGCAGCACCCGCTTCCCTTTGAATTCCTGGTGTATCGTATTGAGCTTCTGGCGGACCGATTTACGGCGCACCGCCTGACCAGGCATGATGAAGGTCCGGCCGATATAGCGGTTCTTGACGAAGCCTTCGCGATACGGAACCCCCAACTGATTGGCCATTTCGAGCGCGGCCGGCCGACTGGAATCGGGGATGGGGATCACCACATCGATTTCGACATGCGGCATGGTGCGTCGGAATTTGGCGGCGAGGTATTCGCCCATTTTCAGTCGCGCTTCGTACACCGACACGCCGTCAATCAACGAGTCCGGGCGCGCCAGATATACATATTCAAACATGCACGGCGCGTGCACCGTCGACTCGGCACAGGCCCGGCTACGGAAATTGCCTTCCATGTCGATCACGATCGCTTCACCGGGCTCGACGTCGCGCAGCAGCTTGAAGCCCAACGCATCGACCGCAACACTCTCGGAAGACACGATCCACTCGGTGCCGGCCGGCGCGTCGTTGCGCCCGATCACCAGCGGACGAATACCATACGGATCGCGAAAGGCCAGCAGGCCATATCCGGCGATCATCACGACGGCAGCGTATGCACCGCGACACCGGCGATGCACCGCAGCGACGGCCTGAAAGATTGCCTTCTCGTCCAGCTTGCAACCATTGGAAGCCGCCTGCAGCTCGTGCGCGAGCACATTGAGCAGCACTTCAGAATCGGAGTTGGTGTTGATGTGCCGCAGGTCGGCGAGAAACATCTCGCGCTTGAGCTCTTCCGAATTCGTGAGGTTTCCGTTGTGCGCCAGCATCAGGCCGAACGGAGAATTCACGTAAAAGGGCTGCGCCTCGGCCGGATTATCCGCCGAGCCTGCCGTCGGGTAACGCACATGACCAATACCCCAGTTGCCCTGGAGGTTTCGCATGTTGCGCGTACGGAAAACATCACGAACCAGACCGGAGCCTTTGTGCATCAGGAAGCGCCCACCCTCGGTGGTAGCAATTCCGGCCGCATCCTGCCCGCGATGCTGGATCACCTGCAGTCCGTCGTAGAGCAACTGATTGACCGCCGTTGTCGCGACAATCCCTAGAATCCCGCACATGCCATCACCTATCGAAAACTCACCCGTTCAGCCACCACACTGGGCATCCAGGGTTTCGCCGCAACCACGGCCGTCTCAAGCAGCGGCGAGAACATCGCCGCCTCCCACCACGGGGCCCGAGACAGTCCGCTCGCACCCCCAAAAGCTACCAGCAGGCACGCAATCGCAACCGCCTTGGCCGTTCCGAACAGTGCGCCAAACCCACGATCGACAAATCCGAGCCCCACTGCGTGGATCAACGCCCGCAGCGCGTAGCGCACAACCGCCACCAGCACCAGCACGGCCAGAAAGATCAGAGCGAAAGCCGCGAGATAAGCAAACGCCGGTTCGCTGATCCAGTCGGCAAACAAAAACGCGACCTGACCGGCAAACATGCGCGCCACGACAAAGCCCAGTATCCAGCCGGCCAGGGCCAGGACTTCGCTAATCAGTCCGCGCCAGAAGCCGAGAATCGCCATGACACAGAGCAAGCCCAGAAACGTATAGTCGAAGACTGTCATTGTTGTGACTGGCGGCTCAGCCGCGAGCCATCACCACACCTTTGAAACCGGCTTTTTCCAATTGATCTGCGGCCTTCTCGGCAGCATCGCGGCTGCCGTATGGCCCCACGCGCACGCGCGTGCTCGAACCGACTTTCTGGGTAAAGACTTTGAAGCCTTTTTCACGTACCTTGTTCGCCTGATTTGTCGCGCTGTCCGCGTTGCTATAGGCACCCAACTGAACGACAAAGGCCTCTCCGCCCGCGGCAGGGGCTTCCGGCTTGAGGCGCTTGCCAGCGAGAATGGCCTCAACACGGGCACGCTCATCCACCGAGGTGGACGGCACCGGCTTCGAATCGACTGGCGTTTTCGGCGCTGTGGGCTTTGCCTCCGGCGTGTCGACCGCCTCTTTCGGCGCTGCGGGCTTGACCGGGGCGATCGCCACGGGCTCGGGGGGTAGCTCTACCTTCGGGGCCTCCGCAGATGGCGCAAGCGGTGCGACGGCAGATGGCGAGGGCAGCTCGATTTTTCGTTGCGCGAAGTTTTCGCCTTCCTGGCTGGGAATGCGCACCTGGATATCCTCACCCAACGGCTTGGGCGCCGGATCCATCACCATCGGCAAAACAATGATGGCAAGCAGCGCAAGCGCAGCAGCGCCCACCAGGCGGCGGCGTGCGCGCTTTTTCAGATCGGTCTGGGCGTCGTCGGTCGCCATGGCAAGCTCAGCGTTCAGCGCGAATGGCGGCCAATGCATCGGCCACCGTAAGGAAAGAACCAAAGACGATGATTCTATCACCGTCCTGCGCCGCCGCCCGAGCCGCGCGATAGGCGTCGGCAGGCGTGGCATAACGATCATCGCCCACCGCGATGCCCGCCGCAGTCATACGGACCGCCAGCGCATCTGCGGATAAACCGCGGGGCCCGGGCAAGGTCGCCGGCAACCAGTGATCGACGCGATTCTTGATGCGCATCAGCGAGGCTTCGACGGCCTTGTCGGCCATCATGCCGATCACCGCCCAAGTCTCGGGGTAGTAACCCATATTGGCGAGGTTTTCGGCGAGCACACCGACCGCCTGCGGGTTGTGCGCCACATCCAGTACCACAGCGGGCTGCCCGGGCAGTGTTTGAAACCGGCCGGGCAGGTCAACCAGCATCATGCCTTCGCGGATCGCTTGCATCGGCACCGGCAGACGATCGCGAATCGCCTCAAGCGCCGCCATCACCGCGCTGGCATTGAGCAACTGATTGGCACCGCGCAATGCCGGATACGCCAAGCCGCCACGGCGTACGCCCTGCCCCCAGAACACCCATTGCGTGCGGTCGCCCGAAAAGCCGAAATCGCGACCACTGATCTGCAACTGTGCACCAACCTCTGCCGCGACCGCTTCGATGGTTGCGGGCGGCTGCGGGTCCGCACAGATCGCCGGACGTCCAGGGCGGAAAACCCCGGCCTTCTCGCGCCCAATGGCTTCGAGGGTGTCACCGAGGTACTCCATGTGATCCATGGCAATACTGGTGACGATGGCGCAATCCGAATCGAAAACATTCGTGGCGTCGAGCCGGCCACCCAAACCAACCTCCAGGATGATCACATCCAGCGCAGCAGTGGCGAAGCACGCCCAAGCCGCCAGCGTGCCATGCTCGAAATAGGTCAGGTAGGTGTCGCCGCGCGCCAGCTCAACCTGAGCGAACGCGCTGGCGAGCGTCGCGTCGTCGGCTTCGAATCCGTTGAGCCGAACCCGCTCGTTGTAGCGCATCAAGTGCGGCGATGTATACAGGCCGACCCGATAGCCCGCGGCCAGGCAGATCGCTTCGAGCATGGCGCAAGTCGAGCCCTTGCCATTGGTACCGGCAACGGTAATGACCACCGCGTCAGAAGACAGGCCCATGACATCGCGCACGGCGGCAACACGCTCGAGACCGAGTTCAATACGCTGGCCGTGTCGAGCTTCGATCAGGGTCAACCATCCGGCGAGATCGCCGGGCAAGACGGAATCAGGCATTCGTGGCAGGCTGGCGTGTCAAAAGAGTCATCAAGTCGGCGAGGCGGCGGCGCATTTCGCGACGGTCGACAATCATGTCGATGGCGCCTTTTTCGAGCAGGAATTCGGCGCGCTGGAAGCCCTCAGGCAATTTCTCGCGCACGGTTTGCTCAATCACGCGTGGACCGGCAAAGCCAATCAATGCATTGGGTTCGGCAACGACCACGTCACCCATGAAAGCAAAGCTTGCCGACACCCCGCCCATCGTCGGGTCGGTCAGAATCGAGATGAAGGGCAGCTTGCGCGTTGCCAGCTGATTGATCGCTGCGGTGGTTTTGGCCATCTGCATAAGCGAAAACAGCCCCTCCTGCATGCGAGCCCCGCCCGTCGCGGTAATGCAGATGAACGGGACGCGCTGCTCCATCGCCGCATGGACGCCACGCACAAAGCGCTCGCCCACGACCGACCCCATTGAGCCCCCCAAAAAGTCGAACTCGAAACAGGCGACAACCACCGGTACGCTCAGGATCGCGCCTTGCAGCACGACCATGGCATCCTGCTCTCCGGTTTCACGTGCGGCAGCCTTTAGCCGATCGGGATAGCGCTTTGAATCCTTGAACTTGAGCAAGTCCATCGGTGCGACATCAGCACCGATCTCGAACCGGCCTTCGGGATCGAGCAGCAGGTTCAAACGTTCGCGCGCACGAATGCGCAGATGGTGGCTGCACTTGGGGCAAACACTGTGGTTGCTTTCGAGATCAGAGCGGTAGAGCACCGCTTCGCAGGCTGGACACTTGCTCCACAAGCCCTCGGGAATCGACTTGCGGGCTGCGCTGTCATCACGCTTGATTTTCGGGGGCAGCAGTTTCTGAAGCCAACTCATGAGCGGGGTTCTCCAAGACTGTCGAGCGCCTCTCGAATCGAGCGCAGAAAGGCCGTCACGCGCGCAACCGCGGCGTCTGGGCCGGCGAGTTCAATTTCTTCAATGATCCGGCTGCCGATCACGACCGCATCGGCAAGCGCACCGACCGCCTTGGCCGTTTCCGCGTCGCGAATGCCAAAGCCGACACCCACCGGCATACCCACCCGTTCTCGAATCAGCGGAATCCGTTGGGCGACCTCGTCGAGATCCAGCTTGGCCGAACCGGTCACCCCTTTCAGGGAAACATAGTAGATATAGCCGCTACCGGCCTTGGCTACATCGTCAAAGCGCGACTCAAGCGAAGTTGGCGCCAACAGGAAAATCGGGTCAATGCCCGCGCCCTTGGCCAACTCGGCAAACGCCACGCACTCCTGTGGTGGGTAATCCACCACCAAAACACCGTCGACACCGACTGCGGCAGCCGCGGCAACGAAGTTTTCGGCCCCCATGGCCTCGATCGGATTGGCGTAGCCCATCAGCACCACAGGCGTGGTGGTATCGGTCTTGCGGAACGCGTCAACGAGTGCGAGCACCTTACGCAAATTCATGCCCGCAGCCAGTGCGCGCTCGGAGGCACGTTGAATGGTCGGGCCGTCGGCCATGGGATCGGAAAACGGGACGCCGAGTTCAATGATGTCGGCGCCACCGTCGACCAGCGCGTGCATCAACGGCAGTGAGGCCTCGGGCGACGGATCGCCTGCGGTGATGAAAGGAATCAGCCCGCGCCGACCGGCTGCGCGCAACTGTTCAAATCGAGATTGGATTCGTGACATAAACACCTACACGCCGGACTGACTGCGCCCGACCAAAAATCAGAACTGGATGCCGGATTTTTCCGCCACCGTATGCATGTCCTTATCGCCGCGGCCAGACAAATTCACGAGCAGAATCTTGTCCTTGTCCAGCGTCGGCGCCAGCTTTGCAGCGTATGCCAGGGCATGCGAGGACTCGAGGGCCGGGATAATACCTTCGTAGCGGCACAAATCGTGAAACGCTTGCAGTGCCTCAGCATCGGTCACGCCGACATACTCGGCACGATGACAGTCCTTGAGCCAGGCGTGCTCAGGCCCCACGCCGGGGTAATCCAGACCGGCCGAGATGGAGTGGGTCTCGATGATCTGCCCATCGTCGTTCTGCAGCAGGTAAGTACGATTACCGTGCAACACACCGGGGCGGCCGGCACTCAAAGAGGCCGCATGACGCCCGGAATCCAGACCGTCACCGGCCGCTTCCACGCCGATCAGTCTCACATCCGTATGCGGAATATAGGGGTAGAAAATACCCATCGCGTTGGACCCGCCACCGACACACGCAATGACGGCGTCGGGCTGACGGCCGGTCATCTCCGGCATCTGGGTCAGGCATTCTTCGCCGATGACTTTCTGAAAGTCACGCACCATCTGGGGATAAGGATGCGGGCCCGCCACCGTGCCAATGATGTAGAAGGTATCGTGGATGTTGGTGACCCAATCGCGCATGGCTTCGTTCAGGGCATCCTTGAGCGTGCGCGAGCCGGACTCGACCGGCACGACGCTGGCGCCCAGCAATTTCATGCGATAGACGTTCGCGGCTTGCCGGCGGATATCTTCGGAGCCCATGTACACCACGCACTCCAGCCCATAGCGCGCCGCAACGGTTGCTGTCGCCACGCCATGCTGGCCAGCGCCGGTTTCAGCGATCACGCGCGGCTTGCCCATATGACGGGCCAACAGCGCCTGACCGATGCAGTTGTTCACCTTGTGCGCGCCGGTGTGATTAAGGTCTTCGCGCTTGAGGTAGATCTGTGCGCCGCCCAGCAGCCTCGACCAGCGCTCGGCATGGTAGATCGGGCTGGGTCGGCCAACAAAGTGGCGCAACTCGTAGCGATACTCCTCCATGAAGGCCAGATCCTGCTGGCAGGTAGCGTAGGCCTCGCGAAGACTGTCCAGGGCGGGGATCAGCGTCTCGGCCACAAACACGCCACCATAGGGCCCAAAGTGGCCTTGCGCGTCGGGCATCTGATACGGCGTGTCAGCCATCTGCATCTTTAACTCCGGAAATAAACCGGGCGATCGCCTCGGCATCCTTGATTCCCTTGTCCGCTTCAACACCACTGGACACGTCCACCGCCCATGGGCGAACGCGCCGCACGGCATCGATAACGTTGTCCGCCGACAAGCCGCCCGACAGGATCAGGGGCCGATCAAAACCCGGGGGGATCAAGGACCAATCAAATACCTTTCCGCCGCCGCCGTAGCCTTCGACAAAGGCGTCCAGAAGCAGCCCACGGGCCGACGGAAAACCAGCTGCGTATTCTACCAGATCGACCCCCGGCCGCATTCTCGCGGCACGAATGTAGGGGCGGCCATACTGCATGCAGTCCGCTTCGGCTTCGTCGCCGTGAAACTGAAGCAACTGAATCGGCAAACGTGCCAACGCCTCCCGGATCTCAGCCGGATCGGCGTTGACGAACAAGGCCACAATGGTCACAAAGGGCGGGACTCTCGCCATCAAGGGCGCAGCCTGCTCGATCGTCACATGGCGCGGGCTGGCAGGATAAAAAACAAAGCCCAGCGCATCGGCGCCCGCCGCGACAGCCGCATCAACGTCTTGCGCGCGGGTCAATCCACAAATTTTGATTCGGGTTCGGTACACGGTTCGGGCAGGGCGAGTTGCGGAGTGCAAATGATACGCCCCTGCCCCGGCAAGGACCATTGATCCGGATACTCGACACCACACAGATACAGCCCGGCCGCCGGGAAGGTCGGCGCGGACTGCGTACGATCACGCCCGCGCAGCAATGCCGCCATCCAATCGGCGGGGTGAGCACCCTTGCCGATATACACCAGGGAACCCACAAGATTTCGGATCATGTGATGCAGAAAGGCGTCCGCGCAAAAATCGAAGATGATGAAATCGCCGTGGCGCTGAACCCGGGCGTGCCGCATACGACGTACCGGCGAATGCGCCTGACAGCTTGCCGCACGAAAGGCGGTGAAATCGTGCTCACCGACCAGGGCCATCGCCGCACTGGCCATTGCGCCCACGTCGAGCGGGCGGTGAAACCAGCCCACCCGAGCATGCAACAAGGCGGGGCGTACCGGCGCGTTGAACAGCACATAGCGATAGTGGCGAGCCGTGGCGCTGAAACGCGCGTGAAAATCGTCCGTCACGGGTTGCGCCCAACGGACCGACACCCCGTTCGGTAAATGGCTGTTAACTCCCCTCACCCATGCGCTGACGGGGCGACCCACCGGCGCATCGAAGTGAACGATCTGTGTCGTGGCGTGAACGCCCGTGTCTGTGCGACCCGCACACACGGTTGACACCGGGGTATCAGCAACACACGCCAGTGCTTGTTCGAGTGCATCCTGCACTGTCCTGCCGTGAGGCTGCGTCTGCCAGCCCTCGAAGGACTCACCGGCGTATTCGACACTCAGTACAACCCGCATCAAAGCCACCACCACATGACACCCACAAAAAGCACAACGGCGACGGCACAGTGATCTTGCACACGCCAGGGCAAGGCTTCCAACGTTAGCGCGCCTTGCGTCGCAGGAGCCTCCACCGTCTCAAGCCAGTCCCGCCACTGCATGCGCGGACCATCAAGTTCGGCCAGCACGAGACTCAATCTCACCGCGGCGCGTTCCGGGCAAACGCCCAAAGGACGCAACGCCGACACCAGCACATGCAAGGCAAGAACAAGACGGGCCACCGGCATCTTCGCCAGCAGTATCGACACCAGCGACACCATGCCCAGCAGGCGCGCCGCATGTGTTGCGCCGAGCGCCAAGCCATCGCAAGTGGGACTCCACGACGTCCAACCCACGAACACGGCTGTGCCGGGCGTTGCGAAAGCAAACATCAAGGCGATGACGATCAGGAGAATGCGGATACGCCGTATCAGCTTTATCGTCCGCACACGATCCACCCAAAGCGCGATGGCCAGCACGCCCGGCGCCGCCAGCCACAGCGCAGGCGCTTGCAGCGCCTGAACAAAAACGGCGACGCCCGCCCAAAGGGTGAGCATCGCCGCCGGATGCAAAGCCATCACCTCAGCCAGCACGTGTCATGCAGACTTACCCCAATCGTGCAAACACCGCACGCGCTTGCTCCTGTTGAGCCTCATTGCCATCGCGAATGACCTCGTCGAGCAACTCCCGAGCCCCTTCGGCGTCGCCCATCTCTTCGTAGGCGCGCGCGAGTTCGAGTTTGGTGTCGACTTCCTGATTCAGATCTTCATCATCAGGAAGATCCGGCATGCTGCGGCTATCGGTGAGCGAGGTCACAACACTCTTGGATAGCGACGCCATCATGTCATCTTCCTGCGACTGCTCGTCGGCCTCAGCCGCGGTGGGGGCAGGCTCATCAAAAACCGGCGCTTCATCGTCAAGCGCATCACCGACATCAATGTCGAGGTCCTCGTCCGCTGCGGGCTCTTCTGGCGCAGCCTCGACAGGCTTGGCCTCTTCGTCGGCACCTTCCAGATCCAGACTGATATCGGACAGATCCAGGGACGTAGCCATCATCCGACCATCTTCGTCGGCCCCCGGCTGACCTTCATCCAGATCAAAGTCAAAGTCCAGCAAGCTGCCGTCGAAATTGGTTTTCTCAAGATCCACCACCGACACACCAGCAACCGCGTCAGTCGAACTCTTGGCGTCCTCCTCCGACGGTTCAACTTCTGCATCCGGCCCGGCCTCAGCTGCAGTGACGTCCTCAGCCTCGTCTTGTGTATTCACCTCTGGCAAAGTGATCTCTGCATCAAAATCCAGATCACTGACTTGGCCAACATCGGTATCGCCATCCACGCCGTCGACACGCGTGGCGTCGAGCGATGCGCCTGCGGTTTCATCCGTCTCCGCCAGATCGAGATTGAACTCCAGACCGGTGTCCGTCGTGGTGAAGCTCTCATCAACCCGACGACCCGCCACTTCCGTCGCCTCCATGGAGGCTGTATCCGCAGGGGGAGCCGCGTCGACCTCATCTAGATCCAGGTTGAAATCGAGATCGCTCGAATCCGGCGCATCGGACATCTCGGCCGCGTCCGGAGTCGCCTCGTTTTCGATCTGGGCGACCGCGGCAGCTTCAAGATCGGAGTCAGTATATTGGTTCAGATCGCCCGGAATGGCCCAGGTATCTTTAAGCTGCGAAGGCGACGGTTCATCGGGATTCGGCACCGACGACGGGAAGTCGAGCGACATCTCGGCGGATTCATCACCGTCAATGGCCGCGTCGATATCCAAAGGTGCTTCTTCTGCTGGCGCCTTGGCAACCGGTGCGGAGAAAGCTGCGTTTTCATCCTCCACTTCGCCAGCGGCCTTGAACCCGGCGGCTTCCGGAATTTCTTCATCCAGCGGCAAATCAATTTCGCTCTGCGGGCCACGCAGGAAGAGCGGATTTTCCGGGTCGAGCTTGCGACCCATTTCGACCGCTTTGGCCCAGTCGGGGCCATTACCACCGGTCACTGAATACAGCTCGGTTGCGGTGGTTTCAAACTGCTTCATGTTCTTGCGCTGACCATAGATCTCCAGCAACTTGACATGAACCGCCGAGCGATTCGGGTCGCTCTTGAGCGCATCCAGAAGAATCTCTTCGGCCTGGGCATCACGGCCATAGGCCATGTAGACATCGGCTTCAGCAACAGGATCGACACCTTCATCGGCATCGATAGCCGACAAGCCGGACTGACTGAAGTCGGTCTGAATCAAGCTGCTACTACCGGTATCGACACTCTGACCACCGGTCTCACCGAATACCGAATTCTGGTCCGGCGGAAAAACTGACGCCATTGCGGTCGCTTCCGGCGATGCGGCGCGATTCTTGCGGCTGCGAAGCAGACCGTAGCCGAGCAGCAGCGCAAGAATGCCACCACCACCGTACAAGGTCGTCGGATTGGCGATCAACGAATCGAGGAAGCTAGGCTCTGCCGGCGGAGGCGCCATCGGCGCCGGCGCGGTTGGGGGGGGTGACGCAGGCTCCGCAGCGACCGGAGCCGGGGCCTCGACCGGCGGAGCCGGCTCCGCCGCGGGCGCCGCCGCTTGTTCCGACGCCGGCTCAGGCGCCACGAGCGCCTTCAATTCCTTGTCAATCGCGTCCTGCTCTGCAGCGCTGGCCGGCGGTGCTTCTATCTTCGACTCTGCGGCAGGCGCCGAAGCCTCAGGCATGGGTGCGCTGGCAGGCGCGGCAGGCTCGGTCATCGGGGCCGCGGCCGGCGCCGTGCTCGCCTGCGTCTGAAGCGCAGCCAGATTTTCGTTCTTCAGTGCGATGAGTTTTTGCAACTCGGCGATGTTCGCCTCAAGCGCTGCCAGACGATCCGTGGCCTCGCGCAAGGCCTTGTCACGCGCGACCAGATCTTCTTCGAGTGACTTCAAGCGCTCCGAGGCCGCCGCCATCGCAGCACCGTTGTCGGCAGCAGCGGGCTTGGCTTCGTCGACCGTTTTGGAAACCTTGACCTGATCCTTGCTCGCCGCACTCGGCAATACGGGCTCTTCAACCTTGGCGGTAATCTTGCCGCTGCTACTCTGGCTGGCCGGCTCCACTTCTGGTGTAGCGGCGGTTTCTGCAACGCGTGCGGCGACGCGGCGTCGATAGTCGGCAAAGTCGGCGGCATGAGCGACAATTTCGCGACGCGCCTCAGCACGCGGAATCGCACTTACATCGGCAGCATCGGGAACGTCAAGAATCACACCCGAACGTAGCCGGTTGACGTTATTGCCAACAAAGGCGTCGGGGTTGGCGCGATACAAGGCCACCAACATCTGATCCACCGCGACGCCTTGCGGCAGATACTGGGCAGCAATTTTGCCCAGGGTGTCGCCGCGACGAACGTTATAGCTCCCGCCGGCTTTACCGCCAATGGATCGCGCCCCTGTTGCCTGCGGCTTGACGACCGGCGCCGCGGCCACATCAGCAGACGCCCTGGGGGCCGGCATGGAGGGCGGATCGAGCAAGAAAGTGTATTCACGCAGCAACCGGCCTGACTGCCAGTTGAGCTCGACGAGCAAGCTGACAAAGGGATCATTGACGGGCTTGACGCTGGTCAGGCGGACATAGGACTTCCCGCCTCGCTGCTCAACCGCCATTCGCACGCTGGTCAGCGCCGGTGCGTAGCTGAGTTTGGCCGCCTTGAACGCATCCGGCGCGGCAACGGCAGCCGTCATCGACTTGGCTTCATCGGCGGTCGCATTCAGTTCGATCTCTGCCCTGAGTGGCTGTCCGAGCGCACTGAGTACGGAAATGCGGCCCAGGCCGGCAGCCTGTGCGCTGAACGGCATTGCCGCGATCGTGGCCGCAATGACGGTGGCCCTGAGAGACGTCTTCTGGAAGGTATTCAAAACCGCATCCTCGCGCTGGAGCAATACAGGATTGCGAACATATCATTATGGATAGGGTGTATCAAGCAAGTATCCACATTAAGTATTATCCGCAAAACCTTAAAACGGAAGGAAAATTTCCTTCTCCGGTCTGCCAGCCAATGACAATCGCGGTCTTACAAGCGTCATATTCCGCATTAGACGGTCATGACATGGCCCGGCACCTGAGCGCCGGGCCCTCGCAAATTACTGTTCGAGCAAGATGCGCAACATACGGCGCAAAGGCTCGGCAGCACCCCACAGCAGTTGGTCGCCGACGGTGAAGGCGGAAAGGTATTCCCCGCCCATGCCCATCTTGCGCAGACGCCCCACCGGAACGGTCAATGTTCCCGTGACAGCGGCCGGCGTGAGCTCGCGCATGGAGAGCTCGCGCTCGTTGGGCACCACTTTGACCGAACCGTTTGCTTTGGCCAGCATGTCGTTTACTTCGTCAAGCGGGACGTCTTTCTTTAGCTTGATTGTCAAAGCTTGCGAATGACAACGCATTGAACCCATGCGAACGCACAGTCCGTCGATGACGATGGGGCTACCGCTACGGCCCAGAATCTTGTTGGTTTCGGCCTGGCCTTTCCACTCTTCCTTGCTCTGACCGTTGCCCAGATCCTTGTCGATCCAGGGAATCAGCGAACCGGCCAGCGGCACGCCAAACTGCGCGGTCGGGCAATCGCTGTTGCGCAGTGCTGCGGCAACATTGCGGTCGATGTCAAGAATGGCACCAGCCGGATCCTTGAGCGCGTCGCCGGCGGCAGCATTCAGGTAGCCCATCTGGTTGAGCAGTTCACGCATGTGCTGCGCACCACCACCCGACGCCGCCTGGTAGGTCATGGAGGTAGCCCACTCGATCAGGTCATTCTGGAACAGCCCACCCAGCGCCATCAGCATCAGGCTGACCGTGCAGTTGCCGCCGATGTAGTCCTTCACACCACGGTGCAGACCGTTGTGGATGACATCCATGTTGACCGGATCGAGAACGATGATCGCGTCGTCCTTCATGCGCAGCGCCGAGGCCGCGTCAATCCAGTAGCCCTTCCAGCCTGCCGCACGCAGCTTTGGGAAAATCTCGTTGGTGTAATCGCCGCCCTGGCAGGTCAGGATCACGTCCATGGCCTTGAGCGCGTCAATACTGTTCGCGTCCTGCAATGCCGGCGCGGCCTTGCCTACGTCAGGCGCAGCGCCACCCGCATTGGAGGTGCTGAAAAACACCGGGTCGATCAACGCGAAATCGTTTTCTTCGCGCATGCGCTGCATCAGCACAGAGCCGACCATGCCGCGCCACCCCACCAGACCTACTCGCATCGTTGCCATCGTCTTGATTCCTGGTTTCAAAGATTTCCGGATCAGAGCGCCGCGATCACCGCGTCGCCCATTTCAATCGTGCCCACCTTACGCGTGCCGGCCTCGTAAATGTCGCCGGTGCGATAGCCCTGCGCCAACACCGACTTGACCGCCGCCTCGATACGCTGCGCCGCAGCTTCCTGACTGAAGGTGTAGCGCAGCATCATCGCCACCGACAGGATCGTCGCCAGCGGGTTGGCCAGCCCCTTGCCCGCGATATCGGGCGCAGAACCATGACACGGCTCGTACATGCCCTTGTTGTTCTCGTCGAGCGAGGCCGACGGCAACATGCCGATCGAGCCGGTGAGCATCGCCGCTTCATCCGACAGGATGTCGCCAAAGATATTGCCGGTGACCACCACATCAAACTGTTTGGGGTTCTTCACCAACTGCATGGCAGCGTTGTCGACCAGCATATGGCTCAGGGTTACATCCGGGTAGTCCGGCGCCATCTCGATCATTACATCGCGCCACAGCTGGGTGCATTCGAGGACGTTCATCTTGTCCACCGAGCACAACTTACCGCCGCGCTTGCGGGCGATCTCATAGGCGACTTTACCGATGCGGCGAATCTCGGACTCGCTGTAGATCATGGTGTTGTAGCCCACACGCTCGCCATCGCGCACCTCAATGCCCCGTGGCTGACCGAAGTAGATGTCGCCGGTCAGTTCTCGCACGATCATGATGTCGAGCCCCGCCACCAACTCGGGCTTGAGCGAGGAGGCATTGGCCAGTTCGGGATACAGAATGGCCGGGCGCAGGTTGGCGAACAGGTTCAGTTCCTTGCGAATCCCCAACAACCCGCGCTCCGGACGCTTTTCGCGCGGCAGAGTGTCCCACTGCGGGCCACCCACGGCACCGAGCAGAACCGCATCGGCCGCCTTGGCCAGCTTGAGCGTTTCGTCGGGCAGCGGCACCCCGGTCGCATCGACGGCACAACCGCCAAGATGTGCGGTTTCCGTTTCAAACGGCAAGCCATCGGCGCGCAACACGTCCAGCACGCGCAGCGCCTGAGCCATGATCTCGGGACCGATTCCGTCACCGGGCAGCACACAAATTTTCATTCAATTCTCCGGCCGGCGCGCCAGGCACGCCGACATCAAATGGGTTCGCGATTAGCGGAAATAGTAAGGATGCGCCGCCTTGCGGCTCGCCTCGAAAGCGCGGATTTCGTCGGCATGGCGCAAGGTCAGCCCGATCTCATCCCAGCCATTGAGCAGGCATTCCTTGCGAAAACCATCCACGTCAAAACCATGAGCCTTTCCGTCAGGTTCGATCACTTGCTGCGCGGCCAGATCGATCTTCAAGCGATAGCCCTCATGCGCCATACAGGTGGCGAACAGACGGTCGACCACGTCGGCCGGCAGGCAAATCGGCAGTACGCCGTTTTTAAAGCAGTTATTGAAGAAGATGTCGGCGTAGCTGGTGCCGATGAGCGCACGGAAACCGTAGTCGTCCAAGGCCCAGGGCGCATGCTCGCGCGAGCTGCCGCAGCCAAAGTTGTCGCGGGTCAGCAGAATCTGCGCCCCGGCGTAACGCGACTGGTTGAGCACGAAGTCCGGATTCAGCTTGCGGATGCTGTTGTCCATGCCCGGCTCGCCGTGGTCCAGATAGCGCCATTCGTCGAACAGGTTGGGGCCGAAGCCACTGCGCTGAATCGACTTCAGGAACTGCTTCGGGATAATCGCGTCGGTGTCGACGTTCGCACGGTCGAGCGGAGCGACCAACCCATCGAGAGTAGTAAAAGCTCGCATTACTTTTTCGCCGCCTTCTGGATGGCTTCGCCACCCTTTTCAATATCCTGACCCACGCCGCGCACCGTATTGCATGCCGACAGGCTCACCAAGGCCATCACGGCCACGATCAAAGCGATCAGTCGTTTCATCTCACGCTCCTCAGTTCAACTCGGCCACATCGGCAAAGTGACCGGCAATCGCCGCTGCAGCGGCCAGCGCCGGACTCACCAGATGGGTCCGGCCACCGGCGCCCTGGCGCCCTTCAAAGTTACGGTTCGAGGTCGACGCGCAACGCTCACCTGACTCGAGACGATCGGCGTTCATGGCCAGGCACATCGAACAGCCCGGCTCACGCCACTCAAAACCGGCCGCAACAAATACCTTATCCAGGCCTTCCGACTCCGCCTGACGCTTGACCAGCCCGGAACCCGGCACCACCAGCACCTGCTTGACTGAATCGGCCTTCTGGCGCCCCTTGGCGACCGCAGCTGCGGCACGCAGGTCTTCAATCCGCGAATTGGTACAGGAACCGATGAACACCCGGTCGACCGGAATGCGTTTGATCGGGGTGCCGGCTTTCAGGCCCATGTAGGCCAATGCGCGGCTCATGCCCTCGCGCTTGACCGGGTCTTTTTCGGCCGCCGGATCGGGCACCACGCCGCTGATGTCGGACACCATTTCAGGTGATGTACCCCAGGTGACCTGCGGGCGAATCGCTGCGGCATCCATCTCGACAACCTTGTCGTACACCGCGCCAGCATCGGAGGTGAGCGTGCGCCAATAGGTGGCCGCGCGATCAAACTCGTCGCCCGCGGGCGCATACGGACGCCCCTTCAGGTATTCGATCGTGGTTTCGTCAACGGCAATCAAGCCGGCGCGTGCGCCCGCTTCGATCGCCATGTTGCAGATCGTCATCCGGCCTTCCATCGACAGGGCACGAATCGCGCTGCCACCGAACTCCAGCGCATAGCCCGTCCCACCGGCCGTGCCGATACGGCCGATAATGGCCAGCACCACATCCTTGGCCGTCACGCCCGGCGCCAGATCGCCATCTACCTTGATCAGCAGGGTCTTCGATTTCTTTTGCATCAGGCACTGCGTGGCCAGCACATGCTCGACCTCGGAGGTGCCAATGCCGTGCGCCAGACAGGCAAACGCGCCGTGCGTCGAGGTGTGCGAATCGCCGCACACAACGGTCATGCCCGGCAGCGTGGCACCGTTTTCTGGCCCGATGACATGCACGATGCCCTGTCGCTCATCCTTGAACGGAAAGTAAGCCAGCGACCCGACTTCGCGGATATTGGCGTCCAGCGTCTCGACCTGTTGGCGCGAGATCGGATCCTTGATCCCCTCCTCCCAGTGATCGGTTGGCGTGTTGTGATCGGCCGTGGCCACGATAGAACTCACCCGCCACGGCTTGCGCCCGGCCAGTTTGAGCCCTTCGAAGGCCTGCGGGCTGGTCACTTCGTGCACCAGATGACGATCGATATAGATCAGCGCCGTGCCGTCCGCATCCTGGCGAACCACATGGCTGGACCACAACTTTTCGTAAAGTGTTTGCGCTTGTTGCATCTTGTCTTCCAACACACCGTGAACGTTTGATTAAACCACAGCTATTCCCTGCTGGATAGCCGATATGCTGCAGTGCGCCATGCAGATTTTCAGCGGCGCCGGGTGGCCTCGTAAATCGGCATCACTCGCGCGGCATCACGCGCCAGCTCGGCCTTGCGTGTCGAATGCGAGGGGTGAGTCGACAACCATTCGGGCGGCGCACCATTGCTCTGGCTGGCCATCTTGTCCCACAAGCCCACGGCCGCACGCGGATCGTAGCCGGCACGCGCAGCGAGCTCGACCCCCATGCTGTCGGCTTCGGTCTCGTGCAAGCGCGAGTTGGGCAACTCAAAACTCACCTTGGCGACCGTACCCATCAACTCCGCGCCCGGCTGCCCGAGACCGACTGCCGCGCTCAATACCGACACACCAATGTTGGTGACCATGGCTTGCGACACGCGCTCGCGGGCGTGCTCACGCAGCGCGTGCGCAATCTCGTGCCCCATCACCGCCGCGATTTCGTCATCCGTCAGCTTCAATCGATCGATCAGGCCGCGATAGAAGGCAATCTTGCCGCCCGCCATACACCACGCGTTGAGCTCATCCGACTCGATCACATTAACCTCCCAGCGCCAGCTCGGTGCGTCGCCACGGAAAGCGGCGGTCTGCGGAATCAGGCGATTGGCGATGCCACGCACCCGCGTCAGCATGCGTCGGTCACGATTGAGCTGACCTTTCTTCTGCGCCGCGGCGATCACCTGCTGATATTGCTGCGCCGAGGCTTGCTCCACTTCCGAGGCCGAGACCAGCATCGACTGGCCGCGATCCACACCGACGGCTCCACCTTGCGTGGTCTGAATCGTCTGACACCCGGCCAGTACCAGCGCGGTCAATGCCACGCCGCACCAGCGACTCCAAGTCTTACGCATGCTGCATCTCCTGTTGCGATTCATTCCGCCAGCCCCGCCAGATACAGAACCAGCCCATCAGCCCAAACACAGAGCCCAGCGTAAATGTCCAGGCCGAGCCCATCCAGTCCCAAGTGTAACCGCTGATCAATCCGCCCAGCATCCCGCCCGCGCCGAAACTGAGACTGCCATAAATCGCCTGTCCACGCGCCTGCAGCCGCCCGGGAAACCACTGATTCACTGCCGCAATTGATGCCGCGTGATAAGCCCCGAAGGTGGCGCCATGCAGCATCTGGGCAAACACCAGTACCGCCAGTGAAGACACGCCCCAGCCAATCATGGCAAAACGCAGCACCGCGGCAACAAAAGCCACAAGTAGAATCTGCCGCAGGCCGAAGCGATGGGTGAGCCTGGGCATGAGCATGAAAACGCCAATTTCCGCCACCACGCCAAGCGTCCACATCCAGCCGACAAAGGCTTTCGAGTAGCCCGCATCGACCAGCAGGATCGAATAGAAAACATATAAGGCGCCATGCGCTGCCGACATGAAAAACGCGCCACCCAGCAAGGCCCGCACATCACGCCGCCGAAGCACTGCCGACAAGCCCGGAGTGTCGTGATGGTGCGGCGGCCGCGGCGCCTCCGGCACGCACAACGCAAACAACGCGATCCCCGCCAACAGGGCAGCCGTCATCCACAACTGACTATCCACAGGCAACCAGGTCAAGGCGTGACCGATGCCGAGCACAGCAACAATGAATCCGATCGAACCCCACAGCCGGATGTTGCCATAGCGTCCCGACTGCCCGGCCAGATGGCTGAATGTAAGGCTCTCGACCAGCGGCAAGGCGGCACTCCAGAAGAAAGCCATGATCGCCATGCCGACAAATATGCCTTCAAAGCTCGTGGTCTGAAAGAACACCGCAAAGCCCGCCAGCGAGGCGACGGCCGACAGCCGCACGATGGGCATCCGCGCGCCAAGGCGATCGGCCAACCACCCCCATAGATTGGGCGCGACCACCCGCATGACCTGCATGAGTGACATCAGAATGGCGATATCGGTGGCCGAAAAACTGAGCGACTGCAAATAGAGCGTGAAGTACGGCGAAAAGGCGCCAATGAACGCGAAATAAAAGAAGTAGTAGCCCGACAGGCGCCAGTAAGGAAGCATGGCCGGCATTGTACCGACAGCCTGCCGCCACAGACGGTACGCGTGCGACAGACATGAAAAAAGCGCCCGCAGGCGCTTTCGTCATGTCGCAAACCGGTTCAGGCCGGGCTGAAACGTTGCAGCAGACCGAACAACTCGTCTTTAAGCTTGAGCCGCTCTTTTTTCAGATCCTCAAGCTCCGGATCGGTCGACACCTCAGCCTCAACTTCGATGCGCAACACATGGCGATTGACTTCATGGTAGCGATCAAACAGACGCGAGAAGTGGTTATCGGACACCTTCAGTGCATGAATCGCGTCGCGGTATTCGGGGAATTCAGTATGCAGATCATGGGCTTGCAAGCTCATCTTTCGTCCTCTCTTTGTTGCCGTTTCGTTGACTTCAGCCTACGCCCCGCCCCTCTGCATTGAGTTGATTCAGGTCAATCGCCTCGTGCACCTAGTGTCGGCGACGGCACCGCCTGCGCGCCCTCAGGAGCCAGACCGGCAATCTTCGGCGTCGCGCAGACCACATCGGCATTCTGAGCACGATGGCGCAATGCGTGATCCATCAGCACCAGCGCCAGCATGGACTCGGCGATCGGCGTGGCGCGGATACCCACACAGGGGTCGTGCCGGCCATGCGTATTGACGATCACCGGCTCACCCGCCTTGTTGATCGAGCGTCGATCCAGCCGGATGCTGGAGGTCGGCTTGATGGCCATACTGACCATCACGTCCTGCCCGCTGGAAATACCGCCCAGCACACCACCGGCGTGATTGGTGAGATAGCCCGCAGGCGTCATCTCGTCCGAGTGCTCCGTCCCACGCTGCTCGACGCAGTCGAAACCGGCGCCGATCTCCACGCCCTTGACCGCGTTGATGCTCATCATCGCGTGGGCGATATCGGCGTCGAGACGGTCATACACCGGCTCGCCCCAACCGACGGGCACACCGGTGGCCACCACGTTGATCCGCGCACCGATCGAATCGCCCGATTTGCGCAACTCGTCCATGTAGGCATCCAGCTCGGGGATCATCGCAAGATTAGGCGCAAAGAAGGCATTGCCTTCGGCGTCGAGGTCTTCCCAGGCTTTGAACGGGATCTCGATCGGGCCGAGCTGCGCCATGTAGCCACGAATCACGATGCCGTAGCGCTCGGTCAGCCACTTGCGCGCAATCGCACCCGCCGCCACACGCACCGCCGTCTCACGCGCCGAGGAGCGACCGCCACCGCGCGGGTCGCGAATGCCGTATTTCTGCCAGTAGCCGTAGTCGGCGTGACCGGGACGGAAGGTCTCGGCAATATTGGAGTAGTCCTTGCTGCGCTGGTCCTGATTGCGGATCAGCAGCGCGATCGGCGTGCCGGTCGTGAGACCTTCGTACACGCCCGAGAGAATCTCGACCGTGTCGGGCTCGCGGCGTTGCGTCACATGGCGCGAAGTGCCGGGCTTGCGTCGATCCAGCTCGGCCTGAATATCCGCCTCGCTGATGGCCATCCCCGGCGGACAACCGTCAACCACACAGCCGATCGCCGGCCCATGCGACTCGCCAAAGGACGACACGCAAAACAACTTGCCTAAACGATTACCGGACATGGGATCTACCGCGAGCGAGGAAAGCGTACGAGTTTATCAAATGGCGTGCCCGGCGCCCAATGGCGGGCGCCGCTTTCAGTGACAGGCGTCGTGCTTGAGCCCGTAGAAAAAACAATTGATCAGGCCGCCCGCCAGGTCCAGTGAGTACACCTCGGGCTGGAGGCTCCAGCTGGCGATCAGGCCGTCGATCATGACGGACAACGACAAGGCCGCACGATGCGGGTCAACCGAGGCCGGCAGGTCGCCCCGCGACTTGGCCACCGTAAAGGCCTGTTCCTGTCGCAGCAGATGGCGGTCACAGCATTCCATGCACTGATCCACCACCGGCACCATCTCGTCCACGTATTCACTTTTGTGCATTGCGATGGCAAACACCCGGATGTAACGCGGATCGGAATTGATACGCTCAATCACGCCCAGCACCCGTTCACGCAGCTCTTCCAGCGGACGCTCGCTGGTCGAGTAGTCGACCTCGGAGATCGCCTCGAGTGGGTCGATGGCGCGGCGCATCATGGCCTCGAACACCTCGCCCTTGTTGGCAAAATGCCAATAGATCGCCCCGCGAGTCACACTGGCCGCCGACGCGATGTCCGCCAAGGTCGTCCTCGCCATGCCCTTGCGATAGAACACCGCTTCGGCCGCATCGAGAATCGTATGTCGCGTCTCGAGCGCCTCTTCTTTGGTCTTTCTTACCATCGCTCTCGCAATCCTTGCTGACATCTGTTGCCACGGATTGAAGCACACAAAATCTGAAATGTCACTTTACATACATTCATGAATGTTTCTACAATTGCGCCCATACCAATAACGATCGGAACACCCCCCAATGCCTTCCCTAGCCCCTTTCACGCGAACAGCATCACGCCCTGTCGTCGCCCTGATCGCTGCCGCCGCCCTCGTCGTCACTGCCTGCGGCAGCGACGCCCCCGCGTCTCCGAACGCCGCACCTCCCCCCGCCTCGGTCAGCGTCATGACCGCAACGCCAACATCGATTGATGTCAGCTTCGAATACCCCGCCCGCCTGCACGGCGCCCGTGAGGTCGAGATCCGGCCGCGCGTCAGCGGCATTTTGCTCAAGCGTAAGTATGAGGAAGGCGCCCGCGTCAAAGCCGGTCAGTCGCTCTTCCAAATTGACCCGGTGCCCAGCGAAACCGCCGTCGCCCGCGCCAAGGCCGATCTGGCCGCTGCCGACGCGCGCCTGACGCAAGCCCGCCGCGAAGCCGAGCGACTCAAGCCCTTGGTGGCTTCCAAGGCCGTGGCGCAGCGCGACTTTGACGATGCCAGCTCAAACCAGGCAATCGCTGCCGCCGATGTGCTGGCCGCGCGTGCCCGCCTGACCGAAGCGCGTTTGTCGCTCAAATACACCCGCGTCGAATCGCCCATCGACGGCATTACCTCGCGCGCGCTGCAATCCGAAGGCAGCTTGCTGGCAGGCCCCGAAACCCTGCTCGCAGTCGTCACCCAGACCGACCCGATCCAGGTCCGTTTTGGCCTGCCGGATTCTGATCGCTCGCGCATCGACAACGACATCGCGGCGGGCCGTCTGAGCCTTGCCGACGGCCACTTCCGCGTTCGACTGATCGGCGTCGCCCACGAAGCCACGAACACCACCGGCAGCCTCGACTTCACCGACGTGCGCATTGACCCGAAGACCGGTAGCAGCGAGGCTCAGGCCGATCTGCCGAACGCCGATCGCCGCTTGCGACCCGGTGAGTTCGTGCGCGTTCGCCTTGAAGGTGCCACCCGCCCCAACGCCATCGCCGTGCCGCAACGCGCCGTGCTGGAAGGGCCGAGCGGTCGCTTCGTATACATCGTGAGCGAGGGCAAGGCCGCCGTGCGCCCCGTCACGCCGCTGGACTGGAGCGGCAACACCATGGTCGTTGACGGTCTGACTGCCGGCGATCAGGTCATTACCGATGGTGTACTCAAGATCGGACCGGGCGCCCCGGTGTCGGTCACACCGCCGGCTGATACCGCAGCCAAACCGGGAGCCTGATCATGTTCTCCCGCTTCTTTATCGACCGTCCGATCTTCGCGACGGTCCTCTCGGTGTTCATCATGATCGCCGGTCTGGCCGCCGTACGCAGCCTGCCGGTCGCGCAGTACCCAGAAATCGCACCGCCCGTCGTCACTGTGGCCGCCACCTATCCGGGCGCCTCGGCGGATGTGATCGAAAAGACCGTCGCCGCCCCGCTCGAAACCCAGATCATCGGCGTCGAGAACATGCTCTACATGAGCTCGACCTCGGCCTCGAATGGCCGTGTCGAGATTCAGGTCACCTTTGACATCGGCACCGATGTCGACCAGGCGGTGATCAACGTCAACAACCGCGTCAAGCAGGCCGAACCGCGCCTGCCGCTGGAGGTACGCCGGCAAGGCATCAGTGTCGAGAAAGGCTCTTCCGCCTTCTTGCAGGTGGTGGCGTTCAACTCGCCGGACGGGCGTTTCGACGACGTCTACACCAGCAACTACGTGACGCTCAACGTGCTCGATGTGCTCAAGCGGGTACCGGGCACCACCAACGTCCAGATCTTCGGCGCCAAAGACTACGCAATGCGGATCTGGCTCAACCCGGACCGCCTGCGTCACCACGATCTGGCCACCACCGACGTGATCCGCGCCATCGAGGAACAAAACGCCCAATACGCCGTAGGCCGCATCGGGCAACCCCCGGTCGCCACCGGCCAGGCGCTGTCGCTGACGGTCAACACCCGCGGCCGACTGGCCGACGTGAGCGAGTTCGAGAACATCATCCTGCGCGCCGACGCCAATGGTGCCCAACTACGCCTGAAGGATGTGGCGCGCGTCGAACTCGGCGCCCGAGACTACGACTTCATCGGCCGCATCAACGGCCAGCCCGCGACCCTGGTCGGCATCTTCCTCAAGCCTGGCGCCAACGCGCTGGATGTCGCGCAGGAAGTCAAAACCACCCTGGCCGAGCTGGGCCAGCGCTTTCCGGACGGCCTGAGCTATACCATTCCGTACGACACCACCGACTTCGTCAACGTGTCGATCCGTGAGGTGATCAAGACACTCGCCGAGGCCATGGCGCTGGTGTTCCTGGTGGTCTACCTGTTCCTGCAGAACTGGCGCGCCACACTGATCCCGACACTGGCCGTGCCGGTATCGCTGATCGGCACCTTCGCCGGCCTGATGATGCTCGGCTACTCAATCAACACACTTACCCTGTTCGGCATGGTGCTGGCCATCGGCATCGTGGTGGACGACGCCATCGTGGTGCTAGAGAACGTCGAGCGCATCATGCACGAAGAAGGCTTGGCGGTCCGCCAGGCGGCCATTCAGGCCATGCGCGAAGTCACCGGTCCAGTGGTTGCCATCGTGCTGGTGCTGTGCGCCGTGTTTGTGCCGATCGCCTTCCTCGGCGGTCTCACCGGCGAGCTCTATCGGCAGTTCGCGGTCACCATTGCCATTGCGGTGGTCATCTCTGGCATCGTGGCACTGACGCTGACGCCGGCACTGTGCGTCCTCATCCTGCGCCATGAACACAAGGCCACCAACTGGTTTTTCCGGGGCTTCAACCGCGCATTCGATGCGGTCACGCGCCAGTACACCCATGGTGTTGCGTGGCTCATCCGCCGCGGCATGGTTGGTCTACTGTTATTTGTCGGCATGGTCGCCATCACGGCGCAGCTGTGGCAATCCACCCCGGGCAGCCTGGTGCCGGACGAAGACCAGGGCTACTTCATTACCGCGGTCTTCCTGCCCGACGGCGCCTCGCTGGAGCGCACCGACAAGGTGGTGGCCGAGGTCGAAAAGATCATCCGCAGCGATCCGAACGTCGCCTACACCATCGCCTTTACCGGCTTCGACTTCCTCGGCGGCAGCTTCAAGAACAGTGCCGCGACCTTCTTTGTCACACTCAAGCATTGGGACGAACGCACCACCACGGCGGCTGAACTGGTCGGCAAGACCTACGCCACCACCGCGCACATCAAGGAAGCGCTGATTCTGTCCTTCAACCCCCCGGCCATTTTCGGTCTGGGCAATGCGGGCGGCTTCGAGTTCTACCTGCAAAACCGCGGCGACAACGACCCGAAAGTCATGGCCGCCACCAAGGACTTGTTCCTCGGCGCCGTCAACCAGGACCCGATGTTTGCCATGGCGCAAACCCTCTGGCGCGCCTCGACGCCGCAGTTGTTTGTCGATGTCGACCGCGAAAAGGCCAAGAGCCTGGGCGTGCCGCTCGACGGCCTGTTTGCCACGCTGGGCGCCAATCTCGGCAGCTACTATGTAAACGACTTCAACAAATACGGTCGCACATGGCAGGTGCTGATGTCGGCCGATCCGGCCTTCCGTAACGAACCACAGGACATCGCAGCCGCCTATGTGCGGGCCGACGGCGGCGCCCTGGTGCCTATTTCGTCGCTCGCCACCATTCGCAACGAAGCCGGCCCCGACACGCTGGAACGCTTCAACAACCTGCCGGCCGTCAAGATCCTCGGCAGCGCCGCGCCAGGCTTCTCGACCGGGCAAGCCATCGCCCGGCTGGAAGAGCTCGCCGCCAAAACCCTGCCCCCCGGCTTCAGCCTGGACTGGAGTGGCGCGGCCTACCAGGAGCGCCGGTCCAGCGGCTCCTCGGGTATGGCACTGGTGCTCGGCGCCTTGATGGTCTTCCTCATTCTCGCGGCGCAATACGAGCGCTGGTCGCTACCGCTGGCCGTGCTGCTGGCCCTGCCCTTTGGCACGTTCGGCGCGCTCGCCGCAGTGTGGCTGACCGGCATGACCAATGATGTGTACTTCCAGATCGGTCTGGTCACGCTGCTCGGCCTAGCCGCCAAGAACGCGATTCTGATCGTCGAGTACGCCATTTATAAACACCGCGAAGGCATGAGCGCCGCAGCGGCCGCCATCGAAGCCGCCCGCCTGCGTTTCCGCCCGATCCTGATGACTTCGCTGGCCTTCATCCTCGGGGTGACGCCGCTGGTCTTGTCGAGCGGCGCCGGCGCCGGCGCACGGCATGCGGTGGGCACCGGCGTGGTCGGCGGCATGCTCGCGGCGACCTTCCTGGCGGTGTTCTTTGTGCCCTTGTTCTATCGCTTCATCACCGAACACAAACTCTCGGAGAAACGCTCCCGCGACGAGATGTTCGAGGAAATCCGGATTCACCATGACATCACCCATGAAAAACTGGTCGCCGAAGCCGCTGCAAACGACAAGGGGCACGGCCATGACTAAGCCGCTGAACCGAATTGCGCCACTTCTGGCCGCGCTGGCGCTCAGCGCCTGCGCCGTCGGTCCGGTGTACGAAGCCCCGGCCATCACCCTGCCCGGTCAGTTCGAAGCCGCACCGGCCAACACCACGCTGGCCACCCAGCTCGGTGACGCCTGGTGGTTGCACTACCAGGACCCGGCGCTTGACGGGCTGATGGCCGAAGCGCTGACGCACAACGCCGACGTGCAACTGGCAGCGGCGCGGCTCGAAGAGGCCCGCGCCCGCGCCGGCATCGCCGACGCCGACCGCTATCCGAGCGTCAGCGCCAACGCCGGTAGCCAGCGCGCGCGCAGCAGTCTGAAAGGCGTTCCGACCGACCCGCGCACCAGCAATCTACATACGCTGGGGCTGAGCGCAAGCTACGAGCTTGACCTGTGGGGTCGTTACCGCCAGGCCAGCGAGGCCGCTCGCGCCGACTTGCTCGGCGCTGTGGCGGCGCGGCGCACGGTGGCGCTTTCGCTCAGCGCCGAGTTGGCCACGCGATACTTCGATCTGCAAGCGGCCGACGAACGCCTGCGCGTGCTTGGGCAAACACTGAGCGCGCGCAAGGACACTGCCACGCTGTTACGCCAACGCATGGACGCTGGCAGCGCGTCGCAGTTCGACGTGTTGCAAGCCGACGCCGCAGTCGCCCAGGTCGAGTCTGATCTGGCCACGACCTTGAGCGCACAGAAAAGCACCGAAGCGGCACTGGCCGTGCTGCTCGGACGCTCGCCGCGCGCGATTTTCGAAGAAACGCTCGCACGCGGCGCGAAGACCGACACTGCGGTGGTGGTGCCGGCCGGCCTACCCGCTGAACTCCTACGCCGCAGGCCCGATCTGATCGAAGCCGAACAGGCACTGATCGCCGCCACCGCGCGTATTGGCGAAGCGCAAGCACAGCGCCTTCCGGCGATCACGCTGACTGCCGCGTTGGGCCGCGAATCGACCGATCTGTCCAATCTGCTCGATGCCAGTGCCGGCGTGTTCTCGCTGGCCGCCGGTCTCACCCAGCCGATCTGGGACGCCGGTCGCCTGCAGCGTAATGTCGACATTGCCGAGGCCCGAGCCGATCAGGCCCGGCTGCGCTACACCCAGGCCGTGGCCGGCGCCTTTGCCGATGTGCGTCGCGCCCTGGCGGCCCAACGCGGTGCCATTAACAGCCGCACCGCACAAGCCACGCGCGTCGAGGCCTTGCAAACCGCACTGAACCAGTCGCAACAGCGCTTTGACGCGGGGCTGGTGAGCCGGCTTGAGGTGCTGGACACAGAACGCAGCCTGCTCGACGCGCAAATCGCGCTGGCCAACGCATCGGCTGCACAGAAAACTGCGATTGCCGATCTGTTTCGCGCCCTCGGCGGTGGTTGGCAAACACCGAACGCCACGGCGCAGTAAACGACAAACGGCCGGCGCAATGCCGGCCGTTTTTTGACTCCGCAGCAATCAGCGGAAAAACGCTTCCAGACGCTCGAACACCGCATGCTCGGCACCATGCCGAACCACGCTGATCACATCTTCGAGCTTTTCGACCTGCTTGACCATCTGCTCCAGACGCTCATCGTCAAACACCAGCAGCCAGATGCGGCTACGCGTGGCGTCCGGCAAGGGCATGCACAAAATGCCCTCCACGTTGAATGCGCGGCGCGCAAACAAACCGCAAATATGTGACATCACCCCGGCGTGGTTGGCCACTTCCAGTTCCAGCACGACCTTCGTCACCGCGGCCGCTTCGCGTTCAATAACCATAGACATGCCATTGACTCCTTAACCGATCATTTCAGTGTTGGCGGCACCCGGCGGCACCATCGGATAAACAAACTCTTCCCGGTCGATCGAGCAGTGGATCAGGCACGGCCCCGGACGCTGCAGCGCCTCGGCCAGCGTCGCCGCGGGGTTCTCGGCGGTATCCAGGTCCACCGCGTCAAGGCCGAAGCCCTCGGCAATCTTCAGGAAGTTCACCGCGCGCTTGTACTTCGACGCCACCGGCCGCTTGCCATAGAACATGCTCTGTTGCTGATACACCAGCCCGAGCGAGTTGTTGTTCATCAGCACGATCTTGACGTTGAGTTCTTCCTCGGCCAGCGTCGCCATTTCCTGGATGTTCATCTTCAGGCTGCCGTCACCGGTAAAGCACACCACCGTGCGCTCAGGCGCGGCCAGCGCAGCACCAATCGCGGTCGGCAGGCCAAAACCCATGGTGCCC
Source organism: Zoogloeaceae bacterium G21618-S1 (assembly GCA_027214125.1). Lineage (GTDB taxonomy): Bacteria > Pseudomonadota > Gammaproteobacteria > Burkholderiales > Rhodocyclaceae > Nitrogeniibacter. The sequence continues at coordinate 90,913 of JAPWHF010000002.1, forward strand.
AGGCCACCCGAAGTGAGCCACTGCCGCGGCCGGCGGAAGGGGTAGGCCTGCGCCACCCACATCTGGTGTTGCCCCACGTCGGTCGCAATCACCGCCTCGTCATCGAGCGCGTCGGCCACGGCTTGCACCAGACCGTAGTGCGAGCGGGGGTTGTCGAGATCCGGCTTCGCCAGCGGGAAGCGTTCTTTGAGGTCGGCCACTTGCGCCAGCCACGGCTCGCGCAGCTTGACCTGCACCAACGGGAGCAGCGCCTCGACCACTTGCGTCACGTCACCGGCAATACCGATGTGCGCGGTCTTGATCTTGTGCAGCTCGGCCGGGTCGATGTCCACATGGATGATCTTCGCCCGCGGGCAGAACTCAGCCGCCTTGCCGATCGCACGATCGTCGAAACGCGCGCCGACGCAGATCAGCAAGTCGGCTTCTTCGAGCACATAGTTGGTGTAACGCGCGCCATGCATGCCGAGCATGCCGATGGACAGCGGATGATCGATCGGCATGGTGCCCAGCGCCATCAGCGTCATCGTGGTGGGCAGCCCGCCCTGCTCGGCCAACGTCACGGCCAGATGCGAGGCGCCGGAGTGAATCACCCCACCGCCCAGGTAGAGCACCGGCCGCTCGGCGGCGTTGATCATCTCGGCGGCCTTTTCGATCGCCAGCAGATCCACCTCGGGCAGCGCATTCGGCACGGCCACCGGCGGGTAGTCTTCGAAACTCACCATCTGGCACTGCACATCCTTGGGCACGTCGACCAGCACCGGACCGGGACGACCCGACATGGCGATGCGAAAGGCTTCGGGGATGACTTCAAGCAGATCATTGGCGTCACGCACCAGGAAGTTGTGCTTGGTCAGCGGGATGGTCATCCCGTAGGTATCCACTTCCTGAAAGGCGTCGGTACCGATCATAGGCAGCGGCACCTGACCGGTGATGGCCACCATCGGAATCGAATCGAGTTTGGCATCGGCAATGGCGGTGACCAAGTTGGTCGCACCCGGGCCGGACGAGGCGAGGCACACCTCGGGCTTGCCCGACACGCGGGCCATGCCCTGCGCCATGAAGCCACCGCCCTGCTCGTGACGGGCCAGCACATGGTGAATGGTATCGCTCTGACCAAGGGCATCGTAGAACGGCAGGATTGCGCCGCCGGGGATGCCACACACAGTCTCAATGCCTTGTCGCTCAAGGAGGCGCAAGATCAATTCGGCGCCAGTCATTTGCATCATGTTTCTCTCCAGGTTTCAATCCGGGTAAAAACCGGCGGGAGAAAAACAAAACCCCCGCCAGCTTCGCGCCGGCGGGGGTTTCAGAATCTAAGTGTCTGGGTGACCCGTTACGACGCGACCTTGCCTACGCTGACTACACGTACTACGACAACTACGTCGAGGGCTAGGGCGAAACAGTTCATCGGGTCAACAGATCTTGAGTTCGAGTAACGAGGCGATAAAACCACGATCGAAATAAAAAGGCAAGCCTTGTGTCGTCATGTGGCTTTCCCGTCCTCATCACGCAAGGCCCGACGGAGAATCTTGCCCACGTTGGTCTTCGGCAACTCATCGCGGAATTCAACGAGATGCGGCACCTTGTAGCCGGTGAGATTTTCACGGCAATACGCTATCAGGGCATCCTTGGTGAGATTCGGGTCCTTGCGCACCACGAACACCTTCACCGCCTCACCGGCGCGCTCGTCAGGCACACCGACCGCCGCGACTTCAATAACGCCCGGATGTCCGGCCACAATGTCTTCGACCTCGTTCGGATACACGTTGAAGCCCGACACCAGAATCATGTCTTTCTTGCGATCGACAATGCGCACAAACCCGTCGGGGTCGATGGTTGCCACATCGCCGGTCCGCAGAAAGCCGTCGGCGGTCATGACCTTGACGGTTTCGTCCGGGCGCTTCCAGTAGCCCGCCATGACTTGCGGTCCCTTCACACACAACTCACCCGGCTGGCCGACAGCGAGTTCGACGCCGTCATCGTCACGAATGCTGACCTCGGTAGAGCTGACCGGCAAACCGATCGCATGGTTGAACTCCGCAAGATCCAGCGGGTTGATGCACACCGCCGGCGAGGTTTCGGTCAGGCCGTAGGCCTCGATCAGCGGGCGGCCGGTGACTTTCTTCCAACGCTCAGCCACCGCCTGCTGCACCGCCATGCCGCCACCGAGCGTGATGCGTAGCGACGAAAAATCAAGTTTCTCGAACTCTGGGTTGTTCAGCAGTGCATTGAACAAGGTGTTGACGCCAGTGATGACAGAAAAACGTACCGAGCCCAACTCCTTGATGAAACCGGGAATATCGCGTGGATTGGTGATCAGGACGTTGGTCGCGCCCAGCTTGAAAAAGGTCAGGCAGTTCGCGGTGAGCGAGAAGATGTGATAGAGCGGCAGCGCGGTGATGATCACCTCGGGCTTGTCGCCCAGGAAGGGCTTGATCCAAGCGTGTGCCTGCTGCAGGTTGCCGATGATGTTGCGGTGGGTCAGCATCGCGCCCTTGGCCACGCCGGTTGTGCCGCCGGTGTATTGCAGGTAGGCGATGTCGTCATGGCCGACCTGCACTGGCTTGAGCGTATGCCGCGCACCGACGGCAAGGATGTCGTTGAAGCGTTTGTGACCGGGCAGATCCCAGGCCGGCACCATCTTCTTGATGTACTTGACCACGAAATTGACAATGCCGCCCTTGAGGCCGCCGAGTCGGTCACCCAGCCGAGTGACGACCACGTGCTTGATCTCGGTGTGCGCAAGCACGTCCTGAAGCGTATGAGCAAAGTTGTCGAGAATGACGATTGCCGCCGCGCCCGAATCCTTGAGCTGGTGCTCCAGTTCGCGGGCGGTGTACAACGGGTTGCAGTTGACTACCGTGTAGCCCGCGCGCAAGGCGCCGTACATGGCGATCGGGTACTGCATGACGTTGGGCATCATCAGGGCGATGCGCGCGCCCTTGGGCAGTTTCAATTCACCCTGGAGATAAGCGGCAAACTGCTCACTGAGCTGCTCAAGCTCATCGAAGCGCATCGACTTGCCCATGTTGACATAGGCCGTGCGCGCGGCGAACTGCCGGCAACTTTGCAGAAACATGTCGCCGATTGAGTCGAACTCATTCAGATCGATCTCGGCAGGAATTCCAGGGGGGTAGCTTTTGAGCCAGATTTTATCCACGGTGTCTCCTTGTTTGCGTCGGAATTTGATCCGGCCATAGCCGGACCCCGCCCTCCCAAGGCAAGTGCACCGTCAAGCGACAGCGCGCTTTTCCAACGACTCTTTACCGGCTCGCCGCCCCCCCTGAGGCGTCGAACCGGTCACATTCGACTCAGGCCTCGTTTGATTCTTCGGGCCAGTTGCGAATGTAATTTTTCAGCATACGATTCTCAAAACTCTGCTCTTCCAGCACGGCCTTGGCCACGTCGTGGAAGGAAATGACGCCCAGCAAGGTGTCTTCATCCATGACCGGCAAGTAGCGCTGGTGATGATCGACCATGTGGCGACGCAGTTCATCCATTTCCATGTTCGCGCCAGCAGTCAGCGGATCGCGAACCATCACGTCAGCAATCGTCAGATCCTGCCAGCTCCCCCCCGCGCCATGCACATGCTTGAGCACTTCGCGGAAAGTGAGCATACCGACCATCTTGCCGTGCTCGAACACCACCAGCGAGCCGACATCCTGCTCGGTCATGATGGCCACGGCTTCGGAAAGACTACGGTTCGGAGCGATCGTGTAGAGCACCTTGCCCTTGATCGCCAGGATTTCACTCACCTGCATGATTTACCCCTTGCCTGACGGATTGCACTCTTTGGGTGCGTTTGTTTGTTCGGGATGGTAGTCGATTGCGTGGCACGGGGGAAGCGGGAAACCCCCTATCCATCACGTTGCCAGCGCAACGCGCTCACGACTGCCGTCGGCGAATACCAGCATTGCCTTCGCGGTGCGCGCGGGGAACATCGCCGACACCGCGCGGCAGTAGTCCTGCATTTGCTGTCGGTACTTTGCCATCAGCTGCGGCTCGGGATGACCGCTCTTGTAGTCGATCACCCAAGCGTCCGCCTCACGCAACACCAACCGGTCGATCCGCCCGAGACGCCCCGTCTCGTCAATGATCTCTACTTCGTTATAGGCCTGATCAAACTGTGCGGCGTCGAAGAAGCACTGCAAATCCGGCGCTCTGAGAATCGCCTCGGCGGCGCTGCGCACGGCCTCATCGACGGCCTCGGGCAAGGTCGCCCCCGGCGTGGTCGCCGCCTCAATGAGCGCATGCATCGCCGTGCCAAAATCCATCGCGGTACTAGCCTCAGGCGCAAGCACCCGTTCGCCCACCGGCGTCACACTCGGCTCGACCGGCGCCTCGACGACGTGCACCGGCGCCTCCACCGCCGGCGCCTGAATGCGCGCAATAGCGCCATAGGTCTCACCGGCGTCCAGATCGTCGAGCGCCCGGCGCAGCCGTCCATAGTATGTCTGCGAGTCATCGCCCCGCGCTTCACTGCCGCTGGCGACAAAAATCTGCTCGGCACGGGTAATGGCGACGTAGAGCAGATTCAGGGTTTCGCGCTCGCGCGCGGCGGCTTCGGCGTCGAAAATGGCCGCCCTCGACCGCCCGGCCAGCGCAGCGGTCGCGTGCAGCGAGAAATGCGTCGGCCGCGGCGCGCCGGCCGGCCAGTCGATCAGCGGCTGATAGCTGTCCGGCCGCGCATGTGTGTTGTTGGCATCGATCAGCCACACCACCGGCGCTTCCAGCCCCTTGGCGCCGTGAATGGTCATGATGCGCACCCGCCCCTGTGAGGCACCATCAATCAGCGCGCCTTCGTCCGGCGCCTCGTCATCGCCCGCGCGACCGAGTCGCTGGAGCTCATCCACAAAGCGCGGCAGACTCGGGTAACGCCCGCCGTCCACGCTCAGTGCCAGCGCCAGAAAGGCCTCGAGGTTGGCCGCCACGCCCGCCCACATCGGCGGCGGCACGCGGCGACGATAGGCCGCCATCACGTCGGCCTGGTGGTAGATCCGGTCGAGCAGATCGTGCACCGGCAAGTGCGCTGCCAAGGCCATCCAGCCCGAGAGCAACTCAGCCGCCGATGCCAGCGCAGCCGCGTACGGGCCCGATCCGGCCGCCACCGATCGCAGCCGCGCCCACCAATCGCCATCCGGCTCGGCCGCCAGAGCCAGCAAGGCGGCATCGCTGATGTCGAACCAGGGCGCGCGCAGACAATGTGCCAGCGCCAGATCGTCGGAGGGTGTGGTCAAGAAGCGCAGCAGCGCGGTGAGGTCGGCAGCCTCCAGCGTCGACAGCAACTGGCCGCGGCTGACGCTCAGATACGGCACACCCGACTCGCGCAGCGCCCGTTCGTACTCGGGCAGGATGCCGCGGGTGCGGGTCAGGATCAGCACATCGCCCCACTGCATGGGGCGCGCGCCAGTATTGCCATCGATGGCGCGATCGCCGACCCAATCATACAAAGTGGACACCATCACCTGCGCTTCCTGGCGACGGGCGAGATTTTCGCGCACACGCCGGGCAACGCCAAATGGGTCGCGCAAGCTGCCGTTGTCTGCGTCGTCCGCCAACTCGGGGGCGCTCACCAGCGCGGGCAGGTGAACCATGCCCTCACGACCAGTACGCCGCGCCGCCTGCGCCGCAAAGCCGACAAAGGCCGGCTCTTTGACGAACAGTGCATTAACCACTTCAACCACGGCCGGTGCATTTCGCCACGTGTGATTATTGGGCAGGCGCACCGCGTCAAAGCCGGCCGCTAGCCAATCTGCCGCGTGGTTGAAAATGCGGTAGTCGGCACGGCGGAAGCGATAGATGGATTGCTTCGGGTCGCCCACCAGGAAAATCGACGGCCGATACGCATCCGCCTCGTAGGCCGCCAGCCAGGCCAGCAGAACGCGCCACTGCACCGGGTTGGTGTCCTGAAACTCGTCGAGCAGCAGGTGCCGGTAGCGGGCGTCGAGCCGCGCTTGCAGATACGGCGCGCGGTCCACATCGTCGAGCAGACGATCGACCTCGATCTCCAGATCGGCGTAGTCCATCACCCTGCGCTGTCGCTTGAAGGCTTCAAACTCGGTCAGCAGCGCGGTGCCGGCGGTCAGCGCCGCGACGTTGAACGCCAGCACGCGCAACTCCAACCGGGCGGCAACACAATCAAGCACGACCGTGGCGAGCGATTCATGCAGATCCAGCAGATCCATCTCGCCCGCCTCGCCCAGCCGCCCCGCCTGTGCCTTGGACGCCTTGCGGGCGCGCACCGTCCCTTTCTCGGTCAGAAAAACCGGCACCAGCGCCTCGAAGCGCGCCGCGTCGTCCACGATTGCGAGCGCATCGATCAAGGCGTTGGCCACTTTCTGATCAGACGCCGTGTTCTTGCCAAGGTGCGCGGCATAGCGCTGGAGCCGCGCCACCAGATCCGGCGCGGCAAAGAACATCGCCAGCGCCTCGGCGTCGGACGACACGTCTGCCGCGGCGTGCATGTCGGCCAACACGGATTCAAGCAACGCGCCGTTGGCAAACACTTGCCATTCGCCCCGCCGCGACACAAAGGCGTCGAGCAGGCTTCGGGTGTTGTTGCTGCCGAACAGCATGTAGAGCTGGCCAAGCGACATGGCCGCCGGGCCGTCCGGGGCCTCGGCGCAGCGCCGCGCGAACAGGGCCCAGGCCTCGTCCATCAGCGGGCCTTCGGCCTCGGCCAGGGTAAAGCCCGCCAGGCCGGCGTTGAGACTGGCACCCGACAGAATGCGACCGAACCAGCCGTGAAAAGTGGTAATGGTGATTGCCGGGCTGGCCTGCTCGACCGTTTCGATCAGCCCGCGCGCCCGCGGCAACACGGCGAGTGCCTCGGCAGCATCGAGCCCCCGCGCTTCGAGGAAGGCGCAGGCCGCCGCATCATCCAGCCGCGCCAGTTCGCGCAGCCACAAGCGCAGCCGCGCCTCGATCTCGCGCGCCGCCTTGCGGGTGTAGGTAATGGCGAGGATGTCGCCCGGGCGCGCGCCGGTGAGCAGAATGCGCAAGATGCGCGACACCAGCAGCCAGGTCTTGCCGCTGCCGGCACAGGCTTCGACAACCACGCTGCGCGCCGGGTCGAGCGCCTGACGAACGAAGGGCTCAGTCATCGTGATAGTCCTTGCGGCACAGGCCACGCACGCTGCAGTAGTCGCAAACGCTGCCGACGCCATTGGCCGTCATCGCCGCGCCCTCGCCCATGCGTTCAAACAGATCGGTGAGGCGCGCCACATGGGCTGCCGCGGCCGCGGCCGGGTCGTCAAGCGCCCAGGTGTCAACGCGATCGCCATCAAGCGCCACATAGCCAGCCTGTGCGACGGCTTCGTCCATCAAGGCGGCGTAAATTGCCAACTGCCCGTCCTCCGGGTCTTTCACCGCCCGACGCAGCGAGGCGGTGTCGCGGGCCTTGTAGTCGAGCACCGCCAGCGCGCCATCGGCCCCGCGGTCGATCCGGTCAAGCCGCCCCTTGAGCGTCAATGTGTCGCCATCGGCCAATAGGAGCGCGCGGCGCAGACTGCGTTCGGATTCGGCGTAGCGCCAACCCGATTGCTCGCGGCTGCGCTGCCAGGCGAGGTAGTCGCCCATGCGTTTTCGCCAGCGCAGCAGCCAGGCGGTTTCAAGGAAGTTGGCCTTCACCCGCTCACCGAACACCGCATGGGTTTCAGCCTCCAGCGCGGCGAACAAGGTGTCGTCATCCACGTCGGAAATCACCGGGAAGCGCGTGTGAAAGCGCTCGAGCACCGAGTGCACAAACTGGCCGTAGTCGCGCTTCTCCATGGCTTCGCTGACCTCGCCCGCCTCGTCCAGCCCGAGCACGTTGCGCGCGAAATACTGATACGGGCAGCTCACCAGCGAGGCATAACCGTAAGCGGTGATGGACGCCGGGCGTTGCGCGCGCGGCACGACGGGCCCCGGCACCGCTTGGCCCTGGTGTGTCGCGTGGACCGGCGGCATGGGCGGCGCCGGTTGAATCAGCGGCCGGCCAAAACGCATCGCGTGCGCCAGATCGAGAATCTCCAGCTCGGCGGCCAGCGGCCCCGGGTCGCCATCGCGCAACTGCTGCCAGGAAAACACCACCCGCCCACAGCCGGCGATCAACATCGTCAGGTCGTCGCGCAGGCGTTGCAGGCCGTCGGCACGGCCCGGCAGGCCGAGGTCCTGACGGACGCCGTCGTGCACAAAAATGGCGCGGCGATCTTCTGCCGCCAGTTGAACGGCGTCGGCGCCGACCACTATCGCCACATCGAAATGCCGCAGGCGGCAAGCCGGCAAGTGGGTCATCACCACCGGGCTGCGGATGCTGCGATCGCGGAACAAGGCCGCATCGAGCTCGCCGTCCAGCCAGTCGCGCCACTCGGCAAAGCTGAGTTCGCAGCCTTCGTCGTGCAAGGCGTCGATATGGTCGCTGAAGCGCTCCAGCAGCGTCTGGCCGGCGGCGTCAGCCAGCAAGGCGTCGGTCGCGTCGAGCGCATTCAACATGGCGCACAGGCGCTGCAGCCACACTTGCGGCGCCGCCGGTTGCATGGAAAAGCCGCGGCAGGCGTCGCTCAAAATGGAGATCAGCGCGAGCGCGTCAGGCTGCGCACTGAGTTTGGCGGCAATCGGCGCCAGGCCAGTGACCACGTGTTCGTCGAGGATCACCCGTTCGATCGCCAGCACGGCGCGCTGCCGTTGTTCGGCGGGCATGGCCGAGAACACGAAAGGCGATTTGCACAGATCGAGCACATCGCGCCAATACGCCGAGCGAGCCAGCACTTCGAGCGCGACATCGACCAGCGCGGCGGCGCGCGTGGTGGAGAGTTTCCAGCCGGATTCATCCTCAACCAGAATGCCGTCGCGTTCGAGCAGCGCACGCGCACGTCGTGCCGCCATGCGGTCTACCGCCACCAGCGCAATCGATTCGGCGCCCTCTGCCAATGCCTTGCGCACATGATGCGCAACGGTGTGCGCCTCATGCTCCAGCGCATCGACGCCAATGATCTGCACCCGCGCATCCAGCGCACCTTCCTCTGCCACCGCAGCCACCCGTGTCTGCAAGGGCAACGTCCCGGTCGACGGCCAGGCGGCGTCGAGCATGCTCAGCAGCGGCGTGGCCGCCACGCTGCGATCCGCCTGACACAGCACGACCGCGGCCCGTTCGGCATGGCTTTGGAGCCAGGCATGGAGGGGGGCCGACAAGGCCCCCTCGGCGATCACCAGCAAGGGCGTGGGTGAGGTGGCCGTCCATTGCACCGCACCGAGCAAACGCGCCGCCCGGCGCGATGGGGCACCCTGGGTTTCGGCATACCAGAGCTGGTGCACTACGGCCGCTTCAAAGCGCAGCACCTCGGTATTGCGGGCACCGTAGGCCGCAGCAAGCTGCGCCGCCAGCGCATCCTCACTGGCGGCCAGACCGGCGCCCTGTTCCGTCAGCTCATCAAAGAGCGCGATGAATTCTTCGCACAGCGCCCACAAATTGCCCTGCTCAAACCAGCCGCGCGCGCGCAGTTGCTGATACAGCGCGAACTGACGGCGGGTGTCCGACAGCGGCGAAAACGCGGCTGCCCAAGGCGCCAGATGCACTTGCAGGGTTTCGACCGGCGGCAACAGCAGGCTGCGGCCCGCAGCGCGACGCAGCGCCTGCTTGAAGGCCGGCGCCATCATCAGATTGGGCACGACCACCCGCCAGCCGGTCAGATCCGGCCCCGGTACACGGTCAATCAGGGATCGGGCGCAACGGTCAATGAAATCCGGCCCCGGCGCAAAACGATGATGAGTGAGCCCGGAACCGGTCATGGTGCGAGTTCAGCGCTCAAGCAGGTGACGCTTTTCCTTTACCTTCGCCCACTCCTCGGCGTCGGACAACGCGTCCTTGCGCTCGATGATCGGCTTCCACTGCTTGGACAGTTCGGCATTGATGGCGATGAATTCCTGCTGATCGTCCGGCACATCGTCTTCCGCGTAGATCGCCTCTACGGGGCACTCGGCGACACACAAGGTGCAGTCAATGCATTCGTCCGGATCGATCACCAGAAAGTTGGGGCCTTCGCAAAAACAATCGACCGGGCACACGTCCACGCAGTCGGTGTATTTGCATTTGACACAGGCTTCGGTCACTACATAAGTCATGATTCGAATCTCTCCATTGTTGCAATTGCGCCACAGCGGCTGACCGGGGGCAGATATCCCTCAGCGCGAACTATAGCGCGGCACGTACCCCCTACGTCACGAAACGCGACGGACAATGCGGGCAGTTTGCTTGACGTTCGCCGTGGCTTGGCATAACTTTCTTCCCACAACCGCACTCGATACGCCATCCGCGCGTGTCGTTTCGTCTGAATCGGCCTGAACGGCCCTGTCTGATCAAACCAGTCATCACTCCCTGATGCGAGGAACCATGAGCGAGCATATCCATTACGTCACCGACGGCACCTTCGATGCCGAGGTCCTGCAATCCGCGACCCCCGTCCTGCTGGACTACTGGGCCGAATGGTGCGGCCCTTGCAAGATGATTGCGCCGATTCTTGACGAGGTGGCCAAGGAATACGAAGGCAAACTGAAAGTCGCCAAACTCAACATCGACGAGAACCAGGACACCCCCGCCAAATTCGGCATCCGGGGCATCCCGACGCTGATGCTGTTCAAGGGCGGCAACGTCGAAGCCACCAAGGTCGGCGCCCTGTCCAAGTCGCAATTGACGGCCTTTATTGACAGCAACCTCTGATCGGGCTAGATTCCGCTCACTTCCCGCGACGCCCTGAATCCGGGCGCCCAGCCCCCTCCCCCGGCGTCGCGGTTGCACATTCCCTTCTGCGGTCCACCGTTATCACGGCTTCCGGCCCGTCGTTTTTCTCCTTCCCCATCCAGTAGATCACCATGCAACTTTCGGAGCTCAAGAACCTCCACGTCAGCCAATTGCTTGAGATGGCTCAAGAGAATGGCATTGACGGCGCCAATCGCCTGCGCAAGCAGGAACTCGTATTCGCGCTACTGAAAAACCGTGCAAAAAAAGGCGAGCCGATTTTCGGTGACGGCGTGCTCGAAGTGCTGCCCGACGGCTTTGGCTTCCTGCGCTCACCCGAGGCTTCCTACCTGGCCGGCACGGACGACATCTATGTGTCGCCCTCCCAGGTGCGCCGCTTCAACCTCCACACTGGCGACACCATCGAGGGCGAAATTCGCACCCCGAAGGATGGCGAGCGCTACTTTGCGATGGTGAAGGTCGACAAGATCAACGGCGAGCTGCCCGAGGCATGCAAGCACAAGATCCTGTTCGAAAACCTCACGCCGCTGCATCCGACGGCCTGCCTTGAGCTCGAACGCGATATGAAGGGCGGCGAAAACGTCACCTCACGCATCATCGACATGATCGCGCCCATCGGCAAAGGTCAGCGCGGTCTGCTGGTCGCCCCGCCGAAAACCGGTAAAACGGTGATGTTGCAGCACATCGCCCACGCCATCACCGCCAACCATCCCGACGTCGTCGTCATCGTGTTGCTCATCGACGAGCGCCCCGAAGAAGTGACCGAGATGCAGCGTTCGGTGAAAGGCGAAGTGGTCGCATCCACCTTTGACGAACCCGCCTCGCGTCACGTACAAGTGGCCGAGATGGTCATCGAAAAGGCCAAACGCCTGGTCGAACACAAGAAGGATGTGGTCATCCTGCTCGACTCGCTCACCCGCCTCGCCCGCGCCTACAACACCGTCGTGCCGGCCTCCGGCAAGGTGCTTACCGGTGGTGTGGATGCCAACGCCCTGCAAAAGCCCAAACGCTTCTTCGGCGCCGCCCGCAACATCGAAGAAGGCGGTTCGCTGACCATCATTGCCACCGCGCTGATCGACACCGGCAGCCGCATGGACGATGTGATCTACGAAGAATTCAAGGGCACCGGCAACATGGAACTTCACCTCGACCGCCGCATGGCCGAGAAGCGGGTCTATCCGGCCATCAACGTCAACCGCTCCGGCACCCGCCGCGAAGAGCTGCTGATGAAGGCCGACGTGCTACAGAAAATCTGGGTACTGCGCAAGCTGCTCTACGGCATGGACGACATCGACGCGATGGAATTCCTGCTCGACAAAGTGCGTCAGACCAAGAGCAACGGCGAGTTCTTCGACGCCATGCGTCGCTGAGCACCCGCCTCGGCGACCGCGCGAAACGCCACCTTCGGGTGGCGTTTTCGTTTGCAGGCAACGCCGGCCAGGTCGGCTCAGCCGGCTTGGGTGGTCTCGGCAAGCACATCCAGAAATCCCGCCAGCAAGGGGCTGACCGGCCCCTCAGCCACGGCCACCGACAGCGAAAACACCGCCGCCGGATCGCGAATCGGCACATAGCGGGCGCGCGGAATATGCACACATTCGAGTTGCGCCGGCAGCAAGGCGATGCCCAGCCCCGCCGCCGCCAGCCCGATCTGGGTGGTCGCCTCACGTGCGGTCTGAACGATACGCGGCGCAAACCCCGCATTGCGGCACAGCTGTTGAAGCACCCCCGGCAGGCCGGTGCCGACATCCGGCGGAAAAATGATGAAGCCCTCGTCGCGTAAATCGGCCATGTTCACCGCATCACCAGTCGCGACGGGGTGCCCGGCGTGCATCACCAAACGCAGCGGATCGCGCCCGATCTCTCTCAACACCACGCCATCGCTCGCCATGCTTGCCGTGTGGCGCACAAAGCCCACATCCAGCCCGCCCTGGCTGATCGCCACGAATTGTTCCCGGGTGAACATCTCGCGCAATTGCAGATCGACCGCGGGAAAACGCGCCCGGTAGCTGCGCAATACATCGCCCAGCACTGCGCTGTACGGCATCGACGCGGTGAAGCCGACCCGCAGGCAGCCGGCCTCGCCGCGCGCCACACGACGCACTTCGTCGACCGCGCTGTCGGCGTCGTCGAGCAAACGCCGTGCGCGCGCCAGCAGGCGTTGTCCGGCATCCGTCAAACTGACCTTGCGCTTGCTGCGGATGAACAATGCCGCGCCCAATTCGTCTTCCAGCGCACGGATCTGCATCGACAAGGGCGGTTGCGCCATATGCAGGCGCGCAGCTGCTCGGGTGAAGTTCAGCTCTTCGGACACGGCCACGAAGTAACGCAGGCGACGCAGATCCATTCATAGCTCCAAAGTATCAATTTCGGCTCAAATATATATTGGACGTAGATTTTTTGCAGACTTAGGATTGCACCTCTACTCACGCGCCAGCAGCCGCTGCCTTCATGTCATCCCACAATCACGCCAACGCAACGAACATCGACAGTTTTCTTCATGCCGGCACCCGCCCCTATCGCATGGCAAATTTGGCCATGTTCCTGGGCGGATTTGCGTGTTTCGCAATGCTCTATGGCACCCAACCCCTGCTACCCCTGCTGTCCCAGGTTTTCAAGGTCTCGGCCACCGAGGTCAGCCTGTCGGTATCGGTCAGCACCGGCGCGCTGGCGCTCGCGCTGATCCCGGCCAGTCTTCTCTCCGACCGCTTTGGCCGCGGCCCGATGATGACACTCTCGCTCGTACTGGCTGCCGTGTTGTCGCTGCTGTGCCCGTGGGTCACTTCGTTCAACGAGCTCCTCGTCCTTCGCGCCCTGCTTGGCATCACATTGGCGGGCCTGCCCGCCGCCGCCATGGCCTACCTGGGTGAAGAAGTGGCGCCGAACGCGCAGGGCCGCGCGATGGGGCTCTACATCGCCGGCAACGCCTTTGGCGGTATGAGTGGCCGGTTTCTGACCGCTTGGGTCACCGACCACTTCGACTGGCAGACCGGTTTGCTGGTACTCGGCGCGCTCGGTGCCATCGCCGCATTCGCCTTCTGGTTCGGCCTGCCCGCCTCCCGACATTTTCAGCGCCGCTCGATTTCGCCAGCCAAGGTGCTGGCAGACGCCAAGAACCTCATGCGCGATGCCGGGCTGCCCTGGCTGTTTCTGAGTGCGTTCTTGCTGATGGGCTGCTTTGTCGGGCTCTACAATTTCGTCACCTTCCGCCTCGTCGCGCCGCCCTTCGCGCTCGGCCAGACCGCCATCGGCGGCATCTTTTTGCTGTATCTCGTTGGCACCTGGGCCTCAGCCTGGGTGGGGCAACTGGTGGACCGCATCGGCCGCCGGCAGGTCTTGTGGATGATGGCCGCACTGATGCTGATCGGCGTGCTGGTCACGCTGCCAACGCACCTGGGCGCCGTCATCGTCGGCATCGCGATCTTCACTTTCGGCTTTTTCGGCGCACATACCACCACCAGCGGCTGGGTCAGCCGACGTGCCGGCGCCAGCCGGGCACTCGCCGCAGCGGTCTATCTGTCGAGCTACTACCTGGGCAGCAGCGTGCTTGGCACCGCGGTGGGTCTGGCCTGGGACGCGGGCCAATGGCCGGGTGTCGTCTCAAGCCTCGGTGTGCTTTTGCTCGGCGTGCTGGCCGTAGCACTACACCTGACCCGGCTCCCGCGCAGTGTGAGCGCCTGAGGCTTGCGGAGCTCGCCCGTCGTGACTGGCGCATAAAATCTCCAGAAACCGTCGCGCAAGTCGCGACGGCGCCGGATTACGTGGCACAAAGGCGTGCCAATCGCAGTGGTAATGAAACACCTGCGCCCCGATGCAGCACAGCACGCCGTCCGCAACAAAACGCTGCGCGTAATGCGCAGGCAAGAATCCCACGTAGCAGCCCGACAAAATGAGCGCCACGGTCGCTTCCTGATCAAACGCCCGCGCCACCGGCTGGAGTCCGAGCCGCCAGAAGGTTTCCATATTGGGTGAGTGATAGCCCAGGCCAACCAGCCGGGCGGCGCGAATTTCGGCATCATCCGGCGTGCGTCCCCCGGCCACCAACGGATGCGAAGCCGCGCAATACAACTGCATCGGCTCGCCAAACAGCCACACCGCTTCAAAACTATCGCTCGCCCGGTGCATGGGCTGAATACCGAGTTGAAAGCGCCCGTCGAGCAGCCCGGGCTCGATCTCGCCGCTGTGTGCCACATGCAGATTGATCCGCACCGACGGCGCGACCCCGTCAAACGCGGCGATGGCCGCTGGCAAGTTGCAGCCCGGATTGGTCACGAACTTGTCGAACACCGCAAGGTTGAGCTCGCCACGCAAGCCTTCGTGCAACTCACCGATTTCGGTCCGAAACGCATCGATTTGTGCGAGCAAGCGACGCGCCGCGGCCAGCACCGTCGTGCCCTCCTCGGTCAGCTCGAAGCCCGCCCGGCCCCGATCGCACAGCCGCACCGCAAGCCGCGACTCCAGGGCCTTGAGATGACGGCTGATCACCGAGCGGCTGATGTTGAGCCGCAATTCGGCCGCGGCCAGACCTCCCGATTCGGCGATCGCAATAAACACGCGCAACAAGCGCAGATCGGCTTCAGCGAGACTGTTCAGCAGGGCGCGGGGCTTCATGGTTTCATAAATCCGAAACTTAACTGACGTTTATTGTAGTTTTATGCATCGTTTTGCGCGACTAGGATGCATCAACGCTTTGTGGAGACCCGAATGAACCCGCTCGACGCTTACTGGATGCCCTTCACCATGAACCGCGCCTTCAAGCAGGCGCCGCGCATGATCACCCGCGCCCGTGGCCACTACTACACCACCGACGACGGCCGCGAATTGCTCGACGGCTTCTCGGGGCTGTGGACCTCCGGGCTCGGCCACTGCCACCCGAAAATTGTGGCGGCGGTGCAGGCGCAGGTGGCCGAGCTCGATTACGGCATGGGCTTCCAGATGGGGCACCCGAAGGTATTCGAACTCGCCACCCGGCTCACCGATATGGCACCTGAGGGCTTCACCCGCTGCTTCTTCACGAACTCGGGTTCAGAGTCTGCCGACACCGCACTCAAGATCGCCCTGGCCTATCACCGCGCCCGTGGCGAGGGGCAGCGCACACGCCTCATCGGCCGCGAGCGGGGCTACCACGGGGTCAACTTCGGCGGCATGTCGGTGGGTGGCATTCCGGGCAACCGCAAGGTATTCAGCGCCGCGCTGCTGCCGGGCGTCGATCATATTCGCCACACCCATTCACTTGCCGACATGGCCTTCACGCGTGGCCAGCCGAGCTGGGGCACCCATCTGGCGGATGACCTCGAACGGCTCTGCGCGCTGCACGACGCGAGCAACATCGCCGCCTTGATTGTCGAGCCGGTGGCCGGCTCCACCGGCATTCTGGTGCCACCCATCGGCTATCTCCAGCGTCTGCGCGAGATCTGCGATCGCCACGGCATTTTGCTGATTTTCGACGAGGTCATCACCGCGTTCGGCCGCGTCGGCACCCCCTTTGCCGCCGAGCGCTTCGGCGTCACGCCGGACATCATCACCACCGCCAAGGGGCTCACCAACGGCGTGGTGCCGATGGGCGCGGTGCTGGTGCGCGAAGAAATCTACCAAGCGCTGATGCAAGGCCCGGCGCAGACCATCGAGTTCCTGCACGGTTACACCTACTCGGGCCACCCGCTGGCCGCCGCCGCCGCGCTGGCCACGCTCGATGTCTATGCTGAAGAAAACACGTTTGCCACCGCCCGCACGCTGGAGGCGGTATTCGAAGAAAGCATCCACGCCCTGCGCGAGGCACCGCACGTCATCGATATTCGCAACGTCGGGCTGATGGGTGGTATCGAACTGGCCCCGCGCGACAGCGCGCCCGGCGCGCGCGGCTACGAGGTCTTCCTCAAATGCTTTGAGGCGGGCGTGGTCGTGCGCAATGGCGGCGACACGCTGCAGTTCTCGCCCTTCCTCAACAGCACGCCTGACGAGCTGTCCCACATTTTCTCAACGGTGCGCCAGGCCCTCGCCACCACCGCCTGATCACAATATACGGAACCCCAAGCCATGGACATCCTCGGTCACTACATCAAGGGCGAACGCATCAGCGACAGCAACCGCCCGCAAGCCGTCTTCAACCCGGCACTCGGCCGCCCGGCACGCCAAGTCGCCATGGCCAGCAAGGCCACGGTCGAATCGGCCATCGCGGCCGCCGCCGACGCCTTTCCGGCCTGGCGCAAGACGCCGCCACTCAAGCGCGCCCGCGTGCTGTTCCGCTTCAAGGCGCTGCTCGAACAGCACGCCGACCGCATCGTCGCAGCCATCGTCGAAGAGCATGGCAAAGTCTGGGAAGACGCCCATGGTGAGTTGGCGCGCGGCATCGAGGTGGTCGAATACGCCTGCGGCGCACCCGAACTGCTCAAGGGCGAGCACTCGCGTGACGTGGGCCCGGACATCGATTCGTGGTCCGAATTTCCGCCGCTCGGGGTGGTCGCCGGCATCACGCCCTTCAACTTCCCGGCCATGGTCCCGATGTGGATGTTCCCCATGGCCATCGCCTGCGGCAACACCTTCGTGCTCAAGCCGAGCGAAAAAGACCCGTCGGCATCAATGATCCTGGCCGAATTGCTGACCGAAGCCGGCCTGCCGGCCGGTGTGTTCAACGTGGTCAATGGCGACAAGGAGGCGGTCGACACCCTGCTGACCGACCCACGCGTTCAGGCGGTCAGCTTTGTCGGCTCAACGCCCATCGCCGAGTACATCTACGCCACCGGCACCGCCCACGGCAAACGGATTCAGGCGCTGGGCGGCGCCAAGAACCACGCCATCGTGATGCCCGACGCCGACCTCGACGCCGCCACCAACGCCTTGATGGGCGCGGCCTATGGCTCCTGCGGCGAGCGCTGCATGGCAATCTCGGTGGTTGTCGCCGTCGGCGACAGCGTCGCCGACGCGCTGGTCGCCAGCCTGGCCCCCAGAGTGCGCGAGCTCAATATCGGCAACGGCAGCACCCGTGGCCTGGACATGGGCCCGCTGGTCACCGCCGCGCATCGCGACAAGGTGGTCGGCTACATCGACGCCGGCGCGGCCGAGGGCGCCGAGCTGGTGGTGGATGGCCGCAGCCTCACTGTCGCCGGCAGCGAGAACGGCTTCTTCGTCGGCGGCACGCTGTTTGACCGCGTCACCCCAGAGATGACCATCTACCGCGAGGAGATCTTCGGCCCGGTACTCATCATGGTTCGAGTGAACACGCTGGAAGAAGGCATCGCCCTGACCAACGCGCACGAATTCGGAAACGGCACCTGCATCTTCACCCGCGACGGCGCCGCCGCGCGCTACTTCAGCGACGCCGTGCAAGTCGGGATGGTTGGGGTCAATGTACCGCTGCCGGTGCCGGTCGCCTGCCAGAGCTTTGGCGGCTGGAAGCGCTCGCTGTTTGGCGACCTGTGCGCCTACGGCCCGGATGCGATCCGCTTCTACACCCGGCGCAAAACACTGACCCAGCGCTGGGCGGTCGATACTGTCGGCAAGGCACAGTTCGCCTTTCCCAGCAACGGCTGATGGCTGACAGAACGCGCCGACGGCCGGCCCTCACCTCCCGGCCGCCGGCGCGCCCGTCAGCGCCCGAGAAACGCCGGTCGGCGCTTTTCCTTGAAGGCACGGATACCTTCGGCGTAGTCGTGACTGTCATACACCACCCGCCGCAGGCCTTGCACCTTTTCGAAGCCGCGGGGGCTGACCGGCTTGGCACCGGCGAGCACCCGTAGCTGCTCCTTCATCACCCGGATACTCAGCGGGGCGTTGTCGGCAATCGTGGTCGCCATGGCGTGGGTAAAGCTTTCGAGCTCATCCACCGGCACGACGTGGTTGATCATGCCCACCCGCTCGGCTCGCACGGCATCGACCGGCGCCGCGGTAAAGGCCAGCTCCTTGACGATGCGCAGGCTGGCCGCACTCATGAAAGTCATCATGCCACTCACGTTATAGGGCACGCCAAGGCGCGCGGGCGTCACCGCAAAGGTCGACTCCGGGGTTGCGATGATGATGTCGCAGGCCAGCACCAGCTCGACCGCCCCACCCCAGACCGTGCCTTCGATCATCGCGATCACCGGCGTCGGATGGCTTTCGATGCTGCGCACCAGATTGCGTAACGGATCGTCCCAACCCAGCGGATCACGACGGCCTTCAGGCAGCTCGCCCACATCGTGGCCAGCCGACCACACCTTGACGCCCGCTTGCGCGCGCAGGATGACCACCCGGACATCGCGCTCTGCAAAATCGTGCAGCGCCTGGATGAGGGACGTCACCAAGGCATGACTGAGCGCGTTGAGCTTCTTCGGCTTGTCGAGCGTGATGATGCCGATATGGCCGTCCTGCTGAACTTGAATGCTATCCACGGTGCCTCTCCTGGTCTGCTGCGCGTGAGAATTCGATTCGCGTGACACAGTATTGGCGCATCGCAACAAGCGCGACATTGTGAGCATCCACAGTTCGCGCGCCGGGCATCCGTGATAACCGACACATCTATACTGCACCGCCCGCGGCAAACCAGTCAGTCAGAAAACCCACCATCGCTTGCACCTTGGCCGACAGGTAACGCCGGCTCGGATACACCGCATGAATCGGCAACTCGCGGGACGACCACTCGGGCAGCAAGGCCACCAGTCGGCCGCTATCGAGCAGCGGGCTCGCCAGAAAGTCGGGCACATGCACAATGCCTTCACCACAGGCCGCCATCTCGGCCAGCAACATGCCGTTGTTGGCGCGCACGGCGCCATTGATACGCACCGCACAGGTCTCGCCCTGTGCGTCTTCGAACTGCCACAAATTGCCGGTGGCGGCGTAGCTGTACGCCAGACAGTTATGCTCGGCCAGCGCCTCGGGGTGCGTCGGCACGCCATGCGTATTCAGATACGCCGGCGACGCCGCCAACACCAGACGCGCGGTGTCGATCCGCCGAGCCACCAGGTTATCGCTCCCCAACCGCCCGACCCGGATCGCCAGATCCAGGCCTTCATCGACGAAGTCCGCCACGTTGTCCGACAAAGCCACATCCAGCGTCACCTCGGGGTAGCGCTGCTGAAATGCCGCAAATGCCGGCGCCAGACGATGAATAGACAGCGCAATCGGCGCCGACAGCCGAAGACGCCCGGTTGGCCGGTGGGCCTCACCGGCCACCACCGCCTCCGTCTCGTCGAGGTCGGCGAGCAACTGAACGCAACGCTCAAAGTAGGCCTGCCCCGCATCGGTCGCACTCACCTTGCGCGTCGTGCGATTGAGCAGGCGCACATTCAAATGCGTTTCGAGCTGCGCCACATGCCGCGACACCGCCGACGTGGACACCCCCAACTGCGTGGCCGCAGCGGCAAACCCGCCGGCCTCGACCACCGCACAGAACACCCGCATCGCCTCGATTCGATCCACTCGACTATCCCCGTTTCTGCAACAGTTATTTGATGATTGGCCAGTTTATCCAACATCAAGGGATGGATAGACTTCCATTCATCGCACCCCCACCCCAGGAGCTCATCATGCAAACCCAAACCAATACCACCGAACTGGGCATCGCCCTGCTACGCGTCACGCTGGGCGTGATGTTCATCGCCCATGCTTTGCTCAAGATTTTTGTCTTCACCCTCCCCGGCACGGCCGGCTTCTTCGAGTCGGTCGGCCTGCCGGGCGCGCTGGCCTATGTGGTCACCCCGGTCGAACTCCTCGGCGGTATCGCACTGGTTGCTGGCCTGAAGACCCGGTGGGTGAGCCTCGCCCTGTTGCCGGTTCTGATTGGCGCTGCCAGTGTCCACGCTGGCAACGGCTGGGTGTTCAGCGCGCCGAACGGTGGATGGGAATACCCTGTCTACTTGGCCATTGCCGCGCTGTCCCAAGCCCTGCTCGGCGGCGGCGCCTTTGCATTCGACAACCTGCGCCAGATCCAGCTACCCCGCCTCGGTCAGACCGCATAAAACGCAACACCCCCCAACCCACGGAGACCCCCATGAAACTCTATTTCGCCCCTGGCACCTGCTCCCACTCCCCGCACATCGCACTGCGCGAGGCGGGTCTGCCCTTCGAGCTGGTGCGTGTCGACCTCAAGACCAAGAAAACCGCCGACGGCCGGGACTACCTGGCCATCAACCCCAACGGTTATGTGCCGGCACTCGAACTGGACGACGGCACCATCCTCACCGAAGGCCCGGCCATCGTGCAGTACATCGCTGACCAGGCGCCACAGAGCGGCCTCACCCCGACCAACGGCACCATCGCGCGCTACCAGTTGCAGTCAGTGCTCGGCCTGATCAACTCCGAGATCCACAAAGGCTTCTCGCCGCTGTTCAAGCCCGACACGCCGGAGGCCACCAAGGCCGCCGCCAAAGCGCACCTGGCCAATCGTATCGGCAGCATCGCCAAGCGCCTCGAAGACCAGGACTACCTCACCGGCAATCAATTCACCGTCGCCGATGGCTACCTCTACACCGTGCTCGGCTGGGGGCAGTTCGTCGATGTGGATGTGCATCGCTGGCCGGCGATCACCGCCTTCCTCGAACGGGTTGCCGCACGCCCGAGCGTTCAGGCCGCGCGCGAAGCCGAAGGCCTCAAGGCCTGACACCACCGCCCGCCCCGGCCGGGGCGGGCACATCGGAGACTACCCAATGCCCTACCTGCACCTGCGCCTCGCCGCAGCGGCGTCGGACACGCTCGCCGAAAAAACCAGCGCCGTGCTGCTCGAACACACCACCGTCTTGCTCGGCAAAAAGCCCGAAGTCACCGCCATCCGCGTCGAGTTTGTCGATCCCCGACACTGGCGAATCGGTGCCACCACCTTGGCTCAAAGCGGTCGCAGCGCCTTTCATCTCGACATCAAGATCACCGACGGGACGAACACCAAGGCGCAAAAGGCAAGCTATCTGAAAAGCGTATTCGCGGATCTCACCGCCCTGCTCCCCGACTGCGATCCGACCAGCTACATCGTGATCGACGATGTGCGCGCAGACGCCTGGGGCTTTGGCGGGCGCACGCAGGAAGCGCGCTTCATTCAAAGCCAAAGCCTGTAGCCATTCCTTGCCAGCAAAAGGCCGCCTAGCGCCCGGCGGCGTTTTTCATATCGCCCGCCGAACATCGCCGGCCGCATCTGGCCAACCGCAGCAAAATGTGAAAACAGGCATCATTCGGTCATCGACGTGCCGTCGGCAGCCGCAAGCGCCGCGCACGCCATCCACCCGAACAAAGAGAGTGCCTCCATGCTCGACAAACGCCAGTTTTTCATCAACGGCCAATGGGTCGCCCCCGCGCACGCCAAAGACCTTGAAGTCATCAACCCAAGCACCGAAGAGACCTGCGCCGTAATCTCGCTCGGCGACCAGGCCGACACCGACGCCGCCGTCGCCGCCGCACGCGCCGCCTTCCCGGCCTGGCGCGACAAGACGCTGGACGAGCGACTGAGTTACATCGACGCGTTGCTGAACATCTACACCGAACGCGCCGACGAGATGGCCGCCGCCATTTCACTCGAAATGGGCGCGCCGATCGGCCTGGCCAAAATGGCACAAAGCGCCGCCGGCGCCGGCCACATCAAGACCTTCCTGCGCGCCGCGCGCAGCTTCGCCTTCGAGCAGCCGCTTGGCGAGCACGCGCCCAACACCCGCATCCTGAAAGAGCCCATCGGCGTCTGCGGCCTGATCACACCGTGGAACTGGCCGATGAACCAGGTCACGCTCAAAGTCATCCCGGCACTCATCACCGGCTGCACCGTCGTGCTCAAGCCCTCGGAAATCGCGCCGCTGTCCTCGATGCTGTTTGCTGAAATGATCGCGGCGGCCGGCTTGCCGGCCGGCGTGTTCAACCTGGTCAATGGCGACGGGCCCGGTGTGGGCACGCAGCTGTCCGGTCACCCGGATGTGGACATGATCTCCTTCACCGGCTCGACCCGCGCCGGCATCGCCATCTCCAAGAACGCTGCCGACACCGTCAAGCGCGTCAGCCTGGAGCTCGGCGGCAAGGGCGCCAATCTGATCTTTGCCGATGCCGACGAAAAAGCCGTCATCCGCGGCGTCAAACGCTGCTTCAACAACTCGGGCCAGTCGTGCAACGCGCCAACCCGCATGCTGGTCGAGCGCAGCATTTACGACCAGGCCGTCGCCACCGCCGCGCAGGTCGCGCAAAGCACCGCCGTCGACCTCGCCTCGCTCGACGGCGCGCACATCGGCCCGGTAGTCTCCGCCGCCCAGTTCGACAAGATCCAGCGCCTCATCCAGGCCGGCATCGACGAAGGCGCCCGCCTCGTCGCCGGCGGCCCCGGCAAACCCGAAGGCCGCGATACCGGCTACTTCGTGCGCCCCACCGTGTTCGCCGATGTGAACAACACCATGACCATCGCCCGCGAAGAGATCTTCGGCCCGGTGCTCAGCCTGATTCCCTTCGACAGCGAGACGGAAGCCATCGCCATCGCCAACGACAGCCCCTACGGCCTCACCCACTACCTGCAGACGCAAGACCCCGAACGCGCAAAACGCGTCGCCCGCGCACTGCGCGCCGGCATGGTCGAAGTCAACGGCAAGCCGCTGGGCGCCGGTGCGCCCTTTGGCGGTTACAAGCAGTCAGGTAACGGCCGCGAAGGCGGGGTGTGGGGGCTGGAAGAATTTCTGGAGGTGAAGGCGGTCAGCGACTGGCAGTAAGCCGCCAACTGCATAACATCCGCGCCGGGCGCGTCGACATCACGATGCCCCGGCTTATGCGGCTTCGAGTCGGCCGTCGCGCGCCGCCGTGGCGAGCGCCACGCAACGCCCCGCCAGAATGGCGGTGGGGTCGATCAGCGGGGCCCGCTGCGCGCCGGTATCGGCCAGTTCAATCAAAGGCAGCTCGGTGCAACCCAGCACGATGACGTCGGCGCCGCGCGCTTGCAGGTGCGCAATCGCATCAGCCAGATGCGCCGAGCACTCACCGTTCGTGAAGCCGGCCTTGACGCCGCTCGCACCGTAGATGGATTCCATGACGCGCGCCTGCATCGGCGCGTCGGGCACCACCTGACTGAGCCCGGAAGCTTCAATCACGCTTTTATAGACGCCGCTGGCCACCGTGCCCGAGGTGGCGAGCAAGCCCACCTGAGTAACGCCGGGCATTGTCTCGCGGATGTGGCGCACGACTTCGGACAACATGTTGACGATGGGGATGTCCAGATAGGGCTGGATACGATCCACATAGGCATGCGCGGTATTGCACGGAATGGCGACGGCGTTGGCGCCATCAGCCTTGAGCCGCATGCAGGTGGCGAGCAGCGGAATCGTCGGGTCATCACCACTGCCGATCAGGTTGGCGGTGCGGTCGGGAATCTGCGGATTCTGCTCGACCACCATCTTGATGTGGTCCTGGTCGCGGGCAGCGGTGGTCAGCTTGACCACCTTGCGCATGAAGTCGACCGTGGCCGCAGGGCCAACGCCGCCCACCACACCGAGCTTGAACTCCCGACTCGGGGTAGCGGCATCGATCCCCAGCGCGTACTCGGCATACAGCAGGTTGGAGTCGAGCAAGGGCACCGGCACCAGCGGGCGCAGTGAATCGATGAGCACCGGAATTTCGGTCATGCCGGGGACGATGACTTCGGCCCCCGCGTCGATCAGGCGCAGGCAGGCTTCGAGCAGCAGGTGCTGACACTCGCCACCATGATGCCCGGCCCGCACGCCGTTCGGCCCGTAGATGGCCTGCATGACCGTGTCGGCCTGCGTCTCTTCATCCGGATAAATGATCTGCGCAAAGGGGCCGATCTCGCGCTCGAACATGCCGGCGCGCTTGAGAAAGGTCGAGGTCAGCACCCCCACCTTGCGCACCCCGGTCAGCTCGGTGGTGAAGTGCCGACGCAAGGCGTCGAACACGCTGACCACCTGGAGATCGACTTCCGGCGTGATCTCGCGCAAAAAGGTGTGCGACAGAAAACACGGCACCAGCGCCGTGGCGATACCGCGCGACTCCATGTCCTTGAGCGCGTTGTAGACATAGAACTTGCGACGCATCGGATCGTAGTTCCCATCGGCAACGATCGCGCCTTCGCCGAAATGCCGCTGCTCGAAGGCGATGTCGGTGCCCGACAGGCTGGACATGCGCTGCGCCGTGCGGATCATCTTCAGCAGAACGTCGGCGCCACCGAGCGCGCCCAGGCCACCGACAATGCCGAAGCGTCGTTTCTTTGGATCGAGAGATTCGCGATGCGCCACTGGCTTCATTCCATTCATGATGATCAAGGGCCGGTTGTGCATGTTCGATCAAAAACCAAACAGACAACAACCGGCCCTGATGAAACAACCGAAGTTTCGGCTTCTTTTTACGAGACTGCCCGAGCAGTCTCCGGTGCCGATGCCACACCCGCCGGGCTCAGATCATCTGCACGCAGCACATGGGCGGTGTCGTATACATCCTGATCCAGCTGACCTTCGCTACGCGCCACGGTAACACTCACCGCGCAGTCGCCGGCGACGTTCAGTGCCGTGCGGGCCATATCGAGAATGCGGTCGATACCGGCAATGATCGCGATACCTTCGAGCGGCAAGCCAACCGAGGCGAGCACCAGCGACAACATGATCAAGCCGGCACCGGGCACACCCGCCGTACCGATGGAGGCCAGCGTCGCGGTCAGCACGATGGTCAGGTATTGACCGGAGTTGAGATCAACGCCGTAGGCCTGTGCGATAAAGACCGCGCACACGCCCTGATACAAGGCCGTACCGTCCATGTTGATGGTCGCGCCCAGCGGCAGGACAAAGCTCGACACGCTGCGCGGCACGCCAAGATTGCGCTCGGCCGCCATCATGGTCACTGGCAAGGTGCCCGAGCTGGAGGTGCTGGTGAAAGCCACCATCACCGGCTCGATGCAGCCCTGGAAGTAGCGCACCGGATTCAGGCGCGCCAGCACACGAATCATGCCGCCATACACCACCACCGCATGGACCAGGCAGCCGAGGTAGACCATGGCAATCACTTTGGCCAAGGGGGCGAGCACGTCCATGCCGTAAGTGCCGGCCACCCAGATCATCAGGGCGAACACGCCATAGGGCGCGAAGGAAATGACCACCGAGGTCAGCTTGTAGATGACCTCTGCGGCCGATTCGAAAAACACGCGCACCGGCTTGGCGGCGTCGCCGCCCAGGGTAATCGACAGGCCGAACAGGATCGCAAACACGATGATTTGCAGCACATTGCCGGTGGCAAAGGCTTCGATCGGGTTGGTCGGCACGATACCGATGAGGATGTTGACCAGGCTCGGCGCCTCCTTGGCTGCCACTGCCTTGGCGGAGCCCAGATCGACACCCACGCCCGGCTCAAACACCAGTGCCAGTGCGAGTCCAATCGAGATCGCAACCGCGGTCGTGCCGAGATAGAGCACGACGGTCTTGAGGCTGAGCCGGCCCATGGTCGACAGGTTCTGCAGCGAGGCCACCCCGGTCACCAGGGAGACGAAGATCAGCGGCACGATCAGCATCTTGATGCCACGGATAAACAGATCGCCCAGCGGTTTGACGCTCTTGGCCATATCCGCATTGCCCGTCTGGTTCAACAGCACACCAATCACCAGGCCGGCGACGAGCGCGATGAAGATCTGCTTCCACAACTGCATGCCGGTCCAGAACGCGAACGGGCCGCGTGCTGCTGGCGTGTTTGGTTTTGTCATCCTTGTCTCCTGATCTGCTCACCCAAGCGTGGCGAACACTATCTGTTGTCGAACGGCGCGACGACTTGCGGCGCCTTCTTCTTGTGGGGCAAGTCGCACCATGGTGGCGATCTGCCGGTAGGAGTGGTTATACGGAGCCTCGCCGCCCTTGCCCAATTCTTCTTTTCGATGCGCCATGCTGAATTTGCATGGGTGCGTCCACCCGCGAATTCACACGGTGTAATCTGCGCACTATCGTACTGCGCACACCCCCGGGAGATCCGCATGGAAATGAACTGGCTGGAGGACTTCCTCACCTTGTCGGTGACGCGCAACTTCTCGCGCGCGGCGGAGCTGCGCAACGTCACGCAGCCCGCCTTCAGCCGCCGCATCCGCAACCTGGAGTATTGGGTCGGCGCCGTGCTGATCGACCGCAGTCTCTTCCCCGTGGGGCTCACCCAGGCAGGTGAGGCCTTCCGAAAAACCGCGCAAGAGGTGCTTGACGCACTGCGTGTCGGGCGCGAAGAAGCCCAGGGACTGGTGCCCCGCGCCGGTGAAGTCGTCTCGATTGCCGCCTCGCACACCATCGCCGTGAGCTTCTTTGGCGACTGGCATGCCGGTTTGCAGGCGCAGATCGGCGCGGTCCGGGCGCGGGTGATCGCCGACCACGTCGCCGGCTGCGTCGAAGCCCTGATCTCCGGCTCCTGCGAATTGATGCTCTCGTACAGCAGCCCCGCCTTTCCCAGCCTCACCGAAATCGCCCGCTACCCGTCGGCCGTCCTGGCGTCGGAGCGCCTGATTCCGGTCAGCGCACCGGACGAAAAGGGGCCGCCCGGCACGATCTGCGCACCGGCGCGACACTGCCCTACCTCTGTTACTCGAGTAACAGCTACCTCGGCCGGGTGACCGCGGCGGTGATCGAGCGCGAAGATCTGAGCAAGCAACTCGAGTTCAGTTACGAATGCTCGATGTCCGACGTACTCAAACGCGGCGCATTGGCTGGCGCCGGCATTGCGTGGATTCCCGAGCTCGCCGTGCGTGACGAACTGGCCGCCGGGCTGCTCGTCCAGGCCGGTGCCGACGCACACACCGCGCCCCTCACGATTACCCTGTTCCGGCAATCCGAACCGGCACGCAACGAAGTCGAACGCATCTGGGCGGCCTGCAAGCCGGATGATTCCGCGCCCCATGCATCGCCGGCATAGCGAATTCGCAAACAGCATCAACTCCCTGTCGCGAAGTGCGCAGAATGTGCCGCTCCACCACTCGGCACACCACACCATGTCAAACACCACCCGCACTGAACACGACCTGCTTGGCGACCGTGACGTCCCCAATGACGTCTACTGGGGCATCCACACCCTGCGCGCCATCGAAAACTACCAGATCACCGGCCGCCACATCAGCTCCTACCCCGAGCTCGTCAAGGCACTGGCCCTGGTCAAGCGTGCCGCCACAGTCGCCAACTGCCAGCTCGGCCACCTCGACCCGCAACGCGCAGACGCCATCACCGCCGCCTGCCGCGACATCGAGGACGGCAAGTTGCACGACCAGTTCGTGGTGGACGTCATTCAGGGCGGCGCCGGCACCTCGACCAACATGAACGCCAACGAAGTCATCGCCAACCTGGCGCTCGAGAAGTTGGGCAAGGCCAAGGGTGACTACGCCGCGCTGCACCCGCTCAACCATGTCAACATGTCGCAGAGCACCAATGACGTCTATCCGACGACGCTGAAGCTGGCAATTGTGTTTGCCATTCAAGACTTGCTGAGCGCGATGGCCGCACTCCACGACGCTTTCTCGGCCAAGGCGACGGAGTTCTCCAGCGTGTTGAAGATGGGCCGCACCCAATTGCAGGACGCCGTGCCGATGACGCTGGGTCAGGAGTTCATGACCTACGCCATCATGGTGCAGGAAGACATGGCCCGCCTCGAAGAAGCGATTGCGCTGATCCAGGAGGTCAACCTCGGTGCCACCGCCATCGGCACCGGCATCAACACCGACATCCGCTACGCCAAGCTCGCCACCGAGCTGCTGTCCGAGTTCTCCGGCGTGCGTCTGGTGCCGGCCCACAACCTCATCGAAGCCACGCAGGACACCGGCTCGTTTGTGCAGCTCTCGGGCGTGCTCAAGCGCGTCGCCTGCAAACTGTCGAAGGTCTGCAACGACCTGCGCTTGCTGTCCTCCGGGCCGCAGGCTGGCTTCAACGAAATCAACCTGCCCGAACGCGCCGCCGGCTCGTCCATCATGCCGGGCAAGGTCAACCCGATCATCCCCGAAGTGGTCAATCAGATCGCCTACGAAGTCATCGGCAACGACATGACCATCACCATGGCCTCCGAAGCCGGCCAGCTCCAGCTCAATGCCTTCGAGCCGATCATTGCCCACTCGCTGTTCAAGAGCATCGAGCACCTGGCCGCCGGCTGCCGCACGCTGACCGACAACTGCGTGGTCGGCATCACCGCCAACGTCGAGATGCTCGCCGAACGCGTGCGCTGCTCGGCTGGCCTGGCCACCGCGCTGAACCCGCACATCGGTTACGAGCACTCCACCTGGGCAGCGCGCGAAGCATTGCGCAGCGGCCGCAGCGTGGCCGAACTGGTGCTCGAAAAAGGGCTGATGACGCAGGCCGAACTCGACGACGCGCTGCGCCCCGAAGTGCTGACCGCACCGCGCTCGCACTAAGTCCAACGCATCACAGCAACACATCGGCACGACAGCGTCGCGCCGACGGCACCGTCTTTCGAGCCGGCCTGACGGGGAGCGCCTTGTGCGTGTCCGGCCGGCTCACTTTCTTCAAACCGCGCCAGAAAGCCTCGCCGCGCGCATCATAAAAAAACGCCACCCGCAGTTCCCTGCCGGTGGCGTTTTTGGTATTGCTACAGGTCAGCCGGAGCTGACCTGATCAGGCTTGCGGTTCAGGCATCAACCGTATCGGCCACTTCCTGGAAGGCTTCGATCTGGTCGAAGTTCATGTAGCGATAGACTTCACCCGCCTGGGCCTTGAGCGACTCGACCTGCGCCATGTACTCCGACGGGGTCGGGATCTTGCCGGTCAATGCGCACACTGCGGCCAGCTCGGCGGAGCCGAGGAAGACCTGGGTGTCGATACCGAGACGGTTCGGGAAGTTACGCGTCGAGGTGGAGATGGCGGTCGAACCCTTGCGGATCTGTGCCTGGTTGCCCATGCACAGCGAGCAACCCGGGGGCTCCATGCGTGCACCGGTCTTGCCGAGGGTGGAGTAATAACCTTCCTCGGTCAGGATCATGGCGTCCATCTTGGTCGGCGGGGCCACCCACAGGCGGGTCGGGATGTCCGACTTGCCTTCGAGCACTTTGGCCGCAGCGCGGAAGTGACCAATGTTGGTCATGCACGAGCCGATGAAGACTTCGTCGATCTTGGTGCCGGACACTTCCGACAGCAGCTTGACGTCGTCCGGGTCGTTCGGGCAGGCCACGATCGGCTCGGTGATGTCGGCCAGATCGATGTCGATGACGGCGGCGTACTCGGCGTCAGCGTCGCCCGACAGCAGTTCGCCGTTGGCAATCCAGTCTTCCATCGAGGCGATGCGGCGCTTGAGCGTACGGGCATCTTCATAGCCGTTGGCGATCATCCACTTCATGAGCGTGATGTTCGAGTTCATGTACTCGACGATCGGCGCCTTGTCGAGATGCACCGTGCAACCGGCAGCGGAGCGCTCGGCGGAGGCGTCGGTCAGCTCGAATGCCTGCTCAACCTTGAGGTTCGGCAGACCTTCGATTTCGAGGATGCGGCCGGAGAAGATGTTCTTCTTGCCCTTCTTCTCGACCGTCAGCAGACCCTGGCGGATGGCGTACAGCGGGATCGCGCTGACCAGGTCACGCAGGGTGACGCCCGGCTGCAGCTCGCCCTTGAAGCGCACCAGCACCGACTCGGGCATGTCCAGCGGCATCACGCCGGTGGCAGCCGCGAAGGCCACCAGGCCGGAACCGGCCGGGAAGGAAATCCCGATCGGGAAACGGGTGTGGCTGTCGCCACCGGTGCCGACGGTGTCGGGCAGCAGCAGGCGGTTGAGCCAGGAGTGGATCACGCCGTCACCCGGACGCAGCGAGACGCCGCCACGGGTGGAGATGAAACTCGGCAGCTCGCGGTGGGTCTTGACGTCAACCAGCTTCGGGTAGGCCGAGGTGTGGCAGAAGGACTGCATCACCAGGTCAGCCGAGAAGCCGAGGCAGGCGAGGTCTTTGAGTTCGTCGCGAGTCATCGGGCCGGTGGTGTCTTGCGAACCCACGGTGGTCATCTTCGGCTCGCAGTAGGTGCCCGGGCGCACGCCCTGGCCTTCCGGCAGGCCGCAGGCGCGACCGACCATCTTCTGACCCAGCGAGAAGCCCTTGCCGGAATCGGCAGGATCTTGCGGCAGACGGAACAGCTTCGAGGCCGGCAGGCCCAGCGCTTCGCGTGCCTTGGTGGTGAGGCCTCGACCGATGATCAGCGGAATGCGGCCACCGGCGCGCACTTCGTCGAGGATGACCGGGGTCTTGAGCTGCGACTCGGCGATCTGTGTGCCGTTCTTGAAAGCGGTGACCTTGGCGGTGGCGTGGTCGACTTTGAGCTCGACTTCGTCACCCATATTCATTTCGCCGCAATCGATTTCGATCGGCAGCGCGCCAGCGTCTTCCATGGTGTTGAAGAAGATCGGGGCAATCTTGGAGCCCAGGCACACACCACCAAAACGCTTGTTCGGCACGAAGGGGATGTCTTCGCCGGTGAACCACAGCACCGAGTTGGTGGCGGACTTGCGGGACGAACCCGTACCGACCACGTCACCGACATAGGCCACCAGGTTGCCACGGGCACGCAGGTCTTCGATGAACTTGACCGGACCACGCACACCCGGCTCTTCCGGGGTGATGCCGTCACGCGGGTTCTTCAGCATGGCCAGCGCGTGCAGCGGGATGTCGGGGCGGGACCAGGCGTCTGGCGCGGGCGACAAATCGTCGGTGTTGGTTTCGCCGGTCACTTTCAGGACCGTGATCTTCATCGAAGCCGGTACTTCCGGACGGCTGGTGAACCACTCAGCATCGGCCCAGGATTGCATCACGGCCTTCGCGTTGGCGCTGCCTTTATCGGCCAGATCTTTGACGTCATGAAAGTAATCGAACATCAGCAGGGTCTTTTTCAGGCCCTCGGCGGCGATACCGCCGACTTCTGCGTCGTCGATCAGGTCGATCATCGGCTTGATGTTGAAGCCGCCGAGCATGGTGCCCAGCAGTTCGACGGCCTTGGCGCGCGAAACCAGCGCACAGGCAATGTCACCCTTGGAGACCTTGGCCAGGAACTCGGCTTTGACCTTGGCGGCGTCATCCACACCGGCGGGAACGCGATGGGTCAGGAGCTCAACCAGGAACGCTTCTTCGCCGGCGGGCGGGTTCTGAAGCAGTTGAACCAGTTCTTCGGTCTGCTGCTTGTCCAGCGGCAGAGCGGGAATGCCAAGCGCTTCGCGCTCGGCGGCATGCTGACGGTAGGCTTCTAGCACGGCGATATCCTTCCTGTAACACAGTGGCAGGGCGCCCCAAAACAGCACACTTGGGGCAAACGATCGAATTATATATCTTTTATAAGACTCAGTTTGGACGAAGCGACTTACGGCACGCTTACGCACCTGCAGCAATTGTAGCGCGCTTGCCGCGCTGGCGTAACGCCTGCGGGAACACGGGAACGAATCCCGGGTCAGACTGGATTGAATGCTGCATCCGCCAACCGATCGGAGTCCATCATGGCCACGCCGCTACCCAACACGCTATCGCGCTTTACCACCCCGTCTGGCCAGACAGCCCACTTTCACGACATTCGCGCGCTCGGCCCGGTCGATCGACTCCCCGTCTCGATCCGCATCGTGCTCGAAGCGGTACTGCGCCACTGTGACGGGAAGCGAATCACACCCGAACATGTGCAACAACTTGTCAAGTGGCAGGCCACGGCGGAGCGCACCGAAGAAATCCCGTTCGTGGTCGCGCGCGTGGTGCTGCAAGATTTTACCGGCGTACCGCTACTGGTCGATCTGGCCGCGATGCGCAATGTCGCCGAGGCCATGGGCAAGGCGCCCAAACTGATCGAACCCATGGTGCCGGTCGATCTGGTGGTCGACCACTCTGTGCAGGTCGATTTCTACGGCACCCCAAACGCCCTGCGCCAGAACATGGACAAGGAGTTCGAGCGCAACCGTGAGCGCTACCAGTTCATGAAGTGGGGCATGCAGGCTTTCGACACCTTCAAGGTGGTGCCGCCGGGCATCGGCATCGTGCACCAGGTCAATCTGGAGCATCTATTCCACGGCGTGCGCTCCAGCGGTGACGACCTGTATTACCCCGACACCCTGGTCGGTACCGACTCACACACGACGATGATCAACGGCGTCGGCGTGGTCGGCTGGGGCGTGGGCGGTATCGAGGCCGAGGCGGCCATGCTTGGCCAGCCGGTGTACATCCTCACCCCGGACGTGATCGGCGTCGAGCTGACCGGCGCGCTGCCAGAAGGCACCACCGCCACCGACCTGGTGCTGACCGTCACCGAGATGCTGCGGCGCGAAAAAGTGGTCGGCAAGTTCGTCGAATTCTTCGGCGAGGGCACCGCCAGCCTGTCGGTCACCGACCGGGCCACGATTGCCAACATGGCCCCCGAATATGGTGCGACGATGGGCTTCTTTCCGGTCGATGAAAAGACCGTCGACTACATGCGCAAGACCGGCCGCAGCGACAAGGATTGCGAGTTGTTCGAAGCTTACTTTCGCGCGCAAGGCATGTTTGGCATCCCCGGTCATGGCGAGATCGACTACACCCGCGCGGTGCAGCTCGACCTGGCCAGCATCGTCCCATCGCTGGCCGGCCCCAAGCGCCCGCAAGACCGCATTGCCATGCCCGCCATGCGCAAACGCTTCGAGGCGCTGTTCTCAGCCCCTACCGCCGACAACGGCTTCAATCGGGATGCAGGCGCACTGGCCACACGCTACCCGACCGCCCTGCCCGGCGTCGATCTGGGCCATGGCGACATCCTCATCGCCGCGATTACCTCCTGCACCAACACCTCGAACCCGGCAGTGATGATCGCCGCCGGCCTGCTGGCACAAAAGGCAGTCGCCCTCGGCCTGCGCGTCAAGCCGCACATCAAGACTTCGCTGGCACCGGGCTCGCGTGTGGTGACCGACTACCTCACCCGCGCCGGCCTGATCGAACCGCTCGCCACGCTCGGCTTTGCGCTGGCCGGCTACGGCTGCACCACCTGCATCGGCAACTCGGGCGACCTGGCGCCCGAACTGAACGCTGTGATCGCCGAGCATGACCTGATCGCCGCCGCCGTGCTCTCAGGCAACCGCAACTTCGAAGCGCGCATCCACCCCAACATCCGCGCCAACTACCTCGCCTCGCCGCCGCTGGTGGTCGCCTACGCGCTGGCCGGGCGCGCCAACATCGACCTCACCACCGAGCCACTGGGCACGACGGAGGATGGCCACGCTGTGTTCCTCAAGGACATCTGGCCGACGTCGGATGAGATCAACGCCGTGCTGCCGTTTGCGCTCGACCCGGCCACCTTCCGCAAGCGCTATGCCGACTTCTCGGGCGAGGTGGATCTTTGGACCGACATCCCCGCCCCGACCGGCGATGTCTACACCTGGCCCGAATCCACCTACATCGCCCAGCCGCCCTTCTTCGACGGCTTCGACATGACGCCCCCGCCACTCACCGACATCACCGGCGCCCGCGCCCTGATGCTGCTCGGCGACTCGGTCACCACCGACCACATCTCGCCCGCGGGCGCCTTCGGCGAGAAGACACCGGCCGGGCAATGGCTGCGCGCGCAGGGCGTCGAGCGCAGCGACTTCAACTCCTATGGCTCGCGTCGCGGCAATCATGACGTGATGATGCGCGGCACCTTCGCCAACGTGCGCATCAAGAACCTGATGTTGCCGGCCGACGCAGACGGCTCGCGCACCGAGGGCGGCTTCACGCTCTTCGACGGCAAGCAGACCACAATCTTCGATGCCGCTGAGCGCCACATGAAGGCCGGCACGCCGACGGTGATCTTCGCCGGCGAAGAATACGGCACCGGCTCCTCGCGCGACTGGGCCGCCAAAGGCACGCAACTGCTGGGCGTGCGCGCCGTCGTGGCGCAAAGCTTCGAGCGTATCCATCGCTCCAACCTGGTCGGCATGGGCGTGCTGCCGCTGCAATTCGTCGATGGCGCGAGCTGGCAATCACTCAAGATCGGCCCGGACGATCGCTTCGACATCCTCGGCGTCACCGACGCACTCACCCCCCGCCAGCACTTCACGCTGCGCATTCATCGCGCCACGGGCGGCACGGACGAGGTGTCACTGCTATCGAGAATCGACACCGAGGTGGAAGTGGCCTACTACCAGCATGGCGGCATCCTGCCCTATGTGCTGCGGGAGATTCTGGCAGACTGAGACGCTTTAGATCCCGGCCGGGTTCGCCCGGCCCGCGCCATGAAGAAAAAGCCCACCCCCTGTCCCTGCGGCCGCCCCGCCACCTTCGACGCCTGTTGCGGCCCGATCCTCGCTGGCGAACGGCCCGCCGACACGCCCGAAACACTGATGCGCAGCCGCTACACGGCCTTCGCGCGCGAAGACGCCGCTTATCTGCTGGCCAGCTGGCACCCCGACACCCAGCCCGACCACCTCTCGCTCGACGATACACCGCCCATGCGCTGGCTGGGGCTCACCATTCGCTCGGCACCAGCAGCGGATGGTGACACCGGTACTGTCGAGTTCATCGCCCGCTATCGCAGCGGCGGTCGCGCCGGGCAGATTCATGAGCTGAGCCGGTTTCGCCGTGAGCAGGATCGGTGGTTCTATGTGGACGGCGATATTCAGGACGACTGACAGCCCGTCCAAGCGGTGCCTATAATCAGGCTTTGCCGCCATCCGGAGCGTCCGCGCATGAATCTCGAGAAGGTCATCTTCGGCTTCTTCATCGTCCTCGCCGCCACGCTCAACTTCGGCTTCTTCGTCGGCGACTTGAGCAACCCCGAACATCACGACATCTACGAGCTGTTTGCCGCCATCGTGGTGAACCTGATCGCCACCGTGCTCAAGTTCGGTGATCGCACCCAGATCGGCGCGGTGCATCTATCCACCTCGCTGGTGGCCGACCTGCAACTGATCGCCGCGGCCATGGTCTGGGGATACGGCGCGCACGTGCTCGGCACCGGCATGACGCCCGACATGACGTCCAAGGTCGTGTCGCTGTCGGGCGGCGCGCTGTTTGCCAACGTGGTATCGGTCATCATCCTGATCGCCGAAACCATCATGCAGCGTCGATGACGCCGGCTACCCACCACAGCACACTGTTTCTCGCCATGCGGCGCCTTCGGGCGCCGCTGCTCACGCTCATCGTCATCTTTTCGATCTCGGTACTCGGACTCACCCTGGTGCCTGGGACGGATGGCGCACAGATGAGCTTCTTCCACGCCTTCTATTTCATCAGCTACACCGCCACCACGATCGGTTTCGGCGAAGTCCCCGAAGTGTTCTCCGAGCAACAACGGCTGTGGGTGACGATCTGCATCTACATGGCGGTGGTCGGCTGGGCGTACACCATCGGCTCGGTTTTCGCGCTGTTGCAGGACCACACCTTCCAAAGCGCCATCGCAACCGAACGCTTCGCCCGCCAGGTGAAGCGCATCCATGAGCCCTTCTATCTGGTATGCGGCTACGGCGAGACCGGGCGCCTGGTGTGCAAGGCGCTGGACCGCCTCGGTGAGCGCGCAGTCGTCGTCGAACGCAACCCGACCAAGGCAGGCGAGCAAGAGCTGCACGGCTATGTCACCGACATGCCCTGCCTCGCGGCCGATGCCGGCCTTCCCGAAACGCTGCGCTTTGCCGGGCTCACGAGTCGCCACTGTCGCGGCGTGCTGGCGCTGACCGACGATGACAACACCAATCTGGCCGTGGCCATTTCGGCCCGGCTGCTGGCGCCGACATTGCCCGTGCTGTGCCGCGCCGGATCGAGCGAAATAGCTGCCAACATGGCCTCCTTCGGCACTCGCCACATCATCAACCCTTACGCAAAATTCGCCGAATACCTAGCCCTGGCGCTGCATGCGCCCAACACGTATCACCTGCTGACCTGGCTCACCGGCCTGCCCGGCACCACCATCGAACGTCACCGCGATCCACCGCGAGGCAAGTGGGTGTTGTGCGGTTACGGGGGGTTCGGCCGGGTGATCGTCGAGGCCTTCGACCGCGAAGAGGTTCCGGTCACCATCATCGATCGTGACGCGCCCGACGGTCATGGCCACCGGGTCGTCAAAGGCGATGGCACCGGCGCGGCCACCCTGGAGCGTGCCAATATCCGTCAGGTCGCCGGCATCGTCGCCAGCACCGGCAACGACTTCGACAACCTGTCGATTGCCGTCACGGCCCGCGAACTGAACCCGAACCTGTTCGTGATTCTGCGCATGAACGCCTATGCCAACCACGCGCTGTTCGACGCCTTCGAATCAGATGTCACGGTGGTGCCCAGCGAGATCATCGGCCATGAGTGCCTGGCGGTGCTGACCACCCCCCTGCTCCAACCCTTCCTCGACGAAATTGCCACCCAGGACGACGCCTGGTCCGCCGAGCTGGTCGAGCAACTCACCGGCCGCTTCGGCTGGACGGTGCCCGCCGTCTGGAGCGTTCGTCTCAACCTTCGGCGCGCCCCGGCGCTGTATCGGCATCTCATGCGCAAGGGCGGCAGCGTGCGCCTGGGCGAATTGATGCGAAACCCCCACGATCGCGCCACTGCCCTCGATGCCGCCGTGTTGTACCTGCGGCGCGACGACGACGACCACATCATCCGGCCGTCGGCTGACGAAATCATCCGGCCGGGTGATCGCCTGTTGTTTGCCGGTCTGGCGGCAGCACGGCGCGATTTTGCACTAACGGTGTCCAACAGCCAGACGCTGGACTACGTGCTGACTGGTGCAGACCGGCCCGGTGGCTGGGTGTGGGAATGGTTAGCCGAGCGTCGGCGGCGTGCCGCCGGTACCCGCTGAGCGGGGCAGCAACGCCTCGAGAATCTCGGCAGGCGACACCGGTTTGAGCAACAGGGCATCAAAACCCGATGCCAGTACCTGATCACGCAATCCGTCCACACCGTAGGCGGTGTAAGCCACGACTCGCAGTCGACCGCTGTCGTCACCGATCCGCAATTGGCGACACACCTCGTAGCCGCTCATATCCGGCATGGTCAGGTCCAGCAGCACCACATCGAACACGCCGCTCGCCACACACGCCAATGCCTCGGCGCCCGTGGCGGCCTCGACGACCTCATGACCGATGCGCCCAAGAACCACCGCAGGCAACTTACGATTCACAAAATCATCGTCGACTATCAGGATTCGCATGTGCTCACGCTCGTCGCATAAATTGCTTCGAAGACCTGCATATTGCCTGAAGATGATCACGGCCGGTTTGCCGCCTCGACACAAATCGCTATGATGACCCGGCCATGACTGCCCCGCCCGTCCCACTCGACCTGAGTCTTGATGCCATCGACCGTCGTCTCGGCACGGCCTACGCGTGTGGCGCGCTGCAACCGATCGAGACCGACCAGGTGCAACTGAGCGACCACGGCGTCCCGTTCGTCGTCAAATGGATCTGCCGGCGCGACGGCCAGGTGCATCGCCACAAACCCACCCGCTCGGCGACCCACAACCCCTTTCTGCCGCCCGAACCCACGCTGACGCTCGGCGCCATCGGCCAGAACCATCGGGTGCTACTCAACAAGTATCCGGTGATGGCGCGCCACCTGCTGATTGTGACGCGCGACTTCGAAGCGCAAACCCGCCCGATCACCGACGACGACTTGGCCGCACTGGGCTCGATACTCGCAGTGCACGGCGGGCTGGGTTTCTACAATGCCGGCGCGCGCGCGGGAGCCAGCCAGGACCACAAACACCTGCAGTGGATTCCCGACCTGCCGCCGCTGGCTCAGCGCCTGTCCGAGCAGCCGGTCGACACCACCACGCTCTTCGGATTTCGCCACGCCTATGCATCGCTCCCCGCCGCGCTTTGGTCGTCCGAGGCGATCGGAGCCTCTCTGGGGCAATGCTATCGCGCACTGCTCGTGCAACTTGGCATTGCACCGAACACGCCGGACCTGCCGCCATACAACCTCTTGATGACCCGCGAATGGATGTGTGTGATCCCTCGCTCAGTTGAGCGTTGGGAGCAGATATCGATCAACGCCCTCGGCTTCGCCGGCTCCTTGTTCGTCAAATCCCGTGATCAACTCGGCCCGCTGGCACAGATCGGCCCACTCGAGATTCTCAAGGCCGTTGCCGAACCGCTGTGATCAGGCCGCCGTCGGCAAAATCCACGGCTCAATCGCCGGCAGGCCGATCAAGGCGCGCAACTCATCGCATTTCGGGTTGGGTGTTCCGTCGGCAAAAAACACCGGGAATTCACGACACGGCGTCGGGCGATTTTCGTAAATGCTGCACGACACCGCCTCACCGATCACCCCTTCGAGCGCGCTGCAGCGGCGCGGCATCTGATTGCTGCCTTTCATGCAACGCATGTGATGGTTGAGCTTCTCGGTCATGTGGGCCGGCACGAAGCCGCCGGGGGCATCATCCGCCTCCGCCCAATAGAACGAGATGCGGAAATGGGTGCAGCAGATGCCGCACTCAAGACACGGGTTCGGTTCAGTCATGTCCAACACACGCAATGGAAATGCCGGCATGCACCACGGGTGCACACCGCCAAATCGACGACGCCTCGCGCCTGCTGGACTGTGGCGTCCCGGACGGGACACCACGGGGGGCTAATTGTGACTGCGATCCATCGATTCCGGCGCGCGGATTATATCGATTTTCGCCCGGAAAACAATGGGTTCCTGGCCAACTTACGGTTCTTTCCGGCGCACGGCGAAACTGCGCTTGGCGTCTTCCTTGAAGGCGTAGTCAATCCGCCCCTGGCGCACTACGCCGAGCACCAGCATGTTCTCGGTAATCGCGTCGTGATCCTCCGCCGTGAAGGGACGTATATAGGTCGTGACCACCCCCTCCACACCCCGGTTCAACTGCTCCAGGGCCAGACGGATCCGATCGCCATCATCACTGCCAGCCAGGGACATCGCATTGAACAACACCCGCATGGCGTCATAGCCTTGCGCCGCCGCCATCGCCGACTCCATGGCATCCTTGCCGAAACGCGTCGCGAACTCGCTGACGAACTGGCGATGGCGCGAATTTTCACTCCCCGGAATGAAGGACTGCACCGTCATCACGCCATCGCCCGCCGGTCCAGCCTGATCCAGAAAATTGCGCATGGACACCGTCCAGCTGGCAAACGTGGGCACCGTCCATCCCATCTCGACCTTGGCCTTGGCGATCGCTGCCAGCTCGGGGCCAATGCCATACATCACCAGCGCCTGTGCGCCAGCGGCGCGCACCGCATCCAGCTGGGCGCGCATATCACGGTCGCCGATGCCGAAGCGCTCGACCCGCACCGGGGTCACGCCATGCGTGGCCAGTGCCTTGACCAGATCGCCCATTTCGGCCTCGCCATAACCCGTATCGTCGGCGAGGATGCCGATCTGGCGAAAGCCGCGCGCCTCGACCAGATGCCGCGCCAAGAAGGCGTTCGACACACCGGTGCGCGGCGACATGCGAAACACGAAGTTGGCTGATGCATTCGGCGGTGCAAACCGCTGGGTGACTTCGCTACCGGTCGACACCGCCACCACCACCGGCACCTTGGCCTTCTGATAGACATCGATGGACTTGAGCGCGACGCCCGTATTGACGATGCCGACCGCTGCCACCACCTTCACCTTGCCAACGAGTTCCTCCGCGATCTCCAGCCCCTTGGCCGGGTTAGCCGTATCGTCGCGTTCGATCAGTTCGATCTTGCGCCCCAGCACCCCACCAACATAGGTGTTGATTTCGTCGGCCGCCATGCGGATACCCAAACGCATACTGTTGCCCATGGGCGCGCTACCGCCGCTGAACGGGCCAGACAAGCCAATCTTGATGGTGTCTTCGGCGTAGGCCGAGCTGGCGGCGAGGCCGAAGGCGAGACACAGAGCCGGCAGCAAACGGCCTCGACGTCGCGGGAGAAGCGGTGTGATCATGAATTGTCTCCGTCATGCCGTCACTTGTGGACATGACGGTCGCGTTTAAGTGTAGAGCGTCGGAATGGCCGCCCCTGATCGGGATTTTCCCGATCAGGGAAAACCCGCAACAACGCGCAACGGGCGGACACTCCGGCCACCTTGGACCGGGTAAACCGATGCAAGAAGCGCTCAGGCGTCCAGCGACTTGGGCGACGGCGCCCCTGCCGTGGTCGTGGCATGCGGCACCGGCGGCAAGCCGCAGGCGTCGCGCAAATGGCGCATGGCACGCACGGCAGCGGCTGTCGCGGTCAGCCATTCAATTCGGGTGTCGTCATCGGCGGCTTCGACTGCGTCGTCGGCCCACGGCGCCATGGCACGCTCGATCAAGCCCTCGAACGTCGCTGCATCATGACCATCGAGACCATCCGCCCAGTCATCGGCCCAGAGGCTCAAACCGAGCTCAAAGCCGGTCATCCATTCATCCCCCAGGCGCGTGCCGTCGGGATCCTCGTCGCTGCCATAGAAGAACGGCGCCCAACCTTCTGGGTCGCCCAGGGTTTCGACCAGTTCGTCGTGATAGCGCAAGACCAGGGAGAGGACTTTCTGCACGCCGGCGCCACGCATGTCGACATCCGACTCCGACCACACGGACGGCAGCCACTCGACCGGCTTCAAGGGCTTAGGCGCAACGATCACGCCAGCGAGATAGCCATCGAGCATTTCAAGGCTCATGCAGTCATCAGGGACCGTGTCCGACGCGAGCAGCGCCTCAAAGGCGTCCATTTCCGATTCGCTCAGGTAAACAGCGTCCTGTTGCGTGGTGTTCATGCGCCTCTCCTAGGATATCGCCGGTGATCACCGGCGCCCGCCAGCATGCCGCAAGACGACAGGCACCGCAAGAACAACTCAGCGCGGCGCGTCCAGATCGACCACAGCGCGATACAGCGGCTGTCCCGAGTCACGATACTTGCGTTCGAACGGGGTCAGCGGCGTCTTGGCTTCAAAGGTTTCCCATGCCACCGGCCGGCCAATCAACAGCCCCAGCGCGATCACGTATTCCTGGATATAGACCTGCCAGTTGGTGCGACATTCAAGCACGCCCCCTAGACGCGGAAGCGTCGGGAACACCGAATGCGCATGCCAGCGACGTCCAAGGTGACCGATCTTCGGCCACGGGTTGGGGTACAACACGTAATGCTTGGCCAAACGCAAACCGGTCTGCTCCAGCAGACGCCAGAAATCCAGCAAATCAGCACGTGCCAGCACCATGTTTTTCGGCATCAGCGCGTCCGGGTAGGGCTTGCGCCGGGCCAGCCGGTCCGCTGACTGATCGACTCCGATCACCCAATGATCCGGGTGTGCTCGGGCCAGCGCGATGGTGCTGTGCGCCACCCCGCAGCCTGCATCGAGAATCAAGGGTGCGCTCTGGTCCCAGCCCGACAAGGCCAGATCAAAGGCTGCGCGGTTGTACTGCGCAAACGGCTTGGCAAAAGGCCGCTCGCGGTGACGCTCGACCTGACGAATCAGGTCACCGTGCACCGCGTCCTGGGCGCTGGTCGGAATTCGGGAGTTGGCGTAGCTCATGGTGTTGACCTATGCAGCGTGAGCAAGGTAATCCGCACCGGCTGCCGCCAGCACCGCATTGATCGCATGAATATCATTCAAGGGGCGCAAAGCTTGGCAAAGTGCATCCGCCTGGCCAAAACGCCGGCTCAAGAAAACCAGCCACTGCTTGAGCCGACCTGGCGCATGACGCGCTGCCAACTTGCGACGCACACGCGCCCAGAAGAAGGCGATCGCCGGCAGGAGCTCGGCCCAATCGGCATCCCGCGGGTCCGCCGCCTCGCGAATCAGGCCGGCACGAATGTCGCGGGCCAGAAAGGGGTCGGCTACCGCCCCTCGGCCCAGCATCACGTCCGCCACGCCGCTTTCCTGCCGGCAACGCTGCCAATCCGCGACCGACCACACCTCACCATTGGCCACCACCGGCACCCTGACATGGTCGGCAATCCGCCCGACCCATACCCAATGCGCCGGTGGGCGATAGCCTTCGAGCTTGGTTCTGGCGTGGACCACAATCCGTTCGACACCCGCCTCGGCCAATGCCTCCGCACATGCCAGGGTCAGGCCGGTATCGCGCACACCAAGCCGCATCTTTGCCGTCAGCTTCGGGCCACCGACGGGCATCACCGCCCGCACGGCCGCCGCCACGGCATGCACGGTTTCAGGTTCATCAAGCAACACCGCGCCGCCACGATGACGATTCACCAACGGCGCCGGACAACCAAAATTCAAATCAATACCGGCGGGCGACCACTGCGCCGCGCGCGCCGCATTGCACGCCATCAAATCAGGATCAGAGCCCATCAACTGCAACTGCACGGGCGTCCCCGCGGCTGTCCGTCCGCCCTGCGCCAACTCGGGGCTGATGCGGAAGAAGCTGCGTTGCGGCAGCACCGTCGCCGAGATGCGCACAAACTCGCTCACCGCCTCGTCATACGAAGACAACCGGGTGAGCACATCGCGCAGCACCTCGTCAGCCAAACCCTCCATCGGCGCCAGCAAAAGCTTCACGAGGCGCTCCAACGCAGTAAACTCATGGGTCTCTCTCTCAGAAAACCGTTAGACATGTCCGACTCAATTACCCTGCTCCACAATCCGCGCTGCTCCAAGAGCCGCACCGCCCTTAATTTATTGCTGGACGCTGGCGCCGACGTCAATGTGGTGCTCTACCTCGACACACCACCCAGCCGCGACACCCTGGCGCGCATCGTTACGCAACTGGGTATCACGCCCGACGCCCTGATCCGCCGTAGCGAAGATGTCTTCAAGACCGACTATCAGGGCAAAACCCTGAACGCAGACGCATGGCTGGACGCGCTGGCGGCCCACCCGAAACTGATCGAGCGCCCCATCGCCATTCGTGGAGCGCGCGCAGTGATTGGCCGCCCGCCGGAGAAGGTGCTTGAGCTGCTCGACTGAGCAGAGCAGATTCTAACCCGACGAGCGCACCGCAAACGCCGCACTTTCTTGATTTTCATAGAGTGATCAAGGATAATGCTCGGCTTTACAGCCTAGGGCGGTCACAATCGCCGCCCGCGAACCAGACGAGACGAACGCCATGAAAGCGGACATCCACCCGAAGTACAAAGACATCACCATCAACTGCAGCTGCGGCAACTCCTTCGTGACCCGCTCGACCTCTGACAAAGAAGCCATGACGATC
Organism: Zoogloeaceae bacterium G21618-S1; assembly: GCA_027214125.1. Classification (GTDB taxonomy): domain Bacteria; phylum Pseudomonadota; class Gammaproteobacteria; order Burkholderiales; family Rhodocyclaceae; genus Nitrogeniibacter. The sequence goes on from JAPWHF010000002.1 coordinate 134,575, forward strand.
GAAGTGTGTTCCGAGTGCCACCCGTTCTACACCGGCAAGCAGAAGATCGTCGACACCGCCGGCCGCGTCGAGCGCTTCAACAAGAAGTTTGGCAACGTTCAGCGCCTGGGTTAATTTGCCCCTGCGCGCACTTGCACTATCAAAAAAGGCAGCCCCGGCTGCCTTTTTTGTTTGTCATTCAGGCCGACCGCCGCGCCAGGAGACACGCACTGGCGTAAAATTCGCACGCCACTACGGCGCAACCAACCGCCTCGGATGACGACACGCCCTGACCCTTTCGCCCCAACGCTGGCACCGCCGCCGCCTGCGATCCTGATCGGGATTCTGCTGGCCGTGTACCTGTTGGCGGGCCTCACCGGCCACGCCCCCTGGCGCGGCGACGACGGTCGATTTTTCGGGCCAATTCTCGGCATGGTACGTGACGGACACTGGCTCGTTCCGCACTTGGCCGGCGAACCCTTTCTGGATTTCGGTCCGCTCTACTATTGGATTGCGGCATCACTGGCCACCGTGCTCGGCGCGATACTACCCCTGCATGACGCCGCCCGCCTGGCCAGTGGCTTGCTCACCGCAATCGCCTTGCTTCTGAGCGCCGACGCCGCGCGCCGCCTGCACGGCGAGCGCACTCATGCCCCGGCAATGCTGATGCTGATTGCGAGCCTGGGACTCGTGGTCCACGCCCACGAAACCCAACCCATGCTCGCCGTCATGGCAGCCCAGGCGGTCACCTTCTGGGGCATGGCCGTCTCCATGAAACATGCCGGCAAAGGCGCTTTGATTGCCGGCCTGGGCGTTGGCCTGGCTTGCCTGGCCCACGGCTTGAATGCCTTGTTGATGACCGCACCGCTGCTGCTTTTACTGCCGTCCATGGCTACCCGCCTCATTGGCGCCGTTGCCGCGACCTCTATCGCCGGACTGTGGCTGGCGCCCCTGGCAGCGTCTGCGCCCGAAGCGCTCGCCAAATGGTGGGCCATCAGCCTGGCTTCCTCCATGCCGCATGCGGGTAAACTCAGCGACACGGCCGAGCTCTTCGGCCTGCTCGGCTGGTTCACCTGGCCAATGTGGCCGATTGCCGGCTGGGCATTATGGCGCGAGCGTCGGCATCTGGGCAGCCGCGCATGGCAGATCATCTGCACCGGCGCCGTGCTTGCGCTGTTGCTCACCAGCCTGACCGGCACGTTACGCCCCGCCAGTTTCCTGCCCCTGCTGCTGCCGGTTGCGCTGGTCGCCTCCGCTGGGGTGACTACCTTGCGCCGCGGTGCAGCCAATGCGTTTGACTGGTTTGGCGGCATGACCTTTGCTGCCTTCGCGCTCTTGCTCTGGATCGCCTGGAGTGCCATGGCCTTTCAGTGGCCACCCGGGCTCGGTCGGCATTTTGCCAAAGTGACTCCCGCCTTTGCGCTCGACAGCCTGCTATGGCCGGCGGTGCTTGGCATTGCACTTTGCGCCATCTGGACCTGGCTGGTGTCCACGGCGAAGCGCAGCCCGTATCGCGGCGCCCAGAACTCCGCGCTTGGCATGACCATGTTGTGGTGTCTGGCGGTGATTCTGCTGCAGCCCTGGTTTGACTACAGCAAGAGCCACGATCCGGCCGTGATGTCCTTGCGAGCAGCGCTCAAGGATCAACCCGCGGGCTGCCTCTCCGGCCTCGGCCTGTCGCAGAGCCAGCTGGTCAGCCTGGACTATCGCGCCGGCATCCGTCCCCACGCGATTGCAGACAAAACCTGCCCGCTGCTGCTCATTGCCGGCACCGAAGTACGCGACATGGGCAAGCCGCTATGGCGCTACGAGCGCGGCGGCGGCAGTCGCAAGGAAGTCCTCAGTCTGTACGCGCGAGGCGAGTAGAGCGGGAACCGCTTCGCGCGGCCCCGACTCAGCCCGACAAACTCATTCCGGCAAGCGCAGGAAATTCGCCCGGTAGTGCTTCAGTTCTTCAATGGATTCATAGATATCGGCAAGCGCCTCATGCTTGCCTTTCTTCTGCACGCCTTTGTGCACCTCGGGGTGCCAGCGCTTGGCCAGCTCCTTGAGCGTTGATACATCGAGGTTCCGATAATGGAACCACGCCTCAAGCTTGGGCATATGCCGTGCCAGAAACCGGCGATCCTGGCAGATCGAATTGCCCGCCATCGGCGACGCGCGCTCCGGCACATGCTCGGCCAGAAAGGCCAGCATCTGCGCTTCGACCGCCGCTTCGTCCAGCGATGAGGCTCGCACCCGCGCCGTCAGACCGGATTGACCATGCGTGCGGGTGTTCCATTCATCCATACCGTTCAGTACGTCATCAGATTGATGGACGGCCAGCACCGGCGCCTCGGCCACCGTTTCGAGCTGGCTGTTGGTGACCACAATCGCCACCTCGATAATGCGATCCGTATCGGGTTCGAGTCCGGTCATCTCCATGTCGATCCAGATCAGGTAGGTAGAATCCTGTGCCATAATTTTGCCAAAAGCCGTTGATAATCGCGCATTGTGTCATAGTTCGTGCGCCTTTCGGCCCGCCCGCAGCCCTCTCCCATTTCCAGACAGCGCATGACCGACACCCTGTTTTCCAGCCTGTTTCTTGCCGTCCTTGTGGCCACCGCCGCATTCAAACTCTGGCTCGGCTATCGCCACCAAAAACACGTCGCCGAACACCGCAACGAGGTGCCGCGTGAATTCGCCCAGCAAATCTCGCTTGGCGCACATCACAAGGCGGCCGACTACACCCTTGCCCGCCTCGGGCTCGGCCGCGTTGATCTGCTGATCAACGCGGCCTGGGTGCTTATTCTGACGCTCGGCGGTGGCCTGCAATGGTTGCACACGACCTGGGCCGGCGTGTTCGCCGAGGGATCGCTCCTCCATGGCACGGCATTCCTCGCGTCGATCGGTGTGCTTGGCGCGCTCATCGACCTGCCCCTGACGCTGTATCGCACCTTCGTCACCGAAGCACGCTTCGGCTTCAACAAGATGACACCGGGACTTTTCCTGGCCGACACGGCCAAAAACACGGCCCTGGCCGCGCTGATCGGGCTGCCTGTTGTCGCCGCCGTGCTGTGGTTGATGAATGCCATGGGCGCACACTGGTGGTGGGCCGTATGGCTGTTCTGGCTGGGCTTCAACCTGCTGGTGCTGCTCATCTGGCCGACCTTTATCGCGCCCTTGTTCAACCGCTTCACGCCCCTCGAAGACGAGCGGATGCGCGGTCGCATCGACGCGCTGCTGGCCCGCTGCGGCTTTCGCAGCAACGGCTTGTTCGTGATGGACGGCTCGCGTCGCTCCGCCCACGGCAACGCCTATTTCACCGGCTTCGGCCAGAGCAAACGGATCGTGTTCTTCGACACCTTGCTCAACACCCTTGAGCCCATTGAGGTCGAAGCCGTGCTGGCCCACGAGTTGGGGCACTTCAAGCATCGCCATGTCACCAAACGCCTGGTGCTGATGTCCGCCATGATGCTGGGCCTGCTGTGGCTGCTCTCCGTGCTGATGGCAACCCCATGGTTCTTTGCTGGCCTGGGCGTGACAGCGCAAAGCACCGCCATGGCACTGGCGCTATTCATGATCGCCCTGCCCGTCTTCAGCTTTCCCTTCTCGCCCTTGATGAGTGCCTGGTCGCGCAAACACGAGTTTGAAGCCGACCGCTACGCCACCCAGCAATCGAGTGGCGAGGCACTGGTCAGCGCGCTGGTCAAACTCTATCGCGACAACGCCAGCACGCTGACGCCCGACCCGCTGTATTCGCGCATTTACGACTCACACCCCCCCGCCAGCATCCGGATCGCCCACCTTCAGGGAAAAACGCTTTGAGAAACACCCGATGAACCAGGGCACCATCGTCGCCTCCTTCGGCCGTCAGTTTGAAGTCATCGACGCAGACAACGAGCGCTGGCTATGCGTCACCCGGGGCAAGCGAATCGATTTCGCCTGCGGCGACAAGGTCGAGTTCAAAACCACCAGCGCCGGCCATGGCGTCATCCAGAAAAACGAAGCGCGCCAGAGCCTGCTTCACCGCTCCGATGCCTTTCGCCAAAAACTCCTGGCCGCCAACGTCAGTCAGATTCTGATCGTCGTCGCCACCGAGCCCAGCTTCAGCGATGAACTCATTTCCCGCTGCCTGTGCGCGGCGGAGCACCAGAATTTGAAGGCGCGAATCGTCCTGAACAAGGCCGACGTTACTGCGGGCCTGGACGACGCACGCCGCCGCCTGGCCATGTTCACCGCCCTCGGCTACACACTGATCGAACTGTCAGCCATGCAGGACGTCAGCGCGCTGGCGGTGGTCCTGAGCGGCGAGACCAGCGTGCTGGTCGGGCAGTCCGGCATGGGCAAGTCCACGCTCACCAACGCACTCATCCCCGACGCCAACGCCGCGACACGCGAAATTTCCGCAGCACTGGATACCGGCAAGCACACCACCACAACCACCCGGCTCTATGCCCTGCCCGGCGGCGGCGCGCTCATCGACAGCCCCGGCTTGCAGGCATTCGGTCTGGCTCACCTGACCGAGGACGATCTGCTCGCTGGCTTCTGTGAGTTCGCCCCCTTTCTCGGCAAGTGCCGCTTCCGCAATTGCAAACACGATGCCGAGCCGGGCTGCGCACTGCTCACCGCGGTCGAAGAAGGGGTCATCTCGGCGCGTCGTTTCTCGCACTACCGGCTGCTTCACAACGAGATTCACCACGCAAAACGGCTTTCGCAAGGCTGGTAGTTGAAGCCCTGCGCGATCAAGGCGTAAAAAACCCCGCCGGAGCGGGGTTTTTCTTGATGCCTGAAACTGATTACATGCGCTCGAAAATAGCGGCAATACCCTGGCCGCCACCGATACACATGGTCACCAGCGCATAGCGGCCGCCGGTGCGCTGCAATTCATAAACCGCTTTGGTCGCAATGAAGGCGCCCGAACAACCGACCGGGTGGCCCAGTGCAATGGCACCACCGTTGGGATTGGTCTTGGCCGGATCGAGACCGAGCACTTTGGTGACGGTCAGTGCCTGAGCGGCAAAGGCTTCGTTCGACTCGATCACGTCCATCTGATCCAGCGTCAGACCACCCTTCTTGAGCGCCAGACGAGTTGCCGGGATCGGACCCTCACCCATGATCTCGTTCGGCACACCAGCGATCGCGTACGACACCAGACGCGCGATCGGCTTGTGGCCGGCCTTGGCAGCTACTTCGCTATCAGCGAGCACAAAGAAGGCGGCGCCGTCGTTGATACCCGACGCGTTACCTGCCGTCACCGTGCCGTCTTTCTTGAACGCCGGCTTCATCTTGGCCAGCGATTCCATGGTGGTGCCCGGCTTGAGGTGCTCATCTGCTGCAAACACAACTTCGCCCTTACGCGTTTGCTTGACGATCGGGACGATCTGGGACTCGAAATAGCCTGCCTCTTGCGCCGCGGCTGCACGACGCTGCGACTCGACCGCGAAAGCATCCTGCTCTTCACGGCTGAAGCCATGCTTGGCCGCGAGGTTTTCAGCCGTGATACCCATGTGACCCACACCGAATGGATCGGTCAGCACGGCAACCATGCTGTCGAAAGCCTTGGTGTCACCCATGCGGGCGCCGGAACGCAGCGCGGGGAGCATGTAGGCGCCCTTTGACATCACCTCAACGCCACCACCAATACCGTAGTCGGCATCGCCCAGAAGGATGTTCTGAGCGGTGGTCACGATGCCTTGCAAACCCGAGGAGCACAGACGGCTGACCTGCATGGCCACCGACTCCATCGGCAGACCTGCCTGGATGGACGCAACACGCGAAACGTAGGCGTAACGCGCGTCGGTCGGAATGCAGTTACCGACGGTCACGTAATTGATCAGTTGAGGGTCGACACCGGAACGGGCGACCGACTCCTTCATGACGATTCCGGCCAGTTCGGATGCTTCGAAATCGGCCAGGCTGCCACCGAACGCGCCGATCGGCGAACGCACGGCACTCAAAACCACTACTTCACGATTAGCCATCTACACTCCCTCCAGGAAAACTCAAGGTGCCACCCATACCACCAGACTACCCAAGGTCAGCATGAGCAAACACATGAGCAAGGCACGCCATAGTAATCCGATCGCACCCTGCATGGATTCAACGCGGACATCGTCACCAGCGCCCAGTTCCGGACGCTCAAGCAAAGAGCCCGATTGACGGATTGGCAAGCCCAGTTTTAAACCAAGCGCACCGCCTCCGCTGGCCAATACTATACCCGAACTCGGATCAGCCCATTGGGCCGCCTGGGTGCGCCAACAGAGGATTGCGTCTTCGAAGTTTCCGACGATCGCAAACGAGATGCCGGTCAGGCGCGCCGGCACCCAATCCAGCACACTGAACGCCCGACGTGCAAACCGATCAAGGGCGCTCGGCTCGCTGCCGCCGCTCGCCTTGCGCCAACGCCGCACCAGGAAATCCGACAGGCGATAAGCCACCGCGCCCACGGGCCCCGGCAACACCACAAACCAGAACATCACCCCAAACACGTTCCGGTGCGCAGCAAGCAGCGCTTCTTCGATGGCAAGACGCGCCACTTCGGTGTCGGTCGCGTCCGAATACGACTCACCCCGCCACTGCCCCAAAAGCTGCCGGGCACGCGACAACTCGCCCATGCCAAGCGCCAGATGAATGTCGGTGAAGTAGTGACTTTCGTGCCGAAAACCCAAGGTCAAATACAGCACGAGCAGATTGAAACCGAAGGCCAGCACCGGCTGCACGGACCACAATAGCCAATACAGCGCCAGCGTTGCAAGGCTGCTCGCGCCAACAAAAGCAAGCCAGACAAACACCGCACTGCCACTTCTTCCGGCATAAAACCGGCGCGCACAGGCGTCCGCCAGCCGGTTCAGGGGCGCATGAACCCAACGCTCGACCAACAGGGGGCGTACTTGTTCGACCAACAAGGCCAATACGATTGCAAGGAGTTTCATTCAGGCCAACGATGCGGTGTCTGGACAGACGGGAATCGCTGAAGAACATACCACAATTGCCCGCCGCTCAAAGCGCTGAGCACGCCACCTCGGCACCCATTTTTTCGACCGACTTACTCAGGCTCGCCGAGAAAACGCGAGAGCATTACCAGCATGCCCGCGGTCGCCCCCCAGATATGGTGATGACGCCACGGCATGGCGTAGTAGGTCCGTGCCCGTCCGTCGATCAGGAGCTGCTCCTGACGACGATTGACCGGATCGATCAAAAAGCTCAGCGGCACCTCGAAAATCTCGGCAACCTCGAACGTGTCGGGCGTCAGATCAAAGGGCGGCTGGATCAACCCCACCACCGGCGTCACGCAAAACCCCGTACCGGTGTGGTATTCGGAGAGTGCGCCCAACAGCTCGACGCGCTCGGGATGCAAACCGATTTCCTCATGCGTTTCGCGCAGCGCCGTCATTTCCGCATCCCTGTCGCCGGCCTCGACTCGCCCGCCCGGAAAGCTCACCTGGCCGGGGTGATGATGCAGGTGGTCCGTCCGGCGCGTGAGCAAAACGGTCAGCCCGTCATCGCGATCGATAAGTGGCACCAGCACGGCCGCGGGTCGCAAACGATCGGGCGCCGCATCGTCGCGCATCACCGCAGGTGGCGACGACTGAGAAAACCGCTCACGCAAGACGGCTGCGGTCAGCAGGCGGTCGGAAAGTGCGTCGGGCCGGGACACGATCAATACCGTTTTCGGAGCGTCAAGGTATCGCCCGAGCGCTGCATTTCCATGCGATTGAGCACGCTCATGCCCAGCAAGGCGACCGGCAGTTCCGAATCATGAATCGCGGCATCCACCTGATGCAGGGTCACTCCCGCCAGATTGACTTCGGCAAGCTTGACGACCCAGGTCCGCACCATGCCATTGGCGGTATGGGAAACGCTTGGACGACCATGTTTGAGATAATCGATACGCGCGCGCTCGGCATCGGCTCGCCCGAGCGCCACCATGCTCGCACCGGTATCCACCAGAAAGCGCATGGGCGCACCATTGATACTGCCTGTGGCGAGGAAGTGCCCCCGTGAATCTGCAGTGAGGTTGACCGTCGGCGCCTCAGTCGATGCCGCCGATTTCACCACGCGCTGACCAAGGCGGAGCGTCTCGCGTGCGCCATTGATCTCGACGACCACCTGATCGCCCTGCACCGACACCACTTTCACGCCGTTTTTTGTGCTACGCCCAACCGCCAGGGTGGCTGGGCGGCCACCATCGATGACCAACACCGCCTTACCGGGAAACAGGCCCACTACGGCGATATCTGTCGCCTGTGCGGCGCCAGCCAGCAGTGCCGTGGCGTAAAGCAAAACCCACCGGGCCTGTTGCAACATCGTCCTCTCCCGACCATATCAGTCTTCATCATAACGCTTGGCCGCCATTCAGAAAACGAAGCGGCCGGTTCCCCTGAAGGTACCCGGCCGCACGTTGAAAGCCCAGTCGATCGATTTAGACGAATATGTCGATCTTTCCACCCACAATCGCGTTCGGATCGGGCGCAGCCGCCGGTTGCGGCAAAGCCTCAATCAACTGCGCCGCATTGCTGGCCGCAATATCCTGCGCCTTGCGCTGCATCAGCAGCGCCGCCTGGCTTTGAAGATCGGTCAGCGAGTTTGCCGATACCGCTGAAACATCCATGCGTTCAATCCCGGAAGTTCTCGTATTGCAAAGGATAGTCGGTAATTTCCTTGCGAACCAGGGCAATACAGTCTTGCAGGTCATCCCGTTTCTTGCCGGTGACCCGGATCGACTCGCCCTGAATCGCCGCCTGCACCTTGACCTTTCCGTCCTTGATCAGCTTGACGATCTTCTTGGCCAGATCCTGCTCGACACCGACGCGAACGCGAATTTCCTGCTTCACCTTGTTGCCGCCAACCTTCTGCAGCTTCTCCTCTTCCAGGCAACGCACGTCGATCTTCTTGGCTGTCAGCTCAGGCAGCAAGATTGCCTTCATTTGATCGATCTGGAAATCATTGTCGCCGTGCAGCGTGAGCATCTTGTCCTTGTGCTCGACCCGCGCATCAGTCCCTTTGAAGTCGTAACGATTGGTGATTTTCTTGTTGGTACTGTCGATAGCGTTGTTGAGCGACGGCATATCCACTTCTGAGGTGATGTCAAAAGACGGCATAAGCACTCCTGTCTGTACTGTTTTTCAAACCGCGCGAGCAGCAAAAAAAGCAACGGCGGCCTGAGCCGCCGCGCTTCGGCTCATTCGTGCCAGGTCAACCAAAATGGCAAACGTAATGCATCGGAGAACCGACCACCTGGATGTCAAAGCTGGAGGACCCAGCAACTTTAAAAGTTTGCCCGGCCTGGAAACTGCGCCACTCCGCGTCGCCCCCCATGCGCACACTGCACGCACCAACCACGATCTCCATCACTTCGGGCGATGCGGTGGTAAAGGTCAGCGTTGCCGGCAGAACCACCCCTACCGACTTCCGCGTTCCGTCGGGCAAGGTGATGTTGTGACTGACGCACTTTCCGCCAAAATACACATTGGCTTCCTTGGCAACCGACACGCCTTCTATCAGCGCTTTTTCTGTCATGACTCCTCCCTGAAACCCCTCCCCGGGGTCACTCGATACCCAACAAACGGGCAATAAGCCCTTTGGCAATGAAGCCGATAAAGCCCAGCCCCAAACCCGCGAACATCCAGATGGTGCCGTACTTGCCGGCCTTCGATTCCTTGGCAAGGTTTCCGATGATAAACAGCATGTAAAGGATCAATCCGCTAAAGCAGACCTTGAGCGAAATTTCTTCAAATTCCGCGACGGTCAGACCGAACAGGATGACATCACTTTCCACGCCGTTACATCCTTAGCCGCGCTTGTTGCGCGCATTCTCTGCAATGCGCAAGCGCAGTGCGTTAAGGCGGATGAAGCCATGCGCGTCTTTCTGGTCATAGGCGCCCTGATCATCTTCAAAGGTCGCAATGGTCGGGTCGAACAGCGAGTCGGTTTTCGAGTCGCGGCTGACGACAATCACATTGCCTTTATAGAGCTTGATACGCACCCAGCCATTGACGGTCTTTTGGGTCTGGTCGATCAGCGCCTGCATGGCCAGGCGCTCGGGCGCCCACCAGTAGCCGTTGTAGATCGTGCTGGCGTAGCGCGGCATGATGTCGTCCTTGAGGTGGGCGACTTCACGATCCAGCGTCACCGACTCAATCGCGCGGTGCGCCTTGAGAATGATGGTGCCGCCCGGAGTTTCGTAGCAACCGCGTGACTTCATGCCGACGTAGCGGTTTTCGACGAGATCCAGCCGGCCCACGCCGTGCTTGCCGCCGACCTGATTCAGCGTCGCGAGCAGCTCATGCGCCTTCATGCGTTTGCCGTTGATCGATACCAGATCGCCGTTTTCGAATTCCAGATCCAGGTATTCAGCCGCGTCCGGCGCCGCCTCGGGCGACACGGTCCAGCGCCACATCGACTCTTCGGCTTCGGCAGCGGGGTTCTCGAGGTGACGACCTTCGTAAGAGATGTGCAGCAGGTTGGCGTCCATTGAATACGGCGCGCCGCCCTGGCGATGCTTCATGTCGATGGCAATACCCGCATCTTCGGCGTATTTAAGCAGCTTCTCGCGCGAGAGCAGATCCCACTCACGCCACGGAGCAATGACTTTCACGTTCGGCATCAAGGCGTAGTAACCGAGCTCGAAACGCACTTGGTCATTGCCCTTGCCGGTCGCGCCATGGGAGACCGCATTAGCGCCGGTCTGACGGGCAATTTCAATCTGACGCTTGGCGATCAGCGGGCGGGCAATCGAGGTGCCCAGCAGATACTCGCCCTCGTACACAGTGTTGGCACGGAACATCGGAAACACGAAATCGCGAACAAACTCCTCGCGCAAATCGTCGATGAAAATATTCTCCGGCTTGATGCCGAACTTCAGCGCCTTCTGGCGTGCCGGGTCGAGTTCCTCGCCCTGCCCCAGGTCGGCGGTAAAGGTCACCACCTCACACTGATACGTATCTTGAAGCCACTTCAGGATCACTGAAGTATCCAGGCCGCCCGAATAGGCCAGCACTACCTTGTTCACATCGCTCATAGCTTTCCCTGACGATAAAACATGCCGCGGATCACGCGGCCAGATTCAAATTCACCCGCATGGATCAACTATCCACACGGCCAACAACGAGGTATTCCAGCAGTGCTTTTTGCGCATGCAAACGATTTTCCGCCTCATCCCACACCACCGACTGCGGTCCATCGATCACGCCAGCGGTGACTTCTTCACCGCGATGCGCCGGCAGGCAATGCATGAACACAGCGTCGGCTGCCGCCACCTGCATCATGTCTTCATCGACACACCAATCGGCAAAGGCTTTCATCCGTTCTTCGTTTTCCGCCTCGAAGCCCATGGAGGTCCACACATCGGTGGTCACCAGATCAGCGCCCTTGCAGGCGTCCATCGGGTCGGCAAACTGCTCGAAATGATTCGTGCCATACAAACCGGCGCGCTCAGGTTCAATCTCATACCCCGGCGGCGTCGACACATGCACATTGAAATCCAGCAGTTCGGCAGCCTGCAGCCAGGTATTGCACATGTTGTTCGAGTCACCGATCCAGGCTACGGTCTTGCCCTGAATATCGCCACGATGCTCGATGAAGGTGTAGATATCGGCCATGATCTGGCAGGGGTGATACTCGTTGGTCAAACCGTTGATGATCGGCACGCGCGAGTTCTCGGCGAAACGCTCGATCACCGACTGCTCGAAGGTACGGATCATCACCGCATCGCTCATGCGCGAAATCACCTGCGCTGCATCTTCGACCGGCTCACCGCGACCGAGTTGCGAATCGCGCGTATTGAGGTAAATCGCCGAGCCACCCAACTGGTGCATGCCCGCCTCGAACGACAGGCGAGTCCGCGTGCTGGCCTTCTCGAAGATCATCACCAGGGTGCGATCAAACAAGGGGTGATGCGGCTCGTAGCGCTTGAACTTTTCCTTGATCCAGCGCGTACGCTCGAACAGGTACGCGTACTCGTCGCGCGTAAAATCCTTGAACTGCAAATAATGTTTTATGGCGTTCATGACACGCTCTTGGAATGGGTTACGCCGACAGAAACCGACGCACCAACGGCGCCAGCGCGTCAATCAGCGCTGTCACATCTGCGTCAGTAAAAGTCAGCGGCGGCAGGAGCCGAATCACACGCTCCGCCGTCACATTGATCAGCAAGCCAGCCTCCAAGGCCTGGCCCACCAGCTCTGCGCACGGTCGATCCAGCTCAACACCGACCATCAAACCGTCACCACGAATATCCACGATCCCGGCAACATCAGCGAGCGCAGCCGTCAAGCCTTCGCGCAGCTGCACGCCTCGTGCGGCCGCATTGTCGAGCAAGCCGTCACGCGACATCACATCAATTGTTGTCAGGCCGGCGGTACACGCCAAGGGGTTGCCGCCAAAGGTCGAGCCGTGATTGCCCGGACCGAACACACCGGTTGCCCGCCCGGCCGTCAGGCACGCACCAACAGGCACACCCGAGCCGAGGCCCTTGGCCAGGGTCATGACATCCGGCTTGATGCCCGACCACTGATGCCCAAACCACTTGCCCGTCCGGCCAACGCCGCACTGAACCTCGTCAACGATGAGCAACCACTGCCGCGCATCGCACAACGCTCGCAGCGCCTGGAGATACTCCGGATGAGCGACACGAATACCGCCTTCACCCTGAATCGGCTCCAGCATCACAGCGACTACATCGGAATTGGCCTTGGCCACCTGCTCGACCGCCGCGATGTTATCAAAGGGCACACGAATGAAGCCCGGCACCAGCGGCTCGAAGCCTGCCTGGACCTTGCGGTTGCCGGTTGCCGACAAGGTCGCCAGCGTGCGTCCGTGAAATGCCTGCTCCATCACCACGATGGCCGGCTGGGTCACGCCGCGCTTGTGACCGTAATAGCGCGCCAGCTTGATCGCCGCCTCATTGGCTTCGCAGCCCGAGTTCGAAAAAAACACCTCGTCCATCTGCGACAGCTCGGCCAAACGATCGGCCAGCACTTCCTGGGCCGGAATCCGGTACAGATTGGACGTATGCAGGACACGCCCTGCCTGGTCGGCCAGCGCCTTGACCAGATCCGGGTGATTGTGGCCCAGCGTGGACACCGCGATTCCGGCCAATGCATCCAGGTAGCGCTTGCCTTCGGTGTCAAAAAGGTAAGCCCCTTCACCGTGGGAAAACGCGACCGGCAGGCGGCCATAGGTGTTCATGACATGCGACATGCAAAAACCCCAAAATCAGGAATCAGAAATTGATCCGTTCAAAACACATACGGCGGCCGCGCCGCCGTGAACTGTAAGCGTTCGATGGTAAGTGAAACGGGCTTTGATGTACATATTGCCCGCCAAACCCGCGCCCCGTCACGCACTCGGAGCCGACGGCAGCGCCACAATTTCTGCTAGAATCCCGCCCTGTCGCGGGACGTCCGCCAGAGGCCGTACAGAGCCTCAGCCGTCGCGCTTTCGGGAGGGGCTGCGGCTCGAGCACGGCCGCGCGAAGACAGAACAACATGACCAAAAAGATTGATAGCTTTGTCATCATCGGCGTCACGCGGGACGGCAAGAAATTCCGCCCCAGCGACTGGGCCGACCGTCTGTGCGGCATCATGTCGGCGTTTGGCTCCGACAACCGCATGAAGTATTCCCCCTACGTGCGTCCAGGCTGCACGCTGACCGGCGACAAGAGCGTCGTGGTCGACGCCCGCCTCTACGACATCGAACCACTTGCGTACAAGTTTCTGATCAATTTCGCCGACGACAACAATCTCAAGATCGAAACCATCGACCCGGAGCAAAGCGCGGTCTAGTGACGCAGTACAAGCTACCGGCGAGCTGGCGGCACAAAACAAAAAGGCGACCCGAAGGTCGCCTTTTTTGCATTACGCGCAGCGCTTAGGCGGCCATCCCTTTGATCGCTGCAGACAGGCGGCTCTTGTGGCGCGCAGCAGCGTTCTTGTGAATGATTCGCTTGTCAGCGATGGTGTCGATGGTTTTCACCGAGCTCTGAAACAGCGTGCGTGCAACGTCCTGATCGCCTGCATCGACTGCCTTACGCACAGCCTTGATCGCAGTGCGAAGACGCGAGCGCAGGCTTGCGTTGTGAGCACGCGCGGCGTCGTTTTGGCGAGCGCGCTTGCGGGCTTGTGCCGTATTGGCCATAAGTCTTCGTCCGTGTTGATAGATACTGAAAGCGCGAGATGATAGCGCGTCGAGCCGCTACAGCGCAAGCCAAAACCGCATTCCACTGATTTAGATACAACACAGTATCATGCGCAGTTTGCCGGACGCCTCATTCAATGAACCTGCTTCGCGCCCTCGCCACCGTCAGCAGCATGACGCTGATTTCACGCATTCTCGGCTTCGCCAGAGACTTCGTGATCGCGCGCGCGTTTGGCGCGGGCGCTGCCACCGACGCCTTCTTTGTCGCGTTCCGGCTGCCCAACCTGCTGCGCCGGATGTTCGCCGAAGGTGCATTTTCGCAAGCCTTCGTCCCGATCCTGGCCGAATACAAAAACCGCCGGGGTGAAACCGAAGCGCAGCAACTGGTCAGCAAGGTCGCCACGCTCCTTGGCCTGATCGTGCTGCTGATTTCCATCATCGGGGCCTTCGCCGCGCCGCTCATCATCTATGTCTCTGCACCCGGCTTCTCGACAGACGCCGACAAATTCGCGCTGACGGTCGAGCTCACCCGCATCACCTTTCCCTACATCTTCTTCATGTCACTGGTCGCCCTGTCGGGCGGCGTCCTCAACACCTGGAGCCGCTTCGCGATCCCGGCCTTCACCCCGGTGCTGCTCAATCTCAGCTTCATCGCAATGGCGCTGTTTGCAGCGCCACTGTTTGACCCACCCATACTCGCGCTGGCCTGGGCGGTGTTTCTCGGCGGCGCGCTGCAACTGATTCTTCAGCTGCGCCCGCTGTCACGCATCGGCATGCTGCCGCGCTTCCGGCTCGACACCAAAGACCCCGGCGTGCGCCGGATTCTGTACCTGATGGCACCGGCGATCCTAGGCGTGTCGGTCAGCCAGATTTCGCTGCTCATCAACACTATCTTCGCGTCCTTTCTAACCAGCGGCAGCGTGTCCTGGCTGTATTTTGCCGACCGTCTGATGGAGTTCCCCGCTGGCCTGCTCGGCGTCGCGCTGGGCACCATCTTGTTGCCCAGCCTGTCCAAATGCCACGCCGATGAAGACCCGACCCAGTTCTCCGACCTGCTGGACTGGGGGCTGCGCCTGACCCTGATGCTCACCCTGCCGGCAGCGCTTGCCCTCGCGGTGCTCGCTGTCCCGCTGGTCGCCACACTGTTCCATTACGGCGCCTTCAGCGTCACCGACGTTCTTAATACACGCACTGCCCTGATCGCGTACAGCGTCGGGCTCACCGGCATGATTCTGGTCAAGGTGCTTGCCCCTGGCTTCTACGCACGGCAAGACATCCGCACCCCGGTCAAGATCGCACTCTTTACCCTGGCGGCAACCCAATTGATGAACCTGGCCTTCATCGGTCCGCTCAAACACGCCGGTCTGGCCTTGTCGATCGGCCTTGCCGCCTGCCTGAACGCCGGCCTGCTGTATCGCGGACTGCGTCAGCGCGGTGTCTTCCTGCCCCGTCCCGGCTGGCGGATGTTTGCCCTCAAGCTGCTCATCGCGCTGATTGCGCTGGGCGTGGTGATGTGGTTTGCCAAAGGCGCCGACCTGAGCTGGACCGCCGAAGGCGGCTGGGCACGCGCAATCCGCCTGTCACTGGTCGTACTCGCGGGCATTGCGACCTATTTCGCCACGCTGTTCGCGCTGGGCTTCCGGCCCCGCGACTTTTCCCGTCGGGCCGCCTGAGCGCATCAACACCAAGTCAGCCTAGAATGCAGGCATCGCTTTCCCGACAAGCCATCAGGAGATGCCCGTGAAAATATCCAGTCGCAGTTTGAAAGACGGCCAGCCGATCGACGGCACCTACGCCTTTTGCGTGCCCGCCGCCGAGGGGCACGTCGCGCTCAGCGACAACCGCAGCCCGCACATCGCCTGGTCCGACCTGCCCGCCGGCACCCGCTCACTGGTATTGATCTGTCACGACCCGGACGTGCCAAGCCAGGGCGATGACGTCAATCAGGAAGGCCGCTCGGTACCCGCGGACCTGCCGCGTGTCGACTTCTTTCACTGGGTGCTCATTGACATCGACCCCGCCCTTGGTGAGCTGGCCGAAGCCGCCTTTTCGTCAGGCGTCACCGCACGCGGCAAACCCGGCCCGGCGGCACCCCATGACACCCGGCAAGGCATCAATGACTATACCGGTTGGTTCGCAGGCGACCCGAACATGAGCGGCGACTACCACGGCTACGACGGTCCCTGCCCCCCGTGGAACGACAGCATCGTCCATCGCTACGTATTCACACTGTTCGCGACGGATCTGACCCGCTGCCCGATGAGCGAGCGCTTTACCGGCCAGCAAGTCCGTGACGCACTGGCGGGTCACATCCTGGGCCAGGCCGCGCTGACCGTTCGTTACAGCCTGAATCCCGCCGTTCCCGCCTGATCCGCGCTCGCGTCAATGCTGCGCAGCCTTCGGGCGCGCAGCATGGCGTCAGCCGGTGTAGGGGCCAAGCTTTTTGCCCACGGCAACAAATGTCGGCGGCCGGTAGTCCGGCAAGCCCTCAAAAAACGCAGGGTAGATCTCGCCCGCAATCAATGGGCGCAACCAGCGCAGCGCTTTGCCGGTGAGGTCAAAACCCGCTCCAGCAATAAAGTCTGCCGGCAACCGTCGCTCGGCATTGGCGATCGGCTCCAGTGGCGCTGGCTCAATGTGCCAGCGATACGGCGCATCACCCTCCCGCACAATCGCCGGCATCACCGCGTCGCGCCCCTCAAGCGCATAGCACACCGCGGCCTGCCCCACCGCCTCGGCCTGCGCCCGGTCGGTCGCCGATACCAGATGGCCCGCCGAGCGTTGCAGGTAGTCGGGCACCGCCCAATGGTGCTTGTAGCCGAGCTTGTCATGCACCAACCGAGCCAGCCACTGACCGATGCCACCGAGTTGAACGTGGCCGCGGACGTCTTCATCTTGCTCGACGAGGAGCACTCCGTCCCGGTTGCGCACCCCCTCGGCGGCGGTGATCGCGCAATAGCCCAGGCGCTCCACGCAGGCCTCGACACGCGCCAGAAATGCGTCTGCGTCAAAAGGCACTTCAGGCAGCAGCAGCACATGTGGCGGGTCGTCCGGCGCCTGCCGGGCCAAGACGGTGGCGGCGGCGAGCCAGCCACAGTTGCGACCCATCACTTCCATCACAAAAATGCGCCCGCGCCGACCGCTCATGGCGCGCAGATCCATGCCTGCCTCGCGCATGGAAGTCGCCAGATACTTGGCGGCGGAACCATAGCCCGGTGACACATCGGTGCCGACCAGGTCGTTATCCACGGTCTTTGGCACACCAATGCAGGTCAGCGGATAGTTGCGGGCCCGCGCAGCGGCCGACAGCTTGAGGACCGTATCCATCGAGCCGTTGCCACCGTTGTATAGAAAATAGCCCACGTCATGCGCGGAAAACACTTCAAACAGGCGTTCGAACTGGGCGGGGTTTTCGCTGGGCGCATCGAGATCAAAGCGGCAAGAGCCAAACGCCCCGCCCGGCTGCCCAGCCAGCGCCGCCAGATCCGGGACGCTCAGACCCGCGGTGTCCAGCAGGTCTTCTCCCAGCACACCGAGCACCCCCTGGCGCGCGCCAAGCACGCGGCCAATCTGTGCGGGGTGCTTGCGGGCCTCGGTGATCACCCCCGCCGCCGTGGCGTTGATAACCGCGGTCACACCGCCGGACTGGGCATACAACAGGGTTCTGGGCGCCATCAGGCGAATCTCCCTCGATCAAAAAACGCGGCGGGCCGGTCGAAACCGGGCACCGCCGCGCTTGGGGTCCTGCGGGTGAATCAGCCGAGCGCGTCGAACACGCGTGCTGTGATTGCATCCACCGAGCCCTGCCCGGAAATGACTTTCACCGTCGGGGCCGCTGCTTCGCCCGTGGCCGACCAGCTGCTGTAGTAGTTGAGCAACGGCTTGGTCTGCGAATGATAGACGTCAAGACGCTTGCGCACGGTCTCTTCACGGTCGTCATCGCGCTGAACCAGATCTTCGCCGGTCACGTCGTCCTTGCCTTCGACCTTGGGCGGGTTGTATTTCACGTGATAGGTACGGCCCGACGGCAGGTGCGCGCGGCGACCGCTCATACGCTCGATGATTTCGCCATCGGGCACGTCGATCTGCAACACCACGTCAACCTTCACACCAGCATCTTTCAACGCATCGGCCTGCGGCAAGGTGCGCGGAAAACCGTCAAACATGTAGCCGGCCTGGCAGTCGGGCTGCTCGAGCCGGTCCTTGACCAGACCAATGATGATTTCGTCGGACACCAGACCGCCGGCATCCATCACCTTCTTGGCCTCAATGCCCAGCGGCGTGCCGGCCTTGACCGCGGCGCGCAACATGTCGCCCGTCGAGATCTGCGGAATCCCGAATTTTTCCTTGATGAAATTGGCCTGCGTGCCCTTGCCCGCACCCGGCGGCCCCAGAAGAATCAATCGCATGAATACCCCCTCCCTGTCTTGATATGCGACCAGGATGCGGCCACCTGCCGCTCCCGACCAACGCGTGAAGTTACCTGCAAACCCCGGACCGGTCAAACACTTGGCGCACCCGTGCCAGGTCGTCTTCCGTGTCCACGCCGGCAGCCGGCGGATGATCCACACACAACACCTGGATCACATCGCCATGCCACAGCGCCCTCAACTGTTCCAAGGCCTCCCACCGCTCCAGCGCACACGCATCCAGGCGTGTGTAGCGGCGTAAAAAGGACGCCCGATAGGCGTACAAACCAATGTGCCGCATCACCGGCAACCCGGCAGGCACGCTATCGCGCTCGGTCGCCCAGGCATCGCGCGCCCAGGGGATCGGCGCGCGGGAGAAATACATCGCCCGGCCGCGCACATCGGTGACCACCTTGACCACATTGGGATTGAACATGTCCTCGGCCGACGCAATCGGATGCGCCGCAGTGGCCATCGCCGCCGCCGGATCCGCCGCCAGCGCCTCGGCCACGCCGCGCACCAGCGCCGGATCAATCAACGGTTCGTCGCCTTGCACGTTGACCACGATATCGTCATCTGCCCAGCCTTGCAGCGCCACGACTTCGGCCAGGCGATCCGTACCGCTCGGATGATCGGGACGGGTCATCACCACCTGCCCACCGGCCGCGCGAACGGCGTCGGCCACGCCGACGTGATCGGTGGCCACCCAGACTTCGTCAGCACCGGCAGACTGCACACGCTCCAGCACCCGCACGATCATCGGTTTGCCGGCAATATCGGCCAGCGGTTTGCCCGGTAATCTACTCGACGCGAAACGCGCCGGAATAACCAGTTTGAAGGCCTTCAAGGCCCGCCGTCCTCGGTCAAGGACAAGGCCCGCGCTTCGTCTTCGAGCATGACGGGGATGCCGTCACGAATCGGGTAGGCCAGCCGGCAGGGTTTGCAGAGCAGTTCCTGCTCGGTCTTGCGGTAGTCGAGTGGCCCCTTACACAAGGGGCAGACCAGAATTTCAAGCAGCTTGGCGTCCATGACGGGAAAGCTTCTCCAGAATTGGCTGCAGGGCAGCGTCGGGGATCGAGGCACGCACCGGAAACACCCATGTGTTCGCTGGTGCGAATGCGGCGCATTTTACCGCATCCTTCTCGGTCAGAATTGTTGCTTCACCCTCACCGAAGGCCAGATCGGCCGGCGTGAAGGCATGGTGATCGGGAAACGGGTGCGCAATCACCGCCAACCCCAAGTCGGACAACTGGTCGAAGAAGCGTTGTGGCCGCCCGATGCCGGCCACCGCGTGCACCGACTGGCCCGAAAAATCGGCAGCGACCGCCGTCTGCGCCGGATGGCCGAGTCGCTCAAAGCGCTCGCCGACAAGCGCCATCGCGGCGCGCGACACACCGTTCAAACGATCCGCCAGGGCTGACGAGACCGGGCCATGCGTCAGCACCAGATCGGCCTGCACGGCACGCCGGACGCCTTCGCGCAGCGGCCCCGCCGGCAGCAGCCAGCCATTGCCAAGTACCCGCTCGTCGATCACCACAATTTCCGCGGTGCGCGCCAGAGCGTAATGCTGCAGCCCGTCGTCGCTGATGATCACATCCACCTTGGGGTGGGCGTCGCACAGCACTCGCGCAGCAAGCGGGCGGTCTCGTCCGACTGCCACCGGACAACCCGTCCTGCGGGCCATCAGAAGCGGTTCGTCCCCCACGTCTTCGGGCCGGGAAGAGGCGACCACACAGCGCACATCGGCCCGCTGCCCGCCATACCCTCGACTGATGATGCCGGGCCGGTAGCCCTGCGCCGTCAATTGCTCGGCCAGCCAGATCACCACGGGCGTCTTTCCACTCCCCCCAACGGCCACGTTGCCGACCACGACGACGGGTACGGGCGCGGCCTGCGACGGCAGCACACCGACGCGATACGCCAGCCGGCGCAAGCCAGAGAGCGCAGCAAAAACCAAAGAAAGCGGGAGAAGAAGCACGGCGCGCCAGCCTCGGCGCTGCCAGAATGCCGGCGCAGTCGCCGTCATGAGTGCGTGACCAGGCTCACTCGCCGCGGGTCGCGAAGGTAATCTGCGGCAAACCGACCCTTTGTGCCGCCTGCATCACATCCACGACGCGCTGGTGGCGCGCCTTGGCATCGGCGTTGATCACCACCAGCGGGGGCTCGGCGTCGGCCGGCGCTGCACGCCCAAGCGCTGAAGCGATCGCGTCGATATCCCGCCCGACCACCGGCACACGGTTGATCAACACATCGCCATCAGCGGTCACCGCGATATTGATTTCATTGGCCTGCGTTTGGATGGCATCAGCGCTGGCCGTCGGCAAATTCAGCTCAAGCCCCGAAAACTTCGCGTAGGTGGTGGTGAGCATCAAAAAGATGATGATCACCAGCAACACGTCGATCAAGGGGATGAGGTTGATCTCGGGTTCTTCCTGTCGGCGGTTGGACTGAAATCGCATTGCGTTTTCCCGATCAGCCGCGGCGCTCGCCGTGCACAACCTCGACCAGCTTGACCGCTTGCTGCTCCATGTCGAGCACAAAGCTATTGACCAGCGCACGGAAATGGCGCCAGAAGATCATGGCCGGAATGGCAATGATCAGGCCGAAACCCGTGTTGTACAGCGCCACAGAGATACCGTGCGCCAGCTGCTGCGGGTTGGCGCCGCCCGGCGTCTGCGATCCGAAGATTTCAATCATGCCGACGATGGTGCCGAACAAGCCCATCAACGGCGCAATGGATGCAATCGTGCCCAATGTGGTGAGAAAACGTTCGAGGTCGTGCACCACCGTACGGCCGGCCTCCTCAATCGCCTCTTTCATCACCTCGCGCGAACTCTTCACATTGCGCAGCCCGGCAGCCAACACCTGCCCCAGCGGCGAATGGGCGGCAACACGTTGAATCATTTCCGCGCTCACGCCCTGACGCCGCAAATCGGCAACGACCTTGTCAAGCAAGCCGCGCGGCGCAATCCGCGAGCGTCGCAGGGTGATGGATCGCTCGATGATGAGCGCAACGGCAATGACAGATGCAAACAACAGCGGCCAGATTGGCCAGCCCGCCGCCTTGATGATCTCGAACACGCGCGCAATCCCCTGCGAATCTTTCAAAGGCGGAACTGTAGCGCCGGGCAGGCAATCTCGTCCAGCGCGGTGACCTCAACGCTTTGCGAACTCTGCGCAAACCGTGACGCCACAAGGGCTTCGCGCAGACATCCACAAAATCTGTGGATAACTTTGTGGATGAGCTTGGTGTGATGCCCCTAAACCCGCTAAATGTAAGGACTTTTCCTACTTAGACCAAAAATGAGGCGACGATAAATAACCAATAAAATCAACCGCTTGAAAAACACCCAAAGTATTCCATTCCATTTTGACTGATGCACCGCAGCAAGCCTTGACATTGCCAGTCCTGTGTGGATTGCCGATACAATCGCGGCCATGGAAACAGCGCCGACACGCCCGAATGCCCCCCCAATGACCTTGTCCGTCAGCGATTTGAACCGCCTTGCCCGTGAGGCGCTGGAAACCGGCTTTCCACCCTTGTGGGTGCAAGGCGAGCTCTCCAACGTTACTCACGCGCCATCCGGTCATATCTATTTCACACTCAAGGACGCGGGAGCCCAAGTGCGCTGCACACTGTGGCGCAGCCGCGCACAACGCATCAGTATCAGCTTGCGGGCCGGCATGCAGGTGGAGCTGCGCGCGCAGGTCACGCTGTACGAACCGCGCGGCGACTACCAGCTCAGCGTCGAATCCGTGCGCGAGGCCGGTGTTGGCCATCTGTTCGACACCTTTGTCCGCCTCAAGTCAAGGCTCGAGGCCGAAGGCCTGTTCGCCGCCGAACACAAGCGTTCACCGCCCCACTATCCGCGTGGCGTGGCCATCATCAGCAGTCCCCAGGCGGCCGCATTGAAAGACGTGTGCGCCAGCTTCGCCCGCCGCGCCCCTCACTTGAAGCTCGTGTTGCTGCCGACCCCCGTACAAGGCGACGGCGCCGGCGCGCGCATCGCCGCGGCGCTCGACCGACTCGCGCGCATCGCACCCGCCAAAGGCCTGGATGTCGTGCTGCTGGTGCGCGGCGGCGGCAGCATTGAAGACCTGTGGGCCTTCAATGAAGAAGTCGTGGCGCGGGCCATTCGCCGCTGCGCCTTGCCCGTGATTAGCGGCGTCGGGCACGAAACCGACTTCACCATTGCAGACTTTGCGGCCGACTTGCGCGCCACCACGCCTACCGCTGCAGCCGAGCTGGCCAGCGCAGGGTTTTACGCCACCCCTGATCTGCTGGACCGGCGCCACATCGCCATGCAACGCGCCATGCAACGCCGACTGAACACCGCGCAACAACAAACCGACCGTATCGTCCTGCGCCTGACACACCCCCGCCAACGCCTGGCCGACAGTCGCGCCGCCGTGAACGCATTAGCGCGGCGCATGCGGATCGCCATGACCGGCCACACTCAATCCCTGGCGAGCCAGCGCGCGCACCTGGGCGCACGACTCAGCGCCTTGCGGCCCACGCCAGCACGCTACCGGCCCGCCCTCGACGCCATGCACAGCGCACTGCGACGCACCGTTGCGCGGCAACTCAGCCAGCGACGCTCGCAACTCGACGCCATCGCCGCCCACCTCGACCATCTGAACCCCGAAGCGGTGCTCTCACGCGGCTACAGCATCACGCGCGACGAAAACGGCCGCATCCTGCGTGAGGCCGCTGCCACCGCGGCGAACAGTGACATCACGGTGCAACTGCATCGCGGCAAGCTGATCGCCCGGATCACCCATCAATACACCGCGACCGATAACGACTGAGCCGCAGCGCGGTTGTCATTTCCCCTCAATCCCGACTAGAATTGTCGGGTTAATTGACTTCCGTCAAGGCTTCAACAAGGAGAAACCATGGAACACGTTTTGCCCCAACTGCCGTACGCCAAAGATGCTCTGGCCCCGCACGTCTCTGCCGAAACGCTGGAATTCCACTACGGCAAGCACCATCAAGCCTATGTCACCAACCTGAACAACCTGATCAAGGGCACCGAGTACGACAGCCTCGATCTGGAAGCCATCATCAAGAAGGCACCGGCCGGCGGCCTGTTCAACAACGCCGCTCAGGTCTGGAACCACACCTTCTTCTGGAACAGCATGGCCCCCAACGGTGGCGGTGAGCCCACCGGCGCGCTGGCCGCTGCCATCAAAGCCAAATGGGGTTCCTTCGAAGACTTCGCCAAGGCCTTTACCGCCTCGGCCGTGGGCAACTTCGGTTCGGGCTGGACCTGGCTGGTCAAGAAGGCCGACGGTTCGGTCGACATCGTCAACACCACGGCCGCCGGCACCCCGCTGACCACCGGCGACACCGCGCTGCTCTGTATCGATGTGTGGGAACACGCCTACTACATCGACTACCGCAACCGTCGCCCCGACTTCGTCGCCACCTTCCTCAAGAGCCTGGCGAACTGGAACTTTGCAGCGAAGAACTTCGGCTGATTTTTAGCCGACAAGCCTTGCAAAAAAGCCACGGCACTCGTCGTGGCTTTTTTGTTTTCCGTGACCCGGCCATGCCGGACGGCAAACATCCGAGGCATTGGTGTATCCTGCGCCCAGCCCCTACGCGCTGCCCGGCGCCCCAAGGACATCCCGTGACTTCACCCGCCCCTGACACCCTAAAAGTGACCCCCGAAGCCTTGGCGGCGATACGCACCGACATGCTGCGCTTTGCCACCATGCAACTGCGTGACAGCCACCTGGCCGAAGACCTGGTGCAGGACACAATGATCACCGCGCTCAGCAAGGCAGCGCAGTTTGGCGGCCGCTCCTCGGTCAAGACCTGGGTGTTCGCGATTTTGCGCAACAACGTGATCGACGCCATCAAGCAACGCTCGCGCACCGTCAATGCCGGCGACTACATCGCCGAAGGCGAGAGCATGGACAGCGCCTTCGATACGCTGTTCAAGGCCAACGAACACTGGACACCGGCGGCCCGCCCCACCGACTGGGGCGACCCGGAAGACGCGCTGCGCGAACAACAATTCTGGAAGGTTTTCGACGCCTGCCTCAACCGGCTGCCCGAAAACACGGCGCGCGTTTTCATGATGCGCGAGATCCTGGAACTCGACAGCGCCGAGATCTGCGACACCTTGTCAATCAGCATGAGCAACTGCCACGTCATCCTGCACCGCGCCCGCAACGGCCTGCGCCGCTGCCTTGAATCCAACTGGTTTTCGGAGGGATCACCGGCATGCTGAGCTGCAAGGAAACCTCTCACCTCATCTCCCAAGCGCAGGATCGCGAGCTGGGCATTGTCGAGCGCATGCAACTCGAGCTGCACCTGGCCATGTGCAAAGGCTGCAGCAACCTGCGCAAACAAATGGATTTTATGCGTAGCGTGATTCGCCGCCACTCCGCGGCTGACGACGATACCCACTCCGATCACTGACGTGATCAATGCAGCAGCGCCGGCGGCTGACGCACCGCTGGAGATCCTGTATCGCGACGACACGCTCGTCGCCATCCACAAACCCGCCGGCCTGCTGGTCCACCGCACCGCACTTGATCGCCACGAAACCCGCTTTGCCGTGCAGCTGCTGCGCGACCAGATCGGCCAGCACGTCTGGCCCGCCCATCGGCTCGACCGGGGCACCTCCGGCGTGCTGGTGTTCGCGCTCGACGCCGACACTGCCGGCCGCATCGGTCGGCAATTCGAAGCGCAGACGGTAGCCAAACGCTATGTTGCGGTGGTGCGAGGCCATCCATCCGAATCCGGTCTGATTGATCACCCCCTCAGCAAACAGCGTGACGACCGCGAATGGGTCGATCCGCGCGCGCAATCCGCACCCCAGGACGCGCGCACGGTCTACCGGCGCCTGGCCACCATCGAGCTGCCGATCGCAGTCGATCCCTACCCGAACAGCCGCTACGCCTTACTCGAGGTCCAACCCGAGACCGGCCGCAAACACCAGATCCGGCGTCACCTCAAGCACATCGCCCACCCCATCATCGGCGACGCCACCTACGGCAAGGGCCAGCACAACCGCATGTTTGCCGAGCATTTCGGCAGCCAACGCCTGTTGCTCGCCAGCACCGACCTGTGGCTCGATCACCCGCACAGCGGCGAACGTCTGCACCTGCGTGCATCACCGGCGGATGACTTCATGGCGCTTTTGACGCAGTTCGGCTGGGTCACTGCATTACATAAATAACATCGCGTTGTAAGCTTTTTGCCGCGCCGATGGTCTGATTCCCCACCAGACCGATCCTCATCGAATTCGGCCGATACAACGCCCCAAACACAGGAGACGGCGCATGCTCGCCACCTTGCCCCTGCTTCGCAAGACCGCCTTCCCCGCGCTGACCCGCAGCCGCATCGAAACCCTGCAGATCAACCTCGGCTACCGCTGCAACCAGCAATGCCTGCACTGCCATGTGAATGCCGGCCCCAAGCGCACCGAGGAGATGGACAGCGACACCATCGACGCCATCCTGCGCTTCGTCGACAGCAACCCCGACGTGCGCATGCTCGACCTCACCGGCGGCGCGCCGGAACTCAACCCGCACTTTCGCCGCTTGGTGGTCTCGGCCCGCGCCCGTGGCATGCGTGTCATCGACCGTTGCAACCTGACCATCCTCAGCGAGCCGGGCTACGAGACCCTCGCCGACTTCCTCGCCGAGCAAAGCGTGGAGGTCGTTGCCTCGCTGCCCTGTTATCTCGAAGACAACGTCAATGCCCAGCGCGGCAAGGGCGTGTTCGAAGCGAGCATCAACGGCCTCAAGCAACTCAACGCGCTCGGCTACGGCCAGCCCGACAGCGCGCTGACGCTCAACCTGGTTTTCAATCCCCAGGGCGCCGTCCTGCCGCCGCCGCAAGAAGCGCTCGAAGCGGCCTACAAGACCCACCTCGGCGAGCATTTCGGCATCGTCTTCAACCAGCTGTTCACGCTGGCCAACATGCCGATCCAGCGCTTTGGCTCCACCCTGCTTTCCAAAGGCGGCTTCAACCGCTACATGGATCTGCTCAAGTCCGCCCACCGCGACGACAACCTGCCCGGCGTGATGTGCCGCACCCAGATCAGCATCGACTGGCAGGGCAATCTGTACGAC
Source organism: Zoogloeaceae bacterium G21618-S1 (assembly GCA_027214125.1). GTDB lineage: Bacteria > Pseudomonadota > Gammaproteobacteria > Burkholderiales > Rhodocyclaceae > Nitrogeniibacter. The sequence continues at coordinate 161,172 of JAPWHF010000002.1, forward strand.
TGCGACTTCAACCAGATGCTTGAAATGCACACCGAAGACGCCAACGGCCAGCGGCTGAACATTCACGACGCCACCGCGCAGCAGCTCGAAGGCGGTCGCATTCAGGTGGCCGGCCACTGCTACGGCTGCACCGCCGGCCAGGGCTCAAGCTGCGGTGGCGCGCTGAGCTGATTCTCTGGACATCACGGGGCTGACAATGAATTTCTCCAACACACAAGGCGTCTACTTCTGGGGCTTTCTGGTGGTCTTCGGGGTAGTGATGTATCTCATTTCCCCCAAGGTCAAGGACGAAGGCGGCTTCTTTCGCGGCACCGACACCGAGGGCCGTCCGGCCTCGTCGTGGGCCTTGATGATGAGCATCTTCATCAGCTGGATTTTCGCCAAATCGGTCACCAATGCCGCCAACCTCGGCGCCGCCTACGGCATCGTCGGCGGGCTGGCCTACGCCACCTACTGGCTGTCGATTCCCTTCGCCGGCTGGATCATCTACCGCCTTCGCACCCGCGAAGGCGCAACCGGACTGGTGCCCTTTCTCGTCGCCAAATACGGGCGCTTCGCCGCCATGGCCTTTTCGGCCGCCATACTGATCCGCCTCTACAACGAAGTGTGGAGCAACACCGCGGTGGTCGGCGGTTACTACGGCGAATCCGGCTCTTTCGCCTTCATCGCCTCGGCGCTGCTGTTCACCGCCGCCGTGCTGCTCTACAGCCTCAAGGGCGGGCTGCGCAGCTCGATCTTTACCGATGTGATCCAGGCCGTGGTGTTCGTGCTCTTCCTTGGCCTGGTGCTGATCTGGATTGTGCCCACCCATGGCCCGGTGGCGCTGCTGACCGAAGGCCATTTCGCGCTCGATGCAGGTGCCGATCTGCTGCTCGTCGCGCTGTTGCAGGTCTTGTCCTACCCCTTCCACGACCCGGTCCTCACCGACCGCGGCTTCATCACCCGCGAAAAAACCATGCTGCGCGCCTTCGTGATCGCCGGCGTACTGGGCTTCTTCGCCATCCTCGCCTTCAGTCTGGTCGGCGTGCACGCCAAGCTCGAAGGCATCGCCGCGGCCGGCAACGCGCCGGCGCAAGTCGCCAAAGGATTGGGATTGGCCGGTTTCTTCGCGATGAGCGTGGTGATGATCTCTTCCGCCGCTTCGACGCTGGACTCGACCTTCACCTCACTGTCCAAATCGGTTGCGCACGAGCTGCCGCTGCTGGCCGGACGCACGCCAGGCACCCGCGCCATCCGCAACGGCGTGGTGACCATGGCGGTGTTCGCCCTGCTCGGCAACCTGCCCATGATGGCCGGCACCGACATCCTCAAGGCCACCACGCTGTCGGGCACCATGGTGATCGGGCTGGCGCCCATATTTCTGCTCTCGCGCTGGGTCAGCTACTCGCCGCTGTCCTTCCATCTGGCCTTCTGGAGCGGCATGGCGTTGGGCGTGATGCTCGCGCTCGGCGCGATTCCGGCCAGCTGGGCGATCGGCACCGGCAAGTACGGCCTGCTGCTGGGCACCAACCTGTACGGTCTGATCATCTGCACCGCCGGCTTCCTGCTACCGCTGGCGCTCGGCCATCGCCGTAGCGCAACCGAAGCCGCATGAGCGACGCCGGGCGCGTCTGTCCGCTGCGCTATCGCTATGGCGCAGCGGACATTGCCGCCGCCCCCGAGCGCGTCGCCGAAACGCTGTATGTAGTCGGCGGGTTATATGGCAACCCGGCGGCACTCGATGCGCTGCAGGCCATGGTCGCCGCCGAACCCGGCCCGGTGACCCTGTGCTTCAACGGTGATTTCAACTGGTTCAACGTCGATGACGCCGGCTTCGACCAGATCAACACTGCGGTCGCGAGGCACGACGCCATCCTCGGCAACGTCGAGGCCGAACTGCAGCCCGAGGCGGACGACGCCGGCTGTGGCTGCGCCTACCCGGACACGGTCGATACGGCCGTGGTGGAACGGTCCAACCTGATCCACGCCCGCCTCAAGGCCACCGCTGCCCGTCACCCCGCTCACCTCGCCCGATTGGCAACGCTGCCGATGTTTGCGCGCTACCGGATCGGCGCGCTGCGCGTCGGCGTGGTGCATGGCGACGCCAACGCCCTGGCGGGCTGGGAATTCGACGTCGGCCGCCTTGGCGACGCTTCACACCGCGCACGCTTGACGCAACAATTTCACACCGCCGAAGTGGACGTCTTTGCCAGCAGTCACACCTGCCTGCCCGTGTGCCGAGCGCTCGCCGACAGCAAGGTGCTGATCAACAACGGCGCCGCCGGCATGCCAAATTTCAGCGGCACGCAACACGGCATCCTCACCCGCATCAGCCAACACCCCGGCCCGCATCCGGCACTGTATGGCCTGCGCGTTGGCGTGCATCGAATCGAAGCCCTGGCGTTGCCTTACGACCCCGCCGCCTGGCACGCCGACTTCGTCACCAACTGGCCACCGGGCAGCCCGGCGCATCAGTCATATTTTGACCGCATCGCAAATGGCCCCGCCTTCACGCTGGCGCAAGCCGCACCGGAGTAAACGAAAAAGGCCGAGGCATGGCCCCGGCCCTTGGCTTCAGTGCAGCACCGACCTCAGGTGCGACGCCGACGCAGGCGATGGGCCAGGCCCGCCAGACCGACCAGCATCATCGCCCAGGTCTCGGGCTCCGGCACCGGCGAGAGCACGAACAAGCGCGAATTCGGCGTGCCGGAATCTTCAGCCACCAGATAGATCCGACCGAACTCGTCCACGGTCACCCCTTCAATCGCCTGCGTGGTCACGCCGGACAGATCGAAACGGCTCAAGGTGTTGCCGGCGCGGTCGATCTCCAGCAGCATCTGCGACCCTAGGCTCAGCACCAGCAGATTGTCAGCCGCGGCCGTGCCGGCCAACGCGTCGATCGGCGACAGCGTCTGCACATCCGACAGGCTGCTCACCCCGAGCATGCTGGCGTCGAACAACGGCGTCATGGTCGAGATACCGCCACCGGCGGCAAACGTCAGCGATCCAGCACGGACCTCCATCGGGCTGTCCTGCTTGACCGACACGAAGCTGCCGTCACGCGGGTCATAGCTGATGCCTTCGATGCCGTTGTTGGCGTAGGCGTAGTCGGAGATCGACGCCCAGGGCACATTGGCCAGCGACACGCTGCCACCGGCGACGTAGTTAAACTGAAAAGCATCCTGAAGGCGCTCTTCAGCCACTACCAGCACGCCGCCACCCAGATAGGTCAGACCTTCGGCATCGTTGTGACGAGTCGCCGCCGGCCAGGCGCTGAACGCCATCGACGACAGCGTTTGGCCGGTCAGCGACACTTCAACCACGCCTTCGCCCTCGTCTCCGACAAAGAACAGCGAGCCGCGATCGCGGGCATAGGTAACGGCAGACGCTTCCAGGCCCATTGTCCCGAGCGAATCGAGCGCGTAGTTTCCAGTCACCGAGTAAGACGAGAGGTCGATCGAGTTTGCGGCGTGGGCAACGGAGCCGAAAAGCGCCAGCGCGGCGACGAGACAATGCATGCGTTTCATGGCCATGTCTCCTCAATCAGCGCGCAGCACGGCGGCGGGCAATGCCGCCAACCAGGGCCAACCCGGCCAGCATCATGGCGTAGGTTTCAGGCTCGGGCACCGGTGCAGCGACGTAGTAGCCCGGGTTGCCGACATCGCCACTTGTCGCTGCATAAGAGCCGAAGCTGTCGCCGACACTCGCCAGCACCCAGTTGGCAGTCACGGTGGTCCCGGCCAGATCGGCCGCGCTGAGCGGGTTGCCGGTCGCGTTCTGGGTACGCACCGTGCCGGCAAAGACCTGGTCACCATAGGTGAGACGGTCAATCAGGCTGCCCGACGCATCAAACAGATTGATTTCATCCCCGCGGCTCAGATTATTGGTATATCCACCCAGGACTTTCACCCCGGCGGCCAGCGACCAATCGAGACGGAAATCGGCCTCGGCACTTTCGGTAATGATCACCGACTCACCAACGCCTACCAGGCCAAAACCTGACAGATCGAATACACCTGCCAGACGGCTCTCATCGTCATAACTCCAGCCGGCAAAATCCACCGCCGAGTGACCCATATTGGTAAACTCGACGAATTCACCACCGCTGCCGCTGTACATCCATTCGGTGATCTGGATGTCCGCCACCGACACGGCCGAAAATGCCGGCCCCGACAGCAGCATGGCCAAACCAAAACCGCATAGCGTCTTCTTCATCGTACTGACCTCATCGTTTTTTGTTGGACCACGCCGACCAAACCCGATCGGCCGTGGATGACACCATGCTAGCGACGATGTGTGACGATTCGACGATGGGTAAATACGCCAATGGCGCGACGCCCCGATTGGCTCAATTTCCGTGCCCCAGCGCCGATAATATGAGTATCGACACCGCTGGATTCACCGCCCCATGCCCCTTTGGCCATTCTCTCGTCGTCGTCAGAATCCTAGGGACGCCCTGCAGCTGATGCACACCTTGCTGGCCATGGCCTGGGTCGTTGAAGCCCGAGATCCCTACACCGGCGGTCACCTGTGGCGTGTGTCGCGTCTGGCCGAAACGCTCGCCCGCCGTGCCGGCCTGGGCGAGCGGGATATTGCCCGCATTGCCGTCGGTGGCTTTTTGCATGACCTGGGGAAAGTCAGCATTCCCGACGCCATTTTGCGCAAGCCGGATCGACTCACCGACTACGAATTCGACATCGTCCGCACTCACCCCGCAGTCGGCGCCCGCCTGCTCGCGGGTCACCCCCTGGCAGCACTGGCGGTCGACGCGGTGCTATCCCATCACGAACGCCCCGACGGCAAGGGCTACCCGGCCGGCCTGAACGCCGACGACATCCCGCGCGACGCGCGAATCATCGGCATCTGCGATGCCTTCGACGCCATGACCAGCACCCGCCCCTATCGCAAGGGCATGCCGGTCGACACCGCGCTGAACATCATCCGGGAGAACCTCGGCATCCAGTTCGACGCGCAATTCGGCGAGCACTTTCTCAGCCTGACCGACACCGGCGCTCTGGAACACATCGTCGGCCACACCGACGAAGGCATTCCACTGCTCGACTGCATGATGTGCGGCCCCACGCTGGTGGCCCGGCGCGAGCAGGATGTGGGCGGCACCCTGTTCTGCCCACAATGCAGCGGTGAATACCGCCTCGCCACCGGCACAAACGGACAACTCGAAGCCCGCCAGACCGGCAACGTGGCCTCGGCGGCGGATCTGGCCCCCGTCGCCGACAGCGCGCTCATCCAGCGTTTTCTGAACGGTGCAGCGCGCAGCGCGTGGGCCAGCGGTGTGATCGACGGCTAGGCCTCACCCTCGAAGCACGGACGTAAAAAAGCCCGGTCGAACCGGGCTTTTGACTGTGTCGCACCCGCTCAGTGCGGGCGGCGCTGTTGGACTTCCTTGTGGCGGAAGCTGATGCGCGCTTTGGACAGGTCGTAGGGCGACATTTCGAGCGTCACCCGATCACCGGCCAGGATCCGGATGCGGAACTTGCGCATCTTGCCCGAGGCGTAGGCTGCCACGTCCATGCCGTTATCCAGTTTGACCAGAAAACGGGCATCGCGAAGCACTTCCTGCACTACACCTTCGAACTGGATCATTTCTTCTTTTGCCATAAATGCTCTCTCCTAATCTGTTGTGGGTCCGGCGATGCCATCGGTGCGGCAGTCAAAAACACGCCCCTCACGACTGGCGAGCGCGCCGGTTTCAATTCTTTAGCTGGCGGCAGGCAATTGTTGCCCGGTGCCGACGGGCTGCCCGGACAAACAACGACCGGACGCAATTGACGGGACCACGCCCGACGTTCCGACCACCCCGGCGCCTCGAAGGCCTGCCAGAATGGCGGGTATGACGACGCTTATTGCGCCATGCTGATTCGCTGCGGCCGCGCAGTTACAGATTTGCGGCCGAGATAAGGGCTTCATTCTACTCGATTTTTGTGCCTCGCACAAAAATCTCCCGCTACGCCACGACAATTCACTGTCAGGTTTTCACCCCCAGGACGGTCTGAACCATCACAAGCCCGCCGGTCAGCCACCTGACCGCGAGGCAACCAACCCAGGGAGCGCCGTGAGGCCATGAACAAGAAAAAACTCGGACTCGTCATCGTCCTGCTGGCCCTGATCGCCAGTTATTTCATCTTCGATCTGGGGCGCTTTTTCAGCCTCGATTTCTTCAAGAGCCAGCAAGCGGCCATTGAAGCCTACCGCGTCGCCAACCCGTGGACGACCGCCGGCATCTTCTTTTCCGTGTATGTCGCGGTGACCGCGCTGTCCTTTCCCGGCGCAGCGGTACTCACCCTGGCAGCGGGGGCAATCTTCGGGTTGCTGATCGGTCTGGTCATTGTCTCCTTCGCGTCATCGATCGGCGCCACACTGGCGTTTCTTGCTTCGCGCTTTTTGCTGCGCGACTGGGTGCAAAGCCGCTTTGGCGATCGCCTCAAGGCGCTCAACGCAGGCGTCAAAAAAGACGGCGGCTTCTACCTCTTCACCCTGCGCCTGGTACCGGCCTTCCCTTTTTTCGTCATCAATCTGGTGATGGGTCTCACGCCGATCCGCACCACCACCTTCTACTGGGTCAGCCAGATCGGCATGCTCGCCGGCACCATCGTGTATGTGAACGCCGGCACGCAATTGGGGCAAATCGATTCGCTGGCCGGCATTCTGTCGCCGGGGCTGCTCGGCTCTTTTGTGCTGCTCGGCATTTTCCCGCTCATCGCCAAAAAAATTGTCGCGGCGGTGCAGGCCAAAAAGGTCTACGCCCAATGGGTTTACAAGAAGCCCGCCACGTTTGATCGCAATCTTGTCGTGATCGGTGGCGGCTCGGCCGGCCTGGTGAGCGCCTATATCGCCGCGGCGGTGAAGTCGAAAGTCACTCTGATCGAGCGCCACAAGCTGGGCGGCGACTGCCTGAACACCGGCTGCGTGCCGTCCAAGGCGCTTATCCGCTCGGCCAAGTTTCTGTCGCACGTCGAGCGCGCCCGGGAGTTCGGCATCGATTCGGCCGAAGCGAAAATGGACTTCGCCAAGGTGATGGAACGCGTGCAGTCGGTGGTCAAGGCCATCGAGCCGCACGACTCGGTCGAGCGCTACACCGGACTGGGCGTGGACGTGGTCGAAGGCTCGGCCAAAATCACCTCGCCGTGGACGGTCGAAGTGACCCACAACGATGGCCGGGTCGAGACGCTCACCACCCGCGCCATCATCATCGCCACCGGCGCGCGGCCCTTCGTGCCGCCGATTCCCGGTATCGAAGACATGGACTACCTGACCTCCGACAATCTGTGGGCGCTGCGCGAACAGCCGCGCCGCCTGCTGGTGCTCGGCGGCGGCCCGATCGGTAGCGAACTCACCCAAGCCTTCGCCCGCCTGGGCAGCCAGGTGACGCAAGTCGAGATGCTGCCGCGGATCATGGCGCGGGAAGACGAAGACGTCTCGCAACTGGTAATGGAACGCTTCATCGCTGAGGGCATCGATGTGCGCGTCGGAACGAAAGCCAAACAGTTCGTGATCGAAGACGGCGAGAAAGTGCTGATTGCCGAGCACGAAGGCAAGGATGTGCGCATCCCCTTCGACGCCGTGCTGGTCGCCGTCGGCCGCGCTGCCAATCTCAAGGGTTTCGGCCTCGAGGAAATAGGTATCCCGACCGGGAAAACAGTAGAGACCAACGAACTCCTGCAAACGATCTACCCCAACATCTACGCCGCTGGCGATGTCGCCGGCCCCTTCCAATTCACGCACACCGCCGCCCATCAGGCGTGGTACGCCGCGGTCAATGCCCTGTTCGACCCGTTCAAGACCTTCAAGGCCGACTACTCGGTGATCCCCTGGGCCACTTTTGTCGAACCCGAAGTCGCCCGCGTCGGGCTGAACGAAGCCGACGCCACGGCCGAAGGCATTGCCTACGAAGTCACCAAGTTCGGCATCGACGACCTCGACCGCGCGATCGCCGACTCGGAAGCCCACGGCTTTGTGAAAGTGCTCACCGTGCCGGGCAAAGACCGCATTCTCGGGGTCACCATCGTGGGCGAACACGCCGGCGACCTGATCGCCGAATACGTGCTGGCCATGAAGCAAGGCATCGGCCTCAACAAGATCCTCGGCACCATCCACATCTACCCGACCATGGCCGAGGCCAACAAATACGTCGCCGGGCAATGGAAGCGCGCCCACGCCCCGCAGAAGCTGCTCGAATGGGTCGGTCGCTTCCATGCCTGGCGCCGCGCGTAAAGGAGGTAAGACGATGACACGCCTCAAGTCCCTCCTGCTCGCCGCCAGCCTCACCCTGCTCAGCGCCGCCGCGCAGGCCTTTGACCACAGGCATGCCGCCTGGAACGCGCTGCTCAAGCAGCATGTGGTGGTCAATACCGCAGGCACCGCGTCGGCGGTCCGCTACGCCGCGCTGAAGAAAGATCGCGCCCCGCTCAAGGCCTACCTCGACGCCGTATCAGCCGTCACGCCCGCCGACTACGCCAGCTGGCCGAAGCCGCAGCAACTCGCCTTCCTGATCAACGCCTACAACGCCTTCACGGTCGAACTGATCCTTACCCGCTACCCGGACCTGGCCTCGATCAAGGATCTGGGCAGCCTGTTCTCCTCACCCTGGAAGCAGAAGTTCTTTACCCTGCTCGGCCAGGAAGAGAGTCTGGACGGCATCGAACACGGCCGTATCCGCGCCGCCGGCGTCTTCGACGACCCGCGCATCCACGCTGCGGTGGTATGCGCCTCGATCGGCTGCCCCATGCTGCGCAACGAGGCCTTCGTGGCCGAACGCCTCGACACTCAACTCGAAGACGGCATGCGCCGCTTCCTCTCCGACCGCAGCCGCAACCGCTTCGACGCGGCCAGCAACACGCTCTACGTGTCAAAGATTTTCGACTGGTACGCCGACGACTTCACCCGTGGCCACAAGGGGTTCGACTCTCTCCAGGCCACCTTCGCCCACTATGCCGAGGCCCTCGCTGGCACACCGGACGCCGTCCAGAAGCTGCGCAGCAGCGCGCCGACAATCGAGCACCTCGACTACGACTGGAGGCTCAACGATGCCCGCTAAACCCCTCCTCGCCCTTGCCGCCGCGCTGTGCGCCGGTGGCGCCGTGGCCGCCGAATGCACCGCCAGCAGCGGCCCGCTGCAAACCCCGCTGGTCGAGCTCTACACCTCCGAGGGCTGCAGCTCCTGCCCGCCGGCCGATCGCTGGCTAGGCACGCTCAAACAATCGACCGACACCGTGGCGCTGGCCTATCACGTCGACTACTGGGACTACATCGGCTGGAAAGACCGCTTCGCCGAACCGCGCAATGGCCAACGCCAACGCAACAAGGTGGCGCTCACCGGCGGGCGCACGGTCTACACCCCGCAGATCATGATCAACGGCCGCGACAGCCGCGCATGGCGCGGAAACGACCCGCTGGCCGGTGTCACCCGGGGCGCTGCGACAGCACATATCCAGCTCACATCCGCCAAAGCATCCACTGGTGCAACGGTCAGCGTGCGCGCCACGGCGCCGAGCGACCGCCAGACGCAACTCGTTGTCGCGCGCTATGAAAATGGTCATCAAAGCGAAGTCAAAGCCGGCGAAAATAGGGGCGAAACGCTCAATCACAGCTTTGTGGTGCGCGACTGGGAGACCCGAGCCATGCCGAGCAAGGCCCCGCTGAACGCCGATGTGCGCTTCCTGCCGCAAGAGAATACGGGCGGCGTCGTCGCCTTTATCGAAGACCTGCGCAGCGGCGAGGTGCTGCAAGCCCTGGCCTTGCCCGACTGCCACAGCTGATCGCGCCCATGCCGACACCGACGCTGTCGATCATCCTCCCCGTGCTCAACGAAGCCGCCGGCATCGCGTCGGTGCTCGCCCCGCTACAAGCACTGCGGCCAGCGGGCGTTGAATTGATCGTGGTCGACGGCGGCAGCACCGATGACACCGCCCGTGTGGCGACGCCGCTGTGCGAGCGCCTCATCACGGCGCCGCGCGGACGCGCCAGCCAGATGAACGCCGGCGCCAACATCGCGCAGGCAGATCGTCTGCTGTTTCAGCACGCCGACACCCGCCTGCCGCAAGACGCCATCACCGCCATCCACTCCGCGCTCGACACGCACGTCTGGGGGCGCTTCGATGTACACATCGACGGCCGGCATCCGATGCTCAAGGTGGTCGCCGCCATGATGAACCTGCGCTCCCGCCTCACCGGTATCGCCACCGGCGACCAGGCGATCTTCGTCCGCCGCACCGCCTTCGATCAGATCGGCGGCTTCGCCGACCTGCCGCTGATGGAAGACATCGCCCTGTCGCGCCGCCTCAAAGCACTTGGCCGCCCGGCCTGCCTGCGCCAGCGCGTCGCCACCGCCGGCCGACGCTGGGAGACCCACGGTGTGCTCCGCACCATCGTCCTGATGTGGCGGCTGCGCACCGCCTATGCCCTCGGCGCCAACCCGGCCGACCTTGCCAGACGCTATGGCTATGCCCCCCGTGAATCCTGACGCCATCAACATCGCCATCTTCGCCAAGGCGCCTATCGCCGGCACAGCCAAGACACGGCTCATCCCCGCCCTTGGCGCCGCCGGTGCCGCACGGCTGCATCGACAGCTGGTGCGCCACGCGCTGCACACCGCGCAGGCCGCCGCGCTCGGCCCGGTCAGCCTGTGGTGCGCGCCCGACACCACGCACCGCTTCTTCCGCGCGCTGGCAGCCACCACCGGCATACCGCTGCATGTGCAATACGGCGAGCATCTCGGCGCGCGCATGCATCACGCGCTCAGCGCACTCACCGCCACCGCGCCAACCCTGCTGATCGGCACCGATTGCCCAATGCTTGACCCCGCCACCTTGCAGGCGTGTGCCGTGGCGCTGCGCGGTGGCGAAGACGCCGTCTTTCTGCCGGCTGAAGATGGCGGCTACGCGCTGGTCGGTTTGCGCCGACCGCAGCCCGGGCTGTTTCGCGATATCGACTGGGGCAGCGGCGCCGTGATGGCACAAACCCGCGACCGCCTGCGCGAATGCCACTTGCGCTGGGCCGAGCCCGCCACGGTGTGGGACGTCGATCGCCCGCAAGACCTCGCCCGCCTGCAGCAAAGCGCCTTGCTCGCCGCGCGATGAGGGGGAACACGCACGCGCCCTTCAAGTCACACCGCATTCGAATCCTCCCGCCGGAGCCCCGATTCATGCCGTCTCGCATCGCCCGCAGCCTGTGTCTTGGCGCCGCGCTCATCGTGCCGCTGTGCGCCACCGCAGTCACCCCACAGCCCGCGCCGTTCACCGACGCCCCCGCGGGCAAGCCCCCGGCCAGCTGGGTGTACACACACATCAACAAGGATCTGCCCGGCACCGATTTCTCGATCGTTCCAGAACCGACCGGCAACGTGCTTCGCGCCTACGCCAAATCCGCCGCCTCCAGCCTCGTCTACACCTTGCCCGGCGCCGTCGTGGCCAACACCCGGCTGCAATGGCGCTGGAAAGTCTCCGAAGCTGTGCCGAAATCCGCCATGGCCAGCAAAGCCACCGACGACTACGCGGCAAGGGTTTACGTGTTCTTCGACTACGACAAATCGCGCCTGCCCTTCACCGACCGGGTCAAGATCGACATGGCACGCACGCTCTACGGCGCCGACCTGCCCACCGCCGCGCTGTGCTACGTGTGGGGCACGGCCGATGCCATCGGCGCCATCGCGCCCAACCCCTACACCGACCGGGTGCGCATGATCGTCCTCCAGCGCGGCGACGCCAAGGCCGGACAGTGGATTGCCGAATCGCGCGATCTGGCCGCCGACTTCCAGGCCGCCTTTGGCGAGCCGGCACCCGCCGTCACCGGCATCGCGCTTGGCGCCGACACCGACAACACCGGCGCCACGGTCGAAGCCCGCTTCGGCGATCTGCAACTGGTTCCGATCGCCCAGTGAAACGCCTCGTGCTGCTCGGCGGCGGTCACGCCCATGTGTATGTGCTCGACGCGCTGGCCCGCGCGCGCCTGCCAGATACCGAGGTCACGCTCATCTCGCCCTACCCGCGGCAGATCTACTCCGGCATGCTGCCCGGCTGGATCGCCGGCCACTACCACATTGACGAGACAGCCATCCCGCTCACGCCGCTGGCCGAACGCGCCGGCGTGCGCTTCAAGCAAGCCCGCGGCATCGGGCTGGATCTCGACGCCCGCCGTGTGCGGTGCGACGACGGCAGCGAGATCCCCTTCACCTGGCTGTCCATCGACACCGGCCCGACCACCGCCAGCGCACGCATCGACGGCGGCATGCAACACGGCATTCCGGTGCGGCCGATCGAAGATTTCGTCACCCGAATCGATGCGCTGATCGCCGCCGCCAACGCTGACCCGGACTGCAGCGCCGCCATCATCGGTAGCGGCGCGGCAGGGGTTGAGCTCGCCCTCGCCCTGCGCGCGCGCCTGCCCGATCTGTCGCTGGCGCTGATCGGCAGCACCGCCCTGCCGCTCGACGGGCTCCCCGGCCGTTTGCAGCGCCGGGCGCGTCGCCTGCTCGACGCACGCCACATCCGCTGGATTGGCCAGCGCCGCGCCAAGGCCATCGACGCCGAGGGCGTCTGGTTGGATGACGACGAACAGGTGCCCGCCCACCATGTGCTGCAAGTGACCGGCGCCGCTGCGCCCGACTGGCCAGCGCTCGCTGGCCTGAGCACCGACGCAGGCGGTTTCATTCGCGTTGGCCCGACGCTGCAATCGGTGTCGCACCCCGTCGTCTTCGCCGCCGGCGACGTGGCGGCCTATGCCGACCCACGCCCGAAATCCGGCGTCTTCGCTGTGCGCGCCGGGCCGCCGCTGGCCGAGAATCTGCGCCGCGCCATCGCTGGCGAAGCGCTCCTGCCGTGGCAAGCGCAGCGCCGCGCGCTGTATCTGATCAGCACCGGCGACCGGCGCGCCCTCGCCGCCTGGGGCCTCTTGTCGATCGAAGGCGCCTGGGTGTGGCGCTGGAAAGATCACATCGACCGCGCCTTCATGGCCCGTTTCAGCCAGCACGGCATGTGAGGTGACTTTCGATTGACGGCGTTTGCGGGCACAATGGACCGCTAACAATTATTCGACTCGTTTTCCCCATGAATCGTCTTCTCGAAGTTCGCAAGCTTGGCCAGCAAATCTGGCTCGACAACCTGTCCCGCAGTCTCATTCGTGATGGTCACCTCGCCCGCTTCGTGCAAGAAAACGGCGTTGCCGGCGTCACCACCAACCCCGCCATTTTTCAGAAAGCCATCGCCGGCGGACGCTATTACGAAGACGATCTGGCCCGCCTCAAGGCCGAGCCGATCACGGCCGAAGCGCGCTACGAGCAACTGGTGATCCCCGACGTTCAGGCCGCCTGCGACCTGCTGCACGCCACCTGGTCCGACGCCAAAGGCGAGGCCGGCTATGTCAGCCTCGAAGTCTCCCCCGCGCTGGCGCATGACGAAGACGGCACCGTGGCCGCAGCGCATCGCCTGCACGCCGAAGTCGCCCGCGACAATGTGCTCATCAAGGTGCCCGCCACGCCTGCCGGCGTGCGCGCCATTGAACGGCTGATCGCCGACGGCATCAGCATCAACGTCACCCTGCTCTTCTCACTCGCCCAGACCGACGCCGTCGCGGCCGCCTATGTACGCGGCCTCAACACACGCGCCGCCGCCGGCAAGCCGGTGACCGGCGTGTTCTCGGTCGCCAGCCTGTTCCTCAGCCGGGTCGATACCCTGGTCGATAGTCGTCTGGACGCCCTGGATGACAGCGCCCGTGAGCTGCGCGGCGGCACCGCCGTGGCCATGGCGCGGCTGGCCTATCAGGCCTACTGCAACCGCTTCGACAGTGACGAATTCGCCGCGCTACGCGCCCAGGGCGCCCGCCCGCAATATCTACTGTGGGCCAGCACCGGCACCAAGAACGCCGCCTACAGCGACTTGCTGTATGTCGAACCCTTGATCGGCCCCGACACCGTCAACACCCTGCCCGACGCCACCCTGGCCGCACTGCTGGATCATGGTCGGGTTGAACGCACGGTGGACTGCAACGTGGTCGGCGCACAAGCGCAGTTCTCTGGCCTGGCACGACGCGGGCTGGATATGAGCGCTATCGGGGATGAACTGCAAACGGCCGGCCTGGCCCAGTTCGAAACCGCCTTCGCAGAACTGCTCGCCGCCACAGCGTGATTAAACGGCCAGCGGCGTTACACCGCTGGCCCGGTTTTCAACCACTCAAACGGCCGCGACGATCGTAATTTCAACCCGCAGCGCGGGCGAAGCCAGACGCGCTTCCACAGTGGTCCGCGCCGGCGCAGCCCCCTCAGGCAACCACGCCTCCCACACCGCGTTCATCGCCGCAAAATCGGCCATGTCGGCAACATGGATCAGCGCCGACAAGATACGCCCGCGATCACTGCCCGCTTCAATCAGCAAATGATCCACCCGCGACAGCATCTCGGTCGTCTGGGCCGTCACATCACCCGGTTCATCAATTCCGCCTGCGGTCTGCCCGCACAAGTAGACCAGGCCGCCATGGCGGACAATCTTGGACATGCGCGGACCGGTGTGCATCCGTTCGATTTCAGACATCGTGACTCCTTGGGTTGAGATGCGCTCACCCACGTATCGCGACAAACACGCGCATCGCTGGCGAGGTGAAGCGAATTTAGTTGCTGCGATCCGTGCCGGAATCCTCAGGTGGCGGCAACAGCAAGCGCTGGCGCAGCGCCTCGAGCTCGTCGGTGTTCCGGTGGAGGGCCCGCACGCGCGAGCGCATGGCCTCAAGGCGGTCTTCGATCATGCCGACCAGTTCGCGGGTAGCCTTGATCGGGGAGCCCGCCAGTGCCCGGACGCTGTCGATCTGCGCCTGAAACTCGCGCAGCCGGTGAGCCTCCGCTGGCGGGTGCGATGCAATCAAGCGGTCAATGGCCCGCTCACGCGCACGAAAGTACGCGGCCGGGCTACGTCTAGCCAGATTGCTCCAGGCATCGAAATCGAAATCCGCCACGCTCACCCGCCCCCATCGGACTCGTGTATGAGTCCGATCCTACGGCGGGACCCTCACGACGGCAAGGCAAGGATGTCACGAAAAGAAAAACCCAAGCGGCCAAAGCGCGCTTGGGTTTGTCTTGAAGCGAATGCGAATCAGGCGGCGAGCAGCTTCTTCTTGGAGTGTTGAATCAGCACGGCGCGTGACACGCCATGGCGTTCGCCGACGCCGAGCAGTTCTTTCATGTCGAGAATCAGTACGATCTGACCATTGGAGAGCGTCGTGACACCCGCGACACCCTTGGGCCGGAAGTCGTCGAGTGATTTGATCACTGCGTCTTCGCGTCCGGCAAAGCTGTCGATCGCCAGGATGAAACTCTGCTCCGCCGTCTGCATGAGTACGCCGTACTCCGGCTGGGTGTCCTGCGGCCAGCCGAGCAGATTGGCCAGCGGCACGATCGGCAGGACTTCACCCCGCACCACCATCGTGGCGCGGCCACCGACTTCCTGAACCTCGTCGGGCGTAATCGGCAGGATTTCGCGCACCATCGACAGCGGCACCGCCAGCGGTTGATCGCCGAGGCGCACCAGCAAGACCGGCAGGATGGCCAGCGTCAGCGGGAGGCTGATGACAAAGCTGGTGCCTTGACCGGCGACCGACTTGATATCGATCTGGCCATTGAGCTTCTGGATGTTGGTGCGCACCACGTCCATGCCAACGCCACGGCCGGACACATCGGAGACCACACCTGCCGTCGAGAAACCGGGCAGAAACACCAGGTTGTAGCTCTGGCGCTCGTCCATGGTGTTGGCTTCCTCATCGGTGATGAGGCCTTTGGACACCGCCGAGGCGCGCAGGTTTTCGGCGTTCATGCCGCGGCCGTCGTCGGCGACGAGGATGATGATGTGGTCGCCTTCCTGACGCGCTTCGAGACGCAGGATGGATTTCTCGCCCTTGCCATTGGCGAGGCGCTCGGCCTTGCCTTCGACGCCGTGATCGACGGCATTACGAATCAAGTGGATGATCGGATCGGACAGATCTTCGATCATGGTCTTGTCGATTTCGGTGTCTTCTCCCGCCAGCACCAGCTCGACATCCTTGCCCAGGTTGCGGGCCAGATCACGCGCAATCCGCGGGTATTTCTGGAACAGTCGGCCAATCGGCTGCATGCGGGTCTTCATGACCGCGTTCTGCAGATCCGACACCAGCAAGTCGAGCTGGCTCACCGCCACGTCGAGCGCGTGCATGGTTTCGGGGTCGTCATCGCCGTTCAGAATCTGGCTGCGCAACGCGTTGAGCCGGTTCTTGGTCAGGCCGATTTCACCCGACAGATTCAACACCTGATCCAGACGCGTGGTGTCGACACGGATCGAGTTGTCGCGCTGCTTTTCGCTATCTCGGCGGCCAGTCGGGCCGGAATAGCCGGGTTTGTCGGCCGCGCGACGTCCGATCGCGGCCTTGATGATTTCTTCGGGTTTTTCAACCGGCACCGGGGCCGGGGCCACCTGAGCCGGTGTGCTCGCGCCGGCAACGGCCGGCACACCGGTCACCGCCTGCTGCAGCTTTGCCCAATCGGGTTCACCACCGGCGGCAGCAGGCGCCGACGCAGCGGACGCAGCGGACGCGGCCGGCGCGGCCGACGCAGCGGACGCGGCCGCCACAGGAGCCTCGCCCTTGCCGAGTTCGCCGGCAATCGCGCGCTTGAGGCTATCGATCAGGGCGGGATCTGCGGCACGCGGCTGGGAACCGCTTTCCAGCGCGCCAAACATGTCGCGCACCGCGCCGGTAGCCGAGAGGATGACGTCCATCGACTCGGCCGTCACCCGAAGCTCACCGTTTCGCAGCTTGTCGAACAGGTTTTCCGTCAAATGACACAGGGTCACCAGTTCGGTGGCGTTCAGAAATCCGGCGCCGCCCTTGATGGTGTGAAAGCCGCGGAAAATCTCGTTGAGCATGCCGCGATCATCGGGTGCCCGCTCCAGGTCCACCAGCTTGTTGTCCACATCGGACAACAGATCGCCGGCCTCGAGGAGAAAGTCCTGCAGCAGGTCTTCCATTCCACCGAAATCGCTCATTTTGGCTCACTCCACTGTGTTGCTGGTACATGACCGGGCACCTGGCACCGGTCACACCGTATCGTCAGAATCCCAGGCTCTCGAGCAGGTCGTCGACCTGCTCCTGGCTGGACACCACATCGTCACGGCCTTCGGCACTGATCACCGGGCCGTTCATGAGGCCGTCCTCTTTGCGGACGGGTTTCTTGTCATTGGGTGCCGTTTCGATGAGCACTTCGAGCAACTGCTTTTCAAGTTGCTGGGCCATCGCGACGACTTTCTTGATCACCTGACCGGTCAAGTCCTGGAAGTCCTGGGCCATCATGATTTCGGTCAGCTGCACATTGGTGGCACGACTGTCGTCAACCGTTTTGCCAAGAAACTCTCGCGTCTGCGCGGCCAAAGCCTTGAACTCGTCCGCCGAAAGCTGATTGGCAAAGAGCTTGTCCCACTGAGTCTTGAGCCCTGTCGCGCCGCTTTCGATCCGGTCCTGCATTGGCTTGGCGATATCGGTCGCATTGAGCACTTTGCTGGCCGCCTGCTCGGTCATCTGCGCGATGTAGTTCAAGCGCTCGCGAGCGTCCGGCATTGCTTCGGCAGCCGATTGCAGATTTTGGTCGTAGCCCAGTTCTCTCAAAGAATCGTGCACCTTGCGGGTCATCTGGCCGAGGCGCTTGTACACCACCTCGCAGCTATGGTCGTCACCTGGTACGCCAGACATTGTTGCTGCGGCTGCCGCAGGCACGCTCTCTACCTCGGCAGCCACCTCCGGGATAGCCTCCGGCGCCGCAGCAAAATCTCCCGCAACCGCATCGAACAGAGCCTGCAGATCATCCGAGTCGCTGCCATCATCGACAACCGACTGGGAGATGACTTCGAGCTTCGGCTTTTCCGGGACCGCGGCAATGCTGTCGAACAGCGCCTGCAGATCGTCAGAGTCGCCGGATTCATCGAATTTCAATTTCTTTGACATGCTTGAGCCTCCTGTTGTCCAACGGCGCTCAAGCGGCCGCCTTCTTCCCCATGCGTTCGAAAATCTTCTCGAGTTTCTCCGCCATCGTGGCGGCCGTGAAGGGCTTGACGATATAGCCGCTGGCGCCAGCCTGGGCGGCGGCGATGATGTTTTCCTTCTTGGCCTCAGCCGTAATCATCAGCACGGGCAAATCTTTGTACTGTGGCGTCTGGCGAATGGTCTGCAACAAGGTCAGCCCATCCATATTGGGCATGTTCCAGTCCGTCACGACAAACTCGAATCCACCGCTGGCAAGTTTCTGAAGCGCGGCCACGCCGTCTTCAGCCTCGTCCACATTGGTGTAGCCGAGTTCCTTGAGGAGGTTGCGCACGATTCGGCGCATGGTCGAAAAATCATCGACAACGAGGAATTTCATGTTGGGATCCGCCATCTTTTTCTCCGGAGTATTGCTTGTACCTGATACGGCTTAGCGGTTGCGCATCAGCAGCGGACGCAGTGTGTCCGCGAGATTGTCTGCATCAAACTTTGCAACGTAGGCATCCACGCCCACGCGCTTCCCCATGGCCCGATTGGCCTCGGACGACAAGGACGAATGCATCACCACGGGGATGCCTTCAAAGCGGATATCGGCCTTGATATTGCGCGTCAGCACATAGCCGTCCATTTCGGGCATTTCTGCATCGACCAGGATCAAATCGACTTCATCGATCAGCGGTCGGCCGCAGGCGTGCGCGTGCTTGGCCATGCCTTCGAGACGCGTCCACGCTTCGAGCCCGTTCTGGGCATGCTTGTGTTTGACGTCGAGTTTGTCGAGGACTTCAGCGATCTTCTTGCGCGCCACGGCAGAGTCATCAACAAAGAAGATATTCACGTCATGCTCGGCGTTGAGCGGCTCGATGTTGCCGATGATCGCTTCGCCAAAGGTGTTCGCGAGGATGGTCTCGACATCGAGGATCGACACCAGCGTGCCGTCGGGCAACTCGGTAATCGCGGTAATGAAGCTATTGACGCCGCTCGACACGTTTTCGGGCGTACGCACCTTGTCCCAGTCCACCCGGATGATGCGGTCCACTTCATCGACCAGGAAGCCAAGCGTGCGCTTGCTGTATTCGGTCACCATCATCGAGCCGCCGAGCGGATCACCCGGCTGCGTCAGCTCCAGCACCTTGGCCAGGGCCAGTACAGGAATGACGTTGCCACGCAGCGAAATCAAGCCTTCGACGCCCTTGGGCATGTTCGGTGCCTTGGTGACGAACGGCGCCTTGGACACCTCTCGCACCTTGAACACGTTGATCCCGAAGGTCTCGCCCGTACCGAGGGAGAACAACAGAATCTCCATCCGGTTGGAACCGGCCAGGGTCGTGCGCGCATCTACCGCGTCGAGCAGATTCTTCTCTGCGGCCGCGTAGGCTTCGCTCTTGGTTTTTGCCTGCACTTTGCTCATGTGCGTCATCCTCGCTCAGGCCGCCGCAGCGTCCGATTCGCCTTTATTCAGCAAGCGTCGCAACGTCGACGACAAACGCTGGGGTTCGAACTTGGGAACGTATTCATCCACCCCGACCGACAGTCCAAGCTGCTGATTCGACATCCCGGACAGGGACGAATGCATCAACACGGGGACACCTTCGAAGCGGGGGTCGGACTTGATCTTCTTGGTCAGGATGTAGCCATCCATTTCCGGCATCTCGATATCGGTGAGCACCACGCCGACCAGATCCTTGACCTTGCAACCGGTGCTATCGGCCACGAGCGCAATCTTCTGCAGCTCTTCCCAGGCCATGCGTCCATTCACTGCAACAATGCCCTTTACGCCCAATACTTCCAGTGTGCGGGCAATCTGGTTGCGTGCCACGGACGAGTCATCGGCATACAGCACCGTCGCCTCTGGATTGCCGATCGGCTCGATGCCTTTGAACAGGTGATCGTCGTCGTATCCAGTGGTCTCCGAAAGCACCTTTTCCACGTCGAGCATCATCACCAGTTCGCCATTGGGCAGTTCGGTCACGGCCGTGACCAGTCCGCCCAGCTTGGCGGCCAGCATCTGTGGTGGCACGCGCATCTGCGACCAGTCCAGACGGAGGATGGTGTCCACCGCTTCGACCAGAAAACCCTGGGTGTGACCGTTGTATTCGGTCACGATCATGATGTCGCGCTCCGACTCCAGTCCGATGCCGGCGTACTTGGCCAGATCGACCACCGGCACCAGGGTGCCGCGCAAACTGACCATGCCTTCGACCGAGCTTGGCATTTCGGGCGCTGCCGTAATGTTCGGCGTGCGCATGACCTCGCGCACCTTGAAAACGTTAATGCCAAATGTCTCGCGGCGTCCGGTACGCGAATCCGTCCCTAGCGAGAACAGCAGGATCTCCAACTTGTTGGTACCTGCGAGGCGGGTACGCGCATCGATATTCTTGAGCAAATCCGACATCTTGTTTCTCCGTTGATGCTCTACCACCTCAGTGGCCAAACATCCTCTTGGCTATTTCTGCTACTACTAACGGCACGTTGCCGATAGACCTTTAGGCACGATACCCAACCCGGAATCCGCCCCAATGCCGGCCATTGACATACACAGGTGCCGACACGTCGTGGAAAATTTCACCGGTGTCACGGCGATAGGTCTGGATCAGAAATTCAAGCTCATGTGCGCCGCACTGGCGCCCCACCGGGTCATCAAAAACACGCTTGGTGCGGTTGCCGACAAAGTCTTTCTCGTAGTCCCCAGTGAGCGGCTGTGAGAACACCTTGTTGTGCGTTGGCACATAGGCCTTGTTGTCGGTGCTGATCGCATACGCGGCCTGAGGATGCTCCTTGAGCACCGGCTCCTGAATTCCCGGTAATATCTCGTCTGCCAGCTTGTCATAGCGCGAACTGAATTTTTGCGGCTTGGTATTCGGGATCGGATCGTACTTGCGATCAAACAGCGCCTCGAGCGTGATTCGCTTGCTGCTCACCGCCAACTCAAACGCAGCGCCCACCTTGGCAGCTGCCGCCTTGGCCAGATCAGGCATCTGCGCATGAACCTTCATGGCAGCCTCACCTGTCGCCCCCAACCGGAACACCTTGCTGATCTCGTGCAGGTTGACCGCAAGGCTTTCGAGGCGCTGGGCCTCGCTCAAAGTCGCCGAGGCGCCCTCGGTGTTGCGTTCCACCATCACCATGATTTCTCGCACATTGGACACCACGCCGTCTGCGACCCGGCTCTGCTGACTGATCGCCACCGCAATGGCGTCGATCTTCTCCATGGTTTCGGTCGCGCCGCGGTTAATCTTGTCGAGCGAATCGGCCGCCTGGCGGGCCAACTCAGCACCAGAACGCGCCTGGTCGCTACCCGCCTTGATCGACCCGATGGCGGTGCGCGTTTCGACCTGGATGGCTTCGATCATCGCGCTGATTTCAGTCGTTGCCGTGGACGTCCGCTCCGCCAGCTTGCGCACCTCATCGGCCACCACGGCGAAGCCACGGCCTTGTTCGCCTGCGCGTGCCGCTTCGATAGCCGCGTTGAGCGCCAGCAGATTGGTCTGATCGGCGATTTCCCGAATGACTTTGACGATGCCGCTGATCGCTTCGGATCGCTCACCCAGAGCCGCAATCACTTGCGCTGACTGCTCGACCGACTTGGCGATCCGCTCGATCTCGTTGGAGGCCTCGGACACGATGCGTCCGCCTTCCAGCGACAATTCGCGTGCCTGCTGCGCGTTCTGCGCGGTTTGCCCGGCGTGCTCCGCAACGGCATTGACACCCGCGGTCATCTCTTCGATGGAATGCACCATGGTTTCAGACTCAATGCGCTGGGTGCGAGAACCCTCCGCCACCTTGCCGGCATGCGCCGACAATTTGTCGGCCGCTTCGGCCACGCGATCGGCATCAAATATCACCTTGCCGACAATGCCCTGAAAGCTGCCAATGAGTTCGTTGAAGCGTTCGGCGCAGGCGCCCACGGGACCACCGCCGAGTTGCACCCGCTGAGACAGGTCGCCATCCCGGTACATCCGCGCAAACGCGGCCTGCAAGGTATCGAGCGGCACCAGAATACGGGCCTTGAGCAGTCCGGCCAAAAGGCCCACCATCACCAGGCCAACCAGCCCGTGCCCCGCAATCAGCGTCACCCCAAGCGGCGCCCCCGCCGCCATCGATATCGCCACACCTGCCGCCGCAGCGATCAGCCCGACAATACCCAATCCAAGAAACGTCCCCATTTCCTTTCCCCTTCCCGATTTCAATCGGGATACTTTCTCTATGTATCGAAGCAATCCGTGTCTTGCTGCTGTAAAGCGGATTACGGGTCGGGGGACGCAATCTTTAGCGGCGTTTTCGTGCAATACGAGGAACGGTTGCCCTGCGACGGCGGGCGTTGACGAACAAAAGCCGCTGCGGGCCCGAACGGGCCCGCAGCGGCTTTCTATTTCTTTCGTACTATCTTCGCGCGAAGATACGCGCCATCGAAGCTCAGCTAATCGCGAATAACTTGCCGAAGTTGGCAATGTCGAGCACCTGGCGAACACTGCCACGGGCATTGACCAGTTTCACCTGATGCCCGCCCGTCTTCACCTTGTCGCGCAGCATCAACAACATGCCGAGCGCGGAGCTATCGAGGTAGGACACTTCACCCAGATCGACATGCACGTCGCCCGCTTTGCCGAGCGCACGATCCACACTGTCTCGAAACTCGCGGTGCGCATTGAAATCAAATCGCCCGACCAGCTTGATCACCGCGCCCGACTCGCCTTGATTAACCGTTACGTCCATATCGATCCCCTATCCTTACCTTGCCTATCCAGCTCACGCGCCGTGCTTCGCAGTGGCGGTCGCGCCACCGCTTAATCGGCTCATGATGCGTTGTGCCACTTCAGCGAGCGGCGCCACTTCGGACACTGCCCCAATGGCCACCGCTTCTCGCGGCATGCCGTAAACCACACAACTGGCCTGATCCTGCCCGATCGTCCACGCACCGGTACGATGCATGGCCAACAAACCCTGGGCGCCATCCTTGCCCATACCGGTCAACAAAACGCCCAGCGCGGCCTTGCCGGCCTGGTCCGCGGCCGAATGGAACAAGACATCGACCGAAGGCCGGTGCCGATTGACCGGATCGGCGCGCGAAAGCTCGCAATGATAGGCCAGTCCGCGCCGCTTGAGCAGCAGATGTGAATGCCCCGGCGCCAGATACGCGCACCCGGGCTCAACGCGCTCGCCGTTCTCAGCTTCTTTTACGTGGATCTGACTGAGGCTGTCCAGCCGCTTGGCAAAGGCGCCGGTAAACATCTCGGGCATATGTTGCACGATTAACACAGGCGGACAATGCTTGGGCAGGCGGGTCAAGACCTCGCGGATCGCCTCGGTACCACCGGTCGAGGCGCCAATGCAGACGATGCGCCCCTGCGCCGTGCGCGCACTGTGCTGCCCCACCGCGGAGTCGACCGGCGGGGTCGCACTTTCGGGCACAAAACGATGGACGTGTGCCGCCCGTGCGGCGCGAATCTTGTCGCAGATTTCGTCCGAATATGCCGCCAGTGACGACGGATTTCGAGCATCCGGCTTACCGAGTACGTCGACGGCGCCCAATTCCAGCGCCATGATCGACGCGCTGGAATCCTTGCCGGTAAACGCGGAAACCATCACGACCGGCATCGGTCGCAAGCGCATCAGCCGCTCGAGAAACTCCAGCCCGTCCATTCGCGGCATTTCGACGTCAAGCGTAAGTACATCGGGATTGAGCGACTTGATCATCTCCCGCGCAATCAATGCGTCAGCCGCGACACCGACAACGGTCATGTCTGCTTGCGCGTCGATCACCCGGCGAAGCAGCATCCGCGTTGCAGCGGAATCGTCACAGATCAGCACTTTGATGGTCATCTGCGCCTCCGAATCGGTTCGGCGTCAAACAGCTCCACCTCGCCCGCAATCGGCGCCGCAAGTAACCGGCGCTGATACATCCATTCGCGCTGGAGTTCGGCGCTCTGCGACGAGGCGCCTATCCGCTTCACCATCGCACGGCCGGTGGCAGGGAAAAACACGACCTTGCGCGCATGATCGTCCATCAAATCTTCGGCTACCAACGCAATATCTTCGGTGGCCAGATAGTCGCGCACGAACTCGGCATTGCGTGCTCCCACGTCACTGCGCGACAAAGATGCCACCACATTGCCGCCGCCAAATACCTTGGCTTCCAGGTACTGGCGCTGCGCCCCCATTTTCAACAAGTGATTGAGCAGCACCTCCATGGCGAACACCCCATAGCGCGCCGACGCCGACGACACCTGGCAGCCTGCCCCGCCGCCCGGCAACATGAAGTGGTTCAAGCCGCCCACGCCGAGACGCACATCGCGAATACACGCGGCAACGCATGAACCCAGCACGGTCACAATGGCTTCACCACGGGCACTGACGTAATACTCACCCGGCAGGACTTTCACGGCCTCGCGCGCGAACTCCCGGTCGAAATAGCGCTGGGTGGCCAGATGCTCTGAAACCTCAGCGTGTGTCGCGCGGGGCATCGCTGCGCTCATAAACCGTTCGCCCGCGGGAACGAAACAAATCCGCCGCATGAAGGAAACTCTCGGAATGCCCCGCAAACAGGAGCCCTTCCCGTTTCAGCAGGGGCGCAAAGCGCTGCAAGATGCCGTACTGGGTCGGTTTGTCGAAATAAATCATCACGTTTCGGCAGAAGATGAAGTCCAGCGGCCCCGACACCGTATAGCGCGCGTCGAGCAAATTCACCTGCCGAAAACTAATCAAACGTTGCAGTTCGGGGCGCACGCGCACCTGATCCGTCTGGCTGCCAACCCCCTTGAGAAAAAACCGCCGCACACGCGCCGGGTCCATCCGTTCAATCCGGTCGGCGCGATAAATGCCCGCCCGCCCATGGGCCAGCACATTGGTATCGATGTCGCTCGCCAGGATCTGCACTGGTGGTGTCAGGGTGTTGAACGCCTCGCAGGCGGTCATCGCCAGCGAATAAGGCTCCTCACCGGTGGAAGCCGCGGTACACCAGATTTTGATCGGCTGCCGGTCGCCCAGTTGCTTGAGCTGCTCGGCGAGAATATCGAAATGGTGCGCTTCGCGAAAAAACGAAGTGAGATTGGTCGTCAAGGAATTGATGAAAGTCTCGGCCTCGGCCTTGTCGCGTTCGAGCCTGCCCAGATAGTCCGCGAAGGTTTTATCCCCACACGCGCGCAGGCGACGCGACAGGCGGCTGTAAACCATGTCTTCCTTGGCACTCGACAGCGAAATGCCCGCGCGCTGATGAATCAGCTTTCGAATCTTGTCGAAGTCAGCCGTGGTGAATTGGAACTCGCGCATCGGCGAGGCCACCTGAATCGGTGACACTCCGCGGGTTCGGCTGGACGAGCTCCCCAGAGATGACGTTCCTACACTGGAGGAGAGGGGGCGCTTGAAGTCTTCAGCCATGCTCAGAACTCCTCCCACTCATCTTCGAGCACGCTGCCGCGCGCGCGCTTGACCTTGGGCAATGGCGCCGCCACGTGCGCGCGTCGCGTGGTTCGCGTAGGCAAGGTCGCCACTTTGGATCGGCGCGTCGAGGTCGGCACCGGTTCGATCGCGACCGATTCGGCGCTCAGCTGAAACTGGTGGACCACATCCACCAAGGCCCGCGCCTGATCCTCCAGGCTCACCGCAGCAGCGGTCGCCTGTTCGACCAGGGCGGCGTTGTGCTGGGTCACTTCGTCCATCTGGCCAACCGCCTGGGTCACCTGCTCGATGCCGGCGCTCTGCTCACGGCTGGCATTTGCGATATCTGTGACCAGTGCAGTGAGTCGCTTGAAGTTGCCCACCACGGAAGTCATCATCTCGCCGGTATCGTTGACCAATTGCGAGCCGTCTTCGATGGTCCGGGCCGAATCGGCGATCAGCGACTTGATCTCCTTGGCCGCCTGCGCGCTACGCTGTGCCAAACCCCGCACCTCCGATGCCACCACCGCAAACCCGCGCCCCTGTTCGCCGGCCCGCGCAGCTTCCACCGCGGCGTTGAGCGCCAGAATATTCGTCTGGAAGGCGATCGTATCGATCACCCCGATAATGTCGCTGATCTTGCGCGCCGAGCTCTGGATGGTCTGCATCATCGCGACCACTTCCGACATTTTTTCGCCACCCGCCTCGGCCTCGGCATTCGCCGCGACCGCCAATTCGTTCGCCTGGCGAGCACTTGCTGCATTCTGCTGAACGGTGGCGTTCAGCTCTTCCATCGAGCTCGCCGTCTCTTCCAACGTGCTGGCCTGCTCTTCGGTCCGACTGGACAGGTCGGCATTGCCGGCCGCGATTTCTTCGGCCGTGCTATTGACCATGACGGCGCTTTCCTTGATCTGCCCCAACACCTCGCGCAGGCGAGCCACCGTCGTGTTGGTATCTTCCTTGAGCTGCCCAAGGGTGCCGCCGTACTCGGCCGTAATGGTGCGTGTCAGATCGTCGTTGGCCACACTGTTGAGCACGCCGGCGACGTCGCTCAGCCCCGCATGAATCGTATCCATCAGGGCATTCAGGTCGCAAGACAACTGGAGGAGGAAGCCGCTCTTGCCCTCTGCCGGCACCCGCTGGCTCAGGTCGCCGTGCGCGGCTGCCTTGACCAACGCGGCCACTTCCTCTTCGACCGCCACCTCCGCCGTCCGGTCGACCCACTCGATTGCGGTCCCCAAACGGTCGCCTTCGTCATCCAGAACAGGGGTCACGGTCAGCCTGAAGGTTCGGCCACCCATATGAATGGTCGCGCAATGGGTAGTGCGAAGCTGCTCAAGCAATCGGCGCTGATGCACCGGTTCCTTGTGGAAGATGTCGATATTCTGCCCCATCAGACCAGCGGCCGTGAAATGCGGCAAATCCTTGCGAATATCCGCTTCGGCGACGCGGAACATTTCAGCAATGGCGCGGTTCATGTAGATGACGTTCAGATTCTGATCAGCAATCATCACATTCGTGGCCACATTGTCGAGACCAATCTTGATTCGCCGCGTCTCATCCGCCGCTCGACGCGCTTCGCTCAGGTCAACGCCAAGTTTGACCTGCATGCACTGCAGGCCATTGAGTACCGAGCCCAGTTCGTCATGCTGATCCACCTGAATAACTGAGCGAAAATTGCCTTCGCTGATCTGCCGGAACCCTTCGTTGGCACGCGCCAGGGGTCGGGTCACTGCACGAAAGGTCGTCACACCCATCACCACCAGCACGACCAGCGCAATCACGCCCCCCGTCACTCCGGTCAAACGCAGCACGGTCGACGACGCCTCGACCGATTCGATGTCGGTCTGAGCCAGTTTATCGAAGGCCGCCATCGCCTCGATAATCGACTGGGACACACGCTCATGAGCAGGCAGAAAAACACGGACAAAGTGCTCATTCAAAGCGGCAAAACGCCCATCCCGAAGCATCCGAACCGCCGGACGCACCCCATTGTCGAGCAACTCGCTGCGGGCCTTGAGAAAGCCATCGACCAGCGCCCGTTCGCGCGCCGGCAAACCCGTCGGCACGCCAGAGGTCCACACATTCGAAATCACCTCGACATCGTCGTCAATCGCCGCGAGGTGCGCGTCAAGTCCATCGTCGTGCAATGCCCGGCTTGGCGCACTCGGGTCATGGGCCGCCGCCAAACGAAGCTGCAAACCAATATCGGCAAAACGTTCGTGCACCTGCGCCAGCTTCAAGGTCGGGACCAGGCGCGAGTCATAGACAGACGCCATGCCACGCTCAGCGGTCTGAATGCCGAAATAACCGATCGCCGTACCCACCACGATCAGAGCGCACACGGTGAGCACCAGCGCACTCAATCGTTGTCGAATCGTGATGTTGCCAAGCAGCCTTTTCAAACGTAGCTGCCGTCGGGTAACGATACGCCCACCGTCGAATGCCATGCCCCCTGCCCGCCCTTCACGGAAGCGCCGATAGATCTCAGTCATCTGGCCGACCATCTGCCGGTCAGCGCGGCTGCGCATGGACATGAAACCGACGATCTGCCCGCCTTCGCGCAAGGGCGCGACATTGGCCAGCACCCAGTAGTAATTCCCGTTCTTGCAACGATTCTTGATGTAGCCGGTCCATGCGTGCCCGGCTTTCAGGCTGCGCCACATATCCTCAAAAACCTCGGACGGCATGTCAGGATGACGAATCACGCTGTGCGCCTTGCCAACCAACTCCACCTCTGTGTAACCGCTGACTTCGACGAACGCGCGATTCACATAGGTAATTTGCCCTCTGAGATCCGTCATCGAGACGAGCGAAACATCATTCTCGATCTCGGTCTCTCGATCCGTTGGCGGCAAATTGGTTTTCATGGCGTTTTCCTTCCAATGAGCAAGCTTTCGGTCGCCCATCGGCATGTTCCTGTATTGAAGCTATTTACGGCCGGTACCGATGCGACTTGAATGCGACACGCCCGCCGCGAGGTCAATCAGCGTCGTCGGTATCGAGCAGCGCCATCTCCCGCGAATGCATCATGCTTTCGATGTCGAGCATGATCAGCATGCGCTCGCCAACCGTGCCCAGGCCGGTCAAAAATCCCACGCCAATCTGCGAGGAAAAATCCGAGGCCGGATGAATGGCATCTACCGGGAGACTGACCACATCCGACACACTGTCGACAACGATGCCGACCACACGCGGGCCGATATTGAGAATGATCACCACGGTAAACGCGGTGTACTCCACCCGTCCGACCCCAAACTTGATGCGCAAATCAACAATCGGAACGATCGTGCCGCGCAGATTGATCACACCCTTGATGAACTTCGGCGCGTTGGCAATCGCAGTGACCGGATCGTAGCCCCGGATTTCTTGCACCTTCAGGATGTCGATGGCGTACTCCTCGTCACCCAGAATAAAGCTCAGGAACGCTTGGGAAAATCCGTCCTCATCATGAGGACCGCGCTGTGCCATGCCTGCGTATTGCATTGCAAAACCCTTTCAAATGCCCAACCCGAACAACGGCAGTTCGGGGTGGCTTCTGAAGGGTCGGGCGCCAAACGAAAAAAAAGAACGGCCCGATGTCGGGCCGCAAATCAAGCTGCCTGAGAGGAGACGAAATCAGGCAGCCACAGACTGAAGCCGCCGGGCACGGCTGGCCAGCGCGGGCAGATCGAGAATCATCGCGACGCGGCCATCGCCAAGAATGGTGGCACCGGAAAACCCCTTGATTCTACGGAAATTTGCCTCAAGACTCTTGATGACCACCTGGTGCTGACCGATCAGTTCATCGACAAACAACGCCGCCTGCGAACCGTCGACATCGATCACCACCATGATCCCGCGGGTCCAATCCACACAGCTGTCGACAACGCCGAACTCTCGATAGAGCTCGATCACCGGCACATAGCGCCCACGCAAACGAATCAGGCGGGGCACCCCGGAGAGGCTATGAATCATGTCGGCGGTAACTTGCAGCGACTCAGCTACATGCCCCAGCGGCAGAATGTAGGTCTCACCACCCACGCGCACCGACATGCCATCCACAATGGCGAGCGTGAGTGGCAAACGGACGGTAAAACGCGTGCCCACGCCGTAAATCGACTGCACGTCGACCCGCCCGCCCATGGCGGAAATATTGCGGCGCACGACATCCATGCCCACGCCGCGCCCCGACACTTCCGTCACCACCTCGGCGGTCGAAAAACCCGCCTCGAAGATCAGCATCCAGACCTCGTCATCGCTCAGGCTGTCGGGCGCCTGCAGGCCGTTTTCGCGTGCCTTGGCGAGTATCCGCGCCCGGTCCAGACCGGCACCATCGTCACCGACCTCGATCACGATATTGCCGCTTTGGTGCGACGCCGAGAGCGTGATCGTGCCGGTCTCGAGCTTTCCAGCCACACGTCGCTTCTCGGGTGTTTCGATCCCGTGATCGAGGCTGTTGCGCACCAGATGAGTGAGTGGATCAGCGAGGCGCTCGACCAAGCCTTTATCCAGCTCCGTATGCTCGCCCAGCAACTTGAGCTCCACCTGTTTGCCCAGCTTGCGCGACAAATCTCGCACCACACGCGGAAAGCGGGAGAACACTGTCGAGATCGGCAACATGCGCACCGACATCACGGTTTCCTGCAGATCGCGCGTGTTGCGCTGAAGCTGGTTGATGCCCGCCAGCAAACGCTCGTGGAGCAGCGGGTCAATCCCCTCCGCGGACGCCATCAGCATGGCCTGGGTAATCACCAGCTCGCCGACCAGATTGATCATCAGGTCGACCTTTTCGACCCCCACACGAATGGATGTATCCGCTCCGCCTTTGGCCGACATGAGCACGTCGGCAGGCGCGGTGGGAGCGACTTCCGGCGACACGGCGGCGCGGGGCTCGACGGGCGGAAGCGAATCGGTGAAGAAGCCGTAGGCCTCGCCTTCAACACCTTCATCTTCAACGACCGTATCGCGCGCCGCTTCGACAACGGTGCCCGCCGCAGGATCGGGAAGAGGCGCGAAAAACCCGTACGCGGTATCTTCGCCCGCCGGCGGCTCGCCGCCAGCCGGCGAAATGTCGACCGAACCGGGCTCCGCCATAAAGTCGAGCACATCGCGCAGGGTGCCGGCGGGCATCATCGAGGTGATCTTCAACCACCACTGCGGGTCATCCGAATCCACCGCGGGCCGCGACACGATCTCGACGCCGCCGAGCCGGCCAAGCTCGTCCAGCATGTTGTCCAGCAACTCGGGCTGAGACGCCACATGCGGCTCCGGCACAAAGCGCACATCAAAGACACCCGCCTGCAAGACACTTGCACTCGAAGACGCAGCCGGGGTAACGAGCGGTGTCGAAGCGGCGGGACGCTCAGCGACCGGTGCAGATGAATCATCCCCCTTCAACAACAGCGCCAGGCGCGCAATGATGGCCACCGCTGGCGCGGGATCCGCCGCACCTTCGCCGCGATGGCCGGCGAGCTGGGCATTCAGGATGTCACCCGCCGCCAGGCAGGCATCCACCATGTCGGCGGTGAGGGGTCGCGCCCCCTTGCGTACTTCGTCGAGCAAGCTCTCCATCACATGCGTGATGTCGGCCATGTCGGAGAAACCAAATGTCGCAGCGGAGCCCTTGATCGAGTGTGCCGCGCGGAACACGGCATTGAGTTCTTCCTCGTCGGGGTGACGCAGATCGATCGACACCAGCAGATTTTCGATCTGACCGAGATGCTCTGCGGCCTCGTCGAAAAACACCTGATAGAACTGGCTCATGTCGATAGACACAACAGGCTCCCTTAACCGATAACCTTGCGCACCACTTCGATCAGCTTGAGCGGATCGAAGGGTTTGACCATCCAGCCGGTCGCACCGGCCGCGCGGCCTTGAGATTTCATCTCATCAGACGACTCCGTCGTCAGCATGAGAATGGGCGTGCGCTGATACGACGGCAGTTCACGCAAGGCACGGATCAACGCCAACCCGTCCATACGCGGCATGTTCTGATCGGTCAGCACAAGATCAAACTGCTGGCCTTTCGCCCGCGCGAGACCGTCGCGCCCATCGACCGCATCCACAACGCTGTACCCAGCGCTCTTCAAGGTGAAATTCACCATCTGCCGGATCGAGGCCGAATCATCAATGGCGAGTACATACTTGTTCATGCGGTTTATCCTGTTCGTTCGCCGTGTTCAAAACAGTTCGATGCTGCCACCTGGCGTCGCGCCACGCCCCACCGGCGGATTCGCCGTCCGCGCCGCCAGCGTCCGCAAGGTCTGACCAACGCGCTCGGCACGCCGACACACCGCCGTCACGGCGCCGGCATCGCGCGCCAGCGCAGCGTCATGGGCAACAGCGCCGAGTTCGACCAGCGCCTCACGCATACCCCCCACCCGTCCGACCACATGCCCCACAATCTGGGCAACAATGTCCTGAAACTGCAGGGCCTCCACGATTTTCGCCGCCTGCGCATCCAGCAAGGGCGCCGATCCCGGCAGTTCGACGGCGGCCTCGGGCATGGCACGCAATTGATCCACCTGCGCTCTCACCGCCCGCACGCCATCGGTGTTCTGCACATTCACCGCATCCATGGCAACCGCCGCATCCCCGATCAAGGATTGCATCGCACTCAACACCGCGGCCATTTGTGTGCTGAACCCTTCCGTTCGCTGCGACAGCGCAGTGACCTCCTCGGCCACCACCACAAACTCTCGTCCGGCATCC
This sequence comes from Zoogloeaceae bacterium G21618-S1, assembly GCA_027214125.1. Lineage (GTDB taxonomy): Bacteria > Pseudomonadota > Gammaproteobacteria > Burkholderiales > Rhodocyclaceae > Nitrogeniibacter. The sequence goes on from JAPWHF010000002.1 coordinate 193,221, forward strand.
CCCGCACGAGCCGCTTCGATCGATGCATTCAAGGCCAGCAGAGCACTCTGCTTCGCAATCGCATTCACTTCTCCGAGCAAGGCGTTTGCCTGCGCCGTTCGTGTGCTCAGCGCCTCGGTCAGCACGGCCAATGTGTGGCTGGCCTGCTCATGCGTTGTTTCGGTGTCGAGCACCTGATCGAGCACCGCCACGGCCTGGCGGAGGGCCGACCGACACACGCTGCTATCGAGCGTTCCCGCGGGCACCAAAGAGGGCAAGGACTTCACCGAGGCATGAAGCGTTTCGAAACCGTCAGACAACCGATCTACCGCGTCGGCGAGCACGCCAAGCACCTGAGTCGACTCCGTCTCGATGGCCTGAAACTGAGCTTCAAACGCGTGCACACATGACGCCAGTTCCGCCTGCAGAAGCGCCATGGGTGCCTCGGCATCGTTGGCGGGGTCATCGCCTTGCCTGCGCGCGCTCAACAGCAGCAGAGCGCCCCACCCCACGGCCACCGCGGCGATACTGGCCCACAGCCACCCGACGAAATCGGGCAGCACAGCGGACACGACGCCCACCAAGAGCGTCCAGACACATCCGACAACAAGAGCGCGAACCGACCAGTGATGCATTCGAAGTCCCGCAGAAATTAAGCAAGCCGTCATGTCCATAACGTCATGGCTGCGGCTGACTTTAGCGGGCGTGATGGCCGCCAGGCGGTGGCAACCGAGTCACAAACGAGCCCGCCAGCGGCAAGCTCGATGTCGGCACCTATCGCTGGGAAGGCATAACGATGCGCGGTCGTCGCTCGCCGTTGGGCAAGGCTTGCGGTGCGATGCGCGGCGGCGGAAGCGCCGGATCAAACGCCGGCGCGGGCGTCCCGGCGGTCAGGCCTTCCGCAATCTGCTGCTCGTCCGCCCCGTTGGTGACCTGAAGTTTCTCCCGCACACCGCGAACGGCCGCCTCGGCCTTGCGGTTCAGCACAATAATGCTGATGCGTCGATTGGTCGGATCATAGGGATCGTCAGCCTTGAACGGAATGGTATCGGCCAGACCAACCACCCGGATCACCTTGTCGTCCTCAAGCCCTCCCACCACCAGCTCACGACGTGAGGCGTTGGCGCGATTTGCCGACAGCTCCCAATTCGAAAAGCCGCGACTGCCCCCTGCATACTGACTGGCATCGGTGTGGCCAGACAGGCTGATCCGGTTCTGCACCTGATTAAGTGCCTTGCCGATAGCGTGCAGCAGGCCCTTGGTATAGGGCTGCAGCGTATCGCTGCCACCGGTGAACATCGGCCGATTCTGCTCATCCACAATCTGGATGCGCAGCCCCTCCTCGGTGATGTCCATCACCAATTGATCTTTCATCTCCCGGAGCGCCGACGTCGCTTCGATCAGGGCCTCAATCTGCCCTTTGAGGTCGACCAACGCGGCACGCTCTTCTTTCTCGAACTGCGCCGCATCATGGCCTTTGGCTTCTACCGACGGGTCGCGTGCTGCATCCAGGTTGACGGTTTTGTTGCCTTCTACGTCGCCGCGCTTGACCTGCCCCAGCGAACGGGTCAGGTCTTCGCCGCCGCCCATCAGGATGCTGGAACTGTCACCCGAGCCGGAGCCACCACTCATGCCGACTTTGAGCGGGTTCTGAAAGAATTCGGCAATGCCCTCCTTGTCGCCGTCGGCGGTCGAGCCGAGCAGCCACATCAGCAGAAAGAAAGCCATCATGGCCGTCACGAAGTCGGCATAGGCGATCTTCCACGCACCACCATGCGCGCCGCCGCCGCCCTTCTTGATCTTCTTGACAACAATAGGTTGTTGGGTATCGTCACTCATGCGATCGATGTCTCAAGCCCGCAACGCAAGTGCGCTTAGCCCTTGCGGCTCTTCACGTCTTCTTCCAGTTCAATGAAGGAAGGACGGTCGGAGGAGAACAGCACCTTGCGGCCAAACTCGATGGCCACCTGCGGCGCATAACCGTTCATGCTGGCGAGCAGCACGACTTTCATGCATTGGTAGATCTTGCTGCCTTCTTCCACCTTTTGTTCCAGCTGACCCGCGATCGGGGCCACGAAACCGTAGGACACCAGAATACCGAGAAAGGTACCCACCAAGGCACCACCAATCATCTTGCCAAGCACCGCCGGCGGCTGGCCGACCGAGCCCATCACGTTCACCACGCCCATCACAGCCACCACGATACCGAAAGCCGGCACGGCGTCCGCGACCTTCGACATGACGTGTGCCGGGCCATGCGCTTCCTGGTGATGGGTTTCAATCTCCATGTCCATCAAGTTTTCGATTTCGAAGGCATTGAGGTTGCCGCCGACCATCATGCGCAGGTAGTCAGTGAGAAACTCGACCGCATGGTGGTCGGACATGAACGCGGGGTACTTGGAAAAGATCGGACTGGCATCCGCATTCTCGATGTCACCTTCAATCGACATCAGGCCTTCCTTGCGCACCTTGGACAGCAACTCATACATGAGCGCAAGCACGTCCATGTAGTAGGCCTTGTTATACGCCGAGCCTTTGAGCACCGAGGGCAGCGCAGCCATGGTGGACTTGATGGCCTTGACCCCATTGCTGGCCACGAAGCCACCGATCATCAAACCGACGATGGCGATGTACTCGGTCGGCACCCACAGCGCCGCGAGGCTGCCGTGGATAGCATAGGTGCCGAGCGAGGCGGCGAGCACGATGACGTATCCGATGATGAGAAACATCGAAGCAACCCTTGTGTTGTCTGATCTGTGATGCGCGCAATCCTCATCGGATCGCCTTGCACAAGCCTGCTAACGGCGCTGCCAAGAGAAACTTGAGCACCCGAATGCCGCCAGACCCGCTCGGCGCGGGCGTTGACGAAAAAAAACCGCCGGGTATTTCCGGCGGCTTGTAACCCCTTGCGTAGCAAGGAGGAGGTCAGACCAGTGCATTGCGTTCAGTCGCAATCCTCCGTGAGCGGCGACCCTTTCCAGCTCGGGAGGGCATGTTGCACAGGCCACACACATACTCGTGCGTGGGATCGTAGGCATGCGCGACATAGTTACCGCCGCAGCATGTACACGTGGCCTGTTGCAACAAATCGGCATCGAAGAAGCGCACCAGCGTCCACGCACGGGTGAGGCTGAGCACTTCTTCCATATCTTCTGCGTCGATGTGGTCAAGGTACAGGCGGAAGGCCTTGACGATGGCATCGAGGTCCGGCAAGCCGGCGGTGTCCTTCATGAAGCGGTAGAAAGACATGAACAAGGAGGAATGTACGTTGGGCTGCCAGGTAATGAACCAGTCCGTAGAGAACGGCAGCATACCCTTGGGGGGTGAGACACCGCGCACTTCCTTGTAAAGCTTGAGTAGGCGTTCCCGGCTGAGCTGGGTTTCGGACTCGAGCATTTGCATGCGCGCGCCGAGGCGGATCATCTCCACCGCGCGCTGGATGTCTTCAGCTTCAGCAAGAACGCTTTTGTTGCGCATGGGACTCTCCCGAGATCAAGCCAGGGTTTCGACTGGCTTGCCAGCCGCAATGATGGCGGCGTGCAAGGAGGCGGTCGCAGCGTCACGGCCTTCGCCGGTGAGCATGCCCAGCAAGGCGCTGTCGTCAAAGCGCACGCGGCACAACATCATCTGCTGGCTGGACAGGCGCACCACCTGTGCGGTTGTCAGCCCCTTGATGAGATCAGCCACATCGGCGCCGATGCCGAGGCGGAACATCGCAATCTCCCGATCTTCCCGCACCAGTTGCTGGGCGAGCATGAGATAGGCGAGATTGAGTTCGCGGATTTCGTCTTGCAAGTCGGCACTTTTCATCTGATGTCTCCTGCCCATGGTCGTGCATAGGCACTATGGGGACCATTGTGCTCGGAGGCAGATGGCGTCGGTATCAGGCCAGACGGTAAGTTAAAGTCGGATAAATCATGCAAGGACGTGTCAGGTTTTTTCTGACACATCTTGAAATACTTCCATGAAGCGGCGCGGGCCGATCTGAAACGGCGACGCTAGACCGGAAGCTTTTGTGCTTCCAGGCGCTCAAGAATACGCTCGATATTCATGGGCCTTCCGAAGTAATAGCCCTGGAAAAACTCGCAGTTCTCGCGTTTGAGAATCTCGACCTGCTCTACAGTTTCAACGCCCTCGGCAATCGTCGAGCGGCGCATGCTGTGCGCCAACGCGATGATGGCCCGAACGATGGCGGCGTCTTCTTCATCCACGCATAGATCGCGCACAAAGGACTTGTCGATCTTGATCACGTCGAGCGGGAAGCGCTTGAGGTAGGACAGCGACGAATAGCCGGTGCCAAAGTCATCCACCGAAATACGCACGCCCATATTGCGCAACGCGCGCAGCATGCCGGCGGTCGACTCGGCGTCCTGCATCAGTGACGACTCGGTAATTTCGAGCATCAGGGCCTGGGGTGGCAGGCTGGAATTGTTCAGTGCATCGCGCACTGCTTCGAGCAGGCGCGGCTGGCCAAACTGAACCGCCGATACGTTGACCGAAACTTTCATGTTGGAATAACCGGCCACATGCCAGCCGCGGCAACAGCGACATGCCTCTTCGAGCACCCAGGCGCCGATATCAACGATCAAGCCCGATTCATCGGCCAGGGTAATGAAGCGGTCGGGTGCGACGCGCCCCAGCCGGGGATGATTCCAGCGCACCAGCGCTTCAGCGCTCACGATCAGTCCTGACTGCGCCTCGATCACCGGCTGGAACTCAAGAAACAACTCACTGCGCTCGACCGCGTGACGCAGGTCCGACTCCAGCGCAACGCGTTCTGTCGAGGCCACGTTCATTGCCCGGTCGTAGAACATATACCCGTTGCCGCCCCGCTTCTTGACCTGCGCGCTGGCCGTCTCCGCACTCATCAACAGTTCATACACCTGAGTGCCGTCGGCGGGGATCAAGGCCACGCCAGTGCTGGGCGTCAAAAACAGTTCGATGCCGTCTTTCATGAACGGCGAATCAAACACCTTGCTGATCCAGCGGGCAAACACCTCGGCGCTTTGTCGCTCGCCGATGCCCGGCACGAACACGCCAAATTCGTCGCCGCCGAGCCGGGCGAGCAATACGTCCGATTGCAGCACTTCGGTGAGCCGCTGGCTGATTTCCTTGAGCACCGCGTTGCCGGCTTCGTAGCCGAAACTCGCATTCACCCGCAAGAAACGATCAATGTCGATCACGAACAAGGCGCCGCGCACCGTGCGCCCCTGGCGCTGGGTGGCATTGAGCCATTCGGTGACTTTGTCGCAGAACAGATTTTGATTGGGCAACGCACTGAGCTTGTCGTAGTAGGACAACTGCTGAATGCGATCATCGGCCTGGCGGACCGCCCGCCGCGCCTGGGCACCACGCAGCTCACGCTCGATGACTGGCACCATCCGCTCGTACTGACCTTTCGGGATGAAATCGTGGACGCCGTCATACATCGCCGACACGGCCAGCTGGTGGCTGATGTGCGCCGAATGAATGATGAACGGAATGTCGCGGCCACTGCGCTTGAGCACTTCCAGTGCAGCCAGCGCATCAAAACCCGGCATGTTGTGATCGGAGATGACCAGATCCCACTCATCGCTGGCGAGCTCGGCCGCCATGTCGATTTCGCTATCGACACGGTGGTACTCAATGCTCACACCGCGCTGCGCCAATTCGGCCTGCAGCAAGTAGGCGTCGTCTTCAACATCGTCAACAACCAAAGCCCGTATGGGTCGATTTGGCATGGTCGTGGCGTCCTTGGGTTGCATGTCAGGTTCGACCTAGGCGCTTTCGTCTATCACTATCGGGTTCACGGCGGGCTTCGCGAGAACTTGAGCTTTAAGCGTTTCACCCTCATTGGTATGTGCGCCGGGCAGATCACGCTCGCCCACGACAGATCGTTGAATGCTTGCGACCCGATTCCGGCCGCCGGCTTTCGCCCGATACGCCCCCTGATCTGCCGCTTTGATCAACGCGTCCGGGTCCGGCATGTCGGCATCGCGCTCGGCCACCCCGACGCTGATCGACAGGCTCAACGCCAAGCCCCCTGCACTCACACGGGCGGCACGGACAGCGCAGCGCACCCGCTCGCCACACAACAGCGCCGCGGCCAGGTCGGTTTCAGGGCACAGCACCAAAAATTCGTCGCCACCCGTACGCGCGACCATGTCCTGCCCCCGCAGCGCATGTTTGATCGCTGTCGAGATCTGTCGCAATACCTGGTCCCCTACGTCATGGCCATGGCTATCGTTGATCTGCTTGAACGCATCAATATCGATGACCATCGCGCACAAGGGACGCCCGTTGCGCACCGAACTCGCCCAGGCCTGCTGCATACGCTCAATGGCATAGCGCCGATTGGGAAAGCCAGTCAAGGGGTCGGTCAGCGCAGCCTCTTGGAGCCGACGGTTTTTCACCGCCAGTTCCGCGGCAAAACGACGAATTTCTTCGCGGTCACGCTCCACCTCCTGTTGCAGACAGATCACCCGATGACCCGCACGCAAACGCGCTGCCAACATGCGAGGACGCACCGGTTTGGCCACGAAGTCGTCCACGCCACTGTCGAAGGCTTCGATCAGACCCGCCTCTTCTCCACTGCTGGTCAGCATCAAGATGTAGATGCCGCGCCCAATTCGCGTCTGGCGTAGCGCCCGCGTCAGCGTCAAACCATCCATATCCGGCATGTCGGCGTCCACCAGCATCATCTGGGGCTGAACCTCAAGCGCCAACTCCATGCCCTGGCGACCACAATCGGCGTCAAACACCGAGTGCCCGGCGCGCTCCAGCATGCCGCGCAACAATGCTCTGACGGCGGTGTCGTCATCCACCACCAGGACCCGCATAGCAGCCTTGGCAGCACCCACCGCAACGCCCGCTTCCTTGGCCGCTGACGGCACCGCTTTCTGTTCTGCAGAAATGGCAGGCGCAGCAAGGGCGGAGGGAGTCAGGCTGGACATCGGAGGGATAGGCTGCGTATCAAGCTGTAATATCCGCCCCCATTCGAGCCAGGCGGACACCACGGCATCGCATAGGGTATTGACGCTTTCGGCGTCCATGCCGAGACGCTCACCCGCCGGATACAACAACGCGACCCGCTCGCCTCGCTGCGACGGATCGGTCAAGCATGTCATACGCAGCGCATCGGCCAGACACAGGGCGTCGAGCACTTTGCGCGGGCGACTTTCGGGCGGGAATTGTGCAGTCTCCGGCACTTCAAACAGCGCCGCCGTTTCTACAAACAAGGACGGCAAGCCCCAATCAGCCAACATGGCTGCGGTGAGTTCTCGGTGGTCCATGGCAAACGCAGTGCGTTCGCACACCGCCAGATCCGATGCCTCCGCTGCCTTCTGGAGCGCCAGCACTTCACCATACGGGCCGGGGTAAATCGTTGCCAGCGCCAGCTCACCAATATGCGACAGCAGCCCGAGACAGAACATTTCGTCAGCGGGCGCGGAACGAATGCGCTGCGCCACCGCCTGCATGGCGATCGCCATGACCAAAGACCCGGACCAAAATCCATCGTAGTCAAAACCGCGACACCCCCCGTTGCGATAGCTCGACAACAGCGAGAACCCGAGCGCCATGTTTCGCACCGAGGACAGGCCCAGAACCACCAAGGCATCCTGAACGGACGCAACACTGCGCCGCGACCCGAAGGCCGCACCATTGGCGGCCTTGATCAAACGGCCGACAAAGGCGGGATCGGTCTTGATGACACGCGCCAACTCTGCCAGCGACAGGTCCTCTTTCCGGGTCAACCGGATGATCGCCAGTGCTGCACCTTTTGGGGACGGCAAATCACCAGACGCCTTGATCTGCTCGAAGGTTCGGATATCGATGTTTGAACCCATTATTTTGTATTTTTTCAAACAGCTACACACCCACAGGCACTAGGGCCGACTGCGGGACACCTCATTCCTTACGACATGAGCGATACGGACTTTAGGTCCGTTGTCATACGCCACGGCCCTCCCCGCGCCGCAGCCCATACATCGCCTGCTAAAATGATCAAGCCCTCACGTGGGCAATTCGGAGACCCTTCATGAAGTTCTGTTCTGCCTGTGGCGCCAGTGTCCGCCTGCAGGTGCCGGCGGGCGATTCGCTCCCGCGCCATGTTTGCGTCGACTGCGGCGAAATCCACTACCTCAACCCCAAGATGGTGGTTGGCGCCATCCCCGAGTGGGAAGAGAAAATCCTGCTGTGCCGCCGGGCGATCGAACCTCGCCTCGGGAAATGGACACTACCGGCCGGTTTTATGGAAAACAGAGAGACCACCGCCGAAGCCGCGGCTCGCGAAACCCTCGAAGAGGCCTGCGCCCGGATTGCTGTGGGCCCCCTCTTCGCCCTCGTCAATATTCCCGAAATCAGCCAGGTCCATCTGTTCTACCGGGCGCAAATGCGCGATCCCGATTTTGCCGCGGGCGTAGAATCGCTGGAAGTGGCCTTGTTTGACGAGGCCGACATTCCGTGGGACACGCTGGCCTTTCGCTCCGTGCGTTTTGCGCTGGAACGTTTTTTTGAAGATCGCCGCACCGGGCAATACGGCACCCATGCGCAGGATCTGAGCCTGCTGCACAACGTCACCAAAGAAGGAACCTAAGAGGCATCTGGCGCCTCAAACACAGAGCTGTCACACTGACTTGTCAGATTGCAACATCTCACCCCGGGAGCGCGATCGAACCATGCATGCCGCCCAAGCAAGTCACACGCAGGTCATTCGACCCGCGGCCCGTCCGTGGATACTGACGCTGGACATGCATGGGCATCCGCATCGCTGGGTCAGCTGGCAGGCGGCGTGCACTTACCACGCCCGCAATATGGTCGCGTGGTCGATGGGTGCTCAGGCATTTCATATCTGGGGGGGCACCAGCCGAATCACTGGTGAACGCTCTTCGATCAGCAGCCAGAGCATCATCGCCATCAAGGGCCGGGCGCTGCGCCCCGGCAGTCTTCGCCAGGTGCCGCCGCTGAACAATCGCGAACTGTTCCACCGCGACCGGCAAACCTGTGCCTACTGTGGCACCACGCTATCGGGCGCATTGCTGACCCGCGACCATATCGAGCCGGTGTCTCGCGGCGGCAAGGATGTGTGGATGAACGTCGTTACCGCCTGTCGCAGCTGCAATCAGCGCAAGGACAACCGCCGCCCCGAGCGCGCCGGCATGACCCTGCTTTATGCGCCCTACGTACCCAACAAGGCCGAATACCTGATTCTGTCGAATCGCCACATCCTCGCGGACCAGATGGATTTTCTGGTCCAGCATGTGCCCAGACAAAGCCGCGTCAGGGACTCCTGAGGCGAATCACTGCGTCTTGATGCCTGGCTTTTCGGTCTTGGCGTCTGCCTTGTCCGCCTTGGCCGGTCGCTTGTATTCGTCGGGGTCGGCATCCACCAGCGCCAGCACCACCCAACCGGCCTTCGGTTGCACCTCGGCCTCGGTCGCGAAAACTTCCACGCGGCCCTTCGGGTCGATCGCAAACAACGGCACCGCTCGCTCACCATAATTAGTGCTGAACTGCTCAAAGCTGAACGCTTCGCTGATGTTGGTCTGGCGTATTTCCGCCCCGCGCGCCAGACGGCGCGACAGCTCAACAAAATTGGTGCCTTCGCCAAACGCCTCCAGGCCGGCCAGCGACACGGCTTTACGCCCCTTCTCACGCGCACCGACCCGTAGCGCAAATACCCGCTTCGGCCCGAAATCGCCCTTGAATCGGGTACAAGCCAGTTCATTCAGATGTTCATCGGCCGTCATCGCCAGCACCCGACCCAGACCGGCCGTGTTGAGATACACCTCGGCATGCTCGGAGAGCGGATTGCCATAGTAGGTTTGCAAGCCGGCCATACGTGCCCGGCTCACGTTGTCCCACAACATGTCGGTCAGCCGCACCGACACATCGTTCTGACTCAAGGCCTGGGCAATGGCGCGCGCCAGGGGGTTTGCACCCACGATCAGGAAGCCGCCCGAGCCGGGCTCTGCCACTTTCAGCAACCGCGCCAGCGGGCCGGCGGTCAGACTTTGCAACACCACCGTGCCGATGATGATCACGAAGGTCAGCGGCACCAGCAACACGGCCTCGGCATAGCCTTTTTGTTCAAGCTGAAGCGAAAACAGCGCGATCACTGCGGCAGCAACAATGCCGCGTGGCGCGATCCAGGCCAGCAAGCCCCGCTCGCGCCAGCTCAGAGTCGAACCACGAGTGGACACCAGCACGTTAATCGGCCGGGCCACGAACTGCACCACCAGAAATATCTGCACCGCTGCCCAGCCCAGCCCCAGCAGCAGATTCAGATCCAGCCGCGCGGCGAGCAGAATGAACAAGGCGGTGATGAGCAACAGGCTCAGGCTCTCCTTGAAGGAGAGAATCTCTTCCACCGGCACGCCCTTGCGGTTCGCGAGGTATATCCCCATCACCGTCACCGCCAGCAGACCCGATTCATGCGACAGCGCATTCGACAGCGCAAACGCCCCCATCACCGCGGCCAGCGTGGCCACGTTGAACATGTAGTGCGGCAACCAGTCCCGCCGCAAGGCCTCACCGACCAGATAGCCCACCCCGATGCCGGTCAGCATGCCAACCGAAATCAGCTTCAGGAACACGATCAACGTGGCCCCAACCGCACCACCGGCGGTGCCCGAAGACACCAGAAACTCATACACCAGCACGGCCAGCAGCGCACCGATCGGATCGATCACGATGCCTTCCCAGCGCAACACGTTGGCAATGTGCATGGTCGGACGCACCGTGCGCAGCATGGGGACGATCACGGTCGGACCGGTCACCACCATCACCGCACCAAACAAGGTTGCCAGACCCCACGAAATGCCGGTAATCCATTGCGTGGCCAGTGTCACGATCACCCAGGTCACCAGCGCACCGGTCGTCACAAAGCGCCGCACCACCGTCTCGATACCGCGAATTTCAGAGAACTTGAGCGTCAGACTGCCTTCGAACAGGATCACCGACACCGCCAGCGACACAAAGGGAAACAACAGGTCGCCCAGCAAGGCGTCCGGGTCAAGCCATCCGCCGATCGGCCCGGCGACGATGCCAGCCACCAGCAAAAACAAGATCGCCGGCAGACGCATCCGCCAGGCCAGCCATTGGCAGGCGCCGCCGACAACTCCGATGGCAGCAATCGTCGCAATGGTTGTATCAGTCACACAGACTCCGTCGAAACAAGGGGTTCAGGCAGCCTGGGCACGAAATCTCGGTTTCATTTACCCGCCCACACTCACGCGTGAAGGCACTGCAATCAATCGGCGCAAAGCATAACCGGTTCGCTGATTAGCGTCTGCCGCGGGAAGATGACGATGCGCTGATCAAGTCTTTGGGCACCGCCACATCGCACCAGACACCCGGCGCCAGATCGGCCAGCGACCACTCGCCAATAGCGGTACGGATCAAGCGCAGCGTCGGAAATCCGACTTTGGCGGTCATCCGCCGGACCTGGCGGTTCTTGCCTTCGCGCAGCACCAGTTCTACCCAGCTCGTCGGTATCGCCTTGCGCTCACGAATCGGTGGTGTACGCGGCCACAGCCAAGCCGGTTCATCGACGATCCGTGCCTGCGCCGGAGCGGTACGAAAATCGCCCAGATCCACGCCTTTTCGCAAGGCGGCCAGCGCCGCCTCATCAGGAATGCCTTCGACTTGGGCAAGATAGGTTTTCGGCGCTTTATGCCGTGGATTGGCAATCCGGTGCTGAATACCGCCATCGTCGGTCAGCACCAGCAAACCTTCGCTGTCGGCATCGAGCCGTCCGGCCGGATAGACACCCGGCACATCGATGAAGTCCTTCAGCGTCATCCGCACCCCTTCGGGCGAGAACTGACACAACACATTGAAGGGCTTGTTGAACAGCAGGATGCGCGACACGCTGTCCTTGCTCAAACGCAGCGTCCGGACAGCTTACCGGCACACATCATCACACGCCGCACGGTCAAGCTGCGTAGCACCGCAGCCGATGAGAGAACTCTTGCAACTGCAAGATACCGCTTTGCTCGGCGCGTTCGACCCAATCGCGCAACTGAATCAACAACTGATCCGACGAGGCCGACGAGCGTGCCCACAGACTCGCCAGTTCCGCCCGCATCCGCTCCAGCAAAGCCAGGCGCTCACTGTGCGTCAGGGCGGCAACACGCTGTGCCTCTTGATCAGCCCGCAAAGTGTCTGATTCTTTTTGCAGCAAACGAACCAGCTCGCCCGTGCGCAACTGGAAAGTGCCCGCATGCTTCTGGCGTAGCGCCTCGATCTCGTCCTGGTAGGTCTGACGCAGCGTCTGCAGGTAACGGGTCATCACGTCGTATCGATGTGTGATGATGACGCGCAGCATCTCACCATCGGGCACGTCACGTGCCTCACCAAACTTCGGCAGCGGAATCACTTTCTTCGGATTGGCGAGCCCGACGAGCTGAAGCAGGCGGATATACATCCAGCCAATATCGAACTCGTACCAGCGCGCCGACAGTTTGGCCGACGTGGCAAAGGAGTGATGGTTGTTATGCAGTTCTTCGCCGCCGATCAGGATGCCCCATGGCACGAGATTACGCGACGCATCGGCACAATCGAAATTGCGATAGCCCCAGAAATGACCAATGCCGTTGATGACACCCGCCGCGAAGAACGGAATCCACATCATCTGCACCGCCCAGATGGTCAGACCCATGGCGCCAAACAGCACCAGATTGATCACCAGCATCAGACTGATGCCGACCGTGTTGCGCATATAGATGTTGCGTTCCAACCAGTCGTCAGGCGTGCCGTGGCCGTAACGATCAAGCGTTTCCTGGTTCTTCGCCTCGATCTGGTAGAGCTCGGCGCCCTCCCACAGCACTTTTTTCAGGCCACGCGTCTGCGGGCTGTGCGGATCATCCATGGTCTCGCACTTGGCGTGGTGCTTCCGGTGGATAGCCGCCCACTCCTTGGTCACCATGCCGGTGGTCAGCCAAAGCCAGAAGCGGAAAAAGTGGCTCGGAATCGCATGCAGTTCAAGCGCGCGATGCGCCTGGTGGCGATGCAGGAAGATGGTGACCGAGGCAATCGTCACATGGGTCAGGCCGAGCGCGACCACCACATAGCCCCACCAGGGCAGATCAATCAAACCGGAAATCATGCGAGCGCGCGTCCTTTCATCAGGCGGTAACTTGCCGATTATACGTGAAGCCCGACACCGCCCGTGCAAGCGGCCCAAAAGGAACCCGAGCCAGCCGCAAGCGGCTCAATCGACAAACTTCACCGGCAGGCGCGTGATCGGCGTGGCCGCTTGCCAGTGGCGCTGCCAGTTCTTGCGGTAGGCGCTCGCCACGTCGGCATGACCATGAAGCACCACCACGTTTTCGGCGTTTTTCCGCCCGGCAGACCACGTGTAGTTGTAAGACCCCGTGATCACCACCGGGTTCGGCCCGTCCGCATCGATCAAAATGACTTTGTTGTGCGCAGCACTGTAGGCCGTCTCCAGCGCAACCGGCACGCCGGCGGCCAGCAACTGCGGCAAGGCGTTCTTGCCACGCTGGTTCATACGCGCATCGGCCAGCACACGAACATCGACACCACGGGCGCGCGCTGCCACCAAGGCTGCCGCCAGCGTCTTGCGCGTAAAGAGATAGCTTTGCACCTGCACGCTACGCCGGGCCTGAGCGATCAGCGCGATCAATCGCGCCTCGACCGGGTCCTCGGGCGAAAACAGCACTTCGACCCGCCCTTCAGCCGCCACTGGCCCCAGCGCCGCGGGCGCGGTCAGCGGCCACAACACGGCCGCCAGCGCCAGCAAAACGCTCAGACGCATCGCACCAGACGCGCCGCGAAGAAACCGTCGGTATCGTGGTGGAAAGGGTCGAGCAAAAGCGTGGATCGACCATCGTCCGGCAATTCGACGCCCTGCCTGGCCAGCGCCGGCACTGCCGGTTCGATCGAAAAATCAGCGTGCTCGGCCAGAAAGGCGTCGACCACACCCATGTTTTCCTCCGCCATCATGCTGCAGGTGGCATACACCAGCACGCCCCCCGGCTTCACCAGCCGGGCCGCCGCAGCAAGAATCGAGCCCTGCAGCACGGCCTTTTCGGCCAACTGCTCTGGCCCCTGCCGCCATTTCAGATCGGGATTTCGCCGCAGCGTGCCCAGGCCCGAACACGGCGCGTCGACCAGCACACGGTCCACCTTGCCGGCCAGCCGGCTCAGTCGCACATCGTTCTCGTCACGAATCGCCATCGGTTGCACATTGCCCAGCGCCGCCCTTTTCGCCCGCTGCGCCAGCTCTGACAGGCGCCCGGCCGACACGTCGAAGGCGTGCACCCGGCCTGTGTTGCGCATCTGGGCACCGATCTGCAGACTCTTGCCGCCGGCGCCGGCGCAAAAATCCACCACTTGTTCACCCCGTCGCGCACCCAGCAACTGGCCGAGCAACTGGCTGCCTTCGTCCTGTACCTCGATACTGCCATCGACCATCAGCGGGTGACGCTGCAAGGCCGGCTTGCCGATCACACGCAAGGCGTGCGGCGCCCAGCGCCCGGCCACGGTCTCGATGCCGGCAGCAGCCAACGCCGCCTGCACCGCGTCACGCTTGGCTTTGACGATATTCACCCGCAAATCGAGCGGCGCGGGCTGATTGAAGGCCTCGGCCACCGCCGACGCGACTTCGCCCGCCGGCCACGGCCAGCGCGCCATCAGCCAGTCGGGCAGATCGGCGCGTTCGGCGGGGCTCAAGATTGACGCATCGAGATTCGCCCAGCCACCGCTCGTCCACGCCTCGACCATGATTTCGGCGCTCGCCCCCTCCCCCGCGGCGCGGCGCACCCGACGTAAATGCCGCAAACAGCCAAACACCGCGTCTGCCACACGGGCGCGATCACGACTGCCCAGCGCCGTGTTCTTCCGGAAATACTGTTGCACCGTCGCATCGGCCGGATGCGCAAACTGCAGCAACTGATCGAGCAAACGGGCGGTGTGTTGATGCAACACAGCGGGCAATGGCGCGCTCATGAGGGATTCCCTTGTGCGGGTTCGCCGAGCACCAGGTGCTCGGCTTGCTGATCAAGAATCTCGCCCTTGCGGTTCTCGATCCGGATACGTACCGGCAACCAGTGCTGGCCGGCCGCCAGCCAGATGTCGATCTTGACCTTGCCGTCGTCCGAGTGCACCGAAAAATGCCGGGTCGGCATCTGACCGAGCGGCAATCGCACCGTGGCGTCACCCAGATCACGTACCCTGGCCACCGCGGCGGATTTGTTGCTCACCACGGTCAGCGCCGCTGGCGCCTTCGGTGCACCCGGCTGAGACAATTGATGGGCGATGCTGAGAATATCCTGATCGCCCGCCACGATCGGTGCCTCGCGTTTGCTGTCACCCCGATTGATGCGCACCTGCGCACCCGCCCAGTCAAAAATGGCCTCCTGATGCGGCTTGCCACGCTGGTCGACGCTGAATCGCTCGGGGCGCAAGCCCTTCGGCGTCACCGCGCCTTCACTACGCTGCTGGTAACGGAAGTCTTTGAGCAGCGCCGCCAGGCCGGTGGTTTCGACCAGCGACTCCATCCAGTAGCGTCCATCGTCATGCCACCAGGTATGCGTCGCACGGCCGATCTGGATGCCACTGTCGCCATGATAAATACGGTAGATGATGCGCCCCTGCGTCGGCCACGGCGCGGCGGATTCAGCCGCCGCCGACATCGCCGGATTGGCCTGAACCACACCGGTCAGCAATGACAGCACAAGACCACACCCTGCCAGCCAGCGCGCGCCGCGGCGCATCACACGCTCTCCGGGGGCGGGCTGATCATCACGCCGGGCTCACCCGCGCCGGACACGCGGGCGATGTTGCCATCGATGCACACCCGATCCTCCACAATCCAGCGCACTGCCTGCGGAAAGATGCGGTGCTCCTGCGCCAGCACCCGGGCGGTCAGGCTTTCCTCGGTATCGCCGGTCATCACCGGCACCACGGCCTGGATGATGATCGGCCCGCAATCGAGCTCGGCGGTCACAAAATGCACCGTCGTTCCATGCACCCGAACCCCCGCCTCCAACGCGCGCTTGTGCGTATGCAGGCCGGTAAATGAGGGCAGCAACGAGGGGTGGATGTTGATCAGGCGTCCTTCATAGTGGCGGACAAAATCGGCCGTCAGCACCCGCATGAAGCCCGCCAGCACCACCAGATCGGGCGCATGACTGTCGATCGCCTCGGCCAACGCGGCGTCAAACGCGGCGCGATCAGCATAGGCGGTGTGATCGACCACCGCAGTCGCAATCCCTTGCGCGGCGGCAAAGGCCAGCCCGCCTGCGTTCGGCCGGTTGCTGATGACCGCGGCAATGCGCGCACCGGGAATGGCCGCGCGCACAATCGCTTCCATGTTGCTGCCACGACCAGAAATAAGGATGACGATGGATTTCATGGGACTCGCTCTGGCCGGCGATGCTGCACGGGGCAACATCTCTTCGCCAGCGAACTCTACAAAGGAAGAAAAACGGCGGTGGCTGCGTTCTGGATGACACGGGTCAGGGTGCGCCCATCGCGCTCGGCGTGCACATCGGCCAGCGCGTCGAGCAACCCGATCTGGCGGCCAAACTCACGTTCGAAACTCAAATTGGCCACCGGTTCCATCTCATTGCTCAAGAGCAGCACATGCCCGCGCTCATCGCGCGCCTGCCCCAGCTTCCAGGCGGCGACCTCAATATTTCGGGCCGCATTGTACACCCGCTGAGGGTCCACCTTGTCGAACATATAGAACTCGCCGCGCTCACCCAACGCCTTCTGCACCATGCTCACCATGCCGGTCACAAAGGCCTGGACGCGGTCACCCGGATAGTCCGGCGTCAGCGCAATCTGGATCGCCTCGGCGCCGTGGCGATAGTTGAGCGACTCCAGCCGCCAGCGATGATCGCGGTCAAACAGATCCGCCACGGCCGCTTCGGCACTGGCCAAGCCCCGCTTGCGCCATTCGGCCGGGTTACGACGGTAGAGCTTGAGCGTCAGCCGGCGCAGCGACTGAAACAGATGGTAATGATGAATTTCGGTGACCTTGTCGATATCCGACTTGGCCAGCCCCGACAGCGTAAATCCGCGATCCATCCGCGGAGAGGGCCCGGACCCCGGTGCCGCGCAACCCGCCAGGACGGCGCACACCAAGATCAGGACCGCAGGGCGCATTGCGTCAGCCCGCCTCGTTTGCGGTGCGACGATGGCGCAGCCAGCCAATGGCAATCGGCACCAGCGAGATCGCGATGATCCCGAGAATCACGAAGCTCAGATTGTTCTTGATAAAAGGGATATTGCCGAACCAGTAACCGGCCAGCGACAAGGAACCGATCCAGATCGCGCCACCGGCAATGTCCAGCGGCAAGAAGCGCGAGTAAGTCATTTTGGCCACGCCAGCGACGAAGGGCGTGAAGGTGCGGAAGATCGGCAAAAAGCGCGCGATGATGATGGTCTTGCCGCCATGCGTCTCAAAGTACGCGTGGGTCTTGTCGAAGGCCGCGCGGTTGAAAATCCGCGACTGCTCCCAGCGAAACACCCGCGCCCCGATCGAGCGGCCGATCCAGTAATTGGTGTTATCGCCCAGCACGGCCGCGGCAAACAGGGTGGTGATCAGGATCGTGATGTCCATGCCGCCGGTCGCCGCCAGCGCGCCGGCCACGAAGAGCAGCGAGTCGCCCGGCAGGAAGGGCGTCACCACCAGCCCGGTCTCGCAGAAGATGATCAGGAACAGGATCGCGTAGATCCAGTTGCCATAGTCGGCCAGCACCACGGCGAGGTACTTGTCGAGGTGCAGGACGATATCGATGAATTGGGCAATCAGTTCCATGACGCAGCGCAATAGAGAAGGCAGCGCGTATCATACCGAAGCCGCCGCTTGCGGGTACGACTCCTGCAACCGGCACCGTTGCCTCTGACACGATTCACTGCCTGCCCATGCCCGCGATTCACCGCCTCTCCGACCCGCTCATCAACCAGATCGCCGCTGGCGAAGTCGTCGAACGCCCCGCCTCGGTGCTCAAGGAAGTGCTCGAAAACGCCGTCGACGCCGACTCACAGGCCATCGAAGTGCTGCTCGAAGCAGGTGGCGTGCGGCGCATCCGCATCAGCGACGACGGCTGCGGCATCGACAAGGACGACCTCGCCCTGGCGCTGGAACGCCATGCCACCAGCAAGATCGCCTCGCTCGAAGATCTCGAATCGGTCGCCACCATGGGCTTTCGCGGCGAGGCGCTGGCCGCCATCGCCTCGGTGGCACGCACCAGCATCACCAGCCGCGCCCGCGGCGCCGGCCACGCCTGGCGCGTCGAAGGCCCCGGTCGCGCGCCCGAGCCCGCACCGCTCAACCACGGCACCGTCGTCGATGTGCAGGAGCTCTACTACAACACCCCGGCGCGGCGAAAATTCCTCAAGACAGAGGGCACCGAGTTCGCCCATTGCGACGAAGCCTTCCGCCGCGTCGCGCTGGCACGGCCCGACATCGCCATGCAGCTCACCCATAACGGTCGGGTCAGCCACCGCCTGCCGGCCAGCGACATGACGCGCCGTGTCGGCCTGCTGATGGGCGACGACTTTCTCGAGCACGCCCGCGCGGTCAGCGTCGAGGCCGGCCCGCTGCAGCTGACCGGCTTCGCCTCCCTGCCCGCCTACTCCCGCGCCAGCCGCGACGCGCAGTACTTTTTTGTCAATGGCCGCTTCGTGCGCGACAAGCTCCTCACCCACGCCATCCGCCAGGCCTACCGCGACATCCTGCACGGCAGCCGGCATCCGGCCTATGTGCTGTTCTTGCAGATCGATCCACGCACCGTCGATGTGAACGTACACCCCGCCAAGATCGAAGTGCGCTTCCGCGAATCGCGCGCAGTGCATCAGTTTGTGTACCACGCGGTCGAACGCGCGCTCGGCCACTCCGGCGCCGCCGAGGCCGGTCGCGAAACCGTCATGCCGACGGCAGCCCCCGGCGCCCCCCCGGCTGCCGCCTTCGGCAACTACGCGCCCACGCCCACGCAAAGCCCGCTGGCCATGGAGTCCGCCGCGCGCAACTACTACGACTTCGCCGCCAGTGCCCGACCGACCGAGCCGCGCGCCCAAGGCAGCACTACCGCGCCGACGGTGCCGCCCGAAAACGCCGGCGAAGCCCCGCCGCTCGGCTTCGCGCTGGCCCAGTTGCATGGGGTGTATATCCTCGCGCAGAACGCGCAAGGCATGGTGCTGGTCGACATGCATGCCGCCCACGAACGCATTCTGTATGAGCGCCTCAAGACCGTGCTCGACGGCACGCCCTCCATCCAGCGCCTGCTGATCCCCGCCGTGCTATCGGTGTCGGCGCGCGAGATGGCCACCGCCGAATCCTGCGAAGACGCCCTCGCCGGCATGGGTTTCGAAATCTCCCCCGCCGGCCCGACCGCCCTGTCGGTACGCACCGTGCCGGCCCTGCTGGCCAGCGCCGACGTCGGCGAACTGACCCGCTCGGTGCTCGCCGAACTCGACGACATGCCCGCCACCGAGGTCATCACCGCGCGGCGCAACGAGCTGCTCGCCACCATGGCCTGCCACGGCGCCGTACGCGCCAACCGCACGCTGACCATCCCCGAAATGAACGCCCTGCTGCGCCAGATGGAAGCCACCGACCGCGCCGACCAATGCAACCACGGTCGCCCGACCTGGACGCAATTCTCCATGGCCGAGCTGGATCGGTTTTTCTTGCGGGGCCAGTAGGGCGGGTTTCAACCCGCCAGCGGCACTTCGCAACCAAGGACCGAGGCCGGATGAATCCGGCCCGACACCACGGCACGGCAAAGCCCCGTAGGGCGGTTAAGCGCAGCGCCATCCGCCAAACAAGGCCCCAAAGCGGCACCGATGGCGGATGACGCTTCGCTCTTCCGCCCTACGAAACCGACGTCTCTATCGCCGAATCACCTGCCAGCCCCGCGCCGCCAGCGCCGCCGGAACCCCCTGCTCGCCGACCAGATGGCCGCCGCCGACCGACACGAAAAGCACGCCGGGCTGCGCCATCAGCGCTTCGAGCTGACGGGTCATTTCCACATTCCGCGCGTCGATCAAGCTGGCAAACAAAGGCGCAACGGCTTCACGGTCCGCGCCTTCGAACATGATTGCCTGCAAGGCCGCGTCATCCCCGCTTTGCCACGCGCCAACCATGCGCGTGAGGTAGTCGCCCATCTCACCGCTGGCAATCATGTCGACGGTCTGGCGCAAGGCCGCCTGTTGCGCGCGCTCGCCACCGGCCGACAGGGCCTCGATCTGGCGCGCAGGGGTTTCCAGTGCCAGCACCGGCTTGCCCGCTGCCCGCGCACGCGACTGCAACACGCCGTCAACGCCGGCCTCGGTCGAGAAGCCCGCCTGATCCGCCGCCAATGCCATCAACAGCGTCGACGCGAACCACGGCTGCATGGTCTGCACCTGGCTGACCGGCATGCCGACCGCTTTCGAGGCATCGTGCACCTGGGCGTACAAGTCAGCTGGCATCAACGTCTTGAGCGTCTGGCCCACCGGCAAACGCCCCGCCTTCACCAGCGTGCGCGCCAGCGACGGGTCGCTCACATCCAGCTCGAAGGCGGTGCGATCGGCCGACGCAAATGCGGCCTCGACTGCCGCTGGCAAGGGATAACACGCTGCATGACACAAATGAATGGCGCCAAACAGATAGGCGCGCACGCCGCCCTCCGCGTCGCGCACTTCCCACAATGTGGGCGCCGCCGTCGCCGCGCCAGACAGCCCGACACAACACAACAGCCACATCACCGTTCGCTTGAGCGCGGAAAAACCTTTCGTCATTGCTGAAATACTCTCTGTCTCATGAACCGCAAGCCTACCCGAATCGACATGCCCTGCGTATCGCCGCGCCGGTAGAATGGCGCCCATGCCGACCCCCACATTGCCGCCCGCCCTGCTCCTGCTCGGCCCCACCGCCAGCGGCAAAACCGCCAGCGCGCTGGCGCTGGCCGAACATATGCCGATCGAGATCATCAGCGTCGATTCCGCGCTGGTGTTCCGCGACATGGACATCGGCAGCGCCAAACCCAGCGCCGCCGAGCAGGCGGTGTGCCCGCATCACCTGATCGACATCCTCTCTCCGGAAGAGGCCTATTCCGCCGCCAAGTTCCGCGACGACGCGCTACGCCTGATGGGCGAGATCACCGCCCGCGGCCGCCTGCCGGTGCTCGCCGGCGGCACCATGCTCTACTTCAAGGCGCTGCGCGAAGGCTTGTCCGAGCTACCGCAGGCCGACGCCGAGCTGCGCGCCCACATCGACGCCGACGCCCGCCAGTTCGGCTGGCCGGCCATGCACGCCGCGCTGGCCCGGCTCGACCCGGCCGCCGCGGCCAGCCTGAGCCCCAACGACGCCCAACGCATCCAGCGTGCCCTCGAAATCGTGCGTCTTACCGGCCGGCCACTGGCCGAAAGCTACGCCCGCCGCGAGATGGCCGCGCCGCCCTATCGCTTTGTCGGCATCGCGCTGGCGCCCACCGACCGCAGCGTGCTGCACCGGCGCATCGAAGCGCGCTTCGACACCATGCTCGCCGCGGGCTTTCTCGATGAGGTCCGCACCCTGCGCGCCAAGTACGCACTCACACTCGAGATGCCCAGCATGCGCTGCGTCGGCTACCGCCAGGCCTGGGAGCACCTCGACGGCCTGACTGGCGCCACCACGTTTCGCGACAAGGGCATCGCCGCCACCCGCCAACTCGCCAAGCGGCAACTGACCTGGCAGCGCAAGTTTGTTGAAGACTGGGGCGAGCTGAGCGTGGTCCCCTGCGACGACGAAACCGTTGTCAGCAAGACCGTCGACACCGCCCGCCGCCTGCTCGCCCTTTGCTGATGTCACGGCATGCGCTTGGCAAACCGTTGCGTTGTATGGTGAGCGGACGGCGATGGCCGGATGAATCCGGCCCTACGATGGATGTCGGAGTGGCTTGAACCGTAGGACCGGATTCATCCGGCCTTGCGCGACTGGACGCCCCGCTACCCCACCAGCGACAATCCCGCCCAATCACCTCACAGGACACCCGCCATGGCACTCGGACACATCATGCTCATTCTCACCCTGCTGGCCGACGGGCAGCTCTCGGCTGCCTTCGTGAGCACCGCCAATCAGGCCGAATGCGAGACTCGCGCCACCGCCATCGGCGCCATTCTCAAGTCGGGCGGCGCCAATGTGCAGCAGATCCAGTGCCTGCAAGGCAGCCAGCAGTTCGCGCGCTTCTCGCACGCGGCCGCCTCGACCGCGCCGCGCCATGCCTATGAACTGACGGTCATCGATGGCATTTTGACCGCCACGCCGATTACCGCCCTCGCCGACTGCACCGCCGTCAAAACCGAATCAGCCGCCAACCAGCACTACTGCGTCAGCTCCACGCAAACCCTGGTCACCGATACCGCTGCCAAATAAGCCGCGCTCAGAACGGCACACCGCGCCACACGGCAATCGCCGCCTGCACCAGCACGGCGGCGCCATAGGCCTGCAGACAATAACGGGCGTTGCCCTGCGCCATCGCACCCGCCGACACCCCGTAGCGCCCCTGCAGCGCGAGGTGGATGCCGGACATCGGGCTCACCGCCAGGCCAATCGCCCAGCACTGGGTGAACACCGCCGCCAGCAGCATCGGATCGGGCGAGATCGGTGCCAGCCAGGCCGACACCATGGCGATCGAGATGACCGCGTGCACACCAATCACGCACAACCCGATCATGCCCGCCAGCACCAGCGCCGACTGAATCGGTCCGAAATGCGCCGGTGTCAGGCTGCCGCCCTGGGTGGCGATCAAGGCGTCCAGCCCGGTCGCAAACACCGCGGCCGCCAGAAACAGCGTCAACTCGCCACGCATGGCCGGCAAGCGCAGATGCACATGGCGCGCCACCGCCGTCGCACCGGCCGCCACGCCGGAGCGCGTCAGCACCACACCCACCGCCATCAAGGGCGCGCACAGCGACACAATGGCCAGCGTGGTCCAGTGCGGCCAGAAGTAGTGGCCGACGATCACCATCATCGCCAACCCGGCCGGCACCCACAGCGCTGACGGACGCATCGGGTAGCCGACAAAATCCTGCGCCTCGGGCGCATGCTTGAGCAGATCGCGCCCGGCCAGATAGTTGAGGAGGATCGCCAGCGGCACCCCGGCCAGTGCCATCTCGCCCAGCGTGGCACCCGGCGCATAGGTGATCGCCACCGCCGTCGCGGCAAAAAACGGCGACCACAGCGCCGCCGCCAGAAAAGCACGGGTCAGCGCATTGGTCTGGGTCAGCGAGGGCTGGGTGGCGCCACTCATGCGGTCGGCCATGATGAACACCGCCGACAGATTGATCACCGCGCCAAACACATGCACACCGCCCAGCGTGCGCCACAAGGCGCCAGGGCCGCGCGGCAACGGCCGGTCGTCGCCCGCCAGCCCGATCAACTGCAAAAAACTCACCGCCGCCAGCATGCCAAGCAGCGCCATGTTCTGCGTCAGCACGCCCTGCCAGGGCCAATGACCGCTGTGCCAACCGGCCCAGCCCAAGGCGATCAGACCAATGCCAATCAGCACCGCCGCCGTACCCCGCTGGCGCGTATCCAGACTCGGCCACAACAACGCGCACGCCGCCCACGCGCACACCCCCGCCAGCCACGCGGGCACCGGCAATCGGGCACCGGTGCTCAGCGCAAACACCATCATCAACAGGATCAGCCAGGCCGAGAACCGCTCGGCGTGCTTGCGAACAAAGGGAGGCATGCGGTTTATGATGCTGCAATCACGCGGCCGGGCGGCCGCAAAGCACGATATTGTCTCCTGAGCGCACCGATTCGGCTACCGCATGACCCAACGCACCATCGCTATCGTTGTGAATGCCCGCTCGGCCAACGGCCACGACGACGACCTGCGCGCCCGCATCGAAGCCGCCCTGCCGACCGACGCGGGCCGTCTGCTGTGGTTTCAGCCGCGCAAATCCAGCCGGCTCGAGCGTGTCTGCCAGCGCGCCGCCACCGTCGCCGATCTGGTCGTGGCGGTCGGCGGCGACGGCACCGTGCGCACCGTGGCCCAGCACGCCCGCGCCCGCGGCAGGCCGCTGGCCATCATTCCCACCGGCACCTACAACCTCGTTGCCCGCCACCTCGGCATCCCGCTCGACGTGGCCGACGCCGCCCGGCTGGCGATCACCGGCAGCGCCCGCCCCACCCCCTGCGGCGACATCAACGGCCTGCTGTTCTTCAACCATGCCGCCTTCGGCCTCTACACCCGCATCATCGCCGCACGAGAACGCCACACCGCCGTACTCGGGCGCAGCCGCGTCACCGCCGTACTCTCGGGCATTGCCACCCTGTTCAACCGCTACCCCATCCTCAAGCTGCGCCTGGCAGTCGACGGCGAAACCCAACACTGCCGTGCCAACGCCGTATTCTTCGGCGCCAACCCGCTGCCGCTGGCCGCCGTCGATGCCGAATTCGCCACGCAATGCGACGGCCACGCGCTCGGGCTGGTGCTGATGCGCCACCAGGGGCGTCGCCATGTGCTCGCCGCCGCCTTCAAGGCGCTGTTCGGGCGGCTGTCCGACGCACCCACCTTCGAGCTCACCGCCCTGCAAGACACCACCGTCGACATCCTTCGACGCCGGCGGCGCCTGCGTGTCTCGATCGACGGCGAACTCATCAAATGCCGTCTGCCGCTGCAGTTGAGCTATCAGCCCGACGCGCTACAAGTCGTCCGACCCGATCCGCTAGAATCAAGCGCATGACCCCCGCCTCGCCGGCCCTGCGGCTGGTCCACCTCTCCGACCTGCATTTCGGCGCCCAGGCGCCCGGCGCCGCACAGCTCCTGCTCGACGCCGTCATCGGCCTGTCGCCACAGCTCACACTGATTACCGGCGATCTCACCCAGCGCGCCCGCAACAGCCAGTTCATTGCCGCGCGGCAATTCTTCGACCAGCTCCCCGGCGACTGGCTGGCCATCCCCGGCAACCACGACATGCCGCTGTTCCGCCCCTGGCACCGCCTGTTCACCCCGCGTGGCCGCTACCGCCGCCACATCGACGATGCCACCACCAGTCACCTCGACTGGCAGCAACTGCGCCTCGCACTCATCGACAGTACCAATCCGCTGTCCTGGCGCTCCGGCCGCATCCGCAGCGCCGCTGCGCTCGATGCCGCGCAGTGGCTGGCCGGCGGCAGCGACGGGCAACTGCGCATCGCCGCCGCCCACCACCCCTTCGCCACCCGCGAGCGCGGCAACAAGGGCGGCATGGCCGGCGCCAACCTCGCCCGCAACCTGCTCATCGACGAGGGCGGTGCCGACCTGCTGCTATGGGGACATCTGCATCGCAGCGAAGTGCGGCTGCTGGCATCGGACGCG
Source organism: Zoogloeaceae bacterium G21618-S1 (assembly GCA_027214125.1). Taxonomy (GTDB): domain Bacteria; phylum Pseudomonadota; class Gammaproteobacteria; order Burkholderiales; family Rhodocyclaceae; genus Nitrogeniibacter. The sequence continues at coordinate 218,486 of JAPWHF010000002.1, forward strand.
GGGCGCAACGCCATTGGTATCGGGGTCGGGTCGCCGACCTCGGGGCGGCATTCTTCAGAGGGGCTGTTTTTTCATCAGCTGGATGTGACGCCGGGGCATGTGCATCTTGTCGTCTGGCGACGGCATATGGCCGAGAGTTTGTTTTATCCGGTGGGGAATCACCGGTTTACGCGTGGCGACGCGGGGTGGCAGGCGGTGGTTTGATTTGCGCTTCCCGCGCTGGGGGGCTTGCGGTTTGTTTGTCGGCGGCCTGATTCTTGGGTGGCTTCGATCGGCTTGGATTGGCCGGGTCTCGCCCCGGCGGGCGACCTACTTTCTTGCTCGTGCAAGAAAGCTAGGCAAAGAAGCACGGCCCACTTTCGCGCCCCTTCGGGGTCCCCACCCTCCGGACGCACCGGGCGGGGTGCTTCGCAAACTCGCCCTGCGGGCTCAAACAGCGAAGCCCCTCTTTCCGCCCGGCGCATCCTCCGGTTGGCGCGGCAGAGGGCCAGAAACCCTTACCCACTTCGATTTTCCCGGCAGCCTGCGAAGATTGCCGTCGAAAACTACAAACCTACTTCATTCGCAGCGAAAGTGAGGGCGGCTGCATAGTCCTTCGACTTTTCGTTGACCAGCAGTTCTATCAAGTACTTGTGAACGACTTCTGCTTGCTCTTCAGTAATCTCTCTTCCAAGAACGGAACGAACATCGCGCTGCACCTTGGAAGGTGTAACGTGAAAATCTTGAAAAGCTAAGTCACTCTTAGTTGGGTAACCGACCGATATCTCCGATAGCTGCGCGCCCCGCGGCGCCAAATCCGCAAGAGTCAATGACTTAGAGCGTTGGACGCGATCACGAATCGACAGACGCGGCAACCTATTTACTAACTCGTTGCTCCAGCCCTCAATCCGCCGCACGCCCTCCAAGACCTCCTCTAGCAGGTCACGCTCGGAGCGAACGGTCTTGGATGCGCGAGACGTAGGCCTCTTATCTCTTTCCCTGCTCAGCAGCGCTTCTAAATCAGGCCAGCAACGATCAAATGCTGTCTTAAGCCGTTCTTCAGGAAGCCCATTCCCTCCTGCAGAACTGCATTCGTTGATATTTCGAAGCAACTTCAGCACATCTTCCCGTTTGAACTCCGTATGTTGGAAATTGCCAAGAGGCGGCCTCACATCCGATGGAGTGACATCGAGAAGAAACGTGCAGACGAGTGCATCGCTCTTCAACTTCGACAACGCGCCCGCCTCAAAGTGAATCCATGGCGAATCGAGATTATCCGAAGTGAGGCAGATGATTCCAACATTGGCGGCATTCAGTTGCGCGGCAATTCCATCATCCCAACGCCGTCCCTTTTCCAAGTCGTCAGAATGCCAAGGTCTCAAACTCTGAATAACCTCGGGAAGCCAGCTGTTGAATGCTTGGGCAACAGCTTTGCTCCGAGCGCCAGACCAGCTCAAGAAGATGTCCACAACGCCCCCTTTTTTTGGAAAAACCGGATCCCGCATTGTAACCCGTAAAGGATGCAACGAGCGTACGGTGCTATATCCGAAGGGCATTGCACCAATCCAACGGTTGAATGGTGCAGCACCATGGTGGGCGGCAAGCCGCCCACCCTGCGGAGTGGCGCTTTTCCAAACGGGCGATGGCGAAGCCGAGCCCGCGCGCCCTTCCCCTTCTGTACCGCCGAACGGAGGCCGTGACCGGCGGGAATTGTCGTGTCGCTGTTTGAGCCCGCAGGGCGAGTTTGCGACACGACCCGCCGGGTGCGGGCGTAGAGAGGGGACCGGCGAAGCCGGCGGTACAGCGGGGGCGTTTCTTTGCGTCCTTTCTTGTCGCTACAAGAAAGGATGTCGCCCGCCGGGGCGAGACCCGGCCAACGTCCCGTCGAAAAGCCTACGACCGAAAGAAAACCGATGGCCGGTTAAAACCAGCCCTACGACTCGGCCGCGACCGCCGGCCCAGACGCGCCGGCCGCCGCCCGAGTCTTCGGCGCGATGAGCGTATAGACGACCGGCACGACGAACAGCGTCAGCACGGTGCCAAAAGCGAGCCCGCCAACGATCACCCACCCAATCTGCTGCCGACTCTCGGCCCCCGCGCCGGTGGCCAGCGCGAGCGGAATGGCGCCCAAGATGGTCGCGCCGGTAGTCATGAGAATCGGCCGCAAGCGCAGCACGGCGGCATCGGTAATGGCAGAAATCAGCGTTTCGCCCCGCTCGCGCAACTGGTTGGCGAATTCGACGATGAGGATGCCGTGGCGGGTGATGAGGCCGATGAGGGTGACCAGGCCAATCTGGCTGTAGACGTTGAGCGTGCCGCCCGTCATCCACAGCGCGGCGAGCGCGCCGGTCATGGACAGGGGAACGGTAAACATGATGGTGAAAGGGTCACGGAAGCTTTCGAACTGGGCCGAGAGCACGAGGTAGATGAACACGACGGCGAGAATGAAGGTGAGTAGCAGGCCGCCAGAGCTGATCTTGAACTCGCGGCTCTGGCCGTTGTAGTCGATGGCGTAGTCGGCAGGCAGCACGCGCGCGGCGATGGCTTCGAGCTCGGTGAGCGCTTCGCCAAGGGCGAAGTCGTTGGCGAGGTTGGCGGTGATGGTGACGGCACGGCGCTGGGCGAAGTGATTGAGCTCGCGCGGGGCGACGGCTTCATCAACGGTAATGAGGCTGGCGAGCGGGATCATTTCGCCGCTGCTGCCGCGCACATAGATGTCGCTGATGTCGTTGGGCACACTGCGATCGGCGGCATCGAGCTGGACGATGACGTCGTATTGCTCGGCGTCGCGCTTGAAGCGCGTCACTTGCCGACCGCCGAGCAGGGTCTCCAGCGTACGGCCGATCTGCTCGACCGACACGCCCAGATCAGCCGCCTTGTCGCGGTCGACCTTGACGGTGACCTCAGGCTTGGTGAGTTTGAGGTCGATGTCGGCGGCGATGAAGCGCGGGTTCTTGGCCATTTCCTGCAACATGGTGTCGGCCACGTCGGCCAGCTCGGTGTAGCTGGCAGAGGTGACGATGACCAGGTTGATGGGCTGCGAACGCGCGCTCTGGCCGAGCGAGGGTGGCGTGACCGGGAAGGCGCGAATACCCGGCACACTGAGGAAGCCGGGCAAGAGGCTGCGGGCAATCTGCGGCGACAGCGTGCTGCGCTCGGACCAATCCTTGAGGCCGCCAAAAGAGATGCCTTGCGACACGGTGGGGCTGCCCGAGACCACGAAATAGCGGGTGATGTCCGGCGTATCGGCGTAGAGCGCTTCGAGCTGGCGAGTGTAGCGGTCCATGTAGTCGATGGTGGCGCCTTCGGGGCCACTGAACACACCAATGATGAAGCCGCGGTCTTCAACCGGCGAGAGTTCTGACTTGAGCGTGTTGAGCAACCAGCCCGAGGCACCAACCACCGCCGCGAACACCAGCAGCACCAGCCAGCGCGCCTTGAGCGTGCCCCCCAGGATGCGACGATACCCGTTGGTCATGCCCAGCAGTACGGCTTCGATGGCGTTGTAAACACGGCCGTGGCCGGTCTCGTGCTTGAGCAGCTTGGAGCACATCATCGGTGACAGGCTGAGTGCGACGAAGCCGGAGACGATCACCGCCCCGGCGAGCGTGAGCGCAAATTCGATGAACAGCTTGCCGGTGCGACCGGTCATGAAGGCCACCGGGGCGTACACCGCGGCGAGCGTGAGCGTCATGGCCACCACGGCGAAGCCGATTTCCTTGGCGCCGTCGAGCGCGGCCTGGAAGCGGGTCTTGCCCATTTCGAGGTGGCGGTGAATGTTTTCGAGCACCACGATGGCGTCGTCCACCACCAACCCCACGGCCAGCACCAGCGCCAGCAAGGTAAGCGTGTTGATGGAGAAACCCATCACCAGCATCAGCGTAAAGGCGCCGATCAGCGACACCGGGATGGTGACCAGCGGCACCAGGGTGGCGCGCCAGTTGCGCAGGAAGAAGAAGATGATGGCCAGCACCAGCAACACGGCTTCGCCGATGGTCATGAACACCGCGCGGATCGAGCGGTCGATGAACACGGTGTAGTCGTTGGCGATGGTAACGGTCATGCCCTCGGGCAGGCCTTCGGAGATGCGCGGCAGCTCTTCACGCAGGGCTTTGGACAGATCGAGCGGGTTGGCGGTGGCCTGCTTGATGAGGCCCAGCGCCACGGCGGGCTTGCCATTGAAGTGTGCCGAGGTGCGCTCGGACGCGGCCGCCACCTCGACCCGGCCCACATCACGCAACCGAACCGGATAGCCATCAGCGCCAATCGGCGCGCGCACCACCACCTGTTCGAACTGGCCGACTTCGCTCAAATCGGTGCGCGCCACCACGGCAAACTCGCGCGACTGGCTTTCGATCAGGCCGGCCGGCACCTCGACGTTCTGCGCACGCAGGGCGGCTTCGACGTCCTGCACCGTCAGCCCGTAGGCCGACAACCGATCGCGGTCGAGCCAGATGCGCATGGCGTACTCGCGGTCGCCAAACACCCGTACATCTGCCGCCCCAGGCAGCGTCTGCAGGCGCGGCTTGACGATGCGGCTGGCCACGTCGGTCACATCCAGCGGCGAATGGCGGTCGGACGAAAAGGCGAGATAGATGATCGGACTGGCGTCGGCCTCGACCTTGGAGATGACCGGGTCGTCCACGTCGTCCGGCAGGCGGCGGCGCACCCGCGAGACGCGGTCGCGCACATCGGCGGCGGCGCTGTCGGGGTCGCGCTCGAGGCGGAAGCGCACCGAGATCTGGCTGGACTCCTGGCGGCTGATCGAGGTGAGCACATCAACGCCCTCGATACCAGCGAGCGAATCTTCCAGCGGCTTGGTGACCTGCGACTCCATAATCGCCGGGCTCGCACCGCTGTAGCGCGTGCTGACCGTCACCACCGGCTCGTCGATTTTCGGATACTCGCGCACCGTGAGGCGCGTGAAGGACACCAGGCCGACGAGAATCAGCACCAGCGACAACACCGTGGCAAAGACCGGCCGGCGAACGCAGATATCAGAGAGGATCATGGCAAGCGTGCCTTAGCGCGCGGCCGGTGCAACCGCGCGCACCGGCGCACCGTCGCGCAGCTTGATCTGGCCAGCAGTCACCACCTCGGCACCTTCGCTCAGGCCGTCGGTGATCTCCACCGAGGTGCCCTGGCGCCGCCCGACCTGCACCGCCGTACGTTGCGCCTTGCCGTCGACAATGCGAAACACAAACTGGCCTTCGGCCGTGGGCACCAAGGCCTGCTCGGGCACCACCAGCACCGATTGCGCCTCACCCAGACTCAGCCGCACCCGTACAAACATGCCGGGCCGCAACTTGCCCGCGCGATTATCCAGCGTGGCTTGCAGGCGAACCGCCCGACCTTCGGCGTCGATCAGCGGATCGATCGCCGTGACCGTGGCGGGAAAGGGCGTGTTGGGCAGCGCGTCGGCGGACACGGCTACTTTCTGCCCGACGGCCAAACTACCGATATGCCGCTCCGGCAGACGGAAGTCGACCTTGAGCGTGTCGATGGCTTCGAGATTGACCAGGTCGGCGCCTTCCTTGACGTAGTCACCAATGCTCACCTTGCGCAGCCCGACGATGCCATCGAAGGGCGCGCGGATCGACATGCGCGCCAAGCGCGCCGCGGCCACTTGATCACCCGCCTCCGCCACACGCAACCCAGCGCGGGCCTCATCAAGTGCGCGCTGGCTGACAAATTTCCGGTTAAAAAGATCTTCCGTCCGACGGTAGTTGGCCTGCGCCAGCGACAAAGCCGCATGTGCCTGCTGCTGTTCGGCCGCCTGCACCGAGGCATCCAGGCCGACAAGCAGATCACCGCGCTTGACCGGGCGGCCCTCGACGAAACCAATCTTGGCAACGCGCCCGGCCGTTTCCGGACGCAAAACGACCGACTCGGACGAACGGAGCGTGCCCACAGCGCTGACTTCGTCGCCCAAACTCAAGCGCGCCACCGTATGCGCTTCGACTGCCGTCGCAGGCGGGGCTGCGGCTTTTTTAGCGTCAGCATTTTGCGCCTGCACCGGGGCAAACATGACCAAGGCCATCAGCCCGAGAAAGATTGTTCTGCTCGTCAAACGCATCGTTCACTCACCGAATTCATCTCCTGCCGCCCTCGGCGACCTACCGCTCCGACCCGAACAGGCGACTGAAGTTGCCTGCAATCTTGTGATGATGCCAGCACACAAAGAAAACCCCGGACCAGCCGGGGTTTTTCACCGCACCAACGCCAGCACTCAGCACACCACCGTGGGCGCTTCACCGGCGGCACAGGCACGGATGTGACCGAGTTCGAACACCGTCTCGCCCGCCGCACGCAGGTGCTCGGCCGCCGTCGCCGCGTTTTCCGAGGCGACCACCACCACCATACCGATGCCGCAGTTGAAGGTGCGGTACATCTCGTTGGCTTCGATATTGCCCGCGCCCTGCAACCACTGAAACAGCGGCGGCATTTGCCAGGCGTCGGCGCGCAGCTCAGCGGTCAGCCCCTCGGGCAGCACGCGCGGCACGTTTTCGAGCAAGCCACCGCCGGTGATGTGGGCCATGCCCTTGACCATCGCCGGATGCGCCTTCATCAGCGCCAGCAAGGGCTTGACGTAAATACGGGTCGGCTCCATCACCACATCGCGCAGCGAGCGGCCGTGGAAGTCGGCGTCCAGATTCGGTTTGGTCAGCTCAATCACCTTGCGGATCAGCGAATAGCCGTTGGAGTGCGCACCGCTGGAAGCCAGACCAAGCACCACATCGCCCGCAGTGATGGTCTTGCCGGTGATGATCTCGGCCTTTTCGACGCCACCGACGGCAAAGCCGGCCAGATCGTATTCGCCCGCCGGATACATGCCCGGCATCTCGGCGGTTTCGCCACCGATCAGGGCGCAACCGGAGAGCTCGCAACCACGCGCAATGCCGCCAACCACGTCGGCCGCGGTGTCGACATCGAGCTTGCCGCAGGCGAAGTAGTCGAGGAAGAACAGCGGCTCGGCGCCCTGCACGAGGATGTCATTCACGCTCATGGCGACCAGATCCTGGCCGACGGTGTCGTGCTTGTTGAGCTGGAAAGCCAGCTTGAGCTTGGTGCCGACACCGTCGGTGCCTGAGACCAGCACTGGCTCTTTATATTTACCGGTCAGCTCAAACAGGGCGCCAAAACCGCCGATACTGCCGAGCACTTCGGGGCGCATGGTCCGTTTGGCCATGGGTTTGATGCGATCGACGAGGGCATCGCCGGCCACGATGTCGACGCCGGCGTCGCGATAAGTCAGGGCGGTCAAGGTGGTCACTCTCCAAAATCGATGGCGCTGGCATGGCGGCGCGCTTGAGCCCGCACACGCTTGCGACTACAGTACGGGCAATTCTCCCGGCGAACCCGTCGGGCCCCGTACCAAACCCCGCATTTTACATCGAATGTCTACGCTTCGTGCCCGCCAAATGCAAACCGCCGCCTGGTTCGGTGTCGGTGTTGCCCTGCTCGTGCTGCTCTGGCTGCTGTCGCCGATTCTGGCGCCCTTTGCCATTGCCGCCGTACTCGCCTATATCAGCGATCCGGCCGTCAACTGGATGGTGGCCCGACGCTTGCCGCGCGCCGCCGCCGTATTGCTGGTGATTGTGCTGCAAGGCCTGCTGTTGTCTTTGCTGGTACTGATCCTGGTGCCGATGGTCTATCGCGAGGCGGTGTCGCTGGTGACCCACCTGCCCGACCTGGTCGACATGCTCAACCAGCGCGTGCTGCCGCTGCTCAAGGAGCAGTTCGACATCACGCTGCAGCTCGACGCAGCTTCCATCCGTCAGTGGATCACCGAAAACTGGAGCTCGGCGCAGGACATCCTGCCCGGCCTGCTCAAGAAGGCCTCCACCGGTGGCGCGGCAGTGGTGGGCTTCTTCGCCACCGTGCTGCTGATCCCGATGGTGATGTTCTACCTGCTGCAGGAATGGCCGCATATCGTCGAAGGCGTCCGCGCCATCATTCCGCGGCCAATGATCGATCGCAGCAGCCGCATCATGGACGACATCGACAAGGTGATGTCCGAGTTCCTGCGCGGTCAGCTGTCGGTGATGCTGCTGCTGGCGGTGTTCTACAGCATCGGCCTGTGGATGGCCGGCTTGCGCTTTGCGCTGCCGGTCGGCGTCATTACTGGCCTGCTGGTGTTCGTCCCTTTTGTCGGTTTCAGCACCGGGCTGGTACTGGCGCTGCTCTCGGCCCTGCTGCAAAACGCCGGCTGGCCACCAATCATTGGTGTGGCCATCGTGTACGCCATCGGACAACTGGTGGAGAGCTTTCTGCTCACGCCCTATCTGGTGGGCGAGCGCATCGGCCTGCATCCGCTGGCCGTGATCTTTGCGTTGATGGCCTTTGGTGAATTGTTCGGCTTTGTCGGCGTGCTGGTTGCCCTGCCCGCCAGCGCGGCCTTGCTGGTCGGTCTGCGCGAATTGCGCACTGCCTATTTCGCCAGCCATGTGTATCTCGGCGATGACGCCCCCGAGGACGACACGGCATGAAACAACTCGTGCTCGACATCCGGCTCGACGCGCCGCCGACGCTGGAGAATTACTTCGCCGGCGACAACGCCGCGCTGATCGCTGCCTTGCAGGCCACGGCGCAAGGCGACGGCATGGGCCACCTGTATTTGTGGGGCGCGCCCGCCACCGGTCGCAGCCACCTGCTGCGGGCAAGCTGCGGCGCGGGCCAGGGCACCTACCTCAACGCCCGCGAGATCGCTGACACGCTGCCGACCACACCCGCGCTGCTGGCGATTGACGACGTCCACCAGTTGAGCGAGTCAGGCGCCATCGCGCTGTTCAACGCTTTCAATCGCGCGCGCGCAAACGGACAGACCTTGCTGCTGGCCGGCGACCAGCCGCCGCTCGCCCTGAGCCTGCGCGAAGACCTGCGCACCCGCATCGGCCAGTGCCTGGGCTTCGAAATCCAGCCGCTCACCGACGCAGCACGCTCGGCCATTCTCAGCACGCTGGCGATTCAACGCGGCCTGCGCATCGACGGCGACGTCGTCACCTACCTGATGCGCCACGGCCGACGCGACATGCCCAGTCTGCTCACTACGCTCGACGCGCTCGACCGCGCCTCCTTCGAGCGAAAACGCGCCATTAACCTGCCCCTGCTGCGCGAGATGCTGCAATCGGGCCTCGACATCTGACACGGACACCCCATGGACCTCGTTCTTTTCGACCTCGACAACACCTTGCTGGCCGGCGATTCCGACTTCGCCTGGGCGGAGTTCCTCATCGGCAAGGGCGTGCTCGACCGCGAAGTCTATGAAACCAAGAACGTCACTTTCTACGAGCAGTACAAGGCCGGCACGCTCGATATCTTCGAATTTCTCGATTTCCAGCTCGCCCCGCTGGCCCGGCACGAGCGCAAGCAACTTGACACCTGGCACACCGAATTCATGGATGTGGCGATCCGCCCGATGATGACCGCCCAGGCCCGCGCGCTGGTCGACAAACACCGAGCCGAGGGCGCGCTGATGGCCGTCGTCACCGCCACCAACAGCTTCGTCACCGGCCCGATCACCCGCGCCTTCGACATTCCGCACCTGGTCGCCACCATCCCGGCGCAAGAAAACGGCGCCTTCACCGGCAAGCCGCGCGGCATGCCAGCCTTCAAGGCGGGCAAGATCGAACGGGTCGATGCGTGGCTCGAATCGCTTGGCCTGCACATGGGCAGCTTCGACAAGAGCTGGTTCTATAGCGACTCACACAACGACCTGCCACTGCTCGCGCGCGTCAGCCAGCCGGTGGCCGTTGACCCCGACGACACCCTGCGCAAGCACGCCCGCCTGCACGCCTGGCCGGTCATCAGCCTGCGCTGACACGCATGCCGGCATAGGCCCGCACTACCGGCTGCGGTATGATCGCCGGCTTACACCAATAACGACACTGAATCCAAGATGATCCGTAAATTGCTGCGCAAGGTCTTTCGCCGCGCTGCACCGGGCCCGGCAGACGGTCCCGCCCTGATACCTGCCCAGATCCACGGCATTCCGATCGAGCGCGTCTCGCCGGCCGCGCGCAAGGTCTGCATTGCCTTGCAAGACGCTGGTTTCAAAGGCTTCATCGTCGGTGGCGCCGTCCGCGACCTGCTTGCCGATCTGATACCCAAAGATTTCGATATCGCCACCAGCGCCACGCCCGAAGAAGTCCGCCGACTTTTCCGGCGCTCGCGCATCATCGGCCGGCGCTTCAAAATCGTGCACGTCATGATCGGCGCCGAGATGATGGAGGTCTCGACCTTCCGCTCCGCACGCGAAGCCGACGCCAGCTCGACCGACGAACACGGCCGCATCCTGCACGACAACGTCTTCGGGTCACAGGAAGAAGATGCGCTGCGCCGCGACTTCACCGTGAATGCGCTGTACTACGACCCGGCCACCGAGCAGATTCTCGACTACCACCACGGTGTGGCCGACCTGCAGCAGAAAACCCTGCGCATGATCGGCGATCCAAAAGTGCGTTACCGCGAAGACCCGGTGCGCATGCTGCGCGCGGTCCGCCTCGGCGCCAAACTGGGCCTGACCATCGACCCCGCCGCCAGTCGCCCCATCCGCGAGATGGCGTCCCTGATGGACAACGTGCCCGCGGCCCGTCTGTTTGACGAAATGCTCAAACTGCTGCTGTCGGGCCATGCCGTCAAATGCCTCAAACAACTGCGCGAAGAAGGTCTGCACCACGGTCTGCTGCCGCTGCTCGACGTGATTCTCGAGCAGCCGATGGGCGAGCGCTTCGTGTGGGCATCGCTCGAAAACACCGACGAGCGCGTACGCGAGGGCAAGCCGGTGTCACCCGGATTCCTGTTCGCCACCCTGCTATGGCACGAAGTGCTGGCCAACTGGGACGCGCGTAAAGCCCGCGGCGAGCACACCCACCCGGCGCTGTTCGAGGCCATGGACGAGGTACTCAGCGTGCAGGGCGAGAAACTTGCCATCACCCGCCGCATCGCAGGTGACATCAAAGACATCTGGGCGCTTCAGCCACGTTTCGAGAAGCGCGCGGGCAAAGCCCCCTTCCGCCTGCTCGAACAGCCGCGCTACCGCGCTGGCTGGGACTTCCTGCGCCTGCGCGCCATCTCGGGCGAAATCGACATGGCTCAGGTCGAGTGGTGGAGCGAATTCGCGCACGCAGGCGGCAACACCCGCGAGGGCATGCTGACCGAACCGGAACCGGGCGCCCCGCGCAAGCGACGCCGCCGTCGGCGCAAACCCGCCGGTGGCAGCGCCGACGAATGACATCGCCCGGCACCGCTTCAGTCAACGCCTTCATCGGCCTCGGCGCGAACCTGGGTGACCCGGTCGCAGCCATTGCCGAGGCCTGCGTAGCGCTCGCCGCCCTGCCAGACACCCGTTTTGTGGCCCGCTCGGGCAACTACCGCACCGCGCCGGTAGGCGTCAGCGGGCAACCCGACTACATCAATGCCGTCGCCCGGATCGACACGCGGCTGTCGCCGATGGCGCTACTGGTAGCACTGATGGACATTGAAGCGCGCCACGGACGCACGCGCGACTTCACCATGGCGCCACGCACGCTCGACCTCGATTTGCTGCTCTATGACCACCAGCAGATCACCCTGCCCGGCCTGCACGTACCGCATCCGCGCATGCATCAGCGGGCTTTCGTGCTCGTTCCGCTGGCCGAGCTGGCGCCCACCCGGGAGATCCCCGGCATCGGTCGGGTCGATCAATTGCTGGCCTCGGTGGCCGACCAGGTGATTGCGCCCCTGTCGCGAGCACCCTAAGATGTCTCGGCCGGCTATTTCGGCCACTCTTTGACTCTTTCCGCGGGCCCCAACAAGCATGCTCGACAAAGCCAAGTACATCGTGGTGGAAGGCCCCATCGGCGCCGGGAAAACCTCTCTCGCCCGCCGACTGGCCCATCGCCTTGAAGCCGATCTGGTGCTCGAACAACCCGAGTTCAACAGCTTCCTGCCCAGGTTTTATCAGGACATGAGCCGCTGGGCGCTACCGACCCAGCTCTCCTTCCTCTACCAGCGGGTAGATGCGCTCAAGCGCCTGGTGGGCGACGACGTGGCCGGCCGCCGGGTGGTGTCCGACTTCGTGCTCGACAAAGACCCGCTGTTTGCCGAGCTGAACCTCGACCCGGAAGAATTCGCGCTCTACCGCCGAACCTATGATCTCGTCGTGCCGGCCCCCATTCCCAAGCCCGACCTGGTGATTTACCTGCAAGCCAAGCCGGACACGCTGATCGAACGCATCGGCCGCCGTGGTGTCGAGGCCGAACGCCCGATTACCGCGCATTACCTTGAACGCGTGGCCGAGCGTTACGCCAAGTTCTTTTATCAATATGACGCCTGTCCGCTGTTTATCGTGGACGCCGAAATCCTGAATCCCGTTGATCAGGCAGACGACTTCGAGTTGCTGATCGAACGCCTGCGTGCCATGCGCAGTTATCGGGAATTCTTCGGCTACGCCGCCTGATTCCAAGCCCCGAAACGGTTACATTTGTGCAATACCGCTTGTGCGATGCAACAGCTTGCGGTTTACTGCGCGCCGAGACAAAGGGAGGCCCCCAATGAGCTATCTGCAAGACCAGAAACCCGTCACGCTGACCACGCTCGGCAAGATGCGCGCCGACGGCGAAAAGATCGTGATGCTCACCGGCTACGACGCGAGCTTTGCCGCGCTGCTGGAGCGCTGCGGCGTCGACATCATCCTGATCGGTGATTCGCTCGGCAATGTCCTGCAGGGCCAGAAATCAACCCTGCCGGTAAGCATGGATCACATGATCTATCACACCGAATGCGTTGTTCGTGGCTGTACGCGGCCCTTCATCGTCGCCGACATGCCCTTTGGCAGCTACCACGAAAACCGCGAGCAGGCCATGCGCAACGCCGCGCGCCTGATGGCCGCGGGCGCCCAGATGGTCAAGCTCGAAGGCGGTGAATTCATGGCCGACACCGTGCGTTTTCTGGTCGAACGCGGCGTACCGGTCTGTGCCCACATCGGCCTCACTCCGCAATCAGTGAACCAGCTGGGCGGCTATCGCGTCCAGGGCCGCACCGATGCGGGCGCCGCACGTCTGATGGCCGACGCCGCCGCGCTTGAACAAGCGGGTGCCGCGCTCATGGTGATGGAAATGGTGCCGGCCACGGTTGCCGCAGATGTCACTCGCAGTCTCAAATCGATGGCCACCATCGGCATCGGCGCCGGGGTCGATTGCGATGGCCAGGTGCTGGTGCTGCATGACCTGATCGGCGTGTTCCCCGGCCACAAGGCCCGCTTCGCCAAAAACTTCATGGAAGGCGCCACCAGCATCGACGCGGCGGTCACCCGCTATGTCGACGACGTGCGCAGCGCACGCTTCCCTGCCCCCGAACACTGCTACTGATCCGGAGCCTGGAACCCGCATGCAGATTCACACCACCGCCGATAGTCTGCGCGCCGCCCGCCGTGCCGCTCGCCGGGCTGCCCTCGTTCCCACCATGGGCAATCTTCACGAGGGGCATATCACCCTCATGCGCCAGGCCGGCGAACATGCCGATGAGGTGATCGCCAGCATTTTCGTCAATCGGCTGCAGTTCGGCCCCAAGGACGACTTCGACAAATATCCGCGCACGCTGGACGCAGACTGCGAAAAACTTGAAGCGGCCGGCGTCGCTCACCTGTTTACACCCGACGAATCGGTGATGTATCCGACGCGCCAGACCTGCCACGTCGATCCCGACCCGGCACAAGTGGCCACGCTGGAAGGCAGCTTCCGGCCGGGGCACTTTCGGGGCGTGGCAACCGTGGTGCTGAAGCTGCTCAACATCGTCCAGCCCGATGTCGCCCTGTTCGGCAAGAAGGACTATCAACAACTGATGATCCTGCGCAACATGGTGACCCAGCTGGCGATTCCCGTCGAAGTGCTGCCGGGCGAGACCGTACGCGCCGAGGACGGCCTCGCGCTGTCGTCGCGCAACCGCTATCTGTCGACGGATGAGCGCAAGGAGGCCTGTCGCATCTACCAGTGCCTGACGCGCATTCGTGACGCGATCCGCAGCGGCAACACTCACTTCGATATGCTTGAACGCGCCGCCATGAGCGAACTGGCCGCCAATCGCTGGCAGCCCGACTACATCTCGGTACGCCGTCAGAGCGATCTGCAGGTGCCGCAAACGCCCAATGACGCGCTCGTCGTACTGGCCGCGGCACGGCTCGGCACCACCCGGCTCATCGACAACCTGGAAATCTGAACGCCAAACGCATACGGTTGACCTGAGTCAGCCCCCGGCGGATCAGACTCGGGCACGATTCAGGCGTCGACTTCTCGACGTCGCCACCCGGAATCGTGCCCATGCTCTTACGTGTCAGCCATCCGGAGCGCCCACTGGTCTACGCCTGTTCGGGATGCTCCAATGCCGCACAGCTCACCAACTATCTGGCCGTCAAGCTGGATCGAATGGGTTTGGCCGAGATGGCCTGCGTGACCGGCGTTGCGGCCGGTATTGGTCACGTCATGCGCATTGCCCGCTCCGGGCGCCCGATCATGGTGCTCGACGGTTGTCACTTGGCGTGCGCCCGCCAGTGCCTGGAAAATCAGGACGTCATCCCCGATCGGCACCTGATCATGACCCGGCTCAGCCCCCAAATGCGCTACCACAAGGATTACGACCCGATTGAGGCCGAAAGACTCGCCGAATATGTCGTGCTCGCTCTCACCGAAATGCGCTCGGAAACCGCCGGGCAACACGCCTGAAGCGCTTTTGCGCCCGCCAGCACTTGCGCGTTTGACCGATTCGTAACAATCTTACGGTCTCAGGTGCCGGGGAATCTGCAACGCACTTCCTAAAAAACGCAGCCGCACCGAGTGCATCAGACCAATTTCAAGAGGGATAAGACACGATGACCACAACCGTGAAGCAGGTGCTTGAAATCAAGGGCGCCCATGCCCATGCCGTCACACCGAATGCCACCGTCCTTGAAGCGCTGACCCAGATGGCCGAACGCGACATTGGCGCCGTGCTGGTGCTTCAGGAAAGCAGTCTGGTCGGGATCTTCACCGAGCGGGACTATGCCCGCAAGGTCGCCCTCAAGGGGCTGTCGTCCAAGGACGCCCTGATCAAGGACCTGATGACGCCGAACGTATGCACCATCACGCCCTCGCACACTATCGACGAAGTCATGTCGATCATGACGCAGAACCGCTTCCGCCATCTGCCGGTCGTTGATCACGGAAAGATTTGCGGCATCATCACCATTGGTGACGTCGTCAAATCCGTCATCGCCGAACACGAAGCGACCATCCAGCACCTGTCGAGCTATATCTCGGGTGACATCGCCACTTAAGACGCAGCAATACTGCACGCTACGGCCCGCTTGGCGGGCCGTTTGCATTTGTGGCACCCCCCTCCCCCCGAACCACCGGAACACACCCCAAAATGCACCACTGTGCCGATGACCAATATCGGCAAAACGCGCATAACCACAAGGGTTCTACGGGAATTCAAGGAGTCGCTTATCCCCCATCAAGTTGACTCGTATCAATGCCGCGACGCGGGTGTACGCGCACCATGCGCCCCAAGCTGTGCTGTACAGCGATATCCAATGGGGAGGCTCCATGAGCGGTACTTTTACCAAATCCATGGCGCGAAACATCTTTTACGGGGGTACGGTGTTCTTCGCCCTCCTGTTTCTCGCGCTGTCCTTCGACACCATGAAGGAGATTCCAAAACGCGACAACCGCGCCAACTTGACCGAATCAGTGATCGCCGGCAAGAAACTGTGGGAAGTCAATAACTGCATCGGCTGTCACTCGCTGCTGGGTGAAGGTGCTTACTTTGCACCGGAGCTGGGCAACGTGTACCCGCGCCGCGGCCCGGAGTTCATCAAGGCCTGGATCCAGGCGATGCCCACCGGGGCCCCCGGACGTCGCCAGATGCCGAATTTCGGTTTCACCGACAAAGAGTTGGACGATCTCGTAGCGTTCCTCAAGTACAGCTCCGAAATCAACACTGCCAACTGGCCGCCAAACATCGAAGGCTGATTACGGCTATCTGACGAAATCTGAGGAGATTTAACATGCAATACAAATCCCAGGCCGTCGCGAAGCCGTATTTCATTGCGGCCATCGCGCTATTTACCGGACAAATCCTGTTCGGCCTGATCATGGGCCTGCAGTATGTGATCGGTGATTTTCTGTTCCCTGCCATTCCGTTCAACGTCGCCCGGATGGTTCACACCAACCTGCTGATCGTGTGGCTGCTGTTCGGTTTCATGGGTGCTGCCTACTACATGATCCCGGAAGAAACCGAGACCGAACTGTTCTCGCCAAAACTGGCCATCGCCATGTTCTGGATCTTCCTGGTCGCCGGGGCACTCACCATCGTCGGTTACCTGACGGTGCCCTACGCCACACTCGCCAAGCTCACCGGTAACGATATTCTCGCGACCATGGGCCGAGAATTCCTCGAGCAACCCTTGATTACCAAGGTCGGCATCGTGGTCGTGGCGCTCGCCTTCCTGTTCAACCTCACCATGACCATGCTGAAGGGCCGCAAGACCTCCATCAGCCTTGTGCTCATGCTGGGTCTGTGGGGTCTGGCGATCTTCTTCCTGTTCTCCTTCTACAACCCGCACAACCTCGTGCTGGACAAGTTCTTCTGGTGGTGGGTTGTTCACCTCTGGGTAGAAGGCGTTTGGGAACTGATCCTCGGCGCGCTGCTGGCCTTCGTGCTGATCAAGGTGACGGGTGTTGACCGCGAAGTCATCGAAAAGTGGCTGTACGTCATCATCACGCTGACACTGATCACCGGCATCATCGGTACGGGTCACCACTACTTCTGGATTGGTACGCCTGAGTACTGGCAGTGGTGGGGTTCGATCTTCTCCGCACTGGAGCCGATCCCCTTCTTCGCCATGACCGTATTCGCCTTCAACATGGTGAACCGCCGTCGCCGCGACCATCCGAACAAGGCCGCCACCCTGTGGGCTCTCGGTACGGGCGTGATGTCCTTCCTCGGCGCTGGCGTATGGGGCTTCCTGCACACTCTGGCACCGGTGAACTACTACACCCACGGCACGCAGGTCACCGCGGCTCACGGCCACATGGCCTTCTATGGCGCCTACGCCATGGTCGTGCTGTGCATCATCAGCTACGCCATGCCGATTCTGCGCGGCCGTGCTGCCAACAGCGCCAAGGCGCAGGTGCTGGAAATGTGGAGCTTCTGGCTGATGACCGTTTCGATGGTCTTCATCACACTGTTCCTGACCGCCGCGGGTATCCTGCAAGTGTGGCTGCAGCGCTTCAGCGACACGCCGATCTCGTTCATGGCAGCTCAGGACCAGATCAGCCTGTTCTACTGGATGCGTGAAGGCGCAGGCGTCTTCTTCCTGATCGGTCTGGTGGTGTACATCATCAGCTTCTTCGTGAAGGGCGAGACGAAAGCCGCAGCTTGATTGACCAGGCAATTTGTCATAAAGGCGGCCCTTTCGGGCCGCCTTTTTTTTAAGCTGCCAAATTCACAAGACATACGCGAAAAAAGTGTTTATCGTGCCCAACCCTTGTATGGCGTGCTGATTTCTCAAGCATTCAACACTCACGCCGATACTACTGATGATATGTAACGTCGAAACACTCACCCGTGCGTCGCCAACGTCTTCGCGGATTCCAATGCAGCGCGTCTGCACTCCGCCTGGAGGGCTCTCCCCCATGCTTCGCCAGCTTAGTCGGCTGATCCATCGTACAGTTCAGTACAGCCATATGCCTGTCCTGAGCACCACCATCGCACTGCTCGGTCTGCCGGCGCTCGCTGACAACGGGGCGCCTGACACGCTACTCGACGCCGACATCGATACCCTCGTGCAGCTTGAAACGGTGGTCGACTCAGGACGATTCCCGCAAAAACTGATCAACGCGCCGTCACGCGTCACCATCGTCACTGCACAAGAAATAGAAGCCTACGGCTACCGCACGCTGGCTGACGTATTGCGCAGCATGCGCGGGCTGTACACCAGCTACGACCGCAACTATCACTACCTCGGCGCGCGCGGATTCGCACGGCCCGGCGACTACAACACCCGGGTCATGATTCTCGTGGACGGCATGCGCCTCGCCGATTCGGTATACAGCCAGGGCTCGATCGGCGACGCCTTCCCGATCGACCTGTCTTTGGTCAAACGTGTCGAATTTCTCCCCGGCCCCGGCTCCGCGGCCTATGGCAACAACGCCTTGCTCGGCGTCATCAACGTCGTCACCCGCGACCCCATCCCCGGCAACCACCAGCATGTTCGCCTTGAAGCCGGCAGCAACAGACACACCGGCGCACAAGTCACGCTGGATCAGAGCCTGAATGCCGACACCCGTGTGCTCCTGTCGGCCAGCCGCACACGCTCAAGCGGCGCGAGCCACTACTACCCCGAGTTCGACAGCCCCCAAACGAACTTCGGCCGCGCCGAGCATCTCGACGGCAAAGAACACAATCGCCTCCTCGCCAAGCTCCTGCTCAAGCAGTGGCGCCTGCAACTGGTCGCCAGCCAGCGTATCAAGGCCATTCCAACCGGTGCCTTCAATCAGGTTTTCAACGATCGCCGCAGTCGCACTGAAGATGACTACCTGATGTTGTCGGCCACGCGAGAATTTGCGCTCTCCGATGACAGTACCGCAAGCGTCCAGGCCACCTACCACCAATACGACTACGTCGGCCGCTACCCCATCGACTACCCTCCCGTCACGCTGTCGGAAGACAGCGCTCAAGGAAAACGGTTCGGACTCGAAGCCCAGTGGATCAAACGCGCGACGGACCAACACACCCTCCGTGCCTGGGGCGAGTTCTTCCACGACAGTCATATTGAACAAGGCAATTTTGATGTTGTTCCCTTCGCCGAGTACCTGGACGACCGTCGCCAGGGGCGCCACTGGGGACTGTTTGTCGAAGACGAGTTCGCGTTCGCGCCCCGTTGGCAATTCAACCTCGGCCTGCGCTGGGACCGTCAATGGACCGGTGACATCACCGCTCACCCACGGCTGGGCCTGATTCATCAGCTCAGCGACAGCACCACGCTCAAACTGCTCTATGGCACCGCCAGCCGTGCCCCGACCGCTTACGAAAGCTACTACGCCATTGCGGGCTTCAATACCGCAAACCCGAATCTCAAGCCGGAAACCATCCGGACACTCGAGGCGGCATACGAATACCAGGCGGACGGTCTCCATCTTTCGGGCTCCGCATTTCGCTACCGAGTGGTCGATCTCATCGGCAGCGAGACCGATCCGAACGACAACACCGTCAGCTTCCAGAATCAGTCGCCAGCGACCGCACAAGGCATCGAACTCGAAGGCGAACTGGCCCGCATCAACGGCGACCGACTTCGCCTGAGCTACACCTGGCAGCACAGCCGCGATGACGGCACCGGAAAATCGCTGAGCAACGTCCCCCGCCACATGCTCAAGGCCAACTGGCTGGCCTACTGGACCCCAAAACTGCAATCTGGCGTCGAACTGCAATATGAAAGCCGACGCGATACGCTCGATGACGGCCATACTGGCGGGCGCACCCTCGTCAACCTCAACCTCATCAGTCGCCATCTCCCCGGCGGCGCGAGCCTGAGCGTGCAGCTCAACAATCTCCTCAACAAACGCTATTCCGAACCTGCCTCACTGGATCATCGGCAAAGCCGACTCCGCCAGGACGAACGCCAACTCTTCATCGTTACCAACTGGCCGCTCTGATCCAAGCGATGGCTGGCGGACGCCACCAATCCCGTCGCTAAAGCCCGGGGTATTTTCTGCCGTTCATACTCCTGCGCGCCTGAGCTTCTCTCGAAGCGCTCGGCACCTCCTCGAGCGACGATCCCGCTCATCGAACAACCGACCTGAACACCATGCTCCGGCAGCTGAAACTTCGTTCGATTCCACTCAGTGTGCGGATTGCCTTTGGCGCGATCAGCCTGATCGTGCTGGCAGCATTCAGCCTGATTCAACTCATTGCCAACGACCAGCACGCACGGCTGTTCAGCAGTTACCACACCACACTGAGCAAGACGCTTGAATACAACGGCGAAGCGCTGAAGGCCAACATTGCCGACATTCGCAGCAGCGTCGCATTCCTGGCCGGCCTGCCGCCGGTATCGGGCATCGCCCGAGCGCTCAACAATAAAGGCATCGACCCCGTGGCGGGCGGCAGCCTGGCAGACTGGCGCCAGCGCCTGGAGCAGATCATTTCGCGCTATGCCAAAAGCAATCCCAATTTTTTAAAGATCCGCCTGCTCAAGAGCAACGAAAGTTTTCAGGAACTCGTTCGCGTTGAACGCCGCGGCGGCGCCATTGTTGTCCTGCCGGCCAATGAATACGAGAACAACGCTGACATCGCTTTCCTGAAAAATGCGGCGACGCTCACGCCGGGCAACGTGTTGCTCTCCCGAATAAGCCTCGAAGACATCGGTGTTTCGAACGAATCCCTCGCGCCCCGTTTTCTACAAGCGGCCACGACAGTCATTACACCGAACGGCGACGTCTTTGGCATTCTGATCGTCGATATCGCGTTCAAACAACTCACCGACGCCATACTCAACAACTTGCCCGACCGTGTCGGCGCCTATCTCTCCGACAGCGAAGGCCGCTACCTCTACGCACCGGAGGAGACGCCACGCCACACACCTGCCGGCCTCCGTCCAACAACCTGGATGCAACAGTTTCCGGGGCTCGTGTTGAGCGAGCTCGACGCGCGTCGCACCACCGCATCACTTATCGACACCGACACCGGGCCGATGCTGACCATCGGCAGCACGATCCGCGCCGACCCCGCTCGACCAACACGCTCGCTCACGCTCATCTACGCACTCCCGGAAAGCGTGATCACCGAAGGCATGGCTGAATCGCAAGCCAAAGCCGTGATAGGCGTCGGCGTCGGCTCGCTGTTCGTCGCCGCGTTGCTGGTGTGGATGATTCGCCGCACTTTTGTGCCGCTCGCGCAACTGGCGCGCGCCGGCGAAGCGATGGCGTGTGGGCACTACGACACCCCGCTGCCCGATTTGAGCGACAGCGAACTGAGCGGACTCGGCCAGGCCTTCACGGCCATGCAGACCAATATTGCGCAGCGCGAGGCCGAATTCCGCGCCGTCACCGCCACCGCCACCGATGCCTTCTGGGCGCTCGATATGAACGGCAAGATTGTCGACGTCAACCGCGCCTGCGAACACTTGCTAGGCTACTCGCGCGCCGAACTGCTCACCTTGCGCCTGAGCGACCTCGACACCGAGAAGAGTGCCCAGGAACTCCTCGCCCAGATACGCGAGCTCGTAGCCGGTGGCGGCGGCCTGATCGTGACCGACTATCGACGCAAGAATGGACAAAAGATTCCGGTGGAGATCACCATCAGTCATTGGCCCATCGCTGGCGGGCGTCTGTTCGGATTTGTGCGAGACATCACCGAACGACGCCGCGCTGAAGAAACTGTCCGGCAAAGCGAAGAGCGCTACCGCCTGCTCTTTGCCAACAGTCCGCAGCCCATGTGCCTGTTTGATGAAACCAGCCTGCACTTCATCGACGTCAATGATGCCGCGGTCGCCCACTACGGATTCAGCCGGTCCGAATTCCTGTCCATGACGCTACTCGACCTGCATCCGGTGCGCGACGTCCCGCGGCTGATCAAGGCCATCGAGAGCACGCCTTCCGGGCGCATGTCTGGCGAGTACCAGCACCGCACGCATGATGGACGCACCATTGATTGCGTCATGTGGACCGAGCGCATGCAGACCTATACGCGCACCGAGCGGATCGCGCTCATCCACGACATTACAGAGCGCAAACGCGCGGAGCACAGCCTGCGTCTCTACGCCAACATTTTTGAGCGCAGCGGCGAGGCGATTGTGATCACCGATGTGCGGAACCATATTGTCACGGTCAATCCAGCGTTTACCGAACTCACGGGCTACTCGCCAGACGAAGTCGTCGGCAAGAACCCGAAAATCCTTGCCTCGGGCACCACCCCATCCGAGGTCTACAGCGACATGTGGCGTACTTTGCAAGACTTCGGTTTCTGGCAGGGCGAGTTGACCGATCGGCGCAAGGACGGCAGCACTTACCCCAAGTGGGCCGCCATCTCGGTCATTCACAACGACGCGGGCGAGATCACCCACTACATGGCCAGTTTCACCGACATCAGCGACCGCAAGGCCGCTGAAGAACGTATTCAGTACCTCGCTCATCACGACGACCTGACCGGCCTGATCAATCGCTACAGCCTGGAACACCGGCTCAAGCAAGCCATCCACGCCACACGTCGCGAAGGCCGTCATCTGGCGGTGATGTTCATCGATATGGATCGCTTCAAGCTCATCAACGACACCCTCGGCCACCATGTGGGCGATCACCTTCTTCAGGAAGTCGCCCACCGGCTGCGCGACTGCGTACGCGAAAGCGACATCGTGGCGCGCCTGGGCGGTGACGAATTCGTCGTCGTCACCACCTCGCTCAATGCGCCCGTCGATGCCCTGACCGTTGCCCGCGACATTCGCGAGTCGCTCGCCCGCCCCTATCAGCACGAAGGCATTCCCCTGCACTCGAGCCCGAGCATCGGCGTTGCGGTCTTCCCCGAGGACGGGCGCAACACCGACAGCTTGATGAAAAACGCCGACACAGCCATGTACCACGCCAAGGAACAAGGCCGGAACAACGTCCAGTTCTTCACCGCCGCAATGAACACCGCCGCGGCCGAGCGCATGGCACTCGAAACCGAACTGCGCAGGGCCCTCGAAGACCAGCAATTCGTGCTGCACTACCAGCCCCAGGTCGAAACCCAAAGCCAACAGCTACGCGCAGTAGAAGCGCTGCTTCGCTGGCAGCACCCAACACGCGGACTGATGCCACCGATGAGCTTCATTCCCGTTGCCGAAGAAACCGGCATGATCGAAGCGATTGGCGCGTGGGTGCTGGACGAGGCATGCCGGCAACTCGCCGAATGGCGGAAAGACGGGCTGAAGATCAGCCGCATGGCGGTCAACTTGTCAGCCTGTCAGCTACGCTCTCGGAATCTGGTCGAGGACGTGCAATCCGCCCTGGTACGTCACCGGCTCGGCAAGGGCGATCTTGAACTTGAGGTCACCGAAACCGCTGCCATGGCCAACCCCGAACACGCGATCGCCCAACTCCACGGGCTGCGTGAATCCGGCGTTGTGCTCGCCATTGATGATTTTGGTACGGGGTATTCATCGCTGGCCTACCTCAAACGCCTGCCCATCCAGACGCTCAAGCTCGACCGCAGCTTTGTGCGCGACATCGAGACCGACCCCAACGACGCGGCCATCAGCGCGGCCACCCTGGCCCTGGCGCACAGCATGGGGCTCAATGTCGTCGCCGAGGGCGTCGAGACCGAAGGCCAGCGCCACTTCCTGGCGACCCACCGCTGCGACGTGCTGCAAGGCTATCTGTTCGGCAAACCCGAACCGGCCGACGTGTGGCGAGGCCGCTGGCAAGCCGCCGCGGCCCACACCCCCGGTCCGATGCTCTGACGCTTCAACGCGGCGGGGTCACGGCTCCGATCGCGCCCCCCCCTGACGACGCGTTCAGCCTGCCGCCACCCGTTGTCCGATATGTGCCAACGCTGCATCCACCTGGTCAATCAGGATCAAGCACAAATCGTCTGCCTCAAGCCGCTCAAGCGCTGCATCAATGGCCAGAAACTCGCCATAGATTTCATCGACCCGCGAGGTGCGGGTCGCCGATACCAACCCCTCGCGCAGCAAGCGCAGCACCTCGCCATCGGCGCGACCGCGCTGGCAGGCGTCCTCATACAGAATCACATCATCAAATGCATCACCCAGCATGCGAGTCTGGGCGCTGATGTCGTCATCGCGACGGTCGCCCGCCCCACTGATCACCACGCTGCGCCGCTTGCCCGGCATTGCCTCGACTGCATGCACCAAGGCGGCGATGGCGTCGGGGTTGTGACCGTAGTCAGCAATCACCGTCGCACCGCGATAGCGAAAAACGTTGAATCGCCCGGGGGCGGACGCCGCCGTGCTCTCGAAGGTTTCGAGCGCACGATCGATCACCGCCCAGTCGACACCCAATGACCATGCGGCGGCCATCACCGCCAGCACATTCTCAACCTGGAACGGAATGGCCCCGGCCAGGGTCAGCGGCACCCGCGCCAGCGACAAACGATGCACCACCTCACCCTCGACCGCACACAAGTCATCGCCTTCGCGCACAACGACGCGATGTCCTTGCGCCCGGTGCAAGGCGGCCGCCGGCGCATCCGCCTGGCTGGCAAAGAACACCACCTTGCCGGGACTGTGCGGCGCCATTGCCACGGTGTGCCGATCGCAGGCATTGAGTACGGCCGTGCCCGTCGGCGCCACGTTCTGAACAATGACGCGTTTGAGGACAGACAACTCCTCGACCGAATTGATGTAGTTCAGACCCAGGTGATCGCCCACGCCGATGTTGGTCACGATCGCCACATCGCACATGTCGAAACCCAAGCCCTCGCGCAGCATGCCGCCCCGCGCGCATTCGAGCACCGCCGCATCCACCTCGGGATGCCCCAGCACGTTGCGTGCACTCTTCGGCCCGCTGCAATCCCCCGTGTCGGTACACCGGCCATTGACGTGCACCCCCTCGGTGCCGGTAAAACCGGTGCGGTAACCCGCCAGGGTAAGCAGATGCGCCATCAGGCGCACCGTGGTGGTTTTGCCATTGGTGCCGGTCACCGCGATCACCGGAATGCGTCCGTTATCGCCATTGGCATAGAGCATGTCGACCACGGCCTGGCCCACGTCCCGCCCCTTGCCGAAGCTCGGCGACAAGTGCATGCGCAGGCCCGGCGCGGCATTCACTTCAACAATACTGCCGCCCTGCTCTTCGAGCGGCCGGCCGACGGTCTCGCACACCACATCCACGCCGCAGATATCCAGCCCGATCATCTGCGCCGCTTCGATCCCGCGTGCGGCTACCTCGGGGTGAACGTCATCGGTCACATCGGTAGCGGTGCCACCGGTCGACAGGTTGGCGTTGTTGCGCAACACCACGCGCGCCCCCCGCGGCGGCACGGCATCGGGGGTGTAGCCCTGCAAACCGAGGCGCGCCACGGCAATTTCATCAAACCGGATCTTGGTCAGCGAGGTCGCATGACCCTCGCCGCGACGCGGATCGGCGTTCACGATATCGACCAACTCGCGCACGGTGTGCACACCGTCGCCGATCACATGCGGCGGATCGCGCCGCGCAGCGGCCACCAGCGTATTGCCAACCACCAGCAGACGGAAGTCATGGCCGGGGCTGAAGCGCTCCACCATCACCTCGTCGCTGTAATCGCGCGCCGCGTGGTAAGCCACATTCAGGTGATCCCGCGTGAGGATATTGACTGTCACGCCCTTGCCCTGGTTGCCGTCCTGCGGCTTGACCACCACGGCACCACCAATTTCGCACATGGCGGCCCACGCATCATCGGCGTCCGTTACCGGACGGCCATCCGGCGTCGGGGCACCCGCCGCACGCAGCAACTGTTTGGTGAGTTCCTTGTCCTGCGCAATCGATTCGGCAATGGCCGAGGTCGAGTCAATCTCGGCCGCCTGGATGCGGCGCTGCTTGCTGCCCCAGCCAAACTGCACCAGCGATCCATTGGTCAGCCGACGGAAGGGAATGCCCCGGGCCACCGCGGTATTCACGATGGAACCGGTACTCGGTCCAAGGCGGATATCCTCGTCCAGTTCATGAAGCTGAGCCACCGCGGCATCCAGATCGAAAGGCGAGTCGGCCAGCGCCGAGGCCACCAGTTGTTCGGCAAACCCGAAGGCTTGCCGACCGACCGCTTCTTCGGTGTATTCGACCACCACCTGGAACACACCGTGATCCACCGTGGCATTGCAGCGCACGAATGACACGGGGCAACCCGCTTCGGCCTGCAGACCGAGCGCGGCAAAGCCGAGCACATGCGCCAGCGAGATGTCGCCCAAATGGCCGACGGGGCGCATCGCGCCGATGGTGGGGAAGCGCTCGCGCAGGCGGGCTTCAAAGCCGGGCAGATCGCCCAGCGACAACTCGGTATCGGCGCACTGCACCAGCGCTTCAAAGCTGGTCAGGCGGCTCCACAGATTCGGGCCGCGCAGGGCACGCAGGCGATTGATTTCCATGAAATAAATCCTTTATTGAGGCGAGCTCAAGCGCGCACAGGCGCACGATAGGTATCCAGCGCGGCATGCACCAGATCACCCGCCAGACCCGCTGCCAGCGCCGCCGCAACACCGGCGATGGCCCAGCGCGGGTCAAGCAGGGCAATACCCGGCGCTGAGCGCTGAGCAATGATCTGATGTGTGTCAGCCCGACCGACCACGATGTCATCACCCGACAGCCAAACGCCTGCACCACCACCCGCAAGGTGCTCGGTGAGTACCGGCGAATTCGCCTGAGCACTGTAGAACCAGACCGCACCGTCGCTCAGTTCGGCCAGACCCGCGACCATGGGGTCGTCGGCATTGAGCACCGCAGCGCCCGAGGGCAGCACCAGGTCAACCTGGGTACGCCACACATTGCGCAGGTGCGCCTCTTCCTGAATATGCCAGTCAGACAAGGCCGACGGCACACCGGCCGTGGTCACCACGCCCACTGCGCAGCGGTCATAGGCAACCCCGTCGTCGAGAATGACCGCCGGACCGTTTTCAATCACCGCCGCTTCAACGTTGCGGTTCATCAGCACACGACGGCCCGAGTCCCAACCGCCACCATTGCGGTCGGTCACCAGGCGCCCGCCCATCCACAGCCCGTCTTCACACGCCAGACCAACATAACGCCCGTCGCTTTGCAGCAGCCACGCCACCAGGTGCGCAATCTGTGCGCGCCCCTCGGCGCCGCTAATGCCGACCACCGGCACCCGCCCAGAATCGCCCTCGGGGAACAGGTGCGCCACGATCGCCTCGCCTACCGGTTGCGCTTCACCGCTGGCGGGTTTCAGATGCATCAACAGACCCGGGCCGGCATTGACCTCGACCACTGCGCCCCCCTGTGCCCGCAACGGCTGGTCGATGGCCGAACACACCAGGTCCACCCCGGCGATATCCAGGCCAATCACCTTGACCGCCAGCACGGCATCAGCCGCCACCTCGGGATGAACCTGCGCGGTAACGTCAGCAGAATGGTTGGCATTGCGCTGGATGAGCACCCGCTCACCCACTGCCGGCACCGACGCGCAATTGAACCCCTGTCGTTCGAGCTCCAACACGATCGTGGGGCACTGATCGAGCGAAATCACATCCAGCGGAAACGCTTCGTCACTGCCGCGGCGCGGGTCCGTATTGAGCTGGCTGTCGATCAGGGCCTCGACCGTGCTGACACCGTCACCGACAACGCACACCTCCTCGCCCCGGCAGGCAGCCACCACACGGTCACCGACCACCAGCAAACGGTGCTCGACGCCCGGAATGAATTGCTCGACCATGACTTCGTCGCCTTCGCGCTCGGCGACCACCCATGCCGCTTCGATGGCCTCGCGCGAATCCAGCGCCATCGACACCCCGCGACCATGATTGCCATCGGTGGGTTTAACCACCACAGGCAAACCAATGTCTTCCGCGGCAGCCCAGGCGGCAGCGGCCGAATCGGCGACTTCGCCGGCGGGCACCGGAATACCACAGGCCGAAATCAGCCGCTTGGTCAGATCCTTGTCGCTGGCAATGCCCTCGGCGATTGCGCTGGTGCGATCGGTTTCGGCCGTCCAGATACGTCGCTGACACACGCCGTAGCCCATCTGGATCAGGTTGCCGCCCGTGAGTCGGACGGAGGGAATCCGTCGCGCATAAGCTGCGTCGACGATGCACGCCGTACTCGGCCCGAGCGCACGCTTATCGACTTGTGCACGCAAACCCGCCACCGCCGCCGCCACATCGAACGATGTATCGTCAATCGCCGCCTGCAGCAGTTCCAGTCCCACATTCAGACAGGCTCGGCCAATCACCTCGGTGCGCGAGCGAAAAGCGACTTTATAAACGCCGCGCTCGGGCGTCATGCGCGCCTTGCCGAAACCTTCCGGCACGCCGGCCATGCCATGCAGCTCGATCACCACATGCTCGAGAATATGCGCAGCCCAGGTGCCCTCACGCAGGCGCTCAAGAAAGCCCCCCCGCTCGCCGATACCGCAGCGATGCTCGATCAAACCCGGCAACCAGGCGATCAGACGCTCGTAAAGGCCCGGAATCAGATTCGACGGCGCGTCTTCCAGATCATGAATGTCCACCCAGGCCTCGATCACCGGGCGATACGTCCAGATGTTGGGGCCGTCGAGATAACGAACACGGAGAACTTGCAAGTTTCGATTGGTCATCGTCTGAGAAACATCCGCCATTTCGAGGTTCGAAGAGGTGTCGCCAGACGGCAACACAACGCAGCCGGCGCGTATCATAGCGACTGCAGCGCTCGATTTTACGGCACGACCGACATATTCTTTTGTGAGTAATTGAAAGTACTCAATCCTTGCCATGGCAAGGGCGTATAGTTCGCTGCCCCGCACTGCAGCAAAACTGCTGCAGACTGCCACTTGTTGTATGTTGACCAACACCATGGCCACCGCCGACACCGTCTCGACACCGCTACTGCCCGATCCGTGGCACACCTATCTGCTAAGCGCACTGACGCCCGATGAAAGCATCGAGGCCTGGCTTGCGCTCGATCTCGACGACACGCTGCGCTTTAGTGATTCTGTGCTGGTACTGACAGGCCGGCAATTGATCGCCTGTGCCGCTGACGGCCAAATTGCCGCCTGGCCACTGGATGGCGCATTCGAATTGCACGCCCATGACCATGCCGGCGTCGGCAGCCTCACGCTTCAAAACGAAACCGCCCGGCAGGCCATCTGGCGCTTTACGCTCACCCAGAATCCCGCAGCGCTGCGCTTCAGTCGTCGATTCGATCAGATCGTCGACGCGCTGCGCCAAGGCTGCGAAGCCGGGCCCGTGCCGGCGGTCCTGTGCGCCCAATGCCAGGCCCCGCTGCCGCCCGACGAAGACGACTGCCCCGCCTGCTCGGGCAGCATCGACCAGCCGCCCTCGACCTGGACGCTGTTCCGCCTGTGGCGTTTCGCCAAGCCCTACAAAGGGCAGCTGCTGATCGGTTTCCTGCTCACGTTGGCCGCTACCGGCGCCACACTGGTACCGCCCTACCTGACCATGCCACTCATGGACAACGTGCTGATCCCGTATCAGAACGGTCAGCAGATCGACACCTCGCTGGTGGTGCTCTATCTCGGCGGTCTGCTCGCCTCGGCCGTGGTGGCCTGGGGTCTGGGCTGGATGCGCACCTACATCCTCGCCTTGTTCTCCGAACGCATCGGTGCCGACCTGCGCACCACCACCTACGACCACCTGCTGCGCCAGTCGCTCGAATACTTCGGCAACAAGCGCACCGGCGACCTGATGGCGCGCATCAGCTCCGAGACCGACCGCATCTGCGTGTTCCTCTCGCTGCATGCGCTCGACTTTGCCACCGACGTGCTGATGATCATCATGACCGCGATCATCCTCGCCTCGATCAACCCATGGTTGGCGCTGGTCACCTTGGTGCCCCTGCCCTTCATTGCCTGGCTGATCCATCTCGTGCGCGACCGCCTGCGCACCGGCTTCGACAAAACCGGCCGCGTGTGGGGCGAAATCACCAGCGTGCTGGCCGACACCATCCCCGGCATCCGCGTAGTCAAGGCCTTTGCGCAGGAAAAGCGCGAGTCCGAGCGTTTCCGCGAAGCCAACCGGGTCAACCTCGAAGCCAACGACAAACTCAACCGCGTGTGGTCGGTGTTTTCGCCCACCGTGGCGCTGCTCACTGAAGTCGGCCTGCTGGTGGTCTGGGCCTTCGGTATCTGGCAGGTCGCCAACAACGACATCACCGTCGGTGTGCTGACCGCCTTCTTGGCCTACATCGGGCGCTTCTACGGCCGGCTCGATTCCATGAGCCGGATCGTCTCGGTCACCCAGAAAGCCGCGGCCGGCGCCAAGCGCGTGTTCGACATTCTCGACCACGCCTCCAGCGTCCCCGAGCCGACCAACCCGGTGCATCTCAAGGGCGTGAAAGGTCAGATCACGCTGGCCAATGTCGGCTTCCGCTACGGCAACCGCGCCGTGCTGCGCGATGTCGATCTGGTCATCCAGCCAGGCGAGATGGTCGGTCTGGTCGGCCACAGCGGTTCGGGCAAGAGCACCCTGGTCAACCTGATGTGCCGCTTCTACGACGTGAGCGAAGGCGCCATCCGCATCGACGGCGTCGACGTGCGCTCGGTGCCGGTGGGCGAATACCGCAAGCACATCGGTCTGGTGCTGCAAGAGCCCTTCCTGTTCTTTGGCACCATTGCCGAGAACATTGCCTATGGCAAGCCCGAAGCCACGCGCGACGAGATCGTCGCCGCCGCCCGCGCCGCCCATGCCCACGAGTTCATCCTGCGCCTGCCGCAGGGCTACGACTCGCTGGTCGGCGAGCGCGGCCAGGGCCTGTCGGGCGGCGAGCGTCAGCGCATCTCGATTGCCCGCGCCCTGCTCATCGACCCGAAGATCCTGATCCTCGACGAAGCCACCAGCTCGGTCGATACCGAGACCGAAAAAGAAATCCAGAAAGCGCTCGACAACCTGGTGCGTGGCCGCACCACCATCGCCATCGCCCACCGCCTGTCTACCCTGCGCAAAGCCAATCGCCTGGTGGTGATGGACCGCGGCCGCATCGTTGAAGAAGGCGATCACGACACCCTGATCGAGCGCGGCGGATTCTACTGGCGGCTCTACGAAGCGCAGCAACGCCAGGTTGAAGGCGAAGTGCTGACACCGACGATCACGCCTGCCATGCCGAGCGCCCACACCGCAGGCGTCGCTGCCGAGCCGGCGCTCAAGTGAGCACGCACATGACGACACCCGCCATGAAATTCACCCTCACGCGCGACGCCTTCGGGCATCTGAGCCTGACCGACGCCGCAGGCAAACGCCACGACCACGTTCAGGTCGTGCGCGCCTTCCCCATCGCTGCACCCGACGAAGGCATTTCGCTGCTCAGCGCCGATGGCCACGAACTGGCCTGGATCACGCACCTCGACCAGACCGACCCGGCCACCCGACAGCTGATTGACGAGACCCTGGCCGCACGCGACTTCATGCCCGTGCTGCAACGGCTCAAGTCGGTCTCGAGCTATGCCACGCCCAGCACCTGGGCGGTGGACACCGACCGCGGCCCGACCCGATTCGTGCTGCGCGGCGAAGAGAACATCCGCCGGCTACCCGGCGAGATGCTGATGATCGCCGACGAACACGGCATTCAATACCTGATCAAATCACTGCCGGCGCTCGACGCACACTCACGCAAACTGCTCGACCGCTTCCTTTAAAAAGGCAGCCGCCTCAAGGGCGGCTGTTGACCGTCTGCGCTCAGCGCGCGTCGCCCAGCGCTTTCTCCAGCACTTCACGCACATCGGGCGACAAATCCTTTTCGCCCACCAGCGCTTCGATCTGCGCACGCGCCAGCGCCTGCTGCGCCGGGGTGAAACGGCGCCAGTTCTCCAGCACCCGCGCCATACGCGCGGCCACTTGCGGGTTGCGCTTGTTCAGGTCGCGGATGCGATCGGCCCAGAAGCGGTAGCCGGCGCCATCGGCGCGGTGGAATTCAGCCGGGTTGGCGCGGAAGTAGGCGCCGAACAGCGCGTAGATCTTGTTGGGGTTGCTCAGGCTGAAGGCCGGGTGCGACATCAAGGCCTCGATGCGCGCCAGCGCCGGCTCGGCCGAATCGATCCAGCGCCAGGCGCCGGCCTGGATGGCAAACCACTTGTCCATCACCAGGGCGTCCTTGGCAAAGCGGCGCTCGAAGTCGGCCAGCGCAATCGCCGCCTCGGCACTGGCCGGGCTATGCACCAGCGCCGCCAGTGCGCCAAAGCGATCGGTCATGTGCGCGTCGCCGGTGGCGCGTGCCAGCGCCCGCTCGACGCCTTTGGCCACCCCCGCCGCGCACAGATAGCGCTGCCCCAGATTGCGCAATGCGCGTCGGCCGGCATCGGTCGGGTGATAGCGATACTCGCCCGCCACCGACAAACGCGCATCCAGACCCAGCCAGCTGTCGCCCAGGCGCTCGCCAATGCTGCGCATGAGCACGATCAG
This sequence comes from Zoogloeaceae bacterium G21618-S1, assembly GCA_027214125.1. Lineage (GTDB taxonomy): Bacteria > Pseudomonadota > Gammaproteobacteria > Burkholderiales > Rhodocyclaceae > Nitrogeniibacter. The sequence goes on from JAPWHF010000002.1 coordinate 250,518, forward strand.
CGCGCGGCGCAGCGCGACCGGGTCGGCCGGGTTCATTTGCTCAAGCAGATAGGCTTCGGCCGGCAGCGCGAGCGCCACGGCGCGGTAGGCCGGGTCGAGTTTTTCGTTGTGCAGCAAAGCGCCAAAGGCGGTGATGAAGGCGTCGGGCACTTGCGGCAGCGCGCCCTTGGCAGCATCGGCCGTCATTGCCAGCACCACACGCACCATGAAGCGCTGCGCGGCATCCCAGCGATTGAAGGGGTCGGAATCGTGGGCCATGCGGTAGGCCAGCCGCGTGTCGTCCTCGGCCAGTTCGAGAATCACCGGCGCGGAGAAGCCACGCAGCAAGGACGGCACGGGCTCGGCATCAATGCCTTCAAACACCAGCGTGGTGGTGGTGTCCTTGAGTTCAAACAGCCGGGTCGTCGTGCCCGCCGCGGCCTCGCCCGCCAGCGTCAGCGGCAGGTCGGCGCCCTTCGGGCCGATCAGGCCGAGCGCGACGGGAATGTGCAGCGCCTCGTCACCGTCCGGTCGCTGCTGGGTGAGCGTGAGCGTGTATTGACGCGCGGCAGCGTCGTGGCGCCCCTCGGCCAGCAGACGCGGCGTGCCGCGCTGGCTGTACCAGCCCATGAACTGGTCCAGATCCACCCCGTTGGCCTCGGACATGGCTTCGACGAAATCGTCGCAGGTCACGGCCTGACCATCGTGGTAGCTGAAGTACAGATCCATGCCGTTGCGGAAGCCCTCGGCGCCGAGCAGGGTGTGCAGCATGCGGATGACTTCGGCGCCCTTCTCGTACACCGTGGCGGTGTAGAAATTGTCGATGGCTTGGTACTGATCGGGGCGGATCGGATGCGCCATGGGGCCGGCGTCTTCGGGGAACTGGGCGGTGCGCAGCACGCGCACGTCCTCGATGCGCTTGACGGCGCGGGCCGACTCGCCACCAGCGGCGGCGAGCATGTCGGCCGAGAACTGCTGGTCGCGGAAGACGGTGAGGCCTTCTTTCAGCGTGAGCTGGAACCAGTCGCGGCAGGTGACGCGGTTGCCAGTCCAGTTGTGGAAATATTCATGCGCGACCACGCTTTCGATGTGCTCGTAATCCACATCGGTGGCGGTCTCGGGTTTGGCGAGGACGAACTTAGCGTTGAAGATGTTGAGGCCCTTGTTCTCCATCGCGCCCATGTTGAAGTCGCTGACGGCGACGATCATGTAGCGGTCGAGATCGAGTTCCAGCCCGAAAGTCTTTTCGTCCCACCGCATCGAGTGCACCAGCGAGTCCATCGCGTGATCGGCGCGGTCCAGATTGCCGTCTTCCACCCACACCTGCAGCAGCACCTCGCGGCCCGAGCGGGTCTTTTCGGTACGCTCCAGCACCACCAGATCGCCCGCCACCAGCGCAAACAGATAGCTCGGCTTGAGGAAGGGATCGTCCCACTTGGCAAAATGACGGCCCTCGGGCAACTCGCCCGAGTCCACCAGGTTGCCGTTCGACAGCAGCACCGGAAAAGCAGTCTTGTCGGCTTCCAGCGTGACGGTGAAGCGCGCCATCACATCCGGCCGATCGGGGAAGCAGGTGATACGGCGGAAGCCCTCGGCTTCGCACTGCGTGTAGAGCCCGCCGCCCGAGTGATACAGGCCGGACAACTCGGTGTTGGCCGACGGGTTGGTCTGCGTGACCACCTCGACCAGCGCGGTGTCGCGCTCGCCGAGGTCAATTTCCAAACCGGTGTCGGTTTCGCGCAGCGCCGCGTCGGCCACATCGACGCCATCGACGGTGAGCGACACGCGGGTCAAGCCCTCGGCCATCAACACCAGCGGGCCCGACCCTCGGCGCTCGCACTGCATGCGGTTGCGCACCACGGTGGCCTTGGCATCGAGCGTGAAGTGCAGATCCACGCTCTGCACGGTCCAGGCCAGCGGCTGGTAGTCGATACGGCGAATGGTCGGGGCGTGTTCGGTTTTCATTCAGGAGGCCTTGTCGTCGGCAGCGGTGATCGCGAAGCCTGCAGTGTACCGGCGGCAGCGTCCAATTGCAGCCGGCGTACCGCGATAGCGGCCGTCTATGCCTGCCATTGGTCATTCCAATTTCATTCGGTGCAATCAGCCACCTATGTTGAAACTACCTTCCGGCATGTCGTTGCCGGTTTGGCGCCATCCGATCACTTTGGAGAACGACCATGCAACTCAAGGGAAGCAAGACCGAGGACAACCTGAAAGCGGCGTTCGCAGGCGAGTCCCAGGCCAATCGCCGCTATCTGTATTTTGCGAGCAAGGCCGACGTCGAGGGCTACAACGATGTCGCCGCCGTGTTCCGCTCCACGGCCGAAGGCGAAACTGGTCACGCCCATGGCCACCTGGAATATCTGGAAGCCTGTGGTGATCCGGCCACCGGCCTGCCCTTCGGCGCCACGGCAGACAATCTGGCCGCCGCCATCGCCGGCGAAACCCACGAGTACACCGACATGTACCCCGGCATGGCCAAACAGGCCCGCGACGAAGGTTTTGACGAAATCGCGGACTGGTTCGAGACCCTGGCCAAGGCCGAACGCAGCCACGCCAACAAGTTCCAGCGCACACTCGACGAGGTCAAAGCCGACGCCTGATCGCGCCCCGCCGCCGGCGCCACGCCGGCGGCACCTCTACCGACCACAACACGAGGTGCCCCATGTCGTCCAATGGAACCGTCCGCGAAGGCAGTCTCGAAGCGCCCACACGTCACCCACTCGACTGGAAAAGCCCGGACTTCTGGGACGCGGCGTCGCTCGACGCCGAGTTGGAGCGTGTCTTCAATGTCTGCCATGGCTGCCGGCGCTGCGTGAGTCTGTGTGGTGCGTTTCCCACCCTGTTCGACCTGGTCGACGAGGGTCCCACCGGCGAGGTCGATGGCGTGCCCAAGGCGCGCTACGGCGAGGTGGTCGACCAGTGCTACCTGTGCGACATGTGCTACATGTCGAAGTGTCCCTATGTGCCGCCGCATGAGTGGAATATCGACTTTCCGCACCTGATGCTCCGCGCCAAGGCGGTCGAGCGCAAACGCACCGGCCCGCGCCTGCGCGACACGGTGCTCTCCTCCACCGACAAGACCGGCCTTTTCGCCGGCATCCCGGTGGTCACGCAGACCATCAACGCCGTCAATCGCACTCAGCCCATGCGCGCGCTGATGGAGAAGACGCTGGGCGTCGACGCCAAGGCCTGGCTGCCGAGTTTTGCCACACGAAAGTTCCGCAGCGCCGCGGGCAAGGCCACCGCCACCGAGGTCAAAGACGGCCAGCGCACACCCGGCAAGGTGGTGCTGTTCTCGACCTGTTTCATCAATTACAACGAGCCCGGCATCGGGCTCGATCTGGTGGCGATTCTCGACCACAACGAGATCCCCTGGCGGCTCGCCAGGAAGGAAGCCTGCTGCGGCATGCCCAAGCTGGAACAAGGCGATCTGGACGGCGTCGAGGCGCTCAAGAACATCAACATGCCGCAACTGGTGGCGCTGGCGCGCGAGGGTTACGCGATCTTGACCGGCGTGCCCTCGTGCACGCTGATGTTCAAGCAGGAGTTACCCCACATGTTCCCGGGCGACGCCGACGTACTGGCGGTGCGCGACGCCATGTGGGAGCCCTTCGAATACCTGGTTGCCCGCCACAAGGATGGCCTGCTCAAAACCGACTTCAAAGAAAAACTCGGGAAAATCGCCTACCACGTGCCCTGCCACGGCCGGGTGCAGGCCATCGGCCGCAAGACCGAAGAATTTCTCAAGAAGATCGCGGGGCTCGAAGTCGACACCACCGAGCGCTGCTCCGGCCACGCCGGCACCTTTGGCGTGAAGAAGGAGTTCCACGCCATGGCGATGAAGATCGGCCGCCCGGTGTTTCGCAAGATGGCCGAGTTCGAACCCGATTTCATCAGCTCCGACTGCCCGTTGGGCGGGCACCATCTCGCCCAGGGCATCGAGCAGAATCACCAGAAAACCCCCGAGCTCGCGCACCCGATCAGCCTGGTGCGTCGCGCCTACGGTATCTGAAGGAGAGCCCCATCCATGCCACATCTAACCCGGAACACGCTCTGGTCGCTTGAAGAATACGCCGAACGTCGCCCCGCTTTCCGCCAGGAGGTGATGGCCCATAAGCGCCGCCGCGCTGTACATCTGGGCCCGAACGTCACCTTGCTGTTCGAAGACGAAACCACGGTCCGCTATCAGATCCAGGAAATGTTGCGCATCGAGCGTACCTTTGAGGCCGCAGGCATTCAGGACGAGCTGGACGTGTACAACCCGTTGATTCCAGACGGAACTAATCTGAAAGCGACGATGCTAATCGAGTACCCAGACCCGGACGAACGGGCTTCCCAGCTACAGGTGCTACGAGGCATCGAACGGACCGTCTGGCTACAGGCCGAAGGCTGTCCGCCCAGTTTCGCCATTGCCGATGAAGACCTCGAACGGGAAAACGACACCAAGACCTCGTCGGTTCACTTCCTGCGCTTCGAACTCAGCGAAGCGGCGATTGCCGCCCTAAAAAAAGGTGCGGCGCTGGGGATGGGGATCGATCACCCCGCCTACACGGTGGCACTCGACGAGATCGCACCGGAAACGCAATTCGCCCTGGTGTCGGATTTGCACTGACATCGTTCGCCAAAACTGCGCGAGGATTGTCGGCGACGTTCGGACTCTGATCGACGCAGGATGGCAAACCGCCGGCACTATCGAGCGGTTTGATTCATCGCCACACCTGGTCTGCACCACTGGCGCACGAAAACACAAAGGGGCCAACAAGGCCCCTTTGTGTTTTCTGCATCAAGCGCCGAACTTACTTCTTGTCCGGCCCCGGTGCATCGCGCAACGCATCCATCAGCGCCGCGTTCGGGTCCGGCTCGGCGGCCGGAGCAGCATCGCCGCCACCGCTGTCCTGCAGACTCGGGAAGGTCGGCGTGTCATAAGCACTGCCGCCACCATAAGTGTTCTGCTGGATGTTGATCTCTACCGCATCGAGATCGACCTTGACATGCTCGTCGAGGCCGCCCGTCACCAGACTTGGGAAGACCAGAATCATGATCAGGGCGAAAATCTGGATGGCGATGAACGGAATCACGCCACGGTAGATCTGCATCGTCTTGATGCCGGCAAGCGTCTTGCCCGTCTGGGTATCCTCATACGACGTCGATGGCGCCACACTGCGTAAGTAGAACAAGGCGAAGCCAAAGGGCGGCGTCAGGAACGAAGTCTGCATGTTCATGCCGATCAGCACCAGGAACCACACCATATCGATGCCCAGTTTCTCGGCCACCGGCGCAAACAGCGGCAGCAGGATGAAGGCGATCTCGAAGAAGTCGATGAAGAAGCCCAGGACGAAAACCAACGCACTGACCACCACCAGGAAGCCCCACTGACCGCCCGGCACCAGACTGAACAGGTGCTCGACCCACAGGTCGCCATTGACCGCACGGAAAGTCAGCGCAAACACGGTGGAGCCGATCAGGATGAACATCACGAAGGTGGCGAGGTTACCGGTGGTATCCAGCGCGCTGCGCACCATTTCGTAGTTCAGACGCTTGCGAATCCCTGCCAGCGCCAGCGCGCCAACCGCACCCATCGCACCGCCTTCGGTCGGCGTGGCCAGACCGATGAAGATCGTGCCCAGCACCAGGAAAATCAGCACCACCGGCGGCACCATCGCCACCAGCACACGCATCAGCAACGCCCTGCCTTTCAGGGTTCGAGCTTCTTTGGGCAACGCAGGCACGGCGTCGGGCTTGATGATGGTCATCACGAAGATGTACAGCACCAGCAGCGCAACCAGCATCAACGAGGGGATGATCGCGCCGGCATAGGCATCGCCCACCGACACGCCAAGCACGTCGGCCAGCACGATCAGCACCAGCGACGGCGGAATGATCTGGGCCAGCGTACCGGATGCGCAGATCACACCGGCGGACACTTCGCGGGAATAACCGTAGCGCAGCATCACCGGCAGCGAAATCAAGCCCATCGAGATCACCGACGCTGCCACTACGCCGGTGGTTGCCGCCAGCAGCGCGCCGACGAAAATCACCGCATACGCAATACCACCGCGGATCGGGCCAAACAATTGCCCCGCTGATTCGAGCAAATCTTCGGCCATGCCGGAGCGCTCGAGAATGATGCCCATGAAGGTAAAGAACGGAATGGCGAGCAGCGTGTCATTGGACATGATGCCCAGCACCCGCTCCGGCAAGGCCTGCAGCAGCGCAGGCGTCAGCAGGCCGAGTTCGATACCGACAAAGCCGAAGAACAAGCCGTTGGCTGCCAGTGCAAATGCCACCGGAAAGCCGCTGAGCAGGAAAATGATCAGCGAGCCGAACATCAGCGGTGCCATATTGGCGATCAGAAACTCAGTCATTTCGTGCCCTCCTGAGCATCGTCACCGGCAGCCACACCATGTTCAACCGGTTTTTCGAGCGGATCGGGGCCCGCCCCGACCAGAAACGCGACCCGTTTGATGAGCTCGGACACCCCCTGCAGCGCCAGCAGGCCGAAGCCCACCGGAATCAGCAAACGCACCGGCCAGCGGATCAGACCGCCGGCGTTGGAGGACTCTTCCATATTGACGTACGAATCGACGAAGCCAGGCCACGACATCCACATGATCATGACCGCGACCGGAATCAGAAAGACCACGATGCCAATCACATCCACCCAGTTGCGCCCCTTGGCCGACATGCGGTTGGAGATCAGGTCGATCCGTACATGTTGATTGCGCAGAAAGGTGTATCCAGCGCACAAGGTGAACACCGCGGCAAACAAGTACCACTGGACTTCAAGCATGGCGTTGGAGCTCATGCTGAAACCGTAACGGCTGAATGCGTTCCCGGCGCTGATGATCGATGCGGCAAGAATCAGCCAGATCGTGAATCGCCCGACGCGTGTGTTGATCCAATCGATCAGCGCAGCAAGTTTCAATAATAAGGACACGGATCGTCCCCTCCCGACTCGTTTTAGAATGGCCAGACACCGACTCGCAGAATCCGGCTTTTAACGGGCCGCATTATCCCGGCTCACCGCGCTCAGGCATATCAGGGGAAACGCCTAAGACCCCCGTGAAAATCAAACGAACACATGACACAAACACTCAACATCTGCCTCGTCCGGCACGGCGAAACCGCCTGGAACGCGGCACATCGTCTACAAGGCCATACGGACATTCCCTTGAACGATACCGGGCGTGCCCAAGCTGCGGCCACCGCCCGCCTGCTCGCCGCGCATCGCTTTGACGCCGCCTACACCAGCGATCTGAGCCGCGCGGCCGACACGGCGCGCGCCATTGGCGAACGCATCGGACTCGCGGCCGTCCCCCTGCCTGCGCTGCGCGAACGTCACTACGGCGCCTTTCAGGGGCTGACCTACGACGAAGCGCAGGTTCGCCATCCAGAGGCCTACGCGCATTTCAAGGCCCGAACACCCGATCATCCGCTGCCTGGCGGGGGCGAGAGCCTGACCACATTTGCCGGGCGCATCGCGACGGCGCTTGACGATCTGGTGCAGCGCCACACAGGTCAGCAGATTCTGGTCGTCGCCCACGGCGGTGTCCTTGACATCATCTATCGCATCGCCAGCGGACGCTCGCTGAGCCAGGCGCGCGACTTCAAAATACCGAACGCCGCACTCAACTGGATACGCCACGAGCCACCGGCCAGATGGTCGATCGATCAATGGGCGGAAGAGGCCCACCTCACCGCCGCCCGCGACGAATTGCCCAACAGCTGAGCGCACCTGCCAGTGGGAATTTCCGCCAATCTGCGTGATAGAATCCGCTTTTGACCCTGCCATAGACCCAAGACCATGTTTTCCAAGAAAAACACGCTCGCCAGCACCGATCCGGAACTGTGGGAAGCCATCACGGCTGAAAACCGCCGTCAAGAAGCTCACATCGAACTGATCGCCTCCGAAAACTATGTGAGCCACGCCGTCATGGAAGCCCAAGGCTCCCAGCTCACCAACAAGTACGCCGAAGGCTATCCGGGCAAGCGTTACTACGGCGGCTGCGAGCATGTCGACGTGGCCGAGCAGCTGGCCATCGACCGCGCCAAGACCCTGTTCGGCGCCGAGGCAGCCAACGTACAGCCCAACTCGGGCTCGCAGGCCAACCAGGCCGTGCTGATGGCCTTCCTCAAGCCGGGCGACACCATCATGGGCATGAGCCTGGCCGAAGGCGGCCACCTCACCCACGGCATGGCGTTGAACATGAGCGGCAAGTGGTTCAACGTAGTCTCCTACGGCCTCGACAAGAATGAAGCCATCGACTACGACGCCATGGAGCGTCTCGCCCATGAGCACAAGCCGAAGCTGATCATCGCCGGCGCCTCGGCCTACTCACTGCGCATCGACTTCGAGCGCTTCGCCAAGGTCGCCAAGGCCGTTGGCGCGATCTTCATGGTCGACATGGCGCACTACGCCGGCCTGATCGCCGCCGGCTTCTACCCGAACCCGGTGCCCCACGCCGACGTGGTCACCACCACCACCCACAAAACCCTGCGCGGCCCGCGCGGCGGCCTGATCCTGATGAAAGAGGAACACGCCAAAGCCATCAACTCGGCCATCTTCCCGGGTCTGCAGGGCGGTCCGCTGATGCACGTCATCGCCGCCAAGGCCACGGCCTTCAAAGAGGCCATGAAGCCGACCTTCAAGACTTACCAGGAACAGGTCATTGCCAACGCCCGCGTCATGGCGCGTGTGCTCGGCGAAGAGCGCGGCCTGCGCATCGTCTCCGGCGGTACCGAAAGCCATGTCTTCCTGGTCGACCTGCGCAACAAGCATGTCACCGGCAAAGTGGCTGAAGCCGCGCTGGGCATGGCGCACATCACGGTCAACAAGAACGCCATTCCGAACGACCCGGAAAAGCCCTTTGTCACGTCCGGCATCCGTCTCGGTTCGCCAGCCATGACGACCCGCGGTTTTACCGAGATCGAAGCCGAGAAAATCGCCCACCTGGTGGCCGATGTCCTCGACGCCCCGGACGACGTAGACAACCTGGAGCGCGTGCGCGCCCAAGTGTCCGCGTTGTGCGCCAAATTCCCGGTCTACGGCGACTGAGCACCGATCAGCGGGCGCCGCACGCGCCCGCTGGCCCGGATACCCTCCCCTCATGAAATGCCCCTTCTGCGGCGACCCCTCCACTCAGGTCACCGATACCCGTGAGAACGAAGACGGCGACATCGTTCGCCGGCGTCGGCGCTGCGTGAAGTGCGACAAGCGCTTCACCACCTATGAGCGCATCGATCTGAAGATGCCACATATCGTGAAGCGCAACGGGCATCGCGCCGAATTCGATCGCGGCAAGGTGCTCGCCAGCATGACGCTGGCCTTGCGCAAACGGCCGGTGGCGGTCGAAGACATCGAAGCCGCCGCCGCCCGCATCGAAGGCAAACTGCTGGCCATGGGCGAGCGCGAGCTGCCTTCTGTGAAAGTCGGCGAGCTGGTGATGCGCGAACTCAAAAAACTCGACAAGGTCGCCTACGTGCGCTTCGCCTCCGTCTATCGCAACTTCGAAGACGTCGACGCCTTCTCCGAAGCCGTGCGCGAAGTGTCGCGCACCCGCGGTCGCCCACCCAAGACCGACTGACACCATGGGCTTCTCCGCACTCGACCATCAGCACATGGCCCGTGCGCTTCAACTGGCCGAACAAGGCCTCTGCACAACCACGCCGAACCCCCGCGTCGGCTGTGTCATCGCCCAGGGCGACACTATTGTTGGCGAAGGCTGGCATCATCGCGCCGGAGAGGCGCATGCCGAAGTCCACGCCTTGCACGCAGCGGGCACCCAAGCGCAAGGCGCAACCGCCTATGTCACGCTGGAGCCCTGCGCGCACCACGGCCGCACGCCCCCCTGCGCCGACGCACTCATCGGCGCCAAGGTCGCACGTGTCGTCATCGCCATGGGCGACCCGAATCCTTTGGTGGCGGGCCAAGGCATCGCACGCCTCGAACAGGGCGGCATCCCGACACAAGTTGGACTGCTCAGTACAGACGCGGCAGAGCTGAATATCGGTTTTATCTCACGCATGACCCGCTCTCGCCCCTGGGTACGCCTGAAAGCGGCCACGACACTCGACGGTAAAACTGCGCTCAACAACGGCGTCAGCCAGTGGATTACCGGCAGCGCCGCGCGCGCAGATGGTCACCGCTGGCGCGCACGCGCCTGTGCCATCCTGACCGGCCTTGGCACCGTTCGCGCCGACGATCCACTGCTCACGGTGCGCGACGTTCCCTGCAACCGGCAACCGCTTCGGGTACTGGTCGATGCCCGCTTTGACGTCAGCCCCACTGCTCGCCTGTTCAATGGCGACCCGGTGCTGGTGGTCACAGCGGCATCCAATCCAGAGAAAGCGGCCGCACTTGCTACGCGCAATGTCGACACGCTGCAACTGCCCAATGCGCACGGCAAGGTCGACCTGCCGGCCTTGCTTGAGGCGCTCGCGCAACGTGGCATCAACGAGCTTCATGTCGAAGCCGGCTTCAAGCTCAATGGCTCTTTGCTGCGTGAGAATTGCGTGGATGAGCTGCTGCTGTATACCGCACCGATGTTGGTCGGCGATGCCGCTCAGGGACTATTCAACCTGCCCGAATTGAATTCCCTGGAGAAGGCCCGCCATCTTGAATGGCGGGATGTCCGGCTTATCGGCAAGGACGTCCGGCTGATCGGCCGCTTTCAGCGCGCCGATTGACCGCACACCGCGCAGGCGGGGTCTTTGGACAGGCCGATGCCGCGCCATTCCATGTTCAGCCCATCGAGCAGCAATACCCGTCCTGCCAGCGACGTCCCAATCCCCGCCAACAACTTCAGGGCTTCTGCCGCCTGCGCCGCACCGATGATGCCGGTAATCGGCGCAAACACGCCCATCACCGCGCAACGCACCTGCTCCACGTCTTCGCCCTCGGGGAAGAGGCAGTGGTAGCACGGGCTCTCATCGCCGCGCAGATCAAACACATACAACTGGCCATCGAAACGAATGGCCGCGCCGGACACCAAGGGTTTGCGATGGGTATGACACGCACGATTGATCGCATGCCGCGTTTCGAAGTTGTCGGAGCAATCGAGCACGACATCGGCCGCCGCCACCTCCGTCAATAGCGCCTCACCTGCCAGGCGCCGTGCCAGAGGAACAACCCGCACTTCGGGATTAAGCCGACCCAGCGTAGCCTGACCCGACAGCACCTTCGGCTGCCCAACCGCCTCCGCGGTATGCAGGATCTGTCGCTGGAGATTGGTCAGGTCGACTTCATCATCATCGACCAGCACCAGCGTCCCGACACCAGCTGCGGCAAGATACATGGCGGCCGGCGAACCGAGGCCGCCCGCGCCAACCACCAGCACACGCGCATCGACAAAAGCCTGCTGTCCCTCGACACCGATTTCGGGCAGCAGAATATGGCGGCTATACCGCAGAAGTTGGTCATCATTCATGGCAGCAGTCGCGCGGGATAGGGCTACTTATAGTCGCGCAGTTCGACCGGCGTTTCATCATGATCACCGTGCGGGTGGTGATCGTAGACCTTGATGTACACCTCGTTGGACTGCTTGATCAGCCGCTCGGGTGATTCAATGTTGTGGCGTTGCGTCTCTTCGCTGAAGTACACCAACGCGCGCACCAGCTTCACATACAAGGAGTTGTCCAGATGGAAGCCGGCGTCACGCAGCGCGTTTTCCAGTAGTTCCAGCGAGAAATCGAGCACCGAGTACTCGACTTCCAGGCAAAGCTCGCGCGCACTCGGTTCAACCTTCAGCCCACGCAAACGGCGCAAAGCGCCCAAGGCACGCTCTACCTGCCCCGGCGGCATTGGGCGAAAGCGGATCTCACGCGTCTTGATCAGCCCGCTGGCGCCGGCACCAGCATGAGATTCATGCCGCCTGCCCGCCAGCTTGTAGGCCGTTTCACGGCGCATGATTACCCCCTTTGCGTCATGGTTACTTGATTACTTCGCATTCTGGACGATCTCTCGCCCCTTGAGAAGGTTCAAGGCCTGCTGAAACTGGAAATCTTCCTCACTGGCCGGCTCGATCCGCTTGAACGGCGTATCAGCCGCCTTTTCCTCCTCGCTGGCCGCGCGCGCCGCTTCACGCGCTGCCAGTGCCTTGCGCTCGGCTTCCGGATCCTTGTCATTCTCGAGGTGACCGCGCAGGTCTGCCTCGCGAATACGCAGTTGCGCCGAGGTGTCCTGCGGATCTTCGACCTTGTAATCCGGTTCGATGCCCTTGGCCTGAATCGAACGCCCGCCCGGCGTGTAGTAGCGCGCCGTGGTCAGCTTGATGGCGGTATTGTTGGTCAGCGGCAAGATGGTCTGCACCGAGCCCTTGCCAAATGTCTGGGTGCCGAGCACCTTGGCACGCTTGTGGTCCTGAAGCGCACCAGCGACGATCTCGGACGCCGACGCCGATCCGCCGTTCACCAACACAACCATCGGTACATTCTTGACGCCGGCGGGCAGGTCTTTCAGGAAGTCTGTACGCGTGCCGCGCAGATAATCCTCCGGCGTTGCCATGTACTTGCGCTTGGCGTCCGGCGTACGCCCGTCGGTCGATACCACCAGCGTATCAGCCGGCAAGAAGGCCGCCGACACACCCACGGCGCCATGCAGCAAGCCGCCCGGGTCATTACGCAAATCAAGCACGAGGCCAGTGAGCGGCCCCTTGGCATAGAGCTGCGTCAGGTGCTCAGCCAGCGACGCAGCCGTTGCCTCCTGGAACTGCACCACACGCACATAACCAAAGCCGGGCTCGACGAGCTTCGATTTCACACTGCGCACCTTGATGATCTCGCGCACGATGGTCACGACAAGCGGCTTTTCGTCCCCCTTGCGCACAATGGTCAACACGATCTTGGTGTTCGGCTTGCCCCGCATCTGCTTGACCGCATCACCCAGGGTCATGCCCTTGACCGGAGTCTCATCCAGCTTGACGATCAGGTCGCCGGCTTTGACGCCCGCGCGGAAGGCCGGGGTATCCTCAATCGGCGAGATGACCTTGACGAAGCCATCCTCCATACCGACTTCGATGCCAAGGCCGCCAAACTCACCCTGCGTGCCGACTTGCAGATCCTTGAATGCATCGGCATCCAGATAGGCCGAATGCGGATCGAGCCCGGTCAGCATGCCGCTGATCGCGTCGGTCAGCAGCGCCTTGTCTTCCACCGGCTCGACATAGCCCTGCTTGATGGCGTTGAACACATCCGCCAGCGCGCGCAATTCCTGCATGGGCAGCGGCGCCAGCGCCGCCTTGTCGGCATTGGCCGGGAAATTCAGACTGATCAGGACGCCCGCACACATACCGGTGAAGACCAATCCAAACTGCTGCAATTTACTACGCATGACGACTCCAAACGATGGGGCATCGCACAACGGCGCAACCCCGAAAATTCAATTCAGGCGGATCCAGTCCATCGGGTCCACCGGCCGCCCCTGATGGCGGATCTCGAAGTATAGCCCCGGCTCCGGGTTTCCTCCGCTGTCGCCTGCCGCTGCCAGCACCTCGCCGGCTGAAACACGCTCGCCGTTGGACTTGAACAGCGCGTCATTGTTTCCGTACACCGTCAAATAGCCCTGGCCATGATCGATGATGATGAGATTTCCGAAGCCGCGCAACCAATCCGAGAAAACCACTTCGCCGTCGGCCACGGCATGCACCTCCTCACCACTGTTGGCCCGGATGAATATGCCCTTCCAGCTCGTCCCGCCCGACGCTCTGTCAGCGCCAAAACGGCCAATGATCGCACCACGCAAGGGCGATTTGAGTTGCCCACGCAGCGCCGAAAACGCCTTGCCACGCGTGCTGCTGTCGGCGCTCTCCCGGGAGGCGCCTACCACCGGTTCGCTGGGCGGCCTCGGGATCGAGACCGGCGACGGCGGCGTTGACCGCGGACGTGCCCTGACTTTTTCGAGCTCGACCATCAAGGCGCGCAAACGCGCTTCGTCGCGCTGAAGATCTGCCACCACTTGTTTTTGGGCCTTCAGCTCTTTCGACAGCTCCGCCACGATCTGGCCCCGCCGCTCGCGCTCTTTTTTCAGATCGGCCATTTCCCGACGCTGCACCGCTTCGAGCCGCGCAACCTCCGCACGCCGCGCCTCGGCGTCCGCTTGCTGCTTGCGCTGCAAGGCCATGGATTCGCGCAAACGGGTGATGATCGCCTGCTTCTCCCGCCCAATCTGTTCGAGATAAAACGCATCGCGGGCGAGCTGATTGGGTTCGCGCGCGCTGAGCAGATACGCTACGCCCGGCTCGCCGCCGTACTGGTAGTAGCGCCGCAACCAGTTGGCCAGCGCCTCTCGACCGGTGTGGACCTCCCCCTCAGTCTCCCGCAACGCGGCCTCGACCTTCAGCACCGCGGCGTCGGCGCTCTTGCGCTCACGCACAAGCTCACGGACTCGCCGCAAAATGCGCGACACCGCCACGTCTGCCTGTTTGAGTGCCTTGGCCGCCTCAGCATGGGTCGATTCGGTATCGGCCACCTCGGCTTGCGCCGAGCGCAGACGCGACTTCACGGCGTCCAGATCGCTGCGCGATGACGCCATTCGGTCGCTCGTCTCCTCGGCAACACCCGAAGCGGGAAAAACGGCAAGCGCCAGCATCATTGCCAGCGCCGCCGATGGCCGCCCACGGGTGGCGGCAAAAAGGGTCACGTCCTCAGGCCTTGGCTTTGCCCTGCCCCGCGACGGCTGCAGCCGCCGCCTTGATGGTGTCTTCATCCGCAAGATAGTAGCTGCGGATCGGCCTCAGATTGGCGTCGAGTTCGTACACCAACGGCTGAGCGGTCGGGATGTTCAGGCCGACGATATCCGCGTCGCTCACGCCATCGAGGTATTTGATCAGCGCACGCAGGCTGTTGCCGTGGGCGGCGATCAGGATACGATCACCGGCCAGCACGCGCGGAACGATCACCGTCTCCCAGTAAGGCACCACACGCGCGACAGTATCTTTCAAGCACTCGGTGCGCGGGAAGCGATCCGCCGGCAGGCTGGCATAGCGCGGGTCATCGGGGGTCAGACGCTCGTCACCGGCTTCCAGCGCCGGGGGCGGCACATCGTAGGAACGACGCCATTTCAGCACTTGGTCATCGCCAAACTTGGCTGCCGTCTCGGCCTTGTTCAGACCCTGCAACGCACCGTAGTGACGTTCATTCAACCGCCAGGAGTGCTCTACCGGCAGCCACAGCGCGGCCATGTGTTCGAGCACGATATTCAGGGTCTTGTTGGCGCGCTTGAGCACCGAGGTGAAAGCCACATCGAAGGCATAGCCCTCGTCGCGCAGCAGGTCGCCGGCCGCGCGCGCCTCTTCCACGCCTTTGTCGGTCAAATCAACGTCAGTCCAGCCGGTAAACCGGTTTTCCTTGTTCCAGGTGGACTCTCCGTGGCGAAGCAATACGATCTTGTACATGAGGAACTATCTACTCGCTAAGGTGGTAAACATGGGTTCTTGCGTCGCGCCAAGTCGCCGCTACAGCAAAAAATGGTATTTTATTACATTCATCTTTGTCGAATCGATCGCTGATCGTGAATAGTCATCCCATTGTTGATCTGATCGGCAAGACCGAGCAGATAGAAACCGCCGCCCGCGCCCTCAAGGCCATCTCCCATCCGCTCAGGCTCAAGATCCTGTGTGTCATCGGAGAAGGTGAAGTCTGTGTACAAGACATTGTCGAGGCCGTCGGCACATCCCAGAGCAACATATCCCAGCACCTGGCCATTCTGCGTGACAAAGGCGTTCTGCTCACCAGAAAGGACGCCAACCGGGTGTATTACCGGGTCGGAGACCAGCGCACATTGCAATTGATCGTCCTCATGCGCGAGGTCTTCTGCGGCGAACCGCCCGCTCAGCCCTGACATTACAAGAAGGAAATTTCCGTGGAGTTCTTGCAGCAAAATTGGTACTGGGCAGCCTTGGCTGTCGCCAGCGGCGCATTCCTGTTGATTGAAACCCTCCGCCAGCGTGGCGACACCAGCAGCCTGTCACCGGTACAGGCAACCATGATGATCAACCGCGAAGACGCGGTCATCATCGACGTGCGTGAGCAGAATGAGTTCTTTCAGGGGCACATTCCGAACGCCCGTCACATTCCGCTCGCAGCGCTGGAAAAGCGGTCGGCCGAGATCGAAAAACTGAAACAGCAACCGATCATCGTATGTTGCGCCTCCGGTGCACGCTCGAATGCGGCGGCGGCGACGCTGCGCAAACTCGGTTGCGAAAAAGTGTTTAACCTCCAGGGCGGCATCGCAAGCTGGCAACAAGCCGGCCAGCCGGTAAGCCGCAAGCGGAAATGAGCATGGCACCGAATATCCGCATGTACGCAACCCTGGGCTGTCCATACTGCGTTCGCGCAGAGGCACTGCTCAACCAAAAGGGCGTCACGGGCATCGACAAGATTCGCGTCGACCTGGACCCGGCACGACGCGAAGAAATGATGATGATCACCGGCCGCCGTACCGTGCCCCAGATTTTCATCAACGATTTGCATGTGGGCGGGTGTGACGATCTTTATGCACTCGACCAGGCAGGAAAGCTGGACCCGCTTCTGAACGCTGAAGCGGCCTGAACAATTCTTATCACTCTCAAACAAGGCCCAGACATGCCCGAAACCAACCAAGCCAACGCCGCTGAAAACACGCAACCCGTCTTCACCATCGAGAAGCTTTACATTCGTGACCTGTCGGTCGAGGTGCCCAACGCACCGACGATCTTCCTTGATCGCGAGACCCCGCAAATCAATGTGCAACTGCGCACCGACACCAAGGGTATCGACGCTGGCGTTTACGAAGTGGTGCTGACTGTCACCGTGACTGCCAAGATCGGCGAAGAAAAGACGGTGTTCCTGGTTGAAGCAGCGCAGGCTGGTATTTTCCAGATCCGCAATGTGCCCGAGTCCGATATCGAGCCGATCATGATGATCGGCTGCGCCAACATCCTGTTCCCGTATGCCCGCGAAGCGATCTCCGACGCAGTGACCCGCGCCGGCTTCCAGCCCGTACTGCTGGCACCGGTCAACTTCGAAGCACTGTACCAGGCGCGTCAGCAAGAGCAGCAAGGCGCTGGTCAGGATACCCCGGTTCAGTGAGCATGCGCGCCGCCCGCCTCATTGCATTGATTCTGGCCGGTGCGGCCTGCGCGCCGGCCGCCGCCCTGGATTTCCGGGCGACGGCCGGGCCTGCAATCCTGTACGACACGCCGTCCGCCCAAGGCAAGCGCGTGTTTGTCGCGTCTGCCGGTAGCCCGTTCGAAGTGATCGTCACCCTCGAGAAATGGGTCAAGGTCCGCGATCGCGACGGCCATCTGGCCTGGATCGAGCGCAGCGCCCTTGCCAACGGCCAGACCGTCGTCGTTACCGCCGATCGCGCCACCGTTCGCCAACAGGCGGCGGACGACGCGCCAACGAGTTTCGATGCCGTTCGCGGCGTCATCCTCAACGTCTCCGGCCCGGCCCGGGGCACTTGGCTGCCAGTGCGGCATGCCGATGGCGACCACGGCTTTGTCCGTCGGATCGACGTCTGGGGTCAATGATTCTCAAGGCCGAACCGCCGCCGATGCACCACGGCATCACCCTACCAGGAGTCGGCCGAGCATGAAAATCACTGTTTATGGTGCCGGCGCCTGGGGTACGGCACTAGCCATCGCTTACGCCAGATCGCATGAGGTCACCTTGTGGGGCCGCGACACCGAGGCGCTGATCGGCTGTGCCGAAGCACGAATCAATCAGCAGCTTCTTCCGAATGCGCCCTTTCCCGACGCACTTGAGCTGGAGCCAGGCCTTCATCGTGCGAGCCAGAACGCCGAACTGCATCTGGTGGTCACACCCGTCGCCGGACTGCGCGACATCGCCCGTCACCTCGCGGCCGAACGCCTGACAACTCCACTCATCTGGGCCTGCAAGGGCTTTGAATCCGGCACCGGAAAACTGCCGCATCAAGTCGTCGCCGACGAACTGGGCGCCGACTATCCATGCGGCGTACTGACCGGCCCGAGCTTTGCCGCGGAAGTGGCTGCCGGGCTCCCCGCGGCCATCACCCTGGCCGCGCGCGACGCGGCCTTCGCGTCCGCCTGGACTGGGCATTTGCACCAACCCCGGCTACGCCTCTACGCCAACGACGACCTGGTGGGTGCAGAGGTCGGCGGCGCGGTCAAGAACGTCATGGCCATTGCGGCCGGTGTATCTGACGGCCTGGGCTTCGGACTGAACAGTCGCGCCGCGCTGATCACCCGCGGCCTGGCTGAAATGGCCCGCCTCGGCATTGCGCTTGGTGCCCGCCATGAAACCTTCATGGGGCTGGCTGGCATGGGCGATCTGGTCCTGACCTGCACGGGCGATCTGTCACGCAATCGCCGGGTTGGGCTTGCGCTGGCCGAAGGCAAAGCATTACCGCAAATTCTGAACGAACTCGGCCACGTCGCCGAAGGCGTACCGACCACACGCGAAACGGTGGCTTTGGCACATCACCATCATGTCGAGATGCCCATCACCGAGGGCGTCAACGCCCTGCTCTCGGGCACGCTCAGCGCGCGCGAAGCGGTCGAGCGTCTCCTCGCACGCGATCCGCGCAGCGAGTGATCTAAGCGCCGCCTTCGTAGCCCTGCTGCCGCCACGCCTCATAGGCCACGACAGCCACCGCATTCGACAAATTCAAGCTGCGATTGCCCGGTCGCATTGGGATGCGCACCCGCTGCTCATCACTGAGCCGGGCAAGCATCTCGGCCGGCAAACCCCGTGTTTCGCAGCCAAACAACAGCACATCGCCGGGCCGATAGCGCACCTCATTGAACCCTCGCCCACCACGCGTCGTCACGGCATAGATCTGCCCCTCAGGCACACTGGCGCGAAACGCCGCCCAGTCGGCATGCGTCTGGACATGCGTCAGTTGATGGTAGTCGAGGCCCGCACGCGCCAGCGCCTTGTCGGACATCTCGAAGCCAAGCGGCTCGATCAGATGCAGACGTGCGCCCACATTGGCACTCAGGCGAATGGCGTTGCCGGTATTGGGCGGAATTTCCGGCTGGTAAAGGACGATATGGAACATGGTGCGGCATTGTGCCCGCAGGACTGGCGCGGATCAACGCAGGGGCGTGCGCGCAATCACCAGATTGCTCACTGCCGCGGCGCCCGCCTTTTTCAGGCAGGCCGCCAAGGCGCCGAGCGTCGCGCCGGTGGTCATTACATCATCAATCAACAACACCCGAGCGCCGTTGACCGAAATATCGCAATCAAAAGCATCACGGAGATTTTTCTTTCGCGCTTGCCACGAGAGCCCGACCTGATCGGCAGTCGCGCGTGTTCGAGTCACTCCGCGTGCGACAACCGGTATCTGCCACGCACGACCCAGCGGGCGAGCAATCTCAAGCGCCTGATTGAAACCGCGCTCAGCCAGCCTCCCGACGTGCAGCGGCACCGGCACGATCACATCCACCGCCGGCGCCGCCATGGTGCGAACGACACATTGCGACAAAGCCACAGCCACGCCAAAGTCATGACTGTACTTGAGGCGATGCACCAGACGATCCACGGGGTAGTCGTAGCAATACAGCGCCGTCGTGGCATCGAATGCTGGCGGATGCTTCAGACACCGGCCGCAAAGCGCCCCGCCCGTGCCCGGCAATGCACACTTGGGGCACGCAGACAGGCACAATGGCAGGTCGCGGCGACAACCCGCGCACAAACCATAGGGGTCACGCACGCTGGCGCACAGAACGCAGCGACGCGACCAGAGAGACTGCCACGCACCACCCAGCGCGCGCTGCCATCGGGCAGGCTGGTTTGACAAGGCATCCCTCAATCGTGGAACATCCATAATTTTGAATTACAGCAAAAAATCCTCATCATGACAATGACTTCCCAACACTCCGCGCCGCAAACGGCACCCGCCCTTCAATCGACCGACGGCCGCAAGTGGAAGGTCGCTGAAGTTGAGGCATTGCTCAAACTGCCGTTCAACGACCTGCTCTTCCGCGCACAGCAAGTCCATCGGGAGCACTTCGATCCGAATGCTGTCCAGCGCTCGACGCTCTTGTCGATCAAGACCGGCGGCTGCTCCGAAGACTGCGGCTATTGCTCGCAGTCTGCCCGCTACGATACCGGGCTTGAGCGCGAACGACTGCTGGCGCTCGAAGAGGTTCTCGAAAACGCGCGTGCCGCCAAGGCCAAAGGATCGAGCCGCTTCTGCATGGGCGCCGCCTGGCGCGGGCCGAAAGACAAAGACCTTGAGCCGGTGATCGACATGATCCGCGAGGTCAAGGCCCTGGGCCTGGAAACCTGCGTCACCCTCGGCATGCTCAAGGATGGTCAGGCCGAAAAACTGCGTGACGCCGGCCTCGACTACTACAACCACAACATCGACACCGCGCCCGAGTTCTACGGTCAAGTCATCACCACGCACACCTTCCAGGACCGCCTCGACACCCTCGACCGCGTGCGCAATGTCGGTATCAACGTGTGCAGCGGCGGCATCGTCGGCATGGGCGAAAACCGCCGCAACCGCGCCGCGATGATTGCCCAGCTGGCCAACATGAACCCGCCGCCGGAGTCGGTGCCCATCAACAATCTGGTCGCCATCGAAGGCACGCCCATGGCCGAAAGCGAGCAAGTCGACCCGATCGAGTTCGTCCGCACCATCGCCGCGGCGCGCATCACCATGCCAAAAAGCTTCGTCCGCCTGTCGGCCGGCCGCCAACAGATGAGCGACGAAATGCAGGCGCTGTGTTTCGCCGCCGGCGCCAACTCGATGTTCTACGGCGACCGCCTGCTGACCACCGACAACCCGGAAACCGATCACGACGAGCAGCTGTTTGCCAAACTCGGACTGAAAGCCATCTAAGCCCTTCATGGCGGGCGACTTTCACCTCGATGCCAGCAGCGTCCGGCGGCATTTCAATGCCGCCGCGGGCAGCTACGACAGCGCCGACGTTCTGGCACGCGCCGTCGCGCAGCAGATGGATGAACGCCTGGAAGGCATTCTCCATCAGCCAACGTCAATCCTCGACCTGGGCTGCGGCAACGGGCGCGATCTGCGCCGCCTGGCAGAACGCTACCCCAAAGCCCGGCGCGTCGGCGCCGACATTGCGCCTTCCATGCTGCAGCAGGCCGCCCCAATGGTCGGCCGATTTCAGCGCCTGCTCGGTCGCGGCGACCAGGTACAACTGACCGCCGCCAACGCCAACGCCCTGCCCTTCGGCTCCAGCCAGTTCGACATGCTGTGGTCGAACCTGATGCTCAACTGGCTGGATGACCCGGCACCGGCGCTGGCCGAAATGGCGCGGGTCATGAAAGTCGGCGGTATGCTGATGTTCGCCACGCTCGGCCCCGATACGCTACGCGAGCTGCGCGAAGCGTTTGAGGATGCCGAGGGCACCCGCGTCCATCGCTTCATCGACATGCACGATATCGGCGATGCGCTGGTCGGCGCGGGGTTCAGCGATCCGGTCATGGACATGGACACCATCACACTGACCTATGCCGATCTGGACGGCCTGTTCGCCGATCTGCGCCTGTCGGGCAGCAACAACGCCAGCGCAGCGCGCCCCCGTGGATTGAGCGGCAAAACCGGTTGGCGGAAGGTGCGCGAACGCTACGAAGCACAGCGCATCGACGGACGACTCCCCGCCACCTTTGAGATCGTCTACGGACACGCCTGGAAGCCGGCACCGCGCACCACGCCAGATGGCCACGCCATCATCCGCTTCCAGAGCCGACCGGGCGGACCAACGTGAGTACCGCACCGGTCTGGCTGTTTGACCTCGACGACACGCTGCACCACGCCAGCGCGCATATCTTTCCGCACATCAACCGCAGCATGACTGACTACATCATGCAGCACCTGGCGGTGGATGAAGGCCAGGCCAACGCCCTGCGCACCGACTACTGGCACCGTTACGGCGCCACGCTACTTGGTTTGATGCGCCATCACGGCACCGACCCGGCGCACTTCCTTCACGAGACACATCGCTTTGATCAACTCCACAACATGGTGGTGTTCGACCGCGCGCTACGCCACAGCCTCAAACGTCTGCCAGGTCGAAAAATCGTCTTCTCAAATGGCCCCTCGGCGTATGCTCATGCGGTGCTGACCATCATGGGGTTGCACCGGTCCATCGACAACGTATTCGCCATTGAGCAAATGCGTTTGCAGCCCAAGCCCGGTCACCACGCATTTCGTCGCCTGCTGGTCGACCACAAGTTGCAGGCGTCTCGCTGCATTCTGGTCGAAGACAGTCTGGCCAACCTGAAAGCGGCCAAACGTCTGGGCATGCGCACGGTGTGGATCAGTCGCGCCAGCGGGTGCCCGGCCTATGTCGACGCCAAATTCTCCAGCGTGCTGGCGCTGCCCCGCGCACTGAACCGGTTTGGATTCAACGGCCGAGTGTCAGGCGCATAAAACACGCACCGTCGCCGTAAGCGGCCATCACAGACTGCTCTATCGGCAAGACCGGCACAAAGCCTGCGCGCTGCCAATATGTCGCAGCACTCGCCAATGACACCAGATTGAGCGCCTCGTGATCAGCAGCCAGCGACCACTGCTGAACGGCCGAAAACAACGCGCCACCAACGCCACAACCATGGGCGCGAGGCACGACAGCGAGATCGTGCAAGAAGCCGCAAGCCGACGACTCCACCGCAGGTAACGCAGCATGCAGCGGCGGCGGTGCTTCGCCGGGCCAATCGTGCGCAAACACGTAGCCCACCATGCCCTCGGCGTCGCAAGCGACCCAGCAGGCTGCCGGGCTGCGTTGCCGCTTGGCGTCTAGCACCTCGGCAGCTTCCTGATAAGCATCGCCATGCGCCAAACGCTGCACAGCCAACACTGCGGGCAAATCATCGGCCGTCATGGGCCGCAGGGCAAAGCTCACTTGTCGGCTTTCAGCCAACGCGCCGCATCCAGCGCGAAGTAAGTCAGCACGCCATCAGCACCGGCGCGCTTGAAGGCCATCAATGCTTCCAGCGCGCAGGCTTTTTCGTCGAGCCAGCCATTGGCTGCAGCCGCCTTGAGCATGGCGTACTCACCACTGACCTGGTACACAAAGGTCGGCACCTGCAATTCGGTTTTGACCCGGCGAACGATATCCAGATACGGCATGCCCGGCTTGACCATGAACATGTCGGCACCCTCGGCGATGTCCAACGACACTTCGCGGATGGCCTCATCCGAGTTAGCCGGGTCCATCTGATAGGTGTATTTGTTGCCGCCACCCAGATTGCCCGCCGAGCCGACCGCATCGCGGAAGGGGCCGTAATAGCTCGACGCATACTTGGCCGAATACGCCAGGATGCGAGTCAGAATATGACCACCGGCATCGAGCTCGGCTCGAATGCGGGCAACACGGCCGTCCATCATGTCCGACGGCGCCACGATATCGGCACCGGCATCTGCATGG
The DNA here is from genome assembly GCA_027214125.1 of Zoogloeaceae bacterium G21618-S1. Classification (GTDB taxonomy): domain Bacteria; phylum Pseudomonadota; class Gammaproteobacteria; order Burkholderiales; family Rhodocyclaceae; genus Nitrogeniibacter. The sequence goes on from JAPWHF010000002.1 coordinate 273,863, forward strand.
CTGCGCGCCTGCTTGGCCAGCACTTCCAGTGTTTCGTCGTTCAACACATACCCGGACGCGTCGATCAGTCCATCCTGACCATGGCTGGTGTACGGGTCGAGCGCCACATCGGTGATGACCCCCAACTCAGGAAAGCGCGCCTTGAGTGCGCGCACCACCGTCTGCACCAAACCGTCGGGATTCCACGCTTCTTCAGCGGCCAAGCTCTTCTTTTCGGTTTCAACCACCGGAAACAGCGCCAGCGCCGGGACGCCCAAGGCCACAGCTTCTTCGGCCACACCCAGCAACGCATCCAGTGACACGCGCTCAACCCCGGGCATCGACGCCACGGTTTGACGCTGACCCTGTCCGGGCAATACAAACACCGGGTAGATCAAGTCATTGACGCTCAGCTCGTTCTCACGCATCAGGCGACGGGAAAAGGCATCACGGCGCATGCGGCGCATACGCGTTGCGGGAAAGGCAGAATTGGAAGTCATCAGATCACTCGAAACAGAAAGAAACATAGAGAAAAAGTGTGCCGGGAACTTTCTTGCGCTGCTTTGATCTAGGAAAACAGATGGCGCAAGCCGTCTCCCGCTTCACCTCCCTGAGCGGGAGTCCTGCTCCTCAAGCAGGACGTTCAACCCCCGGCTTTCTCCCCTTTGGCCGGGGGTCTATTTTTTTAGGCGTCCTCAACGTCGGCCGCTTCGTTCGGCAAATCCTCCAACCATTGGCGCACGACGCTATCCACTTCATCCATCCCGGTCTTTTTAAGACTCGAGAACATCTGCACCGTCACGGCATCGCCCCACTCGGCCAGTCCCTTGCGCGTCGCAGCCAGGGTTTTGGCTTGCTCGTTGCGCGTGAGCTTGTCGCTCTTGGTCAGCAGTACATGCACTGGTCGGCCGCTGGGCGCAAACCAGTCGAGCATCTGGCGATCAAGCGGTGTCAGCGGACGCCGGGAATCCATGATCAGCACCAAACCGATCAAATTCGGTCGCTCACGCAGATAGTTTTCGAGCAACGCCTGCCACTGGCGACGGATTTTTTCCGGCACGTCGGCATAGCCGTAGCCCGGCAGGTCGACCATCACGGCACCGCCGCGCAAGCGGAAAAAATTGATCAGCTGAGTACGCCCTGGCGTCTTCGACACAAAGGCCAGACGCGTGTGCATTGCCAATGTGTTGATGGCGCTTGATTTTCCCGCGTTGGAACGTCCTGCAAAGGCGATTTCAGCGCCGTTAGGTGGAGGCAGACCCCGGGGTTCGGCGACTGAGATTTCAAATGCGGCGTGACGAAAGAGGGACATTCGGAGGGCACAGTGGGGAAAAGGGACGGGTGTTGCATCGCGCAAACCCGTTAAGCTGTTATAGAATATCAGGATTTCAACCATCGACCACGGCACCCGAGGACATCAAGATCATGCTGAAGCGTTCCCTGCTGCTTTCCCTTTTTCTCGCCGCTGGCGCTGTTCAGGCCGAACAAGCCGCTCCCGATCTCGAAAAAGGCAAGCTGACGGCCGAGGGCATCTGTGCCGGCTGTCATAACCCTGACGGCAACAGTGCGCTGCCTGCCAACCCGAAACTGGCCGGTCAGATTCCGGAATACCTGGCCAAACAACTCCACGAATTCCAGTCGGTCGACGGCAAGCCGCCCGTCCGCGTCAACGCCGTCATGAATGGCATGGCAATGGCACTGACCGGCGACGACATCAACAACGTTGCGCATTATTTTGGCAGCCAGACGCAGCAACCTGCGGTTGCCAAGAATGGCGAAACTATCGAGTGGGGCCAGAAACTGTGGCGCGCGGGCGATGCCTCCAAAGGCCTGCCGGCCTGTGCCGCATGCCACGGCCCGGCAGGCAAAGGTCTGCCCGTTCAGTTCCCGCGTCTGTCGGGTCAATTTGCCGAATACACGGCCGCGCAGCTCAAAGCCTTCCGCGCTGGCGAGCGTGCGAACGATCCGGCCAAGATGATGCAGACCATTGCGCTCAAGATGACCGACAAGGAAATCGAGGCCGTTTCGGACTTCATCGCCGGCCTGCGCTGATTCGACAAGAAACTGCGACGTCGATACAAAGGGGGGAGTGACGAGTCGCTCCCCCTTTTTCTGTTCACAAAGATCGCCACCATTGGCAGGCGTGAAACCAAGGAGCGCCACACGCATGTCTCGACACCTTGTTCACTGCATCGCCACCATCGCTCTCGCCTGCATCACGGGGTCAGCGGCAGCCCATACGCAGAGCGGTGACGACCGGGTCAATTTTCGCCAAGGTGCCTACCGCATCATGGGCTGGCATATGGGCCTGCTTGGCGATGTCGCGCGTGGCGAAAAGCCCTTTGACGCGGCGGCAGTCAAGCGCTGGACTCGCCACCTCCAATGGGCAGAGCGGCTCACGGCACAGACCTACACGCCAGACACGCGCAAAGCCGCCGAGAGCCGGATGAAGTCTGAAGCCTGGGACTCGTTTGCGGACTTCAAAAGCAAGGGCAAAGACTTGAAAATGGCGATCGACATGCTTGCCCAAAAGGCGGCGGACAAAGACACCAATGCCATTCGATCCGCCATTGGCAAAGTCGGCGAAGCCTGCAAGTCATGCCACGACAAATACCGCCAAGACATACCGCACTGAGCGGTTCATCATTCGAGATGCTTCTCTTGGCGAGGCGCCGACAGCACCGCCAACTCGGTGTCACTAAAACCGGCGTCGCGCCGTGCGGAAAGATTGAGCGGCGGCTTGGGCCACGGCGCATTGAACTGATCGATCAATGCGAGATAAGTCGCCTCGGGCACCAGCCCCTGCTGTGCGCAAAAGTAACGAAACCAGTGGTCGCCGAGCGCCACGTGGCCGATTTCGTCGCGCAGAATGATATCGAGCACGGCCAGTGTGCCGGCATCTCCAATATGGCGCAGCTTGTTCATGATCGGCGGTGTCGCGTCCAGCCCGCGGGCTTCGAGCACACGCGGCACCAGCGCCATCCGGGCTAGCGGATCATCGCCCGTCTTGACGGTCATCTCCCACAAACCATTGTGTGCTGCGAACCGTCCGTAGTCGGACCCCAGCGCCCGCAGCCGATCGCGCAGCAAGCCGAAATGGATCGCTTCTTCGGCGGCCACCTGCACCCAACCGTGATAGAACGCCTCGGGCAGAGCGCGAAAACGATAGGCACAGTCGAGCGCCAGGTTGATCGCGTTAAATTCGATGTGGGCAATGGCATGCAGCAAGGCGGCGTGACCATCGGGGCTGCCGGGGCGGCGCTTGCGCAGTTTGTTCGGCGCCACCAGTTCGGGCAGCGCCGGCCGGCCGCAGGCAACGATTGGCTCTGCCGGGGTGTCGTCATCAAGACTCAACTGGCCACCATCAAACGCTGCCTTCAATGCATGAACACGCGCGCACTTCTGGTCGGCATCAGATTCGAGCAGCGCACCCTGTAAAGCGGCAAACAAGGATCCCGGCGCGCGCGGAGCAGACATCAACGCATCATGCCCGGAAGCATCCCCTTCATGCCGCGCATCATCTTGGCCATGCCGCCCTTGGAGAACTGCTTCATCACCTTCTGGGTCTGCTCAAACTGCTTGAGCAGTCGGTTAACCTCTTGCACCGGAACGCCAGCACCGTTGGCAATGCGTCGCTTGCGCGATGCTTTGAGCAGTTCGGGCTTGGCGCGCTCAAGCGGGGTCATCGAGTTGATGATGCCTTCCACGCGCCCGACCATCTTTTCTTCGGCCCCGCCCTGCAACTGACTCGCGGCCTGCGCGAATTGCGCGGGCAGCTTGTCCATCATCGACGTCAGACCGCCCATCTTGCGCATCTGGCCGATCTGTTCCTTGAAGTCGTTCAGATCGAAGCCTTTGCCTGACTTGAGCTTCTGCGCGAAGGCCTTGGCCTTGTCCTCGTCAACGCCACGGCGCGCGTCCTCGACCAGGCCCATGATGTCGCCCATGCCAAGGATCCGGGACGCCATACGCTCCGGGAAGAACTCTTCCAGCCCGTCAAGCTTCTCCGCCACACCGGCGAACTTGATCGGCTTGCCCGTCACGTGACGCACCGACAACGCCGCACCACCGCGGGAATCACCGTCCAACTTGGTGAGCACAATGCCGGTCAGTGGCAGTGCCTCGTTGAAGGCCGCCGCGGTATTGACCGCGTCCTGACCCAACATGGCGTCGACAACAAACAAGGTCTCGACCGGCAGTATCGCCGCGTGCACCGCCTTGATTTCAGCCATCATCGCTTCGTCGATGGCGAGTCGGCCAGCGGTGTCGACCAGCAACACATCAAAGAAGTGCTTGCGAGCGTAATCTAGTGCCGCCAGCGCAATATCAACCGGCTTCTGGGTAGTTTGCGACGGGAAAAATTCCACGCCGGCCTGCCCGGCCACCGTTTTGAGCTGCTCGATCGCCGCGGGTCGATACACGTCGGCCGACACCACCAGCACCTTTTTCTTCTTGCGCTCGCGCAGCAGTTTGCCGAGTTTGCCGGTCGTCGTCGTCTTGCCCGCGCCCTGCAGGCCCGCCATCAACACCACGGCGGGCGGCTGTGCGGCGAGGTTCAAACCTTCGTTCTTCGCACCCATCAAGGCGCACAGTTCGTCGTGCACCACGCCTACAAGCGCCTGCCCCGGTGTGAGAGACCCCACCACGGCCTGACCAACCGCCTTCTCGCGCACCCGTGCAACGAAATCCTTGACCACGGGCAAGGCCACATCGGCCTCTAGCAACGCCATGCGCACTTCGCGCATCGCGTCCTGAATATTGTCTTCGGTCAGCCGGGCGTGGCCACGGAGAGTTTTGACGACTTTGGAAAGCCGCGTGGTCAAATTGTCTAGCATGATGGTCCGGGAATCTGGCTTGGAGTAAACTTGCGTAATGCCATCGATTCTACTGCATCTGCTGCCCGCCTCCATGTATGCCGCACTCGGCGTGCACTTCTGGCGTACCCGTTGGCACCCTTCCAGCAACACACCCCGTCGAGGCCTGTCGGCATGGGAGCGCACCGCGCTGCTCTTTGCGCTGCTCGCTCATGGCCTTGTGCTACACGGAGAACTGTTTCCTGGCGAGGGCATGCATTTCGGTTTTGGCACCGCGCTGTCACTGATGGTCTGGCTGGCCGTTCTGTTCTACTGGATCGAGAACTTTTTCTCCCGACTGGATGGCTTGCAGACATTCGTCATGCCGGCCGCAGCCGTCGCCGCGCTTTTGCCTGGTCTGTTTCCACCGCCGCATCTGCTCGACAAAGCCGATTCGCCGGCCTTCCGGGCGCACTTTATTGTGGCCATGCTGGCCTACAGCCTGTTCACGCTCGCCACCTTGCATGCCCTGCTGATGGCTATCGCCGAAAAGCGCCTGCACAGCGCACGCCTCTCGAACGCCTTTGCCTCGCTGCCGCCATTGCTGACGATGGAACATCTGCTGTTCCGACTGATCCGCATCGCATTTGTACTACTCACCCTGACGCTGATTTCAGGGGTCGCCTTTTCCGAAGCGCTGTTCGGAAAGGCCTTTTCGGTCGACCATAAGACGGTGTTCGCCGCGATCTCATGGCTGCTTTTTGGTGGCCTGCTAGTCGGTCGTCAGTTATGGGGATGGCGCGGCAAGCTCGCTCAACGCTGGACGATTGCCGGCTTCGCAGCCTTGATGCTGGCCTACGTCGGCAGTCGATTTGTGATCGAAGTTCTGCTTCAACGTGCCGCCTAAGGCAGGCGTTGCTGCCTTGACATCGCCGCACCGCGCCGGAATACTCGACGCTCCCCTTTTCGCCTAGCAGGCCGTGACCGACATCCCCCTTTCAGTGCAGATTTCTGCACTCGCCTTGCTGTTGGTGTTTTCCGGTCTTTTCTCGATGGCCGAAACAACCATGATGGTCGCCAATCGCTATCGCCTCAAGTCGATGGCGACAAGTGGCCACCGCGGCGCCATCCTTGCACTGGATTTGCTTGGCCAGACCGAAAAGCTGCTCGGCGTCATTTTGCTGTTCAATAATCTGGTCAATGCCGCCGCCGCAACACTGGTAAGCGTCATCACGATCGCATTGTTCGGCGAAGAACGCTGGGCGCTCGGCGCGGGCACGCTGGCAGTGACCTTCATGATTCTCGTTTTTTCCGAGATCACGCCAAAGGTGATCGGCGCCAGATATGCCGACCGTCTCGCCGTCATCTATGCGTTTCCCCTCACCTTCTTGCTGCGCGCGTCGTATTTCGCCGTCTGGTTCGTCAACCTCTTCGTCGCGGTCCTCCTGCGCGCGCTGAGACTCGCCCCCCAAGGCGAAGGCGGCCAAGATCAGGTCTCGACCGAAGAGCTTCGCAGCATGGTGCTTGAAGCGGGGCACGTCATCCCGTCAAAGCACCGCAGTATCCTGCTGAACATGTTTGAGCTGGAGGACATCACCGTCGAGGACGTCATGACGCCGCGTGGCACCATCGAAGGCATCGACCTGTCCGACACCATTGAGGATATTCGCCAGCAACTGGCGACCAGTTATCACACGCGCTTGCCAGTTTTCGACGGAGAGACCGACAACGTCATCGGCATCCTGCACTTGCGCCGCATGCTCAGCCATACGCTCGAAGAACGTCTGGATCATGAGGCCCTGCGCAATATGCTTTTCAAGCCCTATTTCATCCCGGCCGACACGCCCGTCTACTCACAGCTTCAGTTCTTCCAGGAAAACAAGCAGCGTATGGGCCTTGTGGTCGACGAATACGGCGAATTGCTGGGACTGGTCACGGTCGAAGACATCATCGAAGAGATGATCGGCAAGTTCACCACCAGCGCACCCGCCGGTGGTGACCACCTCGCTTGGCATACAAACGACAGCGTACTTGTCGATGGCGCACACAACCTTCGCGACCTGAATCGAAAATTAGGCCTCAACCTTCCGGTAAATGGTCCGAAAACAGTGAACGGGCTGATTGTTGAATACCTCCAGGATATTCCCGAGGCAGGACTCTCAATCCGGATTGGCGATGTGCCGATCGAAGTGGTGCAAACTCAGGACCGCATGGTGAAGACCGCACGGCTATTCAAGCCGCGGACATAAACCAAGGCGTGACAAGGGTTTGCGCCTGAAGCTTTACAAGCCACATCAAGCGATGCAACATGCTATGTCGGATCCATAATAGGTGGTCATGGCTGCAAATCCTCAAACTGCGCTCACCGGTCTAGCGCGTGCGCTCGTTCAACAAAACCGCCTGACGGAGGCGGATGCCGCTGCGTGCACGTCCGAACAGCAAAACAAGGTCAACGGCTTCATCCTCGAAGCCGCTCGCCGTGGCCTGCTCGGCGAGCGGGATATCGCCCGCTTCGCCGCCGACACCTTCGGCCACCCCTTGCTGGACATCTCGGCGCTCGATCCGAGCAATATCCTGGTCGATGCGATCGACCGAAAACTGATCGGCAAACACCATGTGCTGCCGATCGCCAAGCGCGGCAATCGACTGACCGTCGCACTCGCGGATCCGACCAACCTGCGCGCACTCGACGAAATCCGTTTTCAGAGCGGACTATCGGTCGACCCGGTGGTTGTCGAAGCCAGCAAGCTGCTCGCAGCCATCGACAAACAAGGCGAATCCGCCAAGGACACGCTCGAGGCGCTCACTGGCGACGAATTCGACATGGACATGCTGGAGCAAGACACGCCCAGCGATGCGGCCGCCGATGATGCGCAGGCTGAAGTCGATGACGCACCAGTCGTTCGATTCATCCAAAAGGTACTGATCGACGCCATCAATGAAGGCGCGTCAGACATTCATTTCGAGCCTTACGAAAAGTATTACCGCATTCGCGTGCGAACAGATGGCACCTTGCGCGAAGTGGCGCAACCGCCCTTGGTATTGCGAGAAAAAATCGCCGCACGTATCAAGGTCATCTCGCGCCTGGACATCTCGGAAAAACGCGTCCCCCAGGACGGCCGAATGAAACTGGTGCTCTCCAAAAACAAGGCCATCGACTTCCGGGTATCGACGCTGCCAACCCTCCATGGCGAAAAGATCGTCATGCGTATTCTCGACCCCTCCTCCGCAATGCTGGGGGTCGACGCGCTGGGCTATGACCCCGAACAAAAGGCGGCCTTGCTCGAAGCCATTGAGCGCCCTTACGGCATGATTCTGGTCACCGGCCCGACCGGCAGCGGTAAAACCGTGTCGCTCTACACCTGCCTGAACATTCTCAACAAGGCAGGGGTCAATATTTCCACCGCTGAAGATCCCGCGGAAATCAATCTGCCCGGCATCAACCAGGTCAACGTCAACGAAAAAGCCGGACTGACATTCGCTTTTGCGCTAAGAGCCTTCCTGCGCCAGGATCCGGACGTCATCATGGTCGGCGAAATTCGCGACCTGGAAACCTCCGAAATCTCTATCAAAGCTGCACAAACCGGCCACTTGGTCCTATCGACACTGCATACAAACGATGCACCCACCACACTTGAACGCCTGCGCAATATGGGTGTTGCGGCATTCAACATCGCCTCGTCCGTCATCTTAATCACCGCACAGCGACTTGCGAGACGTTTGTGTAGCTGCAAGCAAGCACTGGACATCCCGCACGACGCGCTGATCGAAGCCGGCTTTTCGGAAGCGGATCTGGACGGCAGCTGGAAACCCTACGGCCCGGTTGGCTGCGACAAATGCAAGGGCAGTGGTTACAAAGGCCGGGTGGGTATCTATCAAGTCATGCCGATCACGGACGAGATCGCCCGCATCATCATGAACAACGGCAACTCAATTGACATTGCCGCGCAAGCGGAACTCGACGGCGTGATGGACCTGCGCCGCTCGGGACTTCGCAAGGTCAAGGCCGGCATGACTTCTCTCGCAGAAGTTCTGGCCACGACCAACGACTAATTCGAGGCACAACGCACATGGCAACCGCTACCCGCTCTACCCGCCGCACAGGCCAAGACGTCAAGGAACACCTTTACGACTGGGAAGGCAAGGACAAGAAAGGCAAGATCATTCGCGGCGAAGTACGCGCGGGGGGTGAGGCGGTCGTCCAGGCAACGCTGCGACGTCAAGGCATTCTCGTCACCAAGGTCAAAAAGCGCAAACTCTCACGAGGTCGTCGCATTACCGACAAGGATATCGCGCTATTCACCCGACAAATGGCGACAATGATGAAGTCAGGCGTGCCGCTGCTTCAAGCCTTCGATATCGGCATCAAGGGATCTGGGAACCCCTCTCTGGGTCGTTTGCTGAACGATATTCGCAACGACGTCGAGACTGGCAGCAGTTTGTCGCAAGCGTTCCGGAAGCACCCATTGCATTTCGATCAACTGTTTTGCAACCTCGTCGCGGCTGGTGAGCAGGCGGGTATTCTTGATAGCTTGCTGGATCGACTGGCAACCTATAAAGAAAAAATCATTGCCATCAAGAGCAAGATCAAATCAGCACTTTTTTATCCCATTGCCGTTGTTGTCGTCGCCGCAATTGTGATTTCCGTCATGATGCTTTTCGTCATTCCTGAATTCAAAAAGGTTTTTTCCAGCTTTGGCGCCGACCTTCCCGCCCCAACGCTGATTGTCGTCGCCATGTCGGACTTTTTCGTCGAAAATTGGTACGTCGTGTTTGGCGGAATTGCGGCAACTGTCGTCGGCTTGAGCATGGCCTATCGCCGTTCGGAAAAGGCGCAAAACACAATGGATCGCATGATTCTTCAGTTCCCGGTCATCGGCGACATCATCCGAAAAGCCACAATCGCCCGCTGGACACGAACACTATCGACAATGTTTGCCGCTGGCGTCCCACTGGTAGAAGCGCTTGACTCCGTTGGCGGCGCCGCCGGCAACCATGTCTACAAAGTCGCAACCAAGCAAATCCAGTCCGACGTCAGCACGGGCACCAGTCTTACCGTCTCCATGCAAGGCGTGAAGGTATTTCCAACCATGGTTGTGCAGATGGTTTCCATTGGTGAAGAGTCCGGACAACTTGATGGCATGCTGAGTAAAGTTGCTGATTTTTTTGAGCAAGAGGTCGACGATGCAGTCGCAGGCCTCTCACAGCTTCTTGAGCCAATCATCATGGTTTTTCTCGGCACCGTTATTGGCGGGATGGTCGTAGCCATGTATCTCCCCATCTTCAAACTCGGCGCTGTCGTCTAAACGCCCCGCCCCGCATTTCGGGGCGGCGTCAATCTCCCATGACCGAACTATTCAACGAACCGATAGCGCTCGTCGCGCTCAGCTGCCTCCTCGGGCTGTTTGTCGGCAGCTTTCTGAACGTCGTCATCCATCGCCTTCCCACGATGATGGAGAACGAATGGGCGCAACAGGCTGCCGAAATGCGTGGAGAAGAGCCTGACGCCCCCGTCCGTTTCAATCTGGCCACACCCCGGTCGCGCTGCCCGCATTGCGCCACTCAGGTCACCGCCATCGACAATATTCCGGTGTTGAGCTATCTGCTGCTCCGCGGGCGTTGCCGTCACTGCAAGGCGCCCATCAGCCGGCGCTACCCGAGTGTTGAAATCGCCACCGCGGCCCTCTCGGCGCTTGTCGCATGGAAGTTCGGCAATAGCGTCGCCACCGTAGGCGCCCTGTTGTTCGTCTGGGCAATGATTGCCCTGACGTTTATCGACCTGGACACTCAACTCCTTCCCGACAGCATCACCCTGCCACTGATCTGGCTCGGCCTGCTGTTCAACCTGGGCGGCACCTATACCTCCTTGCAGGACGCTGTGATTGGCGCCGTCGCAGGTTATCTCTGCCTTTGGCTGGTATTTCATTTGTTTCGACTGGTCACCGGCAAAGAGGGCATCGGCTATGGTGACTTCAAGCTGCTCTCTGCCGTAGGCGCTTGGCTTGGCTGGCAAATGCTGCCGCTGACCATTCTGCTGTCCTCGGTCGTCGGCGCATTGTTTGGGATCACCTTGATGCTCTTCGCACGCCACGGCCGCGACACGCCGATTCCATTTGGCCCGTATCTAGCTGCAGCCGGCGTACTAGCGCTCTTTTTTGGCGAAATGTTGAACACTCGCTACCTGCAGTTGCTCTGACAAGCGTCGACGCCGAGCCGCAGACGAAATGCGCTGCGCTTTGCAGCGCACACCGCTTCCCGCCCCCCCGCCAATAAGATAGACTTACGGGCTTGATTTTTCGGAGCTTGTCATGCCGATCTACGCCTATCGCTGCACCGATTGCGGTGCTCAAAAAGATCATTTGCAGAAGATGAGTGATGCACCGCTGACGGTCTGCCCCGCCTGCGGCGCGAACACCTACGCCAAACAACTCACGGCCCCCGGCTTTCAGTTGAAAGGCTCGGGCTGGTACGCCACCGACTTCAAAGGCGGCAACACCAGTGCGCCTGCCAAAGCCGAAGCCGCCCCGACGTCCGGCACTGCCGACGCCAGTTGTGGCGGCGGCTGCGCCTGCCACTGATCGTATCGAATGAAGAAATACTTCGTCACCGGGCTCCTGATCTGGATCCCGCTCGCGATCACCTTCATGGTGATCGCGTGGATCGTCAGCACACTTGACCGAATCCTGCTGTGGATACCTGAGCACTGGCAGCCCAAAGTGTTGCTCGGGCTCGACATTCCGGGCATCGGCGTCGCGCTCACCTTGCTGATCATCCTGTTCACTGGCTTGATCGGCGCCAACGTTCTCGGTCAGCGCCTGGTGCTGGTCTGGGAAGCGTTGCTGGCGCGCATTCCGGTGGTCAAGTCCATCTACTCAAGCGTCAAGCAGGTTTCCGACACCCTGTTTTCCAGTTCCAGCCATGCCTTCCGCAAAGCGCTGCTGGTTCAGTATCCCCGCCAGGGCGCCTGGACCATCGCCTTCCTCACCGGAAAGCCGGGTGGCGACGCGGCCCGGCACCTGAGCGGCGACTACATCAGCATCTACGTCCCGACCACACCAAACCCCACCTCGGGATTCTTCCTGATGGTCCCGCGCGCTGACGTCATCGAGCTGGAAATGAGCGTCGACGAGGCGCTCAAATATGTCATCTCGATGGGCGTGGTCACCCCCGGCAAAAAGGCTGACATCGCCGAACTCGCCCCGGTCGAACCTTAACAAGTCGGGGCGATTCGCCCCGAAGCGTACAAAATACGGAATCAGAATCATGCGTACTCAATACTGCGGCCAAGTCACTGCTGCCAACCTCGACCAGATCGTCACCCTGTGCGGCTGGGTGCATCGCCGGCGGGACCATGGCGGCGTGATTTTCGTCGATCTGCGCGATCGCGAAGGTCTTGTCCAGGTGGTCTGCGACCCCGATCGCGCTGACATGTTTACGGTGGCCGAATCGCTTCGCAACGAGTTTGTCGTACGCATGACCGGCAAGGTCCGTCGCCGCCCTGCCGGCACCGAAAACGCCAACCTCACGTCCGGCGAAATCGAAGTGCTGTGCCACGAAATCGAAGTCCTGAATATTTCCGTCACACCGCCCTTCCAGCTCGACGACGACAATCTGTCGGAAACCACGCGCCTGACCCATCGCGTAATCGATCTGCGCCGCCCGGCCATGCAACGCAACATGATGCTGCGCTACAAGACGGCGATGGCCTTCCGTCGCTTCCTCGACGCCAAGGGCTTCATCGACATCGAAACACCGATGCTCACCAAGAGCACGCCGGAAGGCGCGCGCGACTATCTGGTGCCGTCGCGGGTTCACCCGGGCCACTTCTTCGCCCTGCCGCAGTCTCCGCAACTGTTCAAGCAGCTGCTGATGGTGGCGGGCTACGACCGCTACTACCAGATCACCAAGTGCTTCCGCGACGAAGACCTCCGGGCCGACCGGCAGCCCGAGTTCACCCAGGTCGATATCGAGACGTCCTTCCTGGGCGAAGACGAAATCACCGCGCTGATGGAAGAAATGATTCGCAGCATCTTCAAGGAAGTGCTGGACGTCGATCTCCCCAACCCCTTCCCGCGCATGAGCTACGCTGAAGCGATGTCGCGTTTCGGCTCGGACAAGCCCGACCTGCGTGTGACCCTCGAGATCACCGATGTCACCGACGCCGTCAAGGACGTTGCCTTCAAGGTCTTCTCCGGCCCGGCAAACTCCGACAACGGCCGAGTAGCCGCGATGCGTGTGCCCGGTGGTGCCCAGCTCACCCGTGGCGAAATCGACGAATACACCAAGTTCGTCGGCATCTACGGCGCCCGAGGCCTGGCCTACATCAAGGTCAACGACATCAGCAAGCTCAGTGATGAAGGCCTGCAGTCGCCCATCGTCAAAAACCTGCACGCGCAGGCGCTTGCGACCATCATCGAGCGCACCGGTGCGCAAAACGGTGATCTGATCTTCTTCGGCGCAGACAAGACCAAGATCGTGAACGATGCCCTCGGCGCGTTGCGCAGCAAGGTCGGCCACGAGAAGGGCTACGTCAATGGCAAGGCGTGGGAGCCGCTGTGGGTGGTGGATTTCCCGATGTTCGAGTATGACGACGAGGACAAGCGCTGGACCGCCTGCCACCATCCCTTCACCAGCCCCAAGGACGAACACCTCGAGCTGCTCAACACCGACCCGGGCAAGTGCCTTGCCAAGGCTTACGACCTTGCGCTGAACGGCTGGGAACTCGGCGGCGGCTCGGTTCGTATCCACCGCGCCGACGTGCAGAGCAAGGTATTCAGCGCGCTGGGGATCGGCGACGAAGAAGCCCAGCAAAAGTTCGGCTTCCTGCTCGATGCGCTGAAATACGGCGCGCCGCCGCATGGTGGCCTGGCCTTCGGCCTCGACCGCATCGTCACCATGATGACCGGCGCCGAATCGATCCGCGACGTGATCGCATTCCCCAAAACGCAGCGCGCTCAGTGCCTGCTCACCGAGGCGCCCTCGCCCGTCGACGACCGCCAACTGCGCGATCTGCACGTTCGCCTGCGCCAGAAAGTCGAAACCTCGGTGGAAGTCACCAAAGACTAGTTCCGACACAATAGTGTCAAGGACTCAACGAGGCGACTTCGGTCGCCTCGTTTGTTTTGGTGCCTGCGCTCAAGATCGCCCTCCAATGGCCGACAATTCAGCTTGAGCCCCTTTTCTACGGCACCGCCAACATGCCTGACCTGTCCGCCGTTACCGCCCTCGTCATCGAGGCCAACCCCAACATGCGCACCCAGTTGCGCAACATGCTGGGAGAAAGCGGTGTCGACAAGGTCCAACTGGCCGTATCGGCAGGCGCCGCGGTGCGCAAACTGCGCGAGACGCGCTTCGACCTGATCCTCTGCGAATACCACATCGGTGATGGCCAAGACGGCCAGCATCTGCTCGAAGACCTGCGCCACAACAACATCATTCCGCTGGCAACGCTGTTCATCATGGTTACGGGTGAACGCCAATATGAAAAAGTCGTTTCCGCCGCCGAGCTAGCGCCCAACGACTACGTCCTCAAGCCTTTTGCCGCAGACACGCTGCATATCCGCATCGCGCGCGCAGTGATCAAGCGTGACGCCCTGCTGCCCACCTACAACCTCATCGACGCCGGCGACATTCCCGGTGCCCTGCGAGAATGTATCGAGGGCGAGCACAAGCACCCCCAATACCTCCTCGATTTCCTCCGGCTGCGCGCAGAGTTGCATATCTCTGCCGGCGAGGCCGATGAAGCCGAAAAAGTCTACCAACAAGTCCTCGAACTGCGCGCCATCCCCTGGGCCCGGCTTGGCCTCGCCAAAGCGCTCTACATGCGCCAGCGCTACGACGATGCTGAAGATCTGCTCACCGGTCTGGTAGAAGAGAACGACCAATTCCTTGACGCCTACGACTGGCTGGCCCGAACGCGCGAAGCCGCAGGGGAAATGGCCAAGGCTCGCGACATTCTGGCCCGCGCGGCAGCCGTTTCCCCCAATCGCCTCAGTCGCTTGCGCCGCCTCGGCGCCATCGCGCTGGAAATGGATGATTCGCACACCGCCGAAGCTGTGCTGGGCGAGGTTGTTCGCAAAGGTAAATATTCCGACTTTCGTGATCCGGACGACCACGTGTGGCTGATGCAGGCGCAAATCGGCAATGGCAAGCTTGAAGAGGCCGCCGCCACCTTGCGCGACCTGGATCGAACCATGGCCTCGACCGAGCGCGGCAAGCTGTGCACCGCATTATCCTCGGCCATGCTCCATGGCAAACTCGGTGACGGGGCCAAGGCAAAGGCCGCTGTTGAGTCGGCCCTCACCGAATCACGCCGGCTCGGCAAAGTCTCTCTCAGCCTCAAACAACAACTGGCGCAAGCCTGCTTTGATCACGGCATGGAGGCCGACGGCTCCGAAGTAGTGCTCGACATCATACGCACCGCCGACACGCCTCGCGTCGTTGAAAACACCCGCAAGATGCTTGACACAAGAGGCTATTCAAGCCTCGCGCAAGAGCTTGAAAAGCAAGTACACCACGAAGTCCGGGCGCTGGTCGCCACCGGCGCCGAAAAAGCAAAGGCCGGCGATTTCGACGGTGCGGTCGACGAAATGCTCAGTGCCGTGGGCAAAATGCCCAACAACGTCCATGTGCTCTTCAACGCCGCGCTGGCACTGCTGCGCCATATCGAAAACCGGGGCTGGAACGAACAATATGCCGACCAGGCCCAACGCCTGATCGACCGGGTTCGCCGTCAGGACCCGAACAATGCCCGCCTGCCGGCGCTGAAAGACTTCCACGCCACGCTCAAGGCAAAATTCGGTATTCGCGACATCAAGGTCTGAACCAACGCGCCGGCGCAACGCAGCGGAACTGCTACACTCCGAGCATCACCCGGTGGATGGATCGCGCATGCGCCGCCTGACCCAAGCCTTCCTTGTTTTCCTGCTCGCCGCGTTTACGCTGCTCCCGGCATGCTCGCGCGAAGCGCCTCACAACGCCGCGTCAACGCGCAGCAAACTTGCCTGGCTTCCGCCCGAAGCGCTGAGCACATTGGCATTGATCCAGCGCGGCGGCCCCTTCCCTTACAGCAAAGATGGCACCACCTTCTTCAACCGCGAAGGCCAGTTGCCACGCCAGTCACGCGGCTACTACCGCGAGTACACCGTCCCCACGCCGGGCGAACGCACTCGCGGCGCACAACGCATCGTCACCGGCGGCAATCCGCCCGAGGTGTTTTACTACACCGCCGATCACTACCGCAGTTTTCGACGCATTCCGGAGACGCGATGACCCCCTTTCCGTCAAAAACTGACCCGGGCCTCGCGCTCGACGGCCCCAACCGCATTCTGTCCATGCGCCAAGGCGAATCTGAAGCGATCATTTCTGCCGCTCAGACACGTGAGCGACGTATTTTCGACGTCGCCCTCGACGGCCTGACTGACAAAGGCCAGATCCTCGACGCCCTCGCCCAGCGCTTCGACATGCCGCGCTGGTTCGGACACAACTGGGACGCCCTCTACGACTGTCTGACCGACCTCTCGTGGCTGCCCGGTAAGGGCTACGTGCTGGTCCTCACCAAGGTGGCGCCCGACACCCGCGCCGCTTCCATCCTCACCGACCTGCTCACCGACTGTTGCGAATACTGGCAGGATCGCGGCGTGCCGTTTCACGTATTTGCCCAAACCACGCGCAGTGCCGACGCGGCGTGACAGCCAACAACGACAAGCGCCCCCACTCCGTTCTGGTGGTCATCCACACCCGAGCGATGGAAGTTCTTGTGCTGCACCGGCAGCAACCCTTTGACTTCTGGCAATCCGTCACCGGCAGCCTGGAGCCCGACGAAACACCCCAAGAGGCCGCCATCCGAGAAGTGTTCGAAGAAACCGGCCTGTCAGCACCCGGCGATGCCCTCGTCGACTTGCGCCTGAACAACCGATATCCGATTCCCCCAAAGTGGCGCCACCGCTATGCGCCCGAGGTTAGCCATAACAGCGAATCGGTGTTCAGCCTGTGCTTGCCGGCACCGCTACCGGTCACACTTGCAGCCGCTGAGCACCATACCGCTGAGTGGCTGTCCGCCCGAGACGCCATCGACCGTATCTGGTCCTGGACCAACCGCGATGCTGTTCGGCTGTGCGCACGCATCAACCCGCACACCGCGAATCCCTTCACACCCGATCGCCAAGCTTGAGCGGCTAGCACTGAAACATCTGCTTGCGTCCTTGTCACTTGAAAAACCCTGTCTCGCCACTATTTTTTCAAGCGGGAATCTTGACCCATTTGACAAGGAGGATCTCATGAGCAACATCACACGCCGCGATCCGCTCGAAGACTTCTTTCGCGGATTTTTCGTACGCCCTGTCGAGTTTGGGGGCAATGCCACCGAGGCGCCGCAGATGCGCGTTGACGTCAAGGAAAGCCCCGAAAGCTATGCCGTTCACGCCGAACTACCGGGCGTCACCAAAGACGACATCCATGTGAGCATCGACGGGCCCGTCGTTTCTATCACGGCCGAACGCAAGCAACAGTCCGAGCAAAAGGACGGTGAACGGGTACTGCGCACCGAACGCTACTACGGCAAAGTCTCACGCAGCTTCCAACTCGGCCAGGATGTTGACGAAGCGCGCGCCGGCGCAAAGTTCGTCGATGGCGTGCTGGAACTGACTCTACCCAAAAAGGCAGCGGTGCAAGCCAGACGCCTGACTATCGAGTAAGCTGCCCCCACCCCGCCCCGGGTACCGTCCACTGGCGTTGCCCGGGCGAGCAGTTCACACTGGCGCCAACCCTGTTTGACTGGAACCCGGCGCCCATGCTCCGACGCACACATCGCGGCCTACTCGTACTAAGTGCCCTGCTGGCGCCCTCTGCTGCCATGGCGGCCGAATTGCGTGTCGGCCCCAACGAACACCTTCAGCGCATCGCCGACGCCGCCCGCCTCGCCCAAGACGGTGACACCGTCAGCATCCAGCCGGGTACCTATCGTGGCGATGTCGCGCTCTGGACGCAAAACCGGCTGACCATCCGGGGTCTGGGCGACGGGCCGGTACTCGAAGCCGCCGGCCAGTCGATCGAAGGCAAAGCCATCTGGGTAATCCGCGGCGGCGACATCCAGATCGACAACATCACCTTCCGTGGCGCCCGCGTACCGCATTTGAACGGCGCAGGCATCCGCTTCGAACGCGGGCATCTGAGCATCACCAACAGCCGCTTTATCGACAACGAAAACGGCATTCTCACCAGCAACGACCCAAGCGCCCGACTCCTCGTCGAAAACTGCCAGTTTGGCGACGCCCCCCGCCACCCCGGCGCGCTGCATCACCTGCTTTACGTCGGCCAAATCGACCAGTTCACGCTGCGGGGCAGTCGCCTGCAAGGCGGTTACAACGCTCACCTTGTCAAAACACGCGCCCGAAGCAATCACATCGAATACAACTGGATCGTCGACGGCCCCGATGGCGAGGCATCATATGAGCTTGAATTTCCCGAAGGCGGTATCGCCACCGTCATCGGCAATACCATCGGGCAGTCCGCCAACACCTCAAACACCACCCTGATCAGCTATGGCGCTGAAGGCTACCGCAGCGATGCAAACCGCCTCGCACTTAGCCATAACACGCTGGTGAATGAACGCGCCGCTGGCGGCATATTTCTGCGCGTCTGGCCCAGCCAAACGGCCGCAACGCCAGCGATCATGGCGCGAAACAACCTGTTGATCGGCCTCGGTGCCTTTGCTCTCGGCAACCCCGGCGAGTTCATCGACAACCCCAGCACCATCCCGCCAGCCGCCTCGAGCGAGCACGCCATCGATGTTCGGCTGGCGCCCGATACATTACTCCGCGGCCATATCAGCGCCGCGCCGACATGGCGCGACATCCCCCTGCAACCCACACACGAATTTCGCCAGCCCGCCGGCACCGTGGCACTTGAGCCCCCTCAACGCTGGGCCCCCGGGGCCTGGCAAACCCCCCGGCCACGTTAAACAAACACGCGCCGGCTTTGCGGCGGGGGGCCGGGCCGTTAGAATCAGGTTTTATCTCACCCCTCGCGACCGCCTAGATGAGCACCGACACGCCCACCCCGATCACGCCGGCCCGCAAAGCCGCCATCCTCTCCGAAGCGCTGCCCTACATCAAACGCTTCTTCGACAAGACCATCGTCATCAAATACGGCGGCAACGCCATGACCGACCAGCACCTGAAGGATTGCTTCGCGCAAGACGTCGTGCTGCTCAAGCTGGTCGGACTCAACCCGGTGGTCGTCCACGGCGGCGGCCCCCAGATCGAAAGCCTGCTGGCCCGTGTCGGCAAGAAGGGTGAATTCATTCAGGGCATGCGCGTCACCGACGCCGAAACCATGGAAGTGGTGGAAATGGTGCTCGGCGGCCAGGTCAACAAGGAAATCGTCAACCTGATCAACCAGCACGGCGGCAAGGCCGTGGGCCTGACCGGCAAAGATGCGCGTTTCATCCGCGCCAAGAAATTGCTGATGCAAAAAACCGGCGCCCCGCTCGGTGACGTGGTCGACATCGGTCAGGTCGGCGAAATCACGCAGATCGACCCCAGCCTCATCTCCTTCCTCGACAAGGGCGACTTCATTCCGGTGATTGCCCCGATCGGCGTTGGCGAAGATGGCGAAACCTACAACATCAACGCTGACGTGGTGGCCGGCAAGCTGGCCGAAATTCTCAAGGCCGAGAAACTGGTCCTGCTGACCAACACCCCGGGCGTGCTCGATCAGAACGGCAAACTGCTGACCGGTCTCACCCCGAAAGAAATCGACGGCCTCGTCGAAGACGGCACCCTGTCCGGCGGCATGCTGCCAAAAATCGGCTCCGCGCTGGACGCCGCCCGCAGCGGCGTCAACTCGGTGCACATCATCGATGGCCGGGTTGAACACTGTCTGCTACTGGAAATCCTGACCGACCATGGCGTCGGCACGATGATCAAGAGTCGTTAACTACTTCGTGGATTCCGGTGCCAGTTTGGGCGGGGCATCCCGCCAGGCACCGGCCCGCTTGAGGCGGTTCATCAACCCAGGCAACGGGAATCCAGCCGCATACGCCTTATGGGCGTTCTCCAGTGCCTTCTCTTTCTCTCCGACTTCCAGGTAGGCCAAGCCCAGGTTGTAATAAAGATTGGGATTGGCGCTACCAAGCTTGTCGGCCTGCTCCAGCCGCTCAATCGCATTTTGTTTCTGACCTTGCTTCAGATAATACAAACCCGAGATCAACTTCACCATCGAGTCCTCTGGAGCAAATATCTCTGCCCGCATCATAAAACACCGCACCGGATATGGAAGCCCGCCAACCCGATCCCTTCTCTCTCTCTCTCCGAGTTTCACTAGTGCCATCAAGGCTCTCGGATGATTCGGAAAAGCATGCAAGGTGTAGGACAGATCGCCGGCATCATCCTTAGGCCGTCGAGACAAGGTCTCTACTGCCGGTCCGAAGTGATAGTTTTCGACGATCGGCAGCTTCGCTTTGTCAACTCGATAGTCAAATGGGCCATAGTGCGTCTTCAGACTTCCACACTCAGGAGGCAGCCCGGGCTGCGACAACGCAGCACCTGAAACTCCGCAACAAAAGAGCACAACACAGGCGCTCACCAAGGACTTAAGGCGCGCCTGAAACATTGGCTCAGGCAACTTTTGTTTGAACAAAACCGACCAGCGTGCCAACTGACGCAAACGTAGCACCATCGATTTCGTCATCGTCCACATAGACGCCGAGACGCTCCTCCATGAGGTTGATAACGGCAACCACCGCCATCGAGTCCAGCTCGGGGAGCGCGCCCAACAATGGCGTATCGAGCGAAAACGCCTGTGCGCGGCCATTAAGGCCCAGCGCGTCGTCGAGAATTTCCAGCACTTCGTTCTTGATATCCAACTCAATTCTCCATCAAACCGGCTGACCACCCGGCTTTTGTCGCGGATCTGCCGCTTAATACGAACCGAGGCATCCTATTTCAATTAGGAGGCATCGGCAAACAAATCCGCCACGGAGTCGGCCAGTCGCTTGCGATCGACTTTGCCGTTGGGATTGCGCGGCAAGGGGGACTCGGAGCAGATCACTTTGGCTGGCACCATGAACACCGGCAAGTGCTGTCGGCAGGCCTGAATCAACCTGGCTTCGAGTGCCTCGTCGGCAGACTCGGCCATGATGATCAAGACCACCGCCTGCCCGAGCGTCGGATGGGGGGCACCCACCGCAGCCACCTCATGGATACCGTCAAATCCGTAAAGCACCTCTTCCACCTCGGTCGGGCTCACGCGGTACCCGGACGTCTTGATCATTTCATCTTGGCGGCCAATGAAATACAGGAAACCTTCAGCATCACAACGCACGGTGTCGCCAGAGAAAACGGCCAGCTCAGGGGTCGGGATACCACCCGGACGCCCCGGTGCCGGCTTGAAGCGCTCGGCGGTGCGCACGGCATCGTTCCAGTAGCCCATCGACACGTGGACCCCGCGATGCACCAACTCGCCGGGTTCATCCGGATCGCACACAGTCCCGTCGGCGCGCACGACAAGGATTTCGGCATTCGGAATGGCTTTGCCCATGGAATCGGGTCGGCGATCCACCTCATCCGGCGGCAAATAGGTCGACCGGAAGGCCTCGGTCAAGCCATACATGAGATAGGGGCGCGCCCTGGGCATGCGCTGGCGCAGCGCATCGAGTGTTGGCCTCGGCATATGCCCACCCGAGTTGGTGAAATATCTCAGGTGATCGTCCAGCCCGTCCGGCCATTCAAGCTGAGAGAGTTGAATCCACAAGGGCGGCACTGCCGCCAGGCCGGTAATGCGCTCTTTTCGGACCGCATTGACGACATCGCGGGGCATCAGGTAGTTGATGAGCACCGCGCAAGCACCCACCAGAACGCTCGTGGTGATCTGGTTGAGGCCATAATCGAAGCTCAATGGCAGCACAGAGAGAATCCGGTCTTCGCTCGTATTCTCCAGATACTCCGCCACGCTTCTGGCGCCCTCAACGATGTTGCGATGCGAGAGAACGACCCCTTTGGGTTTGCCGGTACTGCCCGAGGTGTACAGAATCGCGGCCATATCGGCATCGATGACCTGGCTGTCGCGCAAAACGCCGTCCGGACGAGCCGACCAACGCGTCACCGCAACATCATCCAGCGTCACATCGGCGTCACCCACGATCATTACGTCTTTGAGTGCCGGGCATTGCGCAATGACCGACGCGAGCAATCCAACACGCTCAATGGTCGTTACCAGCAAGCGCACATCACAGTCACGCAAGATATGCAGTACCTGCTCCGGCTTCAGAAGCGGATTGACCGGCACAAACACGGCATCCGCGGCGCTCGCAGCAAACAGCGCGACAACCGTCTCGACGCGCTTTTCCATCCACACGGCAATACGCTCGCCCCGTGCCACGCCCAAGTCGCGATACGCACTGGCAGTGCGTTGAATTTCACGCGACAAATCTGCGTAAGTTAACGATTCTTGTCGATATTTGAGCGCCTCTGCGTCAGGACCGCGCTGCGCACTATCGAAGACCAGCTCATGCAACAACCTACCCATTATCATCCTTCCGTTCATTCCAGTTCCGCCGATTCTCCCACAGCCACTGATGAGAGCGCACGAACCAATCACCCCGCAGGGCAACCGCGGGCCAATAGTCGCCCAGCACACCCCCCACCATCTGTGTCCGACATCACATTTGCGTATCGATAGTTGCGGTATCCTGCGCGCTGCTTCCAACGAACCTCAGGCATGCCCTCCCGTCCATCCCCTGTACCTTCACTGCGAGACAAAGTCGTCAACAGTGCCTTGTGGCTGATCGCCACTCACGGCATCCATGGGTTACTTAACCCAGCCAACGAAGTGGGCTACCTACCTGCGACATTGACATGGTGACAACGGCCATCGCCCTCTCCACTGACACAGATCAACTCACCAGTGCAGAGCATGAAAACCGAAAGAGCGGAGCAATATTGACAGTGGAGTCTCACTCGCCTTATATCTCCAATGATGTCGCTACGATCCTTGTATTGGATGCTGACCAAGGCTCTGCGCTGGCAGTCGTCCGCTCACTCGGAAGCTCAGGCTCATACGTAGACATCGCCAGCGCTCATGAATCCCCCATTTGCGCAAGTTCCCGTTATTCACGCGAATGCCTGCGTTACCCGGATCCACTCAAGGACGAGACGCATTTTATTGCATGGATCGACCACCAAATCAAAAGCTGTCATTACGCGCTGATCATTCCGGTCACCGAGCGCACGCTTGTCCCGCTCCTGCGCCACAGGGAGTCAATCGACGACTCGCGGATCGCCATGGCGCCGAGCGATGCACTGGAGCAGGTGCTGGACAAAGAGCGCACCGTCGCGCTGGCAACTGCGCTGAACATTCCCGTTCCGCGCTCATGGCCCATCGATTCACTCGACCAACTCGACTCAGCCGCAACCGAACTCGGCTACCCGATGGTGATCAAGCCTTCGCGCTCGGTCGGCCATGGCAACGGCAGCGGCGTGCAACTCAGCGTGAGCTACGCGCACAATCGCGACGATCTGGAAAAACAGGTGCGACACGCGCTGAATCACGGCGCCGTGATTTTGCAGGAGTACTTCCGCGGCGACGGCGTGGGTATCGAGTTGATTGCCGACCACGGCGAGATCGGCTTTGCCTTTCAGCACCGGCGATTGCACGAAGTGCCGCTCACCGGCGGCGGCAGCAGCCTGCGCTGTAGCGAGGCGATCGTACCCGCCCTGCTCGAGGCCGCGCGCGCCTTGATCAAGGCACTTCATTGGCACGGCGTGGCCATGGTCGAGTTCAAACACGACGCACGGACCGGGGAATTTCGCCTGATGGAAATCAACGGTCGATTCTGGGGCTCTTTGCCCCTCGCAATCGCCGCCGGGGCCGATTTTCCTCGCATGCTTTATGAACTGCTTTGCGAAGGCCGCATTGCCCCCCGTCCACCCGCGCAGGAGGGCGTCGTATGCCGCCAGTTAGCGCGGGACGTCGACTGGCTTGAACATGTGCTGCGCCGCAATGCCCCGGCGTCGCTGGTCAGCCTCCCAAGCTGGAAAGATGTACTTCGTGACTCGGCCCTGACGTTCTCGCCCCGGCATCATTTCGACGTGCAATCCTTGAGCGATCCCAAGCCCGGCCTGATCGATCTCGGCCGTATCATCGGCACTCAGGTCAATCGTGTGTCCGATCTGCTCCGTCGCCGCTGGCAACTGACGCGACAGCGACGACGAGCACGCCGCGCATGCAGCAACCCGCAGGTCAAATCCGTTCTTTTCCTGTGCTACGGTAATATCAACCGCAGCGCGCTCGCGCATGCTTACGCGGCTCAGCGCCTTTCCAGCAACGTCAGTCTGATGTCTGCCGGCTTCCACGCTCAGGGCGGCCGACCGGCAGACCCTGTCATGGTTGCAACAGCCTCAGAGCAAGGCATCGATTTGAGCACCTGGCAATCAACAGCCGTTGACGCCGCGATGCTTGCATCGGCTGATCTCGTCCTGGCAATGGAACTCCCTCACATCGACCGCTTGCTGGAGGAGCACCCCGAGACGTCCGGCAAGATCTTTCTTCTCGGTGGTGCGAGCGCCACATCCGCCAATGACGTTGAAATCATTGACCCTTATGGTCTTTCGCCCGACACCTATCACGCCGTGTGCCGCCAGGTTATCCGCTCAGTGGACGCCTGGTTCAACCACGCACAACCCCGCACGGAGCGCTGAGCCATGAGCGCCTCTCAGTTGCCACCCACGTTCAGTATCGTGATCCCGACCCGGGATCGCGCGGATCTGTTCGAACGCACCCTGCAATCGGTGTTCGAGCAGGACATCGACGATTTCGAAGTCATCATCGTCAATGACGGCTCCAGTGGTGAGCATCTGGCGGCTTACCGGGCCATGG
The DNA here is from genome assembly GCA_027214125.1 of Zoogloeaceae bacterium G21618-S1. Classification (GTDB taxonomy): domain Bacteria; phylum Pseudomonadota; class Gammaproteobacteria; order Burkholderiales; family Rhodocyclaceae; genus Nitrogeniibacter. The sequence goes on from JAPWHF010000002.1 coordinate 298,510, forward strand.
AGTCGCGGTACGACGCCCGCGCCCACTTTGTCTACCTGCCCCACCGCCCGCGCGGTCACGGACCAGCCTATTCGCGCAATGTGGGTGCGGCACACGCTTCGGGCGCCTACCTCTGTTTTCTTGACGACGATGACCTGTGGATCGACGCCGGCCATCTGCGTCGTGTCCGCGACAGCATCGCTGCAAGCAGCGCGCCGATCGACCTGTATTTCACCGATCAGCGCGCCGTGTATCCCGACGGGAGCAGGCACCCGGGCGGTCTCTGGATTACGGGCATGGAACAGCGAATCAAAACCTCGCCCGACAACTTGGGCAACTACGTTGTCACCCTTGAACATCTGCTTCAGACAACCGGGTTTGCGCACCTGAACTGCACTGTTTACCGGCGTGAGTTGTTTGAATCCATCGGCGGTCTGGACGAATCGCTGCGCTACGAAGAAGACCGCGATGCATATCTGCGGAGCATCGACATCGCGAAATCCATGCGTTACAACCCTAAGATCATCGCACAGCATCACATCCCCGACCCCAAAAAGACAGACAACGCATCAATCGTGCTCACCCGGATCGAGAAAAAAATCATTCAGTTCCGTATTTGTGACAAAGCGATCGCCTTTAGCCGCAACGCAGGCTTGCGCGCATTTGCCCGCGGTGCAAAAGGGTACGAACTCAAAAACATGGCCGCACTGCTCAAACAAGCCGGCCGCCATCGTGAGGCCGTCTACTACATGAAAGAGGCGCTGCTGGTGTCATTCACCTTCAAGTGGCTGGCCTACACACTTGCCAACGCGGCGCAGCTTGTGCTGCGTCCCAAAGACTACTGACAAGGACGCTGGCTCATGTCATTTGCCAAGGCCCTGCTCGCCAACCCCGAACTCATCCTGCGTCACCGCAATATCTTCCTGCTCAGCCACATGCGGGCCAACACCAGCCTGTTCGGCCACCTGATCGGCAGCCACCCGCTGGTCGAGGGATATTACGAAATGCATATCGGTTACTACAGCTGGAAAAGCCTGTGGCGACAAAAGCTGCGCCACTTCGCGAATCACGATGCAAAACCCGGCGCACAGTGGATGTTCGACAAGGTGTTACACGACGGGCACTACGTCGCGCCGTCCTTGCTGATGCGCGACACCAGCCGCACCCTCGTCATGTTGCGCTCACCCGACCAGTCCATCAAAAGCCTGATCGCGCTGTACCGTAAGCACAGCCCAAACCTACCCGAAGCCACGCCCGAAGGCGCCACCCAGTACTACGTCGACCGCCTCGCTTCGCTGGCCGACACCGCGCGCGCCATCGGCCCACGCTATTTTTACCTGGATGCCGAGAGCCTGATCTCATGCACCGACACCACACTCGCCGCGCTCTCGGACTGGCTGGGGTTTGATACGCCGATTCCGTCCGAATACGACACTTTCGCCAACACCGGGCAGGGCAATACGGGCGACCATTCCAGCCGATTGAAGTCCGGCAAGGTCAATCGTGCCCGCAGTGACTACTCCGACATCGTGCTGACAAGTGCCCAACAAACCGCCGCCGAAGAGGCCTATCAACGCCATCGCGGCCGAATCATCGCCGGCGCCGACCGGCATGCGACGGCATGAGCCGACGCGCCTCATCGCAGATTCACCTGACGCCATGAATACAACCGCCGCCAGAACCACGACCGCCAAGCCCGTCTTTCTCACGCTGAACGGGCGCCGCCTGTTTGCCCTCCAGATCGTGCCCACCGGCGCGACGAGCGGCGCCGTGCTGTATCTGCCCCCTTTTGCCGAGGAAATGAACCGCTGCCGCTCACATGTCGTCGCGCAAGCGCGTGCCATGGCCGAGCGCGGCCTGCACTGCCTGATCCTCGATCCCTTCGGCACGGGTGAAAGCGAGGGCGAGATCATCGACGCGCGCTGGGAACTCTGGCTGGACGACTCGCGCGCAGCAGCGCACTGGCTCACTCAGGAAACCGGCCATGCCCCGACACTCTGGGGCGTGCGCACCGGCGCATTGCTGGCCGCCGAGCTGGCCGCCAGCGAAAACGCCCCAGCGCTTGAACGTCTCCTCTTCTGGCAACCCGTGCTCGACGGCAAGCTGTTCCTCAATCAACTGCTGCGTCTACGGCTTGCCGCACAGATGTTCAATGACACCGAAAAGGAAACCACCGAGCAACTGCGTGATCGCCTGAGCGCTGGCGAAGTCATCGAAGTGGCCGGCTACCCCCTTGCTGGCGACATGGCCGACAGCCTGGCGGCGCGCAAGATGAGCGATTTCAAGGCCTTGTCAAACACCCCCATCGCCTGGGTCGAAGTCGTTGCCAAATCGGGGCAGGCGCTTGCGCTCCCCAGCCGCAAACTCATCGACGCGCTGAACGAAGCCGGCGGGCGAGTCAATGTCACCACCGTCGCCTGCCCGATGATCTGGCAGTTGCACGAGCGCGCCGACGCGCACGCGCTCGAAACGGCCACACTTGAACTGATTTTCGCGCAGCAGGGAGCCCCCGCATGAACGTCCAGGAGACCCCCATCGTCTTCGAGTGCGAAGGCAGCGAACTGATCGGCATGATGCATGTGCCTGAAGCGATCCAGACCCGCGGCGTGATCGCCATCGTCGCCGGCGGGCCGCAATACCGTGGCGGCGTCGGCCGCCTGCAAGTGCAACTGGCACGCCAGCTGGCGGCGGCCGGCACCCCCATTCTGCGTTTCGACTACCGCGGACTGGGCGACAGCGAAGGGCAATTCCGCGGCTTTCAGGATGTCGAAGCCGACTTCCGTACCGCCATTGACGCCTTTTTGGCGCGCGTGCCCGACATGAAAGAAGTGGTCCTGTGGGGCGGTTGCGATGCCGCCGCCGCCATCATGATCAACGCCTGGAAGTACCCTGAAGTCACCGGCATCATGATCGGCAATCCGTGGGTGCATACAGAAGAGACCGGCAACGCCGTCACCGTTAAGCACCACTACGCAAAGCGGATCAAGGAAAAGGAATTCTGGCTCAAGGTCTTGCGCGGGCAGTTCAATCCGCTCCCCGCGCTGGCCACCGTCGGCCACACGCTGCTCTCTCGCGTGCGCCAGAAGCTATCGGCCAAAGCCGTCAGCCCCCGCGCTGACAGCGGACCGGTGGTCGACGACCGGTCACGCCCCTTCGTCAGCCGCATGCGCCTCGGCATGTCACAGTTTAGCGGCGACGTGCTGCTGCTCATGAGCGGACGCTCGCTGGTGAGCAAAGAGTTTGACGAACTCGTCGCCAGTAATACCGGCTGGCAGCAAGCCATGGCGACGCCGCGACACATCGCCCGTCACGACATGCCCGAGGCCGACCAGACCTATTCCTCCATGGCTTCGCGTCGCGAAGTGATCGCCGTCGCGCAACAATGGCTGCACAACACAGCGGCACCGTTGCATGCGCCGCAGACAAACCCCTGAATTCATGCGAACGTGATGCCTTCTCGCTTGTGCATCACCCCAGATCAGTGAGCTCTATGAACGCACCCAAGCCCCCGCCCGTCCATGTCCCCATGAGCCAGTTCCCGGTTCGCGATGGCGAACTGCTCGTCGGCGGCATCCCCCTCACGCGGCTGGCGGCCCGTGTCGGCAGTACGCCGTTTTACGCCTACGACCGCCAGCTCCTGAGCGAGCGCGTCCGCGAACTCAAGTCCGCACTGCCCGCGGCCATCAAGCTGCACTACGCCATCAAGGCCAACCCCATGCCGGCGCTGGTCGGGCATATGGCAGGCATTGTCGACGGGCTGGATGTGGCTTCAGGTGGCGAACTCACCGTGGCGCTCGACAGCGGCATGTCACCCAAAGACATCTCCTTTGCCGGGCCGGGCAAACGCATCGACGAGCTTCGCCAGGCCGTTGCCGCCGGCGTGCTGATCAACGTCGAATCGCCCGCCGAGCTCGATGCGTTGGCCGGCATCGCCGCCGATACCGGCTGGACGCCGCGCATCGCGCTGCGCGTCAATCCGGACTTCGAACTCAAGAGCTCCGGCATGCGCATGGGCGGCGGGCCGAAGCAATTCGGCATCGACGCCGAAACCATTCCCGAGGTCATTGCCCGCGCCGAGTCACAGGGGCTGGTCATTGAAGGCTTCCATCTGTTTGCCGGCTCACAGAACCTGCAAGCCGAATCCATCATTGAAGCCCAACGCAAATGCTTCGACCTGGCCGGTGAACTGGCCAGGCATGCCAGTCACCCCATCCGCTCGCTGAACCTCGGCGGCGGGCTCGGGATTCCGTACTTTCCGGGCAACCAACGGGTCGACCTCGCCCCCATCGGCGCCAATCTGGCGCAAATTGCCGAAGAAGCGAAAACCCGGTTTCCGCAGGCCGAACTGTGCATCGAACTGGGCCGCTACCTCGTCGGCGAGGCTGGCCTCTATGTGTGCCGCGTGCTTGACCGCAAACTGTCGCGCGGGCAGGTCTTTCTTGTCACCGACGGCGGTCTTCACCACCACTTGTCGGCCTCGGGCAACTTCGGCCAGGTCATCCGCAAGAACTACCCGGTGGCCATCGGCAACCGCATGGATGCCACGACGCTCGAAGCCGCCAATGTGGTTGGCCCCCTGTGCACGCCGCTGGACATCCTCGGCGACCGGATGATGCTCCCACCCGCCCAGGTCGGTGATCTCGTCGTTGTGTATCAATCCGGCGCCTACGGCGCGACCGCCAGCCCGCAGCGCTTCCTGGGGCACCCCGCCGTCGCTGAAGTCCTCGTCTGATCCAAAAAAACTGTCGCCATGACCCAAGCCCAACCCAACCGCCCGATGACCGAACGCCTCGAATGGCCGCATGCGGAAGTCCGCCTCAGCGGCCCAGCATCGATCATTGAAACCGATGGCCTGATCTGCATCGCCCGCGGCACGCCAGAATTCCCGACCGAAGCCACATTGCCCGCTGACGCCCCCATTGCGGCGACTTGGCTCGCACTGTTCAAACAGCATGGCACCGACGCCCCGACCAAGGTCCATGGCCGCTTCGGCCTTGCCATCATCGACACCCGCGCGCGCAGCGTTTTTCTCGCAGCCGACCGCTTCGGCACCGCGCCATGGTGCTTCACGCGCCGGGGCGAGCGCCTCATCGTCGCCGACCGCGCCGATCTGGCTGCTGACACACACAGTGCGCTGTCACCCTCGGCGGTCTACAGCTATCTGTTCCACCACATGATTCCCTCCCCGATCACGATCTTCGACGACGTCAAACGACTCGAAGGCGGCCATCGGCTGCAGTGGAACGGCGCCGACCCCAGCATCGATGCCTGGTGGCGCCCCGTCTTCACCGAGCCCCGCAGTCTCGACCTTGCCGACGCCAAAGCGCAATTCATGGGTATCGTCGAAGACGCCGTTCGCCGGGCATCCAGCGCCGGCAAGGTCGGCAGCTTCCTGTCCGGCGGCACCGACAGTTCCACCGTCGCCGGCATGCTGTGCAAGGTGCTCGGTACGCCCGCCGAAACCTATTCCATGGGCTTCGACGCCAGCGGCTACGACGAAATGGAATACGCCCGGATTGCCTCGCAGCACTTCGGCACCAAGCATCACGAATACTACGTCACCCCCGAAGACCTGCTCGACGGCATCCCCAAGGTAGCCCGCCACTACGACCAGCCCTTCGGCAACTCCTCCGCCGTCCCGGCCTGGCTATGCGCCTCGCTGGCCAAGCGCGACGGCATCGACACGCTCCTCGCTGGCGACGGCGGCGACGAACTCTTCGGTGGTAACACCCGCTACGCCAAGCAGCAAGTGTTCGGCTGGTACGACCGGGTACCCGCGCCGCTGCGCAGTGGTGTGCTCGAACCGCTGCTATCGCAACCCATCAGCAAACGTCTCCCAGTATTCAGAAAGGCCGCCAGCTACGTGGATCAGGCCAAGGTCCCGCTGCCTCATCGCATTCACCAGTACAACCTGTTGGTGCGCCTCGGTGCCGACCATATCTTTACGCCCGACTACCTGTCGCAAATCGACCTGAACGGCCCAGCCAAAGCACATGAAGCCGCCTGGCAACGCATCAACGCCGGCAGCGACCTCAACCGCCAACTTGCCTTCGACTGGAAGTTCACCCTCGAAGACAACGATCTGCCAAAAATTCTCGGCACCACAGAACTGGCCAACATCGGCGTCGCCTTCCCGCTGCTTGACGACGCACTCATCGACTTTTCGCTGAACCTGCCGCTCGATTACAAGCTGCGCGGCTTCCAACTGCGCTGGTTCTTCAAGGAAGCCCTGCGCGGTTTCCTGCCCGAAACCATCATCAAAAAGAAAAAACACGGCTTCGGCCTGCCTTTCGGCGTCTGGGCCTGCCAGCACACCGGCCTGCGCAACCTGGCCGGCGACACGCTCGGACAGCTCAAGCAGCGAGGCATCGTCCAGCCCGCCTTCATCGACCAGCTCATCAACGAACTCCTCCCGGAGCACCCTGGCTACTACGGTGAGTTGGTCTGGATTTTGATGATGATGGAGTTGTGGCTTTCCGGTGAGTGCATCCACAAAGGAGAGTGACCTCCGTTGGCAATGTCGCTCGCTGTTTTGCAGGGCACTTTTCGACCCGCCGCTGTCGGTGAAATCCACCCGGGCACGCCGACGCTTCGCAAGCGCCCCATCGGCGCGAGTCCAAGCACAACGCGTTTCGAAATGTTTCCTGAGAATTCGCCGTAAAGGATAAAACGCCGCCACTTGCGACGTGCGAGTAGTGCAATGGATCACCCTGTGAGCGAAGCGCCGAAGGGCTCTTGGTCAGCGGCCATTCCCGCACCATCCGAGAAGGATGTACCAAGGCTAACAGCGCCCAACGCACCGACGAAGCATCCGCTTGCATTCCCAACCAACCCGTCGCCCCCTCCACGAAGCCACTCCCGCAAAGTGTTAAATCCAAACACTTTTCAAGGTGCGTCATGTTCGGCACTTACCGAACGCTCCTCGCACTGGCGGTCCTGTTTCAGCACCTGGCAGGTGTTCCGCTGATCGGGCATTTCGCGGTCTATGGTTTCTTCGTCCTCAGTGGCTATCTGATGACGGCTATCATGCACAAGACCTACGGCTACAGCCTGCACGGCAGGCTCGCCTATCTGGCCAACCGTTTCCTCCGCTTGTTTCCCACCTACTGGCTGATCTGCCTACTGACGATCGGGCTGATTCTGTTCTATGGAGAGGCCACCACACGGGCCTACCATAGTGCGATCTTTCTGCCGAACTCTCCAACGGACATCGTCGCCAATGCATCGTTGATCTTCCCCGCGATGTCGCCGAAGTGGATAGAACCCCGGCTCGCACCGCCCACCTGGGCGCTGACACTGGAGATTGTGTTTTATGTATTGATTGGCCTCGGTGTCTCGCGCTCGCGGCGCACGACGCTGGTCTGGCTGGCGGCGGGCGCCGCATACGTCGGCGCGACGTTCGCGCTGGGGCTTGGCCACGAGTCTCGCTACAGCTACATCCCGGCCGCGTCCTTGCCCTTTTCAATCGGCGCCTTGCTATTCCATTACAAAGCCCAAACCGCCCGCATCGCAGCCGCAGTTCCGGGGCACGCGCTTGCCTGGCTGCCGCTCTACCTCATCCTGGCTTGGCTCGCGAACCACAACACTCGGGCGCTGATCGAACCATTGTTCTTAGCCAACATCGCACTGCACGCGCTGATCATTGCCAAACTGCGCGACACGACACGCAGTGGCTGGATGCATCGCATGGACAAGCCCATCGGTGACCTGAGCTATCCCGTGTATCTCGGGCATTACCAAGCCGGCTTGATCGTCACCATGACATTCTGGGGTAGCCCGCTCCTTGATGACAACGCGGCCGCTCTCCCTGCCGCCGCACTGGCCGCCGTGCTGACGCTATCAGTCGCCTACCTGATCAATCGACTGATTGATACCCGTATCGAAGCGATGCGCCGGGCACTGAAGCGCCCGACGCCGGCGGCTCTTTGACCACCGCCGGCGAATGGCCCACTTTGCAATTGTCGTCACCCCTGTAGGACAGGTTTCAACCCGCCATGGTCGGCCGAAGCCGACCCTACTCGGCACAGAGACATCGCAAGCACTACGCTAGCTCAGCATGCCATTTTCATTGAGTACGGCAATAACCTGATCCGCCATCATCTCAATCGTTGTGCCCGCAGTCACCAGCCGGACCTCCGCCTCTTCCGGCGCCTCATACGGCGAATCGATGCCGGTAAAATTCTTCAACTCACCCCGTCGCGCTTTCTTGTAGAGCCCTTTCGGGTCGCGCTCTTCGGCGACTTCGAGTGGCGTATCGACAAACACTTCGAGGAACTCGCCCTCTTCCACCAGGCTGCGCGCCATACGCCGCTCGGAGCGGAAGGGGGAGATAAAGGCGGTGATGACGATCAGGCCGGCGTCGACCATCAGCTTGGCGACTTCGGCCACGCGGCGAATGTTCTCGACGCGGTCGGCGTCGGTGAAGCCGAGATCCTTGTTCAGGCCGTGGCGCACGTTGTCGCCGTCGAGCAGGTAGGTGTGACGGCCCATGGCGTGGAGCTTTTTCTCGACCATGTTGGCAATCGCCGACTTGCCGGCGCCCGACAGGCCGGTGAACCACAGCAGACAGGGTTTCTGGCCTTTCATCCCGCCGCGCGCAGCTTTGTCGACATCCACGTGCTGCATATGGATATTGTGCGAACGGCGCAGGGCGAAGTGGATCATACCGGCGCCGACGGTGTTATTGCTCAGCCGATCGACCAGGATGAAGGCGCCGGTATCGCGGTTGTCGGCGTAAGCGTCGAAGGCGATCTGGCGGTCGAGGCTGAGGTTGCACACGGCGATGCCGTTGAGGTCGAGCTTCTTGGCGGCCACATGCTCCATGGTGTTGACGTTCACCTGGTACTTGATTTCGGTGACCGTCGCCGTGACCATTTTGGTGCCGATCTTGAGCAGATAGGCGCGGCCGGGCAGCAGCGGTTCGTCATGCATCCAGACGATGGTGGTTTCGAACTGATCGGCCGAGCTGGCCGGGTGTTCGGCGATGGAGATGACGTCGCCACGAGAGACATCGATCTCATCTGCCAGCGTGAGCGTGATCGACTGGCCTGCCACGGCCTGTGGCAGATCGCCATCATGCGTGACGATACGCGCGACGGTGCTTTCCTTGCCCGAGGGCTGAACACGGATGCGGTCGCCCGGCTGGATGACGCCGCTGGAGACGGTGCCGGCGAAGCCGCGGAAATCGAGATTGGGGCGGTTCACCCACTGCACCGGCAGGCGGAACGGCGCCTTCTGCATGCGCTCTTCATCGATCTCGACGGTTTCGAGAAAGCCCATCAGCGTGGTGCCGTGATACCAGGGCAGCTTGTCGCTGGGGCTAATGATGTTGTCGCCCTTGAAGGCCGACAGCGGGATGAAGGTAATGTTCTCAATACCAATGCGGGTAGCGAACTCGCGGTAATCTTCGACGATCTTCCGGTAGGTCTTTTCGGAGTAATCGACCAAATCCATCTTGTTGATGGCGACCACGATGTGCCGGATGCCGATCAGCGAGACCAGATAGCTGTGACGGCGCGTCTGCGTGAGGATGCCCTTGCGCGCGTCGACCATCAGGATGGCCACGTCGGCGGTCGAGGCGCCGGTGACCATGTTGCGGGTGTATTGCTCATGCCCCGGCGTGTCGGCAACGATGAATTTACGCTTGTCGGTCGAGAAGAAGCGGTAGGCCACATCGATGGTGATGCCCTGCTCGCGCTCAGCGGCGAGGCCATCGACCAGCAAGGCGAAATCGATATCCTCACCCTGGGTGCCGTACTTTTTCGAGTCGGCCTCGACCGCGGCCATCTGGTCTTCGAACAGCATCTTGGATTCAAACAGCAGGCGCCCGATCAGGGTGCTCTTGCCATCGTCCACGCTGCCGCAGGTGATGAAGCGCAGCAGGCTTTTGTGCTCGTGGCTACGCAAGTATTCGCCAATATCGGAGGCGATGAGATCGGATACGTGGGCCATTAAAAGTACCCCTCCTGCTTTTTCTTTTCCATAGACGCGGCCGAATCGTGGTCGATCACCCGCCCCTGGCGCTCCGAGGTTTTGGTCAGCAACATTTCCTGGATGATCGCCGGCAGCGTGTCGGCATCAGACTCGACCGCGCCGGTCAGCGGATAGCAGCCCAACGTGCGGAAGCGCACCTTGCGCATCATCGGCACCTCGCCGGCCTTGAGCGGCATGCGCTCGTCGTCGACCATGATCAGCGCGCCGTCACGCTCGACCACCGGGCGCTCCGCCGAGTAGTACAAAGGCACGATGGGGATGTCTTCAAGGTAGATGTATTGCCAGATGTCCAGCTCGGTCCAGTTCGACAGCGGAAACACCCGCATCGACTCGCCCTTGTGCTTGCGGGCGTTGTAGAGCTTCCACAACTCGGGGCGCTGCACTTTGGGATCCCAGCGGTGCTGCGCGCTGCGAAAGGAGAAGATGCGCTCCTTGGCGCGCGATTTTTCCTCGTCGCGCCGGGCGCCACCAAAGGCTGCATCAAAGCCGTACATATCGAGCGCCTGCTTGAGCCCTTCGGTCTTCATGATATCGGTGTGGATCGCCGAGCCGTGCGTGAAGGGGTTGATGTCCTTCTCGACACCTTCGGGGTTGATATGCACCCGCAGGTCGAGGCCGAGCTCCTTCACCATCTTGTCGCGGAAGGTGTACATCTCGCGAAACTTCCAGCGCGTATCCACATGCAGCAGCGGAAACGGCGGCTTGGCCGGGTAGAAAGCCTTCATCGCCAGATGCAGCATCACTGCGCTGTCCTTGCCGATTGAATAGAGCATGACCGGGTTGTCCGCCTCGGCCACCACCTCGCGCATGATGTGGATGCTTTCGGCCTCAAGCCGTTGCAAATGGGTCAATGTCATTGCTGTCCTCTTGCGAAAACCGTGTTGATCGTCGCTGGCCGACTGCGCCAACGCCGCGTTGTTCGAATCATACGATACTGCCGTTGGTGCCTCGGGCACGCGATGGCGCACCAGCACCAGCCGCGCCATATTGGCCGCCAGCCAAGCGGCCACCGAGCCCACCTGCGTGATGTCGGCCCCCACCCAGTGCAACTGCAATGGCCGGCCAGCCAAAGCGCACATCCGTTCCAGAAAATCGACCACGGCCGGCGCCTGCAGCGGCACGGCGACGATGCGCCAATACAAACGCCCGCGCGGCCCGCGCGCAAACAGCACGGTCCGCGTCGTATCCAGGCGCTGCTCGCCGCACCAGAAACGCAATCGCGCGTCGAGTGCCTGAGCCTCAGCCGCATCGTGTTTGGCAGACGCGCGAAGAACAGTCTGCCAGTCGGGCGGATCAATGCCCCAACTCGCCACATACCGCGCCACGGTGCGCTCACCCAGGTCAATATCAAAACGACGCACCAGCCAGCGGGCAACCGCCTGATGCTGCCACAGCCCGCCCGCCTCGCCAGCGCTCTCCGGCGAGCACGCCAGAAACGCGTCGCGAATCTCGGCTTCTATCGCCTTATCGATCGCGCGACCACTGCCGACCGGCCGCCCCTGCGGACGAACATCAACGCCCGCCCAACCGCCCTGCGCAAATGCTTTCGCCGCAGCGACAACCGTCGGCACCGACAGACCCGTCGCCGCCGCCACCTCGGCCAGGGTTCGCCCCTGTCGGCGCAGCTCAACCGCCCGACGCCGAGCCTGGTTCAGCGCATCGCCGGTCAATCGCGGCGGCATGAATCATTCAATCGAAGTGGCATGGTGATATATTAAACATTTATTTGCTCGAACTCAGTGTTAAATAATTAACTGCAGCGTCGCCAACAGGGCGCTTCTGCATTAATCTGCCCCATCAACCCCGCCCACGGAGTCCCGGAATGCTTGATCGCCTCGCCCTGCTCGACCGCCTGATACCCATCGTCCGGGATGCCGGCGAGCTGATCATGACGATCTACGGTTCGGATTTCTCGGTGCGCGGCAAAACCGATCAATCACCGGTCACCGAAGCCGATGAACGCGCCGAAGCCTTGATTCTGCCCGCCCTCGCCACACTGTTGCCCGACACGCCCATCGTGGCCGAAGAAGCGGCCGCCGCGGGCGAGATTCCGAACGTCGGCGCACGTTTCTGGCTGGTCGACCCGCTCGACGGCACCAAGGAATTCATCAGCCGCAACGGCGAGTTCACGGTCAACATCGCCTTGATTGAAGACGGCCAGCCGACCGTCGGTGTCGTCTTGGCGCCTGCGCTGGACCGCCTGTTTGCCGGCGCGGTCGGCCACGGCGCCTTCGTTGAAGACGCCGACGGACGCCGGCCGATCGCCGTCCGCAGCGTGCCGGCCGAAGGCCTCACCGTCGTCGCCAGCCGCTCACACGGCGACGCGACAGCGCTCGACGCATTCCTCGCCGGACGCAAGGTCGCCGAACTGCGCGGGGCGGGCTCCTCGCTCAAGATCTGCCTGGTCGCTGCCGGCGAGGCCGATCTCTACCCGCGCCTGGGCCGCACCATGGAATGGGACATCGCCGCCGGCCATGCGGTGCTGTCAGCGGCTGGCGGACGACTCACCCGCACCGACGACGCACAGCTGACTTACGGCAAGCCCGACTTCGCCAATCCGCATTTTGTCGCCGCGGGCGCGGCCAACTGACCGGCGCAACGCCCTTTCATGACCGCCACCTGGGTTCTGCTCTCACTTGCCCTGCTGGTCGCGCTGCTGGTGCATGGCCGCCTGTCTCCCGCACTGCTATTTTGTGGCTGGGCCGGTGGCTACCATCTGCTGGGCTTGATCAGCGAGCGAGAACTCCTTGAGAGCTACGCCAACCCCGGGCTGGCCGTATTGTTGCTGTTGCTGCTGATATCCCTGGTGTTGGAGCGTGCGCCGCTCATTGAGCGCTTCTCGGACACGCTCCTCAAGGGCGGCGAACGCCTCGCCACCTTCCGGATGTGCCTGGTCACCGCGGCCTGCTCTGCATTCCTCAACAACACCGCCGTGGTCAGCACCTTGCTGGGCACCATCACGCGCCAGCGCCACCACCCCGCTTCCCGTTTGCTGCTGCCACTGTCTTACGCCGCCGTGCTGGGCGGCATCACTACTTTGGTAGGCACCTCCACCAACCTGGTCGTCAACTCCTTCGCCGAGCGCGCCGGCCTGCCATCGATTTCCATGTTCCAGATGACCACGGTCGGCGTACCCGTGGCGCTGGCGTGCATTATCTGCCTGACGCTCGTCGCCCGCTGGTTGCCCGTGCGCACGGGCGACAACGGCGGCCCGCGCCAGGCCTACTTTCTGGAGGCCCGCCTGACAGCCGGCTCGCCACTCATCGATCGCAGCATCGAAGCAAACCGTCTGCGCAACCTTGACGGTCTGTTTCTGGTTGAAATCGTACGCGGCGGACGACTCATCTCCCCGGTATCGCCCGAAGAAATCCTGCATGCGGACGATGTGCTGATTTTCACCGGCGAAGTCGAGAAAATGCAGGTCATCGACCGCTTTCCCGGCTTGCAGGTGTTCGGCACGCGCGCCGACGATCTGCTGCGCTCCAACCTGGTCGAAGTGGTGATTTCCAGCGACTCGGAGCTCGCCAACCGCACCTTGCGCGAGGTGGACTTCCGCACCATGTTCGACGCGGGCGTGGTCGGCATCCGCCGCGGCGACAAACGCCTGACCGGACAGCTGGGCCGGATACCGCTCCGGGTCGGAGACGCCTTGCTATTGGCAGCTGGCGCCGATTTTGCCCAGCACCGCAATCTGGCACGCAACTTTCACCGTGTGGGCGGCGCCCCGCTACACCCCAAACTCACTCAGCCTCAAACCCGTTGGGTGGTCGGCGGATTCGCCAGCGTCATCATCGCCGCCGCGACCAACGTACTACCCCTGTTTGCCGGGCTGCTGCTCTTGCTTGCTGCGTTTCTGACCAGCGGCCTGCTCTCGATGGCCGAAATTCGCCGGCGCTTCCCGTTTGAGCTGATTCTGGTCATCGGCGCCGCCCTGGCCATCGCGCGCGTGCTCGAATCCTCCGGCGGCGCGGCGATCATCTCGGACTTTGTCGCCCATCTCTTTGGCGATCTGGGCGTGTGGGGCGCGTTCATTGGCATCTACCTGATGACCGTCGTCCTCACCGAAGTGGTCACCAACAACGCCGCCGCCGCGCTGGCCTTCCCCATTGCGCTGTCGACCGCCCACGCCTTCGGTGCCGACCCCACCCCGTTTGTGATGCTGGTGGCCTATGGCGCCAGCGCCGGCTTCCTGATCCCCTTCGGCTATCAAACCCACCTCATGGTGTATTCGCCAGGACGCTACCGGGTGATGGACTTCGTGCGCACCGGCACACCGGTCGCACTGGTCTATGCAACGGTTGTACTGCTGCTGGTGCCGCGGGTGTTTCCGTTCTTTCCATAGTTCGCAGCTGACGAATAAAAGCCTCGGCAATCGGACATTTGTCGCAGCCCATAGAAAACACGTGGTATAGACTGCCAGCCAACACCAACGGACCAGAGGGTTTCAATGAGCATACTGCTTCTCGCACTTACAAACATCGCGATGTTGGCCGCGCTGGCACTCATCTTCCACAAGGTGCGGCGGCTGCACATCGCCATGTTTGAAGCATCGGACAAGCTGAATGATATTCACCACGAGTCGCGCGAACTGTACGGTCAAATTCAAGCTTACGTGGATCTGGTTCGCCTGCTCCGGCTCGAAACACCCCTGCCTCGTCTGCGCGGCTGGGCAGCCTCACCCGACTTTCTGCTGCTGGTTGCAAAACACGCACTGCGTTCGAAGCCAAGCACAATCTTTGAGTGCAGCTCCGGAGCATCGACGGTCGTCTTGGCGCGATGCGCCCAACTCAATGGGGTAGGCCATGTCTATAGCCTTGAACACGACCCACGCTTTGCCGACATTACCCGGCAAAATTTGGCCGATGCCGGCGTCGCCGAATGGGCTACCGTGATTGATGCCCCCCTAACACCAGAGCCCATATCGGGAGGCCAGCTTTGGTACGCCACATCGGCCATTCCCAACATAAATGATATCGACATGCTGGTGATCGACGGTCCGCCCGAATCCACCGCTCCGCTCGCACGCTTCCCGGCCTTGCCTGCGCTGGCCCCACGGTTCGCCGCGCGGTGCGACATCTTCGCCGATGATGCCGACCGCCCTGCAGAGCAAGCCATGATCGAACGCTGGAAAAAAGATGATGGCGAGACACTCGACATTGAGACCACGTTCATCCCGGCGGAGAAAGGATGCGCCCACTTGGTCGTCCGTCGGCGTGACACGGCCTGATCCCGTGAAAACCGGCACCCACTCCCGGCCAACTCAAGCGCGCGCCAAATGAGCGGCATCCGGATTTCACTGCTTATCTCACTTTCCGAGAGCTATCTGCTCGCGGCAATTGCGCTGGCATCGTCGATGCTAGTCGCACGTATCCTCACACCCGAGGAGATCGGCATCTATTCGGTCAGCGTCGCGGTGCTCGCTGTCGCCCAGGTCCTGCGCGACTTCGGTATCGGCAGCTTTATCGTGCAGGCCCGACAACTGACCGACGACATCATCCGCACCGCCTTCGGGCTATCGCTGGTGGTTGGCATCACGCTGTTCGCGCTCGTCTTCCTTGCCGCCCCGCACGCGGCAACCTTCTACGACGAACCCCGCCTGTATGGCACACTGGTCATCAGCGCGATCAACTTCCTCATCCTGCCGTTCTGCAGCATCTCGATGTCAATCCTGAAACGCGAGATGCAGTTCAAGCGGATTGCACTGATCAACGTCACCGCGGCCATCTGCACCGCATTGGTCGTCGTCGGGGCCGGAATGCTTGATGCCGGCCCGAAGAGCATGGCCATCGGCGCTGTCGCCAACTCGATCATCACCGCACTGGGCACCTGGCTCGCACGCGCAGACCATCGCTTCCTCGCACCTGGGTTCAGCGAATGGCGCAGTCTGGTGCGCTTCGGCGGTCAAGCGGCAGCGGCGTCGACGATCACATCGATCGCGCTCAGCGCTAACGATTTGATCGTCGGCAAGGTGCTCGGCTTCGGTCCGGTCGCGCTCATCAGCCGCGCTCAAGGGTTGATGAACCTGTTTCATCGCGACCTGATGAACGCCATCCGCAATGTCGCCTATCCCGCATTCGCCCGGGCAAAACGCGACGGCGAAGCGGCGCAGCTCGAGGCGCGCTACAACTACAGCGTCACCAACCTCAGCGCATTTGCCTGGCCCTTTTATGGGCTGCTCGCCATTTTTCCACTCGAAATTCTTCGCCTGCTATTTGGTGCCCAGTGGGACGCAGCCGCTCCCATGGTAGCTATCTTCGCCGCAGCGGGCGCAATCAGCGCCACCATGAATCTGACCCAACCGCTCATGATTGCCATCGGCCGTATTGATCTCGTCACACGTGCCGAGTTCATCGTACAACCGGCGCGCATCGCCGCGATCGCCTTCGCCGCGATCTGGTTCAAGTCAGCCTTCGCCTGTGCCGTTGCCTACCTGCTCATCATTGCCTGTGCCGTACCGGTATTCTATCGAGCCAAAGAGCATGCACTGCCCACCAACTTCAGCCAGCTGCTGCGCGGCCTGTTGATCAGCGCAGCCGTCACGGCGATAGCCCTTTTGCCGGCACTGGCGGCAATCGCCTTGATGAGAACCGGCGCAGCAACCGCACTGCCCCTTTTCCCGTTCCTGGTCACGATTGGTCTGTGCGCGGTAGCTTGGCTCTGCGCCATACATCTGTTGTCGCATCCCATATCGCGCGATTCGGGATACGTCCAGATCCAGTCCGCGATATTCGGGCGTGTCGCATCGCGCTTGAAAACATCTGCCGTTGAAGAAAACCACCAATGAGAATCCTGTTCTGCACGACAAGAGGCTACTTGCCACAATGTGTTGGCGGATCCGAGTGGTCGACCCATATGCTCTGCCAAGGTCTCTCGCGCAAGGGGCACCCGGTCGCCGTGTTGAGTGATCTGCACAACAACGGACTGCTAGCGCTCAGAAATCGGATCACGCGTAAACTAACCGGCAACCCCTTTCCCGTCGATCACGCTATGGGTTACCCAGTCTACCGCGGGTGGGGCTCGACTCTGGGCATCACAGCAATCGCAGATCGCTTCAGACCCGACGTAATCGTCGTCGTGGGTACCGCACCTGGCCCCGTTGACCTAGCACTTTCGGCCATCAAAACTGGCATCCCGGTCGCCTACCAGTTGCGTGACGTTGAGTTTCACCTGCACGGCGACCGATTCCTCGAGTTGCCCAACGTACGATTCATCGCCAATTCGGATTTCACTGCAAACCGCTTCCGGGAGTATTGCGACCTTCCGGCTGAAGTCGTTCTGCCACCGGTAGAGCCCGAAAAGTGCCGTGTCAACCAGCCCGGGAACAGCGTGCTCATGATCAACCCAGACCCCAAGAAGGGTGGGGAAATTGCGGTCACGCTAGCCGAGCACCGCCCCGACATTCCATTCATTTTTCAGGAGTCTTGGCAAGATAACGCCCGGTTGAACGCACTGAAGGCACGCGCCATGTCTTGCTCAAACATCAAGTGGCGCTCACCGGTCATGGACATTCGGCGCGCCTTCGCCGACACCCGGCTCCTGCTGGCGCCTTCGCAATGGGCAGAGGCTTGGGGGCGGGTCGCCACTGAAGCGCAGGTCAGCGGTATTCCCGTTCTTGCATCGGCCATCGGTGGGTTATCACAGGCGGTCGGGCCGGGCGGGATTCTTCTCGCACCAAATGCCGGCATTGAAGCGTGGCTCGCCGCCCTCGACAGTATTTGGTACGACGACGACCATTGGCACGCGCTGTCTACGCAAGCACGTGAGTATGCCGCGCGAGACGAGATTCAACCCGAGCGTCAAATCGACAAGATGATTTCGATATTAGAGGACTGTATTCGATGCCGGATTGACCACCCGAAGCCCGAACACCTTCGCTCTCGGCAATCTTAAAGCCAACCGTGACTCGCTTTTCCGTCGCCATCCCAAGCTACAACAGTGCCGATTTCCTCGGCGAAACACTGGAAAGCATCCTGAGCCAGACCGTCGTGCCGGCCGAGGTCGTCGTCGTCGATGACGGCTCGACCGACGGCACCGCTGCCGTGCTGGCCAGCTTTGCCTCACGCGTCACATCGATCCGCATAGATAACAGCGGCCCCGGTTTTGCGCGCAAAGCAGCGATCGAGCGTTGCACCTCGGAGTGGATCGCCCTGTGCGACAGCGACGATGTATGGCTTGCGAATCACCTCGAACGTAAGGCCCGGATCATCCATAACGCCCCCGAGATCGAACTGGTTTTTTCTAACTTCGACAGTTTCGGCCCCGGCGCACTCGACTCACATACGCTGGTGGATGAGGCACCGTCGGGGTGGCTCGATGCATACTGCGTGCCCAACGGCCCGGACGCGTGCTATCGGCTTGAAGACGCCTTTCGGGGCCTGCTGTATTTCAATATTGCCTATACGAGCGGAATGGTCTTCAATCGGCAGCTTTATACGCGCTCGGGCGGTATTCGCGCTCACGTCAGTCGCTGGCAGGCCGAAGATGCTGAGTTCACCCGGCGACTTGCGCTGGCCGCTGGCGAGCACGGCGCCTTCGACACCACCATTACCTGGCGATACCGTCGGCACGACAAGAATTATTCGACACAACACGAATACAGCAACATCGAAGCGGGTACTCGCATTCTGGAATACCTGCTTGGTAACGATGATATTCCTCGACATTACGGCGCTGAAGTACTGCGCGAAATCATCGCCCGACGCCGCAACAGTTTCATGAGTGCGTACTGGGCGGGCGCCGATCGCGATGCGCTGGCGATATTCCGGCGGCTACCACTCCGACAACAGTCGGTTGGCCTGATACTGCGCGCATGTCACAGCCTGCTGCGCCGAACTTTAGACCATACGTCCTGATTATTGCTTTGAAATATAGTTTGAAAGCAACCTAGCAGAATACCGTAAACGGGTCCGATCCCACGGCGTGAATCGCCGCAATTCGTAGACACTGCTGGAATACCTGTTTGCACCCCAAGCGGTAGACAGCGCTCCATCAAACCCAAGTGACTCTACCATTTCGACATGTTCAGGCAGGTAGTCAATTCCTGGCTTACCGTTTGGATATGCAAATAGTCCGACGCGCTCTCCAAGAATCTCTTCTAGCGTGTCACGACCATCAGCAATTTCGCTTCTTGCGCTATTGAGCTGCAAGTTCGCAAGAATTGGATGACTCACCGTATGGGCACCTACGCCCATGTCAGCGCTACGAAGCTGACGCACTTGGGTAGTACTCAGCATAAGGTCTAGCGGAAGCCGTACACCGCACGCAGATGTAACTCTCTCGACAGCGTCTTCCCGCTCCGGCGCAGGAAGATGCTTGATAGCAGATATCAACACAGCCAGTGCAGAACGCTTTTCAGGAACAGTTGCAACAGGGATCGGTTTCTTACATCCTAGCCACGAGCAATCCAGCTCGCTTGAGTTCGTTTGCCGGATTGATTCAATGATTCTGTCGTTCCACATCACCCCTCCATCGAGAAACCCCGTGGCGATGAAGAATGTCGCGGAAACGTCATGTTTTTTCAGAATTGGAACCGCGTTCGTAAGGTTATCTGCATACCCGTCATCAAAAGTAATGCAAGCCGCTCGCGGTGGTAACACACCGGATTTCAAGCCCGCAATGGCCTTTTCCAAGGGAATCACTTCAAACCAGGAAGCGATCCACTCTACTATTTGGTCAAAGCGAGCGCAGTCGACCTCATCCGGGAAGAGAGGATCAGGCTCTGACAGAACACGGTGGAATATCAAGATGGTCAGGCGAGGCCCATATACCGCACTGACCATCCGTAGTGCGCCACGCATCAGCATTGTCTTTCCTGTGAACGTACGGCGCGAAACCTATGCCGCAAATGAATCATGTCGTCTCGTGCAGATCTCGGACTCTTTGCTGCTATCGAGTGCTTGTTGTTTGGCATATCGCTCGCTGGCGACCAGAATGACCATGATGTAGTAAGGCATATCCCAATACGCCAGGCTCAAGAAAGCACCGCCGACCGCAAAACCAACCATGCTCACTTTAGCCATACTCCCCAACTCGACCAACCAAGCAAAGGCGGGACCACGATCGGTCATGGCGGCCAGTCGACCCGCCACGCGATAGGTCAGAATCCAGAACAGCAGATAGAGCCCCAGTCCGATGTAGCCATGATCCCCGAGCACCTGAAAATAGATGCTGTGTGCAACCAACACCCAATCGGGATTTGGCGCATAGGTGTTGAATACGATCGGTGATGCCGTGACAAAGCCCGCACCAAATATCCGGTCGTTGGCAATGTTAATCGCCATGTGCCAGGCATTGATGCGCCCCAATGCCGACAAGTCCTGATTGAAGGTTTCGATGGTCTCCATGCGAGTAAACCATTCGGTTGGCATCAGCATCAGGATAGCTGGCGTTAGCACGAGGAGCAGCACCCCCATCGATACCTTGGCGCGACTACGCCACCACATCATCACACTCATCGCGACAATCGCCAGTAGCGCGCCGCGTGAGTGGCTGCCAATAGCCGCAACGGCACACAACACAATGGAAACCATCAATCCACGTCTCAGCCACTTCTCGGAGACCCATCTCACCAGTACGAATTCGCGAGCGACGGAAGCATGCTTCGAAAGAAAGTAGAGGAACGGTATGCTGATAATCAACGCCAGCGCCAGCTCATTATTCCCCTCGACCTGGCTGGATGGTGGCCCCCAGACGCGAAATGCCCCGCCGGTTAGAAGGGTAAATACCCCTCCTTTGACACCGAAAAATGCAATCGAACCAACCACCACCCAAACCAAGCCAATAATCTGCTCACGGTTTGCTACCAACGCGCCAACAACCAATGCCATGCCCAGCACCTTAAGCACATCGACATACTTTGACCAACTGGGGTCCGACAGTATCGCGTTAGCCGACGTCAGTCCCATCCAGAGAATCATCAGTATCAACACGACAACTGGCGACGCCGTTTGCCAGCGCACCGCCCGCGCAGACAGAATCATTGCGATTCCGATAATCACGACCGACGCCATAGCAAACGGCAGATCATAAGCGAAGCCCCACCCAAGCCGGTGAGGGTTCATCAAGCCGATCCATACCCATAGCAACGCACCATAATACGGACGGCGTAGCGCGGCCACCGCACCGACAAAAAACAGCGCAGTGACGATCAGATCCCGCACGTTGCAACTCCTGTATTCATCACCGCACCTATCCTGCGACCTTGCTGATGACATAGCGGAACTTGCCAGAGCGCTCGGGCGCTACTTGCGCCACCTGTTCCACCTGAATGACTACAGAGGCGCCAAGACGCGCCTGCAGACCGGATTGAATCGCCGCAACATCCTTGTCCGAAAAACCTTCGCCCGGCTCTACCTGAACCCGCGTCAGGGTCAGCGTTTCCTGAATGATCTTGAACGCCCGCACGGCTGGAATATCGCGCAATACGTATATCAGTGACAGGCCATGCATCACGGTGCCGTCGAGCGCGATGACAAAATCCGTGCTCCGGCCCTGGATTTCTTTCAATACCGGCAAGCCTCGACCGCAAGCACAAGGCGTATCGTCAAGCACGCCGATATCCCCGGTGCGATAACGGATGAACGGAAAATCGCGCGTCGCCAGATGGGTCACGACAATTTCGCCGGACTGCCCTGGCGGCAACACCTGACCCGATGCGTCGACAATCTCGACGACAATATCTTCGGCCGTAATGTGCATGCTGCCCGACGGGCACTGATGCGCAATGAAGCCGGCGTCGCGACCGCCGTAGCCATTGGCCACCGGGCAGCCAAACAACCGCTCGATGCTTTCACGCTGGTCATCGTACAAACGCTCAGAGGTCACAAACACCACCCGAACGCCCAGATCATCCAGCCGGATACTCCGCTTTTCGGCATGTCGGGCAATGTGGCTGATCGCTGACGGATAGCCAAACAACATGGCCGGACGACGCGCGCGAATACGGGCCACGAAACCGTCGAGCTTCGTCTCCGACATTTCAAACGCCGGCATCAGTTCGGTACGCATCAGCGCATCGCGGAACTGACGTACCCGGTCCTGCGCCCCAAGTTCAATCGGCGAGCCCCAAACGACAATCTCACGATCACCAATATCGACATCCCACCATCGTGTGGCGCGCCATTTTGCGGCCACATCGTGGGTCACGCGCTCGTCACCGATAAAAAATATCAACGGCTCACCGCTGGAACCACCGGTATTGAACCGCGCCAGCCCACGTGCATCGTCCGCGCGCAAGGCATCGGTGTTGGCTCGAATGACCGGTTTGGTCAGGAAGGGCAATCGCTGCAGGTCGGCCACACGGCTGATCGTGGCCGGATCGAATCCCGCCTCCGAGAAGACCTGTCGATAGTACGGAACATGCGCGCCAACGTTCGACAGAAACGCCCTCAGGCGATCGAGTTGAAAGGCTTCGAGTCGCGCCGCAGGCCACCATTGGGAGGCCTCCATCTCACGACGCACGCGCACGGTGTCGTGCTTCTTGAGGCGCTCCTGCAAAGGGAACACGGCCCGAGACACCACTTGGGTATAGAGATTCATGAGTGCGCCCCTTCCGCCGACGCGCCGGTTTCCGGCAGGCCGCCCAACGCCCGTTGATACACCGCCAACCACTGCGCACTGACCGACGCCCACTGATAGCGAACGACATCAGCGAGCCCGGTCTTGACCAAACGTTGTCGCAAGGCTTCATCTTCCAGCAAACGGACCACCGCCTGCGCCATCGGTTCCGGCGCGTCGGGCGGCACCAGCAGTGCAGTCTTTTCATGCTCGACGATATACGGCACGCCACCGACATCGGTCGACACCACAGCGACGCCACTGGCCAGCGCTTCGAGTACCGAGTTGGGCATGTTATCAACGCGGCTGGCATTGATCATGACATCCGCCGAGCGATAGAGATCGGCCATCTCATCCCGATCCAGCCGACCGGTAAATCGCACGGCGGAGGCAATGCCCAACGCCTCGGCCTGCGCCTGCAAACTGGCCAACTGCGGCCCGGATCCGGCCACCGACAGTGTCGCCGAGGGCACCGACTGGCGAATCTGCGCAAAGGCCTGAAGCGCCACGTCGATGCCGTAAATATCCTCGAGATTTCTCGCGACCACGATGTGAGGCGCAACGCCAACGACGGGCGCGCCAGACGGGTGAAAGCGCTCTAGATCGATGATGTTCGGCACGATCTCGCCGGCCATGCCGTAGCCTTGAAACACCGCCTGCAAATAGCCTGACGGCAGGACCAGCGCGGCCACATGGCGCATGGCCCGGCGCACGACACCGGCCGCGCCGCTCAGAAAGCGTCCGGCTTCACCGCCCCGATAATTCACCACCACGGGCACCCCGCGGAATCGGGCCACGACAATGGCTGGCACGGCAAACAGATGCCAGGACCAGCCGGAATTCGCCATCAGGTGCATCAGCCGCCCCTTGCCGCAGGCACGCCACAAATCGAC
This sequence comes from Zoogloeaceae bacterium G21618-S1, assembly GCA_027214125.1. Lineage (GTDB taxonomy): Bacteria > Pseudomonadota > Gammaproteobacteria > Burkholderiales > Rhodocyclaceae > Nitrogeniibacter. The sequence goes on from JAPWHF010000002.1 coordinate 321,930, forward strand.
GAGATACGGCACCAGACGAAACCCCGCGCGCACACCGGGCAGCCGACCGGCCCACTGAGGACGATAGGCCGCGTTGGTCTGCACCACCGTGACCCGCGCGCCCTCGCTGCGCAACAACTCGGCCAGCTGACGGGTCTGATTGGCCATGCCACCGGCAGGCGGCGGCAAGGGCCCAACCACAACGAGACTCAAAGACTTAAAGCTCATGCAACGTCAGCGCCAGCCAGACGACCGTATACCGGAATGTAATTCGCCACGCTGTTCTTCCAGTTGCGGATTTCTTCCACAAAGTGGCGACCCGCGACGCTCATCGCACTCCATTGATCACGGCGATCGAATAGCGCACAGATCGCATCGGACAGCGCATCCGCGTCGCCTGCCGGGAACAACACGCCGGTTTCACCGTCGCGAATCAGCTCGCGATGACCGCCGACATCTGACGCGACAAAGATTCTCCCCTGCGCCATGGCCTCCAAAGGCTTGAGCGGCGTCACCAGTTCGGTCAGGCGCATGGCGTGGCGCGGATAGGCCAGCACATCGATGAGATCGTAGTAGCGCTTGACCTCGCTATGCGGCACCCGCCCCGGCATGATCACTTTGTCGGCAACACCCAGAACCGCCGCCTGCGCGCGCAAACGGGCCTCCTGCGAGCCACCGCCGACCAGCAACAAGCGCAGATTGGGACGCTGGACAAGCATCTGCGGAAACGCATCCAGCAACAGATCGAGGCCTTCGTAGGCATAGAAGGAACCGATAAACCCGACGACATCACAGCCATCGAGTCCGAGCTCAGCCTTGAGCGCGGCATCGGGTACGCCACTGGGTTGAAACTGCGTGACATCAACGGCATTGGGAATCACGGTCACTTTGCCTGCCGGAATCCCCCGCCCGACAATGTCCTTGCGCAGACCTTCACAGATGGTGAACACATGATCGACATTGCGCAGTGCATAGGTTTCGAGCGCCCGGGTCAGCCGATAACGCACACTGCCCTCGTGGGTCGAGCCATGATCCACCGCCGCGTCTTCCCAGAAGGCGCGCACCTCATACACCACTGGAATGCCATGGCGACGCCCCACGCGCAGCGCAGGCAGTACATTGAGCACTGGCGAGTGCGCGTGCAGAATATCCGGCCGGATGTCGGCGACGAGCGCATCGAGCCGCTGCTCGGTGGCCTTCATCAATGCCATTTCACCCACCACAGGCCACTGCATGGCGGGCACAGGCGTGCGATGAAACAGCAGGCCGTCCACTTCTTCGGACGCTGCGCTGCAAGCCCCCTGTTTGGGCGACGTCAGGTGATGGGTTTCCCAGCCAAGCACACGCTGCTCACGCAGCAAATTTGCTGTGCGGAAGGTGTAACCGCTGTGCAGGGGAATGGAGTGATCTAGGATGTGAAGCGTTTTCATGCCCGGAAAACAATCGCTGCTATCGGGGAATCAGGGTAACGTACTTTTACGGCTCATCCGAAGCTAACGTCATGCGAGCGTTAAATTTTTCCACAGACACCGAGCAACGCAATCCGTCGCTCGGAAACCACTGAAGCTCCCCGACATTACGCACGGAGACCTGTTTCGTTTCCGCGCAGAAACGACTCAAACATCATCAAGGTCCATAGCGGCGCGCTGTAATCCCGGCGTCCGGATTGGTGATCGTCCACCATGCGCGTCAAAGCCGCCATGTCGAACACGCCGGAGTCAGCCATGACCGCACCCGTCAGACGCTCACGGACGCGGTCTTTGAGGGGACCACGGAACCAACGTGCCAGCGGCACGGCAAAGCCCATTTTCGGACGATAGAGCACGTCATTCGGCAAGACTGGCTCGAGGGACTTCTTGAACAGAAACTTGCCTTCCTGGCCGCGGATCTTCAGATCATTCGGCAAGCCGGCAAGCCACTCCACCAACGGGTGGTCCATAAGCGGTTCACGCACCTCTAGAGAGTGAGCCATGCTGGCGCGGTCGACCTTGGTGTTGATATCCCCTACCAGATAGGTTTTAAGGTCGAGATACTGGATCTGCGCCAATGGGTCATCCGTCTGGGCATTGCTGGCATGGCGTCGGAACACGTCCAGCGCGTTGTAACCGCCCAACTCGCGCTTGAAGCTATCGGAAAACACTTGGCTGCGCAGATCGTTGCGAAGGATTGAAACCGAGTGGAAATAGGCTTCGACAGAATCGCGTGCCAGTGCCTGAAAGGTCGTCTTGGCGCGGAACATGCGCGGCGCCCAGTCGGCTTTAGGGTAGGCATAACCGAGCGCGCCAAACAAGGGCCGACGCAAGCCCAGCGGCATCGCGTCACGCATTCGCTGCTCCATCATGTGCAGACGGTAGCGACGGTAGCCGCCAAAGCTCTCGTCACCGCCATCGCCCGACAAGGCGACCGTGACATGCTTGCGCGCGAGTTCGCATACCCGATAGGTCGGGATGGCGGAACTGTCGGCATAGGGTTCGTCGTACAGCGCGGAGAGCTTGTCGATCAGGTCGAAATCGTCGGACATGACGGTTTCGGTGTGGTGATTGGTGTGGTAGCGATCGGCTACCATCTTGGCAAACTCGGATTCGTTGAATGCCGGGTCGTCAAAGCCGATCGAGCAGGTATTGACCGGCCCGGACGACAGATCCGCCATGGTCGCCACCACGGCGCTCGAATCCACCCCGCCGGAGAGAAAAGCGCCCAGCGGCACCTCGGAAATCATGCGCAAGCGAATCGATTCGTGCAGGCGCTCGTTGAGCTCCGACACCGCATCATCCAGGCTGATCGGGTTGTCGAGCGTAAAGCGAACATCCCAGTAGGGGCGACTCACCGGGATCGGCTGACCGCGCCGCAGGGTCAATGTGTGCCCGGGATCGAGCTTGGCTGCGCCCTTGAAAATCGTTCGTGGCTCAGCGGCATAGCCCAACGCAAAATACTCTTCGACCGCCAGCGGATCGATGCGTCGATCCAGCCCGGGGTGGGCCATCAGCACCTTGAGTTCGGAGCCAAAAGCAAAGCTGCCGTCTTTCATCACCCCGTAGAACAAGGGTTTGACGCCGAGTCGATCGCGGGCCAGAAACAAGGTTTGCCGATTGCGATCCCATAGTGCGAAGGCAAACATGCCGCGAAAACGCTCGACACAGGCTTCGCCCCACGCCTCCCACGCATGAACGATCACCTCAGTGTCACTGTGCGTGCGAAACACATGGCCCAGCGCCTCAAGCTCGGGAACCAGGGACTGATAGTTGTAGATTTCGCCATTGAAGACCACCGCCACGGTGTGGTCCTCATTGAACAGAGGTTGCTGCCCCGTCGCCAGGTCGATAATCGACAAGCGGCGATGGGCCAGCGCGACGCCAGGCTCAAAGTGATAGCCACCTTCATCCGGCCCGCGGTGGTATTGCACGTCGCTCATGCGCGTGACCAAGTCCCGCGGGAAATCCCGACGTCCTTCCAGATCAAACAGACCGGCAATGCCGCACATAGTTTGCTTCTCAGGTTCTTGAATTCATCTCGGACCCCACCACAACGGTTCGGGCCAGCGTTTGATCGTACAGGGCCAGGTAGCGATCTACCATCGCTTCAAGGCTAAACTGCGTCACGGCGCGTGCGCGCGCCGCATGAGACATCTGCTGACGTCGCGCCGGATCTTTCGCCATGCTGGACATGGCCTCGGCCAAAGCACGTGGATCGCCCGCCGGCACCAGCCATCCGGTTTCGCCGTCGACCACCAGCTCCTCATTTCCCCCAACTCGGGTCGCAATCACAGGCAAACCGCAAGCCATCGCCTCCAGCAAGGTGTTTGAAATGCCTTCCGCTTGCGATGGCAAAACGAAGCAGTCGAGCGCGGCCATGATCGCCGGAACATCATCCCGCGCACCAGCCAACCACACGACATCCTTCAACCCGGCCGCGGCGATCTGCGCTTCAACTTCGGCACGGAGCGGACCATCACCCACCAGCACCAAGCGTGCCGCGAGTGCCTCAGCACTGCCCGCCGCGCGCCACACGGAGAACGCGCGCACCAGATTGAGCTGATCCTTGACCGGCTGGAGACGCCCGACCGTACCGAAAAGCAGGCCAGCGCCTTTCAAAAAATACGACGGTGCGTCCGGCAACTCAGCGCGCTCTGTCCGCACCAAAAAGCGCGTCACATCGACACCGTTACAAATCCGAGTCACCCGAGCAGCCGCAACGCCAACACCTTGCGTCAAATATGACGAAAGCTGTGCTGACAAGGCGATGTACTGTGTCACGAATGGCGAATGAAGTCTCCGTAGAAGACGATATTTCCTCGACGCACCACCCGGATCTGACGTATCCCAACCATGCTCTCCATGGATGCGCACCGGCACCCGTGCAAGCCACGCCGGCAACGTCATTTCAAGCGCCGCCAGATTGCGTGTGTGCACAATGGCCGGATTGAGCTTTCGCAACAGCCGGTACATCGCCCCGAAAAGCTTGAAACCATGCCCTGGGGGTTTGTGAAGAGAAATGAACTCCACATCGGGACGGGTCACTCGCTTGATGAAGTCGCTGTCACAGTCCGACAGCGCGATCACCACATGGCGATATCGACCAATCGGCATGCGATTGATGAGATTGACGACACCGTTCTCCAGGCCACCGATACGAAAGCTGTAGAGCACATGCGCCACAAGCGGCGGAGCAGCCACCCCCGTCATCAATCCTTTGCCTCAAAAGCGGCGTCAATCGCGTGCCCGATCTGCCGGTGGTTCTCCTCAAGAAACGCCACCGCAAGCTTGCGAGCTTCAGCCTTGTCATCCCCGGGAACAGCAATGACGAGATGCGCACCATCATCCCGACCCAGACTCAATCGACGCAAGGCAATACGGAAGGTGGCGAGATAATCGTTACCTTCAACATGCTCACCAATCCGATACCAATGCCAGATATTGACCGGACCGGACGGGCCAATCAGCCGCGCATAGTTTGTTGGTCCGATCGGCATGCCATCGTCACCCTCTTCGACAATCCGCCAGGTCTTTCTCTCGGGCCGAAGCTGATTCGACCAGGCCACCATCTCGTGTCCCGGCGCCTGATCCGCATACAGCGCAACGTACAGGCTCACGACATCACTGTCTCGACGATAGACCGTGCCAGACTCCCCGCGAGCGCCGTGGTAGTCGGGGCGAAATACCTGAGCATCAGGATCGACGCGCCAGCCTGTGGCGAGTTCCGGTGCGCTCATGCTGAGTTGAACGTTGCTATTGGTGGGGCGAACCATGGTGCCAGCCCAAGCGGTCGTGGCAAGCAGCAGAGCGACCACGACCACGCCCGGCACAACAGCCGTTCGTGGGGCCCCGGCCTCACCCTTCCAGGTTTGAAGTTGCTGAACCTCATCCGGATCGACCCAACGATTGCCAATCCAGAACATGAGCACGATCACAACACCAAAAAACACCCAGCCGTAAATCAGGTGATCAACCCCCACAGCAAGTTCGTTATTGCTGAGATACCCGATCAACACAATCATGTAGGCGCGAAACCAATTGGCGATAACCGGCACGAGCAGCGCAACCACGATAAACATGGCTCGCTTGATCAAACTGCGATAGCTAAGGTAAGCGTAGAGCGTGCCGACCATGAACGACGCAATCAGATAACGAATGCCGCTGCAGGCCTCTACGACCGACCAACGGCCGTTTGGCACAACAAAATAGTGTCCTTCCTGGAACACAGGCACGCCCGTCAGACGCAATGCGCGAACGGTAAATTCGGCCGTGTAATCCATCATTGTCGGCACCAGGAAATCCCCCGCCGGCGCCATGAAAAACAGGAACAGCATGGGGAATGCGATTACACAAAAAAACCGGTGCCCAACGCACAGCCAGACCAGCAGCACAAGAACAGCAGTGGCTGCCAAATGCTCAACACTTGCAATACTGAATGCGACCCCGGCACACCAAATCACAATGGCCACAACCAGCGGCAACAGCATCGACCAGGCGGGCTGCGGTGCGACAGCGTTCAATGGCCCCCGACGCGTCCAGATCAGGTACGCCGAAATCGGCAACACCACCATGCCATGTGCAAAGGTGCCCGACCGCATCCACAGTTCCGCCATATCGCGAAAGCTCGGCCAGAACGCGACCACCCACCCCAGCAGCAGGGCCAATAGCATTCCAAGGTTGTGCGCAAGCATCCCGCGCCCACTCGGTTCTTTCTCGTTTGCTTCGATACGAATGGAATCGGTCGTCATTGTTTTCGTCAAGCGGTCAAACACTGGGAGACGGCGGATAGATGGGCTGGCCATGCATACGCACTCAAGATCAAATCACGTGCTCGCAGCCCCATGTCGCTGGCCTTTGGCTCAAGACAGCGCTCAATGGCCACCACATAGTCGTCCGGCGTTTCGGCCTCCTCATGCGTCTGGCCGACCATTCCGCGCAAGCCAGTAGCGGACGCATTGGAGACAACAACCGGCCGGGCCATCGCCATGGCCTCCAGCACCTTGTTCTGAATGCCTCTGGCCACACGCAGCGGAGCCACGACCACATCGGCATGATGCACATAGGGCCTGACATCTGGCACGGTGCCGGTGACATGAACATTTTCGAGCGCTTCGAGCGCTCTCACCGACGGTGCCGGGTTCATCCCGACAATGTGAAAGTGTGCGAGGGGATGGCGCACTCGAACGAGCGGCAGCACTTCGTTGGCAAACCAGCAAGCCGCGTCAATATTGGGCCAGTAGTCCATGGCGCCAGCGAACACCAGATGAGGGCCCGCTTCTTCATATGGAGAAGCCCCCCCATTTACCGGGGAAAAGAACTCCGCATCCACACCGTTCTCAACCACCATTGTTTTAGCGCCCAGCTGCGGAACACCTTGCAAGAAGAGATCCGTTTCCGCGCGAGTGACAAAACTGACGTGATCTGCCCGCGCGGCCCAGCGCTGCTCAAAACGCTCGAGCAAACGCCCTTCCCTGCGGTACAACCATGACATCGGCCACCGGCGAGACGCGCTGTATTGGGTCCATTTGGCCGAATCAACATCACAAAAATCGATGAAGCTGCAGTCGAGACGAACACCTTCCAGATACTGCGCCATGGCACCGCTGAAGACCACGGCCTGCTGAATACCCCGGGTCTTCACCGTATCGCGCACCCAGCTCGACAACGCACGATCACGATAATAAGGAATGGTGAGCGCTTCACCGCTGAGCAAGCCAGTCAAGCTCTTGACGCGCCCGAGCAGCGGATTGAGCCGCCCCACATGCGCCGAGGCACACCACTGATCCAGCGCCGGCACATGCTGCCAGTCATCAGCATGATCAACAAATGTCCCAAGGTGCACCTCGAAATGCTCTGCGAGATGCTTGAGCAGGTGAAACGACCGCAACTTGTCGCCCTTGTTGGGCGGATACGGAATGCGATGGACCAGATAGAGCAGCGGCGGCTTGTCCATGCTCAGCCCAGGTTCCGCACGATGTACGGGCCAAGCGCATTGGCCACTGGCAGTGGCAGGCGCTTCCACATTGCAATGAACGCGCGGTACTTGGGATTCATGGGATTGTTTTGCGGAATCGCGTCGCGTTTGTACAACCGATACTCGTAGGACAAAGGCTGCGGCTCAAACCCCCAGTTCTTCTTGAAACTGTAGGGGCCAGTGCCGATCTTGCTACGCCCGTAATCAAAAAGACGCGCGCCGCGACCACAGGCTTGCTGCATCAGTGCCCAGTATTTGAAATCGTTGGCCGCCAATCCCCGCGCGGCAAGGTCGTCACCAGCGTAATACGGCAGGACTTCGTCCCGAAAATAGAAGCTCAGTACGCTCGACAGCGTCTTGCCCTCCGGGCTCGTCACCGTGAGAACTTCGCAATGTTCGCCGAAGCACTCTTGCAGTGAGGCAAAAAAGCGCTTGGGCAATGCCGGCGTACCATGGCGCCGAACATTGTCGGCATACAGTGCGAAAAAGCGATCTACATCCGGGTCGATGTGACTGACCAAGCCGTTCTTGATGCCCTTGCGCACCATTGCCCGCTGTTTGCGCGGCACGGCGGCCAGGTTCGCCTCGACGTCCGGGTCAAGCGCCTTACGGAAGGTGACATACAGATCCTGCCGCGGCCAGTCGGTGTGGCGGGCAACAAGATTTCGGTATTCGAGATGCTGAACACCCCGCGCCAGAGCAATGCGCTCGGCCTCGGCTTCCAGCAAAGGCACCGCAGCCGCCTCGCCAACGACGCCGCCGTAGACGCAAAACGGCAGCGATGTCAGTGAATGGCCAAACAAGCGACTCTGGACTTCGGCCAGCGGCAAAACAGCCACCACTTCGCCATTACGGCGCGCATACAGAAAATGCGTGCGATGGCCGAAGACGTCCTCCATCAGCCCCTGCCAGGCGGCCTGATGGAAAAACGTGGCTTCGGGGCACTTGAATACGAAGGCGTCCCACGCGGCGTGGTCGCTTTCGGTCAATTGATGAATCGTTAGATCGGGGTGTGACATGACATTCCGTGATCGAGGGTTTACGCCGCGTCGAGGAAGACCTCGTCCATGCGTCCCCAGGAAAAATCGGACATCAACTGGCGCAGTCTGCCCTCGGTACGTGACAAATTGACATAGTGGCGAAAGCGGGTCTTCAAGGTCGTTCCCGGCACCACCGGCTGGCCAGGATCGACCTCCCAGGGATGAAAGTAAAACATCGCGGAACGCCGCTCTTCCTCATTGACCCGACGGATCAACCAGCGCGAAGCCGAATAAGGCAAGAGCCGAAAATAGCCACCACCACCAGCCGGCAGATTGCGGCCAAGGTAGCGCACAGTGGTGATCGGCATTTCGATCAGACCGCTCTCGAGCCGGTACGGAAAACGCGGTGCATTCGGCACGCCGTAATGATCGTGCTTGACCGGGTAGACGCTGGAGCTATAGAGATAGCCAGCCTCGGCGATACGGTCATGCGCCCAGGGATTGCTCTCCCCGATCGAGAAACTCGGTGCGCGATAGCCTTTGACTTCGGTGCCGGCAATGTCCTCAAGCACCGATTTGGCAAGGCGAATATCCGCGCCGAAAGCCTCCGGCGTTTGATCGCTCGCCCGCTGATGGGCATAGCCATGACTGGCCACTTCGTGCCCTTCCATAGCGATCAGACGCACCAGATGCGGATAACGCTCGGCGATCCAGCCCAAGGTGAAAAAGGTGCCTTTGGCGCCGTATTCGTGCAGCAAGGAAAGGATTAGATCCACATTGCGCTCAACACGACACGGGACGGTATCCCACTGCCTGCGCGGGAAATGCGGCGCGAGGGCCGACACCTGGAAGTAGTCTTCCACGTCGATGGTCAGCGCGTTGACGATACTCATGCGGGCAACCCGGCCACCGCCTGCGCTTCGCGCTCGGTCAACCAAGCGGACAAATGCGCCGCAATACGCTCTGCCGCGCATCCGTCCCAACCTTCAGGAATCCGGCCGCCCTTCCCGCCACCGGCGAGAATGGCATCAACGCCATCGATGATCGCGTTTGCGTCACCTGCGACGATGGTATTGGTACCTTCGGTGACCGTAATCGGACGTTCGGTGCTTTCCCGCATGGTCAGACACGGCACGCCGAGCGCGGTTGTTTCTTCCTGAATTCCACCAGAGTCCGTCAAGACAAGGCGCGCGCTGGCCATCAGGCCCAGCATTTCGAGATAGCCCTGCGGCGGCAGCACGAGAAACCCGGGCGCCTCCAGCAGTGAAGCCAAACCATGCGCCTCGATGTTCTTGCGGGTTCGGGGGTGCAGCGCGAACACCAGCGGCAGCTTCTGACTGACCACATGCAGGGTTTCAATCAGGCGGCGCAACATCGCCGGATCGTCCACATTGGACGGCCGGTGCAAGGTCACCACAGCAAACCCGGCGCTGATGCGCTGCGGATCCAGCCCGGCCTGCGCCAACAAGGCCTCGGGCGCAACGGCCTTCTTCTGATTGGCCATCAAGGTGTCGATCATGACATTACCGACGAACACGGCCCGTGCAGGATCAATCCCCTCGCGTGCCAGGTTGTCATGCGCTGAACGCTCGGTGGTGTAGAGAATGTCGGAAATCTGGTCGGTCAAGACACGGTTGACCTCTTCGGGCATGCGACGATCGCCACTGCGCAACCCGGCCTCGACATGGATCACCGGCACATGCCGCTTGGCGGCTACGAGTGCGCAGGCAAGCGTCGAATTTACATCGCCCACCACCAGCACGGCGCGCGCACCGTGGGCCTCGATCACCGGCTCGAATCGCTTCATCACCTCAGCGGTTTGCACCGCATGCGAGGCCGAGCCAACTTCCAGGTTGATGTCCGCGCGGGGCAGCTCCAGATCGGTGAACAATCGATCATTCATCGCGGCATCGTAGTGTTGACCGGTATGCACCAATAACGTCGGAATTGCCGGTGAATGCGCAGCAAAGGCGCGCATGATTGGCGCCATTTTCATGTAATTGGGGCGAGCGCCAACGATGCAGATCACGGGAGCGACAACAGACTGGGTCATTTGGCGGCTTCGTCCTTGTCATTGTGCTCAGTCGAGGCCGAGACGATCTGGCTCATCAGCGCCAGCGTAGTGGACATCGTCCGCTCCAGTTGCGCCAGACGCGCCTCGATTCGTGCGGCATCAAACCCGGCCGCCAGTTGGGCGAACTGCTGGGCGACCGCCGGATCGACGTTCAGCTTGTCCATATCAAACGAAGGCAGCGCAGCCGGTGCGGCAACGCTGGACAGCGGCGCGAGTCGCGCCGTGCCGCTGCCCCGGCCACTGCGCTGCTCTTCTTTCATTTCAGCCAGGACTTCGTCCACCTCGGACTCACCCAGCGAGCGTTTCTCGAGCAGGAAACCCGCCAGCATCAGCCGGTCGCACAAGGTATTGATTCGGCGGGGCACGCCGCCCGATGCCCGAAAAATCGAGGGAAAAATCGCATCATCGAAATGCGGGTCGTCTTTCCAGCCGACATGCTTCAAGCGGTGCTCGACATACGCCCGGGTTTCTTCCATGTCCAGCGGACCGAGATGGTAGGACGCAATCACCCGCTGGCGAAGCTGCTGCATCTCCGGACTCTGCATGATGTCGCGAAATTCCGGCTGCCCCACCAGAAAGCTCTGAAGCAGCGCATGCTCTTCGAGCTGAAAATTGGACAGCATGCGAAGCTCTTCGACCGCACGCGGCGTCAGGTTCTGCGCCTCATCAACAATCAACAGTGCCCGCTTGCCAGCCGCCGTCACTGACACAAGGAAAGTCTCGATCGCGAGCAGCAAGCCAGCCTTGTCGAGGCCCTTGCTTGGCACCCCAAAAGCGGCCGCCACCAATTGCAGAATGTCGTTCGCGTCGATTTGCGTGCTGACCAACTGCGCCGCCACCACTTTGTTCGAATCGAGCTTTTGCAGCAGGCTGCGCACCAAGGTGGTCTTGCCAGCACCGATCTCGCCGGTGATAACGATAAAGCCTTCGTTCTGATGCAGACCATATTCCAGATAGGCCATGGCGCGGCGGTGGCCGCGGCTGCCGTAAAAGAAGGCGGGGTCAGGATTGAGCTGAAACGGTTTCCCGCTCAGCCGGTAGAAATTCTCATACATGATTTAGAACCGTACGCCCAGCGTCGCTGTCAGCGCGTTTTCGGTGTAAGAAGTACTACCGTCAGACTTCTGATGACGATAGATCAGCCCCCCGGTCGATTTTGGACCGAGTTTGCTGGACACACCAAGGTTGAATGTCGTTCGCTTGCTGTCTTGCGTGGTCGCTTGCACGTTGTTGCGCCCCACCGACGCAGTAAGCGTCGAAAACGCCGACAACTTGTGATTCAGTGACACGATCACGCCGCTGTCGCGAATCTGGTCGTTGTTGAAGAAATCATCCGTCGACGAAACAACGAGGTTCTGGGCGACCCGGCTGCGCTCGGTGCGGAAAACCGAGAACGTCAGCGAATTGCGCACGCCCGACAAGGTGAAATCCCCCCGAAGATTGCGGCTGACATACTGCGCATTGGTGATAAAGCCCAACTGCAAACCGGAACCCGTAATACCCGACTGAGCCAACAGCGCACGAGTCGCCGCATCACGCTGGACCGGATTCGGGAACTGAGTCGCCAGGCTGTCGTAAATCAGGCGGTAGTAGTAGTCCTCAAGCGACTCCGACACCAATTCTTCAGCCGAAGTGTAGTCGCGCACATAGCTCAATCGCCAACTACTGCGGGGACCACGATGCGACACTTTGACATCGTATCCGCGTCCGAACAGCCGCTTCTCTGTAAAGGCCGTAACCGAGGTCCGGGTGGTCGGGTACCAGTCAAAGCCAACGCCGTGCGTGCTGCCCTCTTCGGTACGGCCGGCATTGTAGTTGTTTGACTCGCGGCCGACCGACGCGCGGAGAATGAACTGAGGCGTAACGGTATAGCTCAAACCCACCCGGCCGTTCTGACGAGACGCTTCGGTATCCCCTTCGCTATAGTGCGTATCGACCTTGTCGTAGGACGCCGACCAGCCGAGCGGACCAAACGCTTCGCCATCCTGCAGTGCTCCTGAAAAGGTATCGGTTCGACGGTTGCTCACCGTACCGCTACCACCGCTGAGCCAATGGCTTTTATAGCCCAATCGCCCTTTGGCGGAATTTCCGAATGCGAATTCGAGACGTGGCCCCAGATTGAAGGAACGCACCTCGTTGTCCTCGCTGGTATTCAAGGGGTCGTCGCCGGAACGCCCGCTGAAGAGCGACTGGTTTGTCCGGCTGACAGAAGCACCGACGTCGACAAACAGCAACTGCTCGATAGCTTCGATCTCTCCCCGGCCACGCAAGGCCAGAAAGGTCGAGTTGCGATCATCTGAGTTGGCGTAGAGCACGTTACGCAAGGACGCATCCAGATTGCCGTTGATCCGGCCGGAGGCCCGCCGCACGCTGATGGCCGGCGACACCTCGAACAGGAAATCACTCTTCCCGTCGGCCGACGCGTCGACATTGTCAGTGAACGTCGCCCGCGTGTTCACACTCGGCGTGATTTGTACCACCGACTGCGCCCACGCGCCCCCCGCCAGCGTACACGCCAGCAGCGTAACGATTCGTTTCGCCACGCAGCGACAATCAGGCTGCTTTGTCATCTTCCGGTTCTTGCCCATATCCGTAGCCATATCCGTAATAGCCCCCCGGCCCTTGGACGGTCGATTTATTCAACAGCATCATTTTGATCGGACACGCCTCAATCGTCGCCAAGGCCTGTTTCAGCGCTGCATGCGTCGTACGCTCAGCCTCGACAACCACCACGATCTGCCCCATGTGCGTCGCCAGCACGCGCGACTCGGTGGTCACCAGCAAAGGCGGCGAATCAAAAACGATGATCCGGTCGGGATAACGGCTGGCCATCTCGTCCAGCAAACGATTCATCCCTTCGCTGGCAAGCAGTTCAGTGGCCCGCTGCGTGGCCGTGCCCGCCGGCAGAATGCGAAGCTTCTCGATGTTGGTCCGCAGAATGACGTCCGGCAGATCAAGCGTGCCATCCACCAGCACATCCATCAAGCCGCGCTCTGGCGGCAATCCCATCTGCTTGAGAATCGAGGGTTTCGAGACATCCGCATCCACCAACAACACCGAGTGATCGAGTTCCATCGCCATACTCATGGCCAGGTTCAACGCGGTAAAACTCTTGCCCTCGCCCGGCAACGCGCTGGTCACCATGATGAGGTTCCCCTGTGCCACACGACTGGTGCCTCGCATTGAGGACGCATTGCGGAGCAAAGGACGCTTGATCACCCGATATTCTTCTGAGATCGATGTGCGCTGCTGATCCGGCGTTACAAAACCCATGTGGGCAAGCCGCTCGAGATCAATATGCACAGCCCGACTGACCGGCTCCGCCTCCGGGGCATGAATTTCCACCCGCGAGCGCTCTATCGGTGCAACCGCATCAACAACTGCAGCTTGTGCGGGAGCGGGAGCCGGTGTAATCACTGGCGCATCTTGCCCTGCTTGCTTCAACTGCCCGAGCCGTTCGACGGCTTTTTCAATAAGACTCATGTCACGACCTTCACGAAAGTTTCAGCATGGCGATTGCCGCCGTCAGCACGCCAAACGCACCGACATAGCCCCCAACACCGCCCAAAAAGGCCAGATTGAGGCGCTGCCGCCGCCGCTTGCGCACCGGATCGGCCGTCGCGCTGACCGTGCCGAGCAAAGGCAATCCGGTGACTTCGCGCAAATTCCGCCCATCCAGGAATGTCGGCCGCATCTGACTGAGGATGAACGTGAATGCCAGGCCAAACAGCAGCGCGGCGCCCCCACCCAGTGGCATCAACAGAATGCGGTTGGGCGCAGACGGCTTGAGCGGTACGCTCGGCGGATCGATCAGGCGGAACTCCGCCATACCCGACGACGACTCCATCTCCACTGACATGTTGGCCGACTCGCGGCGACTCACCAGCGTTTCATAGTTTTTCTTGTTGATCTCGTAATCCCGGTTCAACTGGGCCAATTCAGCCTCAATCTGCGGTAGCAGCTTGGCTGATTCCTGCAAGCGCGCCTGGCGGCCTTCAAACTCGGCCACCCGCGCTCTGAGCGACGCGACATTGGCGGCAGCATCGGCCAGCGCGAGCTTCATTTGCTGATAGACCGGGTTGGAGTTCACGTCCCCATAACCGCCACCTTCGTTGCGGCGAGCAGCCACTTCCACCTTTTTCTGCTCTTTCAGTTGCTCAATGATCCGGCGAGTCCCCACCACGTCCGGATGTGCCTCGGTGTACCGCTGGAGCAAACCGTCCAGATTCTTCTCCAACGCATCAATACGACCATCTATCTCGGGAATCGACACCTTGCGCTCGACGGTGTTTTCCGGCAGAAGGACCGGCTCCTCGCCAGTGAGCTGGCGCTGCAGCGCATCTCGAGAATTCTCGGCTTCTCGCAACGCAAGACGCGCCGCCGCCAACTGGCCAGCAACCTCCCCCACCTGGGTGAGGTAATCCTTGCCGCTGCCCATCAAATGCATGTTCTTGATCTTGAAATCCTTGAGCCGGTTTTCAGCTTCGTCCAACCGTTGCTCATAGGTCTTGATCTGTTCCTCGATGAATCGGCGGGCCGAATCCGTGTCCTTGCGCTTGTCCCCGAGGCCCGATTCCACAAATATCGAGACCAGGGACTGAACAACACGCTTGGCGCGCTCGGGCTGCGTATCTTCATACGACAGCGTGAAGAGGTTGTCCCGCCCGGTGCCCTTGATTTGAAGTGTCTTGTTCAGCTCGACGATCAATTCTTCGCGCTGCTTGTTGGTCTTGACCGTCAAGTCGAGATCCGCCATCCGGATCAGCTTCTCGATGTTTGGGCGACTGATCAAGGTCCGCGAGAGAATGGTGATCTGCTGATCCACGTTCGGCTGAACCGCCAAGCCCGACATCAGGGGCTTCAGCACCGACTGCGTATCAACGAAGATCCGTGCCGAGGATTCATAGCGATCAGGCAGCATATAGATGGCACCGGCGGCAATGGCGCCGACCAGCCAGGCCGCAGCCAGACCCCACCAGCGATATAGCCACATGGCGCGCAGATACGCGACGAGTTGTCGAAGGACGTCTTCCATAGATTCAATTCTGCTTCTGTGTACGCCGGCCGCCGTGGTGGCAGCCGGTCAGTTCGGGACGGGGATCAGAACCAGCTTTGCGGAATGATCAGAACATCGCCGGGACGCATCTCGACATTGGCCGAGACATCACCGCGCTTGAGCAAATCCGACAAGCGGACGCTGTACTGCTTGTTTCCCTCGCCAGTGCGCAGGATCGACGCCTTGTTGCCATCAGCAAACTCGGTCATGCCGCCCACTGCAATCATCACGTCCAGTGCGGTCATTTTCTGACGATACGGCAAAACCATCGGCTTGGCGGCTTCGCCAACCACGCGAATCTGCTCGCTATACGGGCCGACAAAACTGGTCACGATGACCGTCACGACCGGCTCGCGGATGTACTTCTCCAGCGCCTTCTCGATATCCCGCCCGAGCGTGCTGGCATCTTTTCCCATCGCCTGCAGGTCTTCAACCAGCGGCGTGGTGATTTTTCCGTCCGGACGCACCGGGACGGACATCGACAATTCCGGATTGCGCCACACCACGATATTGACCGTATCACCCGGTCCGATCACATAGCTGTATTCCGAATCAGCCGCCACAGCGGGCGCTGGCGGAAAACTGTTGCTGGCACACCCCGACAGCATTACAAGCGAAGCGAGAGCAACACTGACCAGCCCCAGCACGGTTCGCATGAGCTTCATTTCCTACCCCTCCAATGTCATTGTGTCGGCAGTGGCTTCCGACATTCCATCGGAATCCTAGCGACGCCGGGCACGGTCCAAAAGGAACAATTACACAAACGCTTACAGCCTTCCCCCGCAAGAATGACTAAAGTACGATGCAATACACGCAGTGCAGCGCAGTCCATTGGCATTATTTGACCGAGCGCACTGCGACCTGGCATGACACATTCCGCTGCAACTGATCGGTCATCAGAGGGTCACCAAGTGAGTACATTCGAAGCAAGTCAGTCCAACAACCCGAGGTTGCAAGGAGCTTATCACGCTATTCCTCGAAGAGACGTGACAAACGATTCAGGCGCTCTCCATTCGCTTGGCATCCCCTCAACCGACGATCGGGACAGCCGCGAGTTCGTCCTGTCGCGCAGTGATTTTCAGATCAGGCTGGGCAATGGCGCCGATGGGCAACGCAGTAATGTCAGCATGCTGATTCAGCGAATGTACGCATGGCGCGGCCTGCTCACGCATGCCCCATCGCGCATTGACGATCAGCCAAATCAATTGACGCTGATCGCCTCGCGCGGCACCACCATGTTTGGCACCCTGACCTTGAAGCTCGATTCCGACGAAGGCCTGCTCGCAGATGAGTTGTACTCAAAAGAAATCAGCGCCGCGCGACAGGACGGCGCCAAGGTGTGCGAGCTGACGCGACTCGCCATTGACCCAGCCTTCAACTCAAAAGAAGTCCTCGCCTCGATTTTTCATCTGGCCTACCTTTTCGGCCGTTTGATCCACAACAAGACTGACTTGTTCATCGAGGTCAATCCTCGGCACGTAGCGTTCTATCGACGCATGCTCGGCTTCCGGATCGCCGGAGAAGAGCGCATCTGCCCCCGCGTCAACGCGCCGGCGGTACTCCTGCACCTTCCGCTCAGCTACGTCGATGAACAAGTCGGGCGCTGCGCCGGACGCCCCGACACCGGCGCCCGAAGCCTCTACTCCTATTTTTTCAACGAGAACGAGCAACGCGGCCTGCTCAAGCGCTTGCAGGCCGATCCTTCGCTGGTTGCCCTTTAGCACAACTCAGAACGCCCGCCGCACCTCGACATACGCACGGTCACTGCGGTCGAATCGACCGAATACCCCCAGCTCCGGACCACCAAACACGTCGAGTCCCGCCGTACCGCGCCAGTTGGCATCCATCTGCCACACGACTTTTGGTCGCAGCATATAGCCGCCACCATTCAGACTCGACACGAGCAGCACCTCAGCCTCCAAATCGTCACCAAACTGACGATTCACCAGAAGCGTCGCGCCCTCCTCGCTCTTGTCCCATACCAAACCTTCGCGATGGTTCAAATAACGTCGCGCGTAGTATTGGGTGTTCACACGCCACACCTGCCCGATCGGCACATCCACCCCGACAACATAATCCAGCGTATCGGATGCCACCAGGCCATTCGGCGCCGTAAAGTCGGTCGTATTGAACTGGCGCCCGGCGGTGTGAACAGCCTCACCCTTGAGCACGAAACGCCCCATATCCTTGGAAAACGTAGCACCGATCTGATTGATACGGTCGTGGCGCGCTTCGAAAGTCAACGGTGCGACCGACGTCCGATAAAACGTCGGCGCGGTATCCGTGCTCCGATAAAAAAAGCCAGAGACATCCCAACCACTGATCAATGCCGACAAACGAGTACCCCAGTTCATGTTGCCTAGCCGCTGATCAGGTCGATCTTCGCCCTCGAAACGGGCACCATCAGCGGCAAACGGGTAAAACTCGCCACCCGGCTTTCCGATGTTGTCGACACTGGCGACCGGTATCCACAGCAACTCACCATGCCAGCCATCACCGAAGTACTCGGCGCGCGCAGCCCACTGCGGAATCCGCATCTGATCGAATTCGGGCAGAAAAAACTCGCGGGTATCACGCGCAGACACGACGTCGGCAAAGAACAGACCGACCATCTCACCCCAAACAATATGCTGCCGCCCTAGCCGATAGTCCCAGTTGCCCGCTGATATATCGAGATACGCCTCTCGAATCGTCGCTTCGCTGCGCCGATCCCGACGCACATCAGACGAATAGACATCCGACTCGATATCCGGTGCAGCATCCGCATCAAATCGCCCGGAGAGCTTCCACTTCACCTTCTCGCTCAAGCGACCACTGCTCTCAAGGTTCAAGCGCCCACGCAACTTGGACCAATACGACGGCGAGTTGTACGCCCGAGCGGCCGAGAACTCGGCAAACCCGTGCAAACCGACACCGCTGTCAGCCGGCTTGGCCACATCCAGCAAATCATCCAGATCGCCCGCAGCAAGCACACAGCCAGTCATCGCCACCAGGCCAAGGCCAACCCCCAAACGCCATCGATTCATCAACATCTCCCTAGATTTCCGGATCTTCTTCATCTTGCGCCCGGCGGTCCTGGACAAACATCCATCCATCGGACTGTCGCATCCCCAGCGCCTTGATTTCACCATCTTCAATACGAACCAAGCGGTCCGCCATGTTCATCACGCGTCGATCGTGGGTCGAAAACACGAACGTGGTTCCAGACTCCCTGTTGATCTGCTTCATCAACTTCAGAATGCTCTCGCCCGTTTTTCGATCCAGGTTCGCGGTCGGCTCGTCGGCCAAGACAATCTTCGAATGCGTCGCCAACGCCCGCGCAATGGCCACGCGCTGTCGCTGCCCACCAGAGAGCTGGTTCGGCCGATGAGGCGCATACTTGCGCAAGCCCACCATGGACAGGTAATGCTTTACCCGCTCCTGCCGCTCAGCCTTGGAGAGTTCGGGAAACTGCAGCAGCGGGTATTCCACATTCTCTTCCGCCGACAGCACGGGCATCAAATTGAAGGTCTGGAAAATGAAACCGATCGTGCGCGCACGCAGATCCGCCAGATCATCGGGGCTCTTGCCGGACACATCCTGACCATTGATCAGCACCCGACCACTCGAAGGGGTGTCGATGCAACCGATAATATTCAGTACTGTCGACTTGCCGCTTCCAGACGGCCCGGCGATGGCCAGAAAAACGCCAGGCTCAATGGACAAGGTCACGTCGCGAAGCGCCGTCACCGTTTGATCGCCCAAGCGATAACGCTTGGAGACATTTTCGACCTGAACTATCGCCATTTCGTTGCCGTAATAGAAGTGACACTGCCACAAGGATAGCACTCATGACACAGCCATTTCGACTTCGTCGCACGGTCCTGCGCATCGCCGTTTTATCGGCGCTCTTGCCCCTCAGTGGATTGACGCCGGCCGCCGATACGCCCGATGCCAGCGCGCTGCTCGCCAGCACCGACGCCATCCGCTTTCCACAGGAAAGCTTCCAGGTCGACATTGACATCGAAAGCCGACAAAACGAAGGCGAGCCGGCCGACCATCACCGCTACCGCGTACTCTCAAAAGGGCGCGAAGATACGGTCGTCCTGACGATGGAACCGTCCAGCGAGCGCGGACAGATCCTGCTCATGAAACATCGGGATTTGTGGATTTTCATGCCGTCCGTCTCCCAGCCCGTCCGCCTGTCCCTGGCGCAACGCCTCACCGGCCAGGTCGCCAACGGCGATCTCGCGCGCGCCAACTTTACCGGGGACTACACCGCAAAATACTTGAGAGAAGAAGCCATCGACGGGAAACCAGCCCACGTGCTGGAACTGACCGCCGTGGACGAGGGAGTAACCTACGCCAAAGTTGAGTACTGGATTGACACCGCCACGACACGCCCGATCAAAGCCGCGTTCTACGCCATTTCCGGCCGATTGCTGAAAACTTGTGAGTACATGGACTACAAGGAAATGGCCGGCGCTGTTCGCCCCACTCGCCTCGTCATGACCGACGCGCTCAAGGCGGGCAACGTATCCACCATGAGTTACAGCGCCATGAACCCACGCCCGCTACCGGACAAGCTGTTCACCAAGGAGTATTTGAAGAAACTGAACTGAAAGCACCAAAACAAAGCGCCGCATAGCGCGGCGCTTGTAAAGAAAAAGGCACCCGAAGGTGCCTTTTTCAACTTTCAGATCGACGAATCGATTAGAAAGCGTGACGGATGCCAAGGCCCAGAGCGTTGGAGCTCTTGCCATCTTGCTTGGCCAGCGCGCCCAGACCGACGTTGTCGTCGTTCGTGGTGCGGTTCACACCGACGTAAGCGATGGTGCGCTTCGACAGGTTGTGGGTGTAGGCCACGGTGAACGAACGGCTGTCCGAATCCTGCGCATCTTCGTTGCGGGCACCGTAAGCAACGTGGATGTTGCCCATGCCGACCGGAACGATACCGCCGATCTGATACACCTTCACGTCGCTGTCATTCGCATCGACGCTAGCGGTCTGGTAGGAACCGACCAGCTTGAAGCCGCCGAAGTCGTAAGCAGCACCGAGGTAGTGCTCTTTGTGGTCGTCGCCAAGGGTCGAATCGCCAGCGTTGATGTAGATGTAATCAACGTTCAGCGGGCCGTTGGCGTAGTTCAGGCCCAGACCGACTTTGTCATCGGTGTTGCGGTTCGGGTTCTTTGCCTTGTCGTCAGCTTCGGTCGAACCGAAGCTATAGATCACCTGGCCGCTGAAACCACCGAATTTCTTCGACTGGTAGTTGACCGAGTTGTCCCAGCGAGCGTCCGAACCGGCGTCGACCTGAAGACCACCGCCCGTCAGAATGGCTGCGGGATCCAGGGCACCAGCGGCGACGGCGTCATTGCGGAAAGCATAGTAACCCGGCGAGTACTGACGACCCAGACCGATGAAACCGAAGCCGCCTTCCAGACCAACCCAAGCTTGACGGTGGAATTCTTTGGAGGAAGCCGGGGAAGCGTCGTCGGAGTTGAAGCCCTGCTCCAGCACGAACTTGGCCTTCAGGCCGTTACCCAGGTCTTCTTCGCCCTTGAAGCCGATGCGCGGGCCGTTCAGCACGCCGTTAGCAACGCCCGAGAACTTGGCGTCACCAGCTTTACCAACACCAACGAAGGTGTCGATGATGCCGTAAACGGTAACGTTGGACTGAGCGAAGGCCGGAGCGGCGATCATGCCGGCGATGGCCAGGGCGATCAGTTTCTTCTGCATGGATTTCTCCTAAGATTGTGTAGTTGAATCCCGGGGGTGGCCCGGGCCCGACTGACCTCTCAAGCCGAGAAGTTGTGGCAATTTTGCAAACCTTCGCGTCTTGCCGCAAGCACCCTGACTAAATACCGCCCGATCTCAGCGATGTTTGTTGCTTTTGCGCAACATCACCACACAATCCATGTTTCGGCACCCCTTGCGCTCAGAACGCCACGGCAATCGCAAAATGCAGACGCACCGTCCGGTCGTCATGCCCATAGGCCAGATCGACGGCCAGCGGCCCCGCCGGGCTGCGCCAGCGTGCGCCAAGGCCATAGCCGGTCTTGAAGCGAAACGTCGGTCGCTCATCGGTCGCATTGCCCGCATCCACAAAGCCCGCGATACCCCACGCGTTGTCCAGCCAATGGACGTATTCGGCGCTCACCGCTGCCATATAGCGCCCACCCACCGTGGCACTCCCCTCGGCCACACCCAGGCTTTGATAGGCATAGCCCCGCACACTCTGGGCTCCGCCGGTACGAAACAGGAAGTCCTGCGGAATACCTTCGCGACTTGGCGCCAGCGTCATGCCACCATCGGCCCGCAGGATGAACACGTCCCGCTCACCCACCGGTTGATAGCGCACAAGCCTGCCCGCCAGGCGGAGAAAATTCTGGTCAGACAAGGCGGCCTTGGCACCGCCGCCGATCTGTCCACTCACGACAAAACCTTCGCGCGGATCGAGCAGGTTGTCGACTTTGCGCCAGGTCCATGTCCAGTTGAGTGACAGCGCCTTGCGGTTCGACTCCTCAACGCCTTCGGGCGCATAGGTTTCACGCTGGAGCTTGAGCGCGAGATGGGTTTCGATGTCGTCGCGCTGGTGTTTGCGCGCAATGCCGATGGCGCTGTTGGTGATTTTCAGGCCCTGGGTATCGCTACGCTCTGACAAGGCGCCGAAGCTGTCCTGGCGCCCGCCCCGCTCGGGCGGGAGAAACACATCGGCGTAGGCCAGCTGGTGACGTTGTTGCAGGCGTACACCCGTGGTCAGAATCCATCCCCGGCCGAGGAGGTTCGCATTGCGATAGGACGCCTCCGTACGGTAACCATTGTTACTACTGAAGCCGACACCCAAGCCAACCCGTTTGGGCGGCGCCTCGACAACACCGACATGGATCGGCACCTGATCGGGCGCTACATCTCGCGTGGCGACATTGACGACTACCGACGAGAAATAGGCGGTTGACTGCAGCACGCGCTGAAATTCGAGCAGGCGATCCAGATCATAGGGGTCGCCCGGCTCGATCAGGTTGTAGCGAGACACCAGATCGGCGGGATAGTCCTGAAGCCCCTCGATATTGAGCTGCCCCATGGTAAAGGCCGGGCCCGAATCGATCGTCACCGCCAGTCGTACCCGCGCCGTCTCTGGATCCACCTCGGCGCGCGTCTTCACCAGACGGGCGGCGGCAAAGTCGCGATACGCGACCGCATCCAGCAAATGCCCTTTGGCGCCATCCCAGTCCGCCTGCCGAAACGCGGCCCCGACCGGCAACTGCCACGATTGTTTGAGTTGATCTCGTCGATCGGCATGACGTGGATCAGCAAGCGTTCCCGAAAAAATGATATCCACCGCCGCGATTTCAGCGCGCGCTCCAAGCGTCACCTTAACTTCCATCGGCGAGCGGCCGTCGCCCACACGCGATACGGTCGGGGTGAAATAGCCCTCGGTGGCCAGCAAGGCGTCAATCTCTTTGCGGGTACGGCGAATCAGCGCTTGCCGCTCGCGGTCATCAGCAGCATCCGGCAAGGCATCTTCGCGCAGCGTGCTCAAATGGGTCATTAACAGGTCACGGACGGCCTCCGGCGCATCCAGCGCAATGGGCGCGGCAGCGTAGCTGGCGGTGGCGAAACACCCGCAAAGCCCAACCACCCAGCGACACGCGGATCGAAAAATTGTGTTCATGGCGCCATTGTAGAGCGTCGCCTCAATTGCAACGGACTGACGCAAAAAAGCGGCCCGAAGGCCGCCTCTTTACAGGGAGCAGTCCCGGTCTTACTGCACCGTTTCCATCACCGTCCATTCACCGCCTTTCACCTGATACAGCGTGATACCGCCAGACTTGAGGTCGCCCTTTTCGTCGTACGCAATATTGCTGGAGGTGATACCCGTAAACTGAATCGCCGCCAGCTTCGGCAGATAGGCACTCGGCTCGGCCGATCCGGCCTGCTTCATGGCCTCAACCATGGCGCGGGTCGCGTCATAGGCGTAGGGAGAATAAATTTCCACATCCGAATTGAACTTGGCCTTGTAACGCGCGGCGTAGTCGGTGCCACCCGGCATTTGCTCAAGCGGCACACCGGCCAGCGAGGCAATGGCGCCTTCGGCAGCATCACCACCAAGGCTCACGAAGGTCGGCGATTTGACCATCTCGCCGCCCATGAACTTGGCGTCGATACCCAGCTGCTTGATCTGCTTGACCATCGGGCCGGCCTGCGCGTCCGCACCGCCGTAGTAAATGAGGTCGGGCGCAGTGCCTTTGATGTTGGTCAGGATAGCAGTGAAGTCCGTTGCCTTATCGTTGGTGAATTCGCGTTTGACGATCTCACCACCGGCGGCCTTGACAGCTTTTTCGAACTCGTCGGCCAGACCCTGACCATAGGCGGTACGGTCATCGATGATGGCGACTTTCTTGGCCTGCAGCTTTTCAACCGCAAACTTGCCAGCCACCGAGCCCTGCTGGGTATCGGAGGTCATGGCGCGGAAGGTGGTCTTGTAGCCCTGAGCGGTATACACCGGCGAGGTCGCCATGGCGATCTGCGGGATGCCTGCGTCTGAATAGACCTTGGATGCGGGGATCGAGGTGCCCGAGTTGAAGTGACCGATCATGCCGTTGATGCCTTCGTCGACCAGCTTCTGAGCCACGGAGGTGCCGGTTTTCGGGTCGGCCATGTCGTCTTCGGACATCAGCTCAAAACGCACCGGCTTGTCGCCGAACATGGGTTTGCTCGCGTTGGCCTCGTCCACCGCCAGCACCACGCCGTTCTGCATCTCCTTGCCGTAGTGCGCTTGCGGGCCGGTCAGCGGTGCAGCAAAGCCGAGCTTCACGACCATCTCAGCGACCGGGGCCGGTGCGGCCGGCGCTGCAGCAGTGGCCGGCGCCTTGGCCTCTTCCTTGCCGCAGGCACTGACCAGGGCTGCTGCAACTGCCAGCGCCGACAGTTTGATCATCATTCTACGTTCCACGGGGTCGTCTCCTTGTTTTGTCGTGGTTCAGTACAAACGGCCAGTGGCGCCGTGTTGGCGCCCTTCCGTCTCATCATGGATGCTTGGGCCATGCCCCAGTTCCGGGCCATGACAGCCCGTGCATTCGCGCGCAACAGTCAGCATATCGCTGACGCATATCAATTGGAAATTGCCATCAAGCTGGCATTGCCGCCCGCGGCGGCGGTGTTGATGCTTACGGTACGCTCAATCACCAACCGGGTCAGATCGTAGGCAATCGACGGGCACAGCAACGACACGATGGGACCCGGCCGATCCGCCAACTGACGACGCAGGTCGTCGGCGGGCGCCGCGTCGCCATCGAACAGCAGCACCTCGAAAGGCGCGGCCATGACATCGGCCACCACACTCACCCGCTCGCGCACCGGCGCGGGCAAAGCGTTGACCATCGTCTCCAGCCCCGGCCGCGCGGCCAGCGCAATCCGGCTGCCCGTGGCCAGCGTGGCGGCAATCTGATGCAGCCAGGCGGCGTTGGTCTCGGCCACGCCGGCCAGTTGCGTGCGCGGCAGGAAACGCATCCGGTTGTCTTCGCCGGTCGGGCCGGTCATCACCAGCTCGCGCCCGGCCATGCTGGCTTGACGGTAAGCGTCGAAATGGTCGAGAAGCAGAACCACCTCATCGCCGCTGACGAACGCCCGCGCCGGGCCGTCCAGCCACTCGGCAAACGCCGTCAGCACCGGATCGGCGACAGGCGCCAGCACGGCGGCATCGTGCGGCGCAGCGGCACCGCGCACCAGCCGATGCAGATACAAGGGCCCGCCCGCCTTCGGACCGGTGCCCGACAGCCCCTCGCCGCCGAAGGGCTGCACGCCAACCACCGCGCCGATGATGTTGCGGTTGATATAGATGTTGCCGACATGTGCCCGACCGGCGACAAAGGCGATCGTCTCGTCAATGCGGGAGTGCACCCCCAGCGTCAGGCCATAACCAGTGTCGTTGATCGCATCGACCAGCACACCGAGATCCTGCGCGCGATAGCGCAGCACATGCAGCACCGGACCAAACACCTCGCGCTTGAGACTGGCCAGCGAGGTGATCTCGATGAGCGTTGGCGCCATGAAGGTGCCGGTGGCGCAGGCCTCAGGCAAGGGCATGGCCGAGCATTCGTAACGATCACGCATCGACGCCACATGGGCTTCGAGCTGGTCGCGCGCTGCGGCGTCGATGACCGGGCCAACGTCATTGCGCACATCCTCCGGCGAGCCGATGCGCAGTTCGGCCACCGCCCCCTTGAGCATGCTCAGGGTGCGATCATAGATTTCATCTTGCAGGCACAGCACACGCAGCGCCGAGCAGCGCTGCCCGGCGGAATCGTAGCTTGAGGCGATCACGTCGGCCACGACCTGCTCCGGCAAGGCGGTTGAATCGACGATCAAGGCGTTCTGACCGCCGGTCTCGGCGATGAGTGGAATGTCGCCGCCACGCTGGGCCAGTGTGCGTTGAATCAGACGCGCGACCTCGGTCGAGCCGGTGAACATCACGCCGCTGGTGCGTGAATCAGCCACCAGGCCAGCACCAACCACTTCGCCGGTGCCCGGCAAAAACTGCAAGGCCGCCAACGGGACGCCAGCGGCGTGCAACAATGCCACCGCCTGCGCCGCAATCAAAGGGGTTTGCTCAGCCGGTTTGGCCAACACCGGGTTGCCGGCGGCCAAGGCCGCGGCCACCTGACCGGTGAAGATAGCCAGCGGAAAATTCCATGGGCTGATGCACACCACCGGGCCGAGCGGCGGATGCGCCACTGGATCGAAATGGTCGGCCGCCTGGCGAGCGTAGTAGCGGCAAAAGTCGACCGCCTCGCGAATTTCGGAGATCGCGTTGGCGTAGGTCTTGCCCGCCTCACGAACGATCAGTGCGATCAGTTCAGGGGCGCCGGCCTCCATGGCATCGGCGGCAGCAAACAGCATAGCGGCACGCTGTGGGGCCGGGATGGCGGCCCATTCGGGCGCGACTTCGGCAGCAGCAGCCAGCGCGGCCTGGACCGTGACGGCATCTGCTTCAATGACCGTGCCGACCACGTCATCGCGGCGCGCCGGGTTGGTGACATCCAGCGAGGGGCCACCCGCTGTCGCACCGACCACCATGGGCTGCACATGCACGGGCGTGGCACGCGACACCTCTAGCGCCACGGCCAGGCGCGCGCGAACCGACTCGCTGGAGAGGTCGAACCCCATCGAATTCGCACGCGCGGCGCCATACAGGTCACGCGGCAGCGCAATCGCCGGATGCGGCGCGCCGGCCAAACGCGCGGCAACCTCGATCGGGTCGGCGATCAACTCGTCGACCGGCACGTTCTCATCCACGATTCGGTTCACAAAGCTGGAGTTGGCGCCGTTCTCAAGCAGACGTCGCACCAGGTAGGCGAGCAGCGTTTCATGGCTGCCGACCGGCGCGTAAATGCGCACCAAGCGGCCCATTTTGCCAGCACCAACTACCTGGTCATACAGGGTCTCGCCCATGCCGTGCAGGCACTGGAACTCGTAGTCGCCAACGTGGTAGTTGCCTTCGGCCATGTGATACACCGCCGCCAGCGTGTGCGCATTGTGGGTGGCAAATTGCGGATACACCGCATCTCGCGCCGCCAGCAGCTTGCGGGAACACGCCAGGTAAGACACATCGGTGTAAGCCTTGCGGGTATACACCGGGTAACCTGGCAGCCCATCAATCTGTGCACGCTTGATCTCGCTATCCCAATAGGCGCCTTTGACCAGACGGATCATCAAGCGGTGACCACTGCGGCGGGCCAGATCAATGATGAAGTCGAGCACGGCGGGCGCGCGCTTCTGGTAGGCCTGCACCACAAACCCGATCCCGTCCCAGCCGGCCAGATCGGGGTCGAGCGCGAGGGCTTCGAGCAGATCGAGCGAGGCGTCGAGGCGGTCGGCCTCTTCGGCGTCGATATTGAGACCGATGTTGTAGCCCTTGGCCAGCAGGCACAGGGCTTTCAGGCGCGGCAACAGTTCGCGCATGAAGCGATCACGCTGGGACCACACATAGCGCGGGTGCAAGGCCGAGAGCTTGACCGAAATACCATTGCCGTCCACCACCCCACGCTGACCGGCGTCCTGGCCGATCGCGTGGATGGCGTTCTCATAATCACGGGTGTATCGCTCTGCGTCGGCGGCGGTCGTGGCCGCTTCGCCCAGCATGTCGAAGGAGTAGCGATAGCCACGCTTCTCGCAGGCCTTGGCGCGGGTGATCGCTTCGTCGATATCCTGCCCGGTCACAAACTGCTCGCCGAGCATGCGCATCGCCAGATCCATGCCCTTGCGAATCAACGGCTCACCGCCGCGGGCAACGATCCGATTCAGCGCCGCGCCGAGCCGCTTGTCGCTATTTGTGGACACCAAGCGCCCGGTTACCAGGAGCCCCCAGGTGGCGGCATTGACGAACAGGGACGGGCTTTGGCCAATGTGTGCACGCCAGTCGCCACGGGCGATCTTGTCGCGAATCAGCTTGTCGGCGGTGGCGCGATCGGGCACGCGCAGCAATGCTTCGGCCAGACACATCAAGGCCACGCCCTCCTGACTGGAGAGCGAGAACTCCTTCATCAGCGCATCCACGCCGCTGGAGCGGGTGCGCTTCTCGCGCAGGCCGACAACTAACTTGCGAGCCAGCGTATGAATCTGCGCACCCAATTTGGCGTCTGTCCGGGCCGCCGCCACCAACACCGGCACACAATCCGGCTCAGGCGTCCGGTAAGCCGCATCAATTGCCAGACGCAGGTCGCCGCGATCTTCCGGCGTCAGCGCCGCCGCTTCGCGGCTTTGGGGTGACAGGGCCATGCAAGACTCCTTTGGACCGGCTTCGTCATTGCGATGCCTGGCGTGACACGGATTGGTGCAAACAGACGGCGGCACACGGCCATCAAACCTAGGAGTCTAAGGACTCCCAGCCCGCAGGTAAATCAACTCAGGGGCTCATTTGAGTGTCTTGGCAACCCTGTTTCACCGGCGCATCAAGAAAGGAAAATTCGCCCTCAGTGACACCACCTCACGCAAGGTCGCGCAAAAAAAAACCGCGGCCAAATCGGGCCGCGGTGCTTGGTCGCCAAGCGTGTGAAATCACGCTTCTGCGTGGTAGCGGGAGACCCGCTCGACCTCGTTTCTCGAGCCCAGAATCACCGGAACACGCTGGTGCAGCTTGTGCGGCTGAATATCCATAATGCGCTCGTGGCCCGTGGTCGCCGCGCCACCGGCCTGCTCGACGAGCATCGCCATCGGATTGGCCTCGTACATCAGACGAAGCTTGCCTCCCTGGGCACGACATTTGTCGTCCACCGGGTACATGAACACACCACCACGGGTGAGGATGCGATGCACGTCGGCCACCATCGAAGCTACCCATCGCATATTGAAGTCGCGTCCGCGCGGACCGTTCTTGCCTTCCTGCATTTCGCCGACGTAACGCTTGATCGGTGCCTCCCAGAAGCGCGCATTGGACGCATTGATCGCGAACTCCTGAGTATCCACCGGCACCGTCATGAACGGATGGGTGTAAATGAAGCTCCCCATCTCGCGATCAAGTGTAAAGCCGTGAACGCCATCACCGACCGTGAGAATCAGCTGCGTGGATGGGCCGTAAAGTGCATAGCCTGCCGCCACCTGATCGCGCCCCGCTTGCAGAAAATCGGCTTCAGCCGGCTCAACGCAACCTTCGGGGCAACGCAGCACCGAAAAGATGGTGCCGACCGAAATATTCACATCGATATTGGACGAGCCGTCGAGCGGATCGAACAGCAGCAGGTAGCCGCCCTTGGGGAACTCGCGCGGGATCGGCCGCACGTCCTCGACCTCTTCCGAGGCCATGCCGGCCAGGTGGCCACCCCACTCGTTGGCCTGGATCAGAATTTCGTTCGCAATCACATCGAGTTTCTTCTGCGCCTCGCCCTGCACGTTATCCGAGCCCGCTTCGCCCAACACGCCGGCCAGTGCGCCTTTCGAAACATTGACGCTGATCGCCTTGACCGCCCGTGCCACCACTTCAATCAACAGGCGCAAATCGGCGGTGGTGCGCCCGGCGCGCTGTTGTTCGATGAGGAACTGGGTGAGCGAAATTCGTTGCATGGAACTGACTCCAAGGGGGGTTCATGTGTCGTGACTGGCGAATTATCCCGTTTTCGGCGCTTCACTGCACGTTGGCGGTATCATTCCGGCTCGCTCCCGACGCCAGCGTCGGTGCCAACTCTCCAAAAGCGCACACGATTCCCCGAATGCACGTCATGGTTCTGGGCGCCGGCCTGGCCGGCGTCACCTCCGCCTGGTATCTGAACAAAGCCGGCTACGACGTGACCGTTGTCGAGCGCCAGAGCGCGCCGGCCATGGAGACCAGCTTCGCCAACGGTGGGCAGATTTCGGTCAGCCATCCCGAACCCTGGGCCAATCCGTCGGCACCGATGACCGTGCTGCGCTGGCTGGGAGATGACGCCGCGCCGCTGCGCTTCCGGCCGAGGGCCGACTGGCGTCAGTGGCTGTGGAGCGCCGCGTTTTTGCGCGAATGCCTGCCTTGGCGCACCGATCGCAACACGGCCGCCATCGCGGCCCTCGCCCGCTACAGCCGTGCGCAACTGCACGCCTTGCGCGATGAAAGCGGCATCGACTATCGCCACCAGCAAAAGGGCATTCTCCACCTGTTTTTTGGTGCAAATGAAGCCGGCGTCCCGGCAAACCGAGCCAAGGCATTGGCCCAGCTTGGCATCATCACAGAAGCCTGCGACCTGGCCCGCTGCCTGGCCATCGAGCCCGCCCTCGGCCAACTGCCGGTCACACCCAGCGGTGCGCTCTACGCGCCCGACGACGAATCTGGCGACGCCCATGGCTTCACCGTGGCGCTCACACAGGCTTTGCTGGCCAAAGGGGTGACATTTCGCTACGACACCCCCATTGAACGCCTTCATCACGAAGGCGGACGCGTCACCGGCATTGAAGTCGCCACGGCCGACGGGCGAACCGAACGCCTCGACGCCAACGCCTACGTCGTCTGCCTGGGGAGCTACAGCCCGTTGGTGGTGGCCCCGCTGGGGGAGTACCTGCCGGTGTATCCGGTCAAAGGGTATTCGGTGACACTGCCAGTGATCGACCCGACCCTTTGCCCCGAAGTAAGCCTGACCGACGAAGCACGACGAATCGTCTGCTCACGCTTTGACAACCAGCTTCGGGTGGCGGGTACGGCTGAGTTGAACGGCTACGATCTGACGATCGACGCAGCCCGTTGCCGCAATCTGCTCGATTGGGTCAGCCAGAACTTCCCGGGCGCAACCGACTTGTCAGCTTCGGAACCCTGGTGTGGCCTGCGCCCCTCGACACCCAGCAACCGCCCGCTCATCGGCAAGGGCAAGATGATCAACCTGTATTACAACACCGGCCACGGATCGCTGGGCTGGACGCTGGCCTGCGGCTCGGCAGCAGCGTTGGCCGACCTGATGTCGGGCACTCCGCCAGAACCGGCCTTCCCCTTTCTCGCGGCACGCTTCGACTAGGATCTACGCCGCTTGCTCGGGACTTGCCGTACTGCAACTGACATCTGCCAGCGCTGCCGGATTGCCGACCTCTCCGGTCTCAAAATTGAAGCCCAATGTCTGCAAATGAAACGCCAGGGCCGCGTCCATCCCGGTCGCATGCGTTTCAAACCAGGCCGGCAGCTCCTCCGCCAAACGGCGCCCCAGTGCAAGATCCCCGCTGGCGACACGCTTGCGTACATCATTGACGACGGCCAGCACGCGATCATGCTCCGCGCGGTGGCAGCCCGGAAAATTCACCTTCTCCATCCAGGCATTTTCCTGGTCGAAGTGGGCAACGGTGTGCGCGGCAAACGCATCCAGTCGATCGAGAAAATCGGCGTCGCCGGCCTGAACCATCGCGTTGTAGCAATCGACAAATTCACGATGGGTGTCGTCCATCGGGCCGAGCCCAAGCTCCAGATTATCGGTCCATTCCATGATTGCCATAACGCTCTCCGGGGTAAGTCGTAACCTTGTTTATAGCGAAGGCACGACAACAAAGGGGTGACGCCCGTCCATCTCCCACGGTTGCCCAACGAGCGAACACGAGGGCAAGCGTGCGAATCTATTTGATGACCTTGAGGTGGCTGCGACCGGCGGAGGGCTTGTCACCCCCGCTTGGCGGCTCGGGCTCGTCGGCTGCGTCCTCCACGCCGGCGTCCGACACCCCGGCATAGACTTCGGCCTCGAAACCCATGCCATGGCCATTTTCCTGCGCGTAAACGGCAACAACATTGCTGACGGGAATGCGCACCCATTGCGCCACGCCACCAAAGCGGGCCTGGAACTGGATGATGTCATTGCCCATGTCGAGTTGATGCGTCGCGTCGGTGCTCACATCAAGCACGATCTGTCCGTCCTGCGCCGTTCCGGGCGGAATCCGGACGTTTTCATCGACAACCGCCGCGATATGCGGCGTCAGTCCCTGATCCGTGCACCAAGCGTGGATCGCTCGAATCAAATAGGGTTTTGTAGAAACTTCTGGCATTGCACTTCCTGCAGCACGGCTGCGGGGTTGGTGAAAACATCCCCATCCCCGCAGGTTCGAATCAACGGCGCATGACCTTTTCGGACGGGGTCAGCGAATCGATAAAGCCCTGACGGCTAAACACACGCTCGGAATACTTCATGAGTGGTGCAGCAGCCTTCGGCAGATCGATGCCGTAGTGCTCCAGACGCCACAACAGCGGTGCGACGGCCACGTCGAGCATCGAGAAGTCATCACCGAGCATGAACTTCTGATTGGCAAACATCGGTGCCAGCTGAGTGAGTTGCTCACGCACCTGCGTCCGAACTTTGTCAGCACCTTTCTGATTTTTTTCCAACAGGTCGATACCGGCAAACAACTCCTGCTCGAACGTATGCAGGAACTGACGTGCACGGGCGCGCATGATCGGGTCAGGCGGCATCAACTGCGGATGCGGAAAGCGCTCATCAATATACTCATTGATGATGTTGGCTTCATGCAAAACGAGATCGCGATCGACCAGCACGGGCACACGGTTGTACGGGTTGATCACGGCAATATCTTCAGGCTTGTGATCGAGATCCACATCGATAACCTGAAAATCCATGCCTTTTTCAAAGAGCACAATCCGGCAACGGTGGCTAAAAGGGTCCGTCGTTCCGGAATACAAATTCATCATGACAGTAACAGCTCCATGAATGCTCAACGCCGCATGCCCAAAGGCATACGGCGCCAATGATCACCGGTGACCGCCAAAATGGCGGCCAGCCGATCAGTGAATATCTTTCCAGAAGTTCTTCTTGAGCAGATAACTCAGGACGAACAAACCAGCCAGAAATATAAGAACGAAGGTGCCGATATTCTTGCGGCTTTCGGCCATCGGCTCACCCATCCAGACGAGGAAGGAAACGAGGTCGGCAACGGTCTTGTCGTACTCGGCGGCCGATTGCACGCCCGGCTTTTTCAGCTCAAGCGAGACTTCCTTGTGCTTGCCGCCGTGACCGTCGTCCTTTTCCTCGACGTTCGCCACCTGATCGCCCTGCAGCTCCCACAAAACATGGGGCATACCGACGTTTTCAAAGACCTTGTTGTTCCAGCCAGTGGGACGGCTCGGGTCGCGGTAGAACTGACGCAGGTAAGTGTACAGCCAATCAGCGCCGCTACCGAACTCGGACGAACGTGCACGGGCAACCAGCGTCAGATCCGGCGGTGCCGCACCAAACCAGGCTTTGCCATTCGCCCGCGTCATGCCAATCTTCATCTGCTCACCGATCTTGTCGGCGGTAAACAGCAGATTGTCCTTGATCAGATCTTCGGACAGGCCGATATCCTTCAAGCGGTTGTAACGCACAAAGCTCGCGCTATGGCAGTTCAGGCAGTAATTGATAAACACCTTGGCGCCATTCTGCAAGGCCGCCGGGTCAGTGCTGACCGGCGCCTTGTCTAGATGCAGCGCGGCGCCCGCAGCCATGGCCACGACCGGCGCAAACAGAGCAGCGGCAAGCAGGCGCTTTACGAATTTCATTGCACGCGTTTTCATCAGGAAGTCACCCTTTCCGGTTCGGCTTTGCATTTATCCATCTTGCTGTAGAAGGGCATCAGCAGGAAGAACGCGAAGTACAGCACCGAGCAGATCTGCGTCGTACGGTCCTTGATGCCACCGTTGTCAGGCGGCTGAACGCCCAGGTAGCCAAGAATGAAGAAGACGATCACGAAGAGCACCAGCGCAGTCTTGAAGATCGGACCTTTGTAGCGGATCGACTTGACCGGGCTGCGATCGAGCCACGGCAGGAACGCGAAGATCACCACCCCGGCACCCATTGCGATCACACCCCAGAATTTCGCATCCAGACCGAACAGCGGGTAGGTCACGGCGCGCAGCAATGAGTAGAACGGCGTGAAGTACCACACTGGCGCAATGTGCGGCGGCGTCACCAGCGGATCGGCCGGCAGGAAGTTGTTGTATTCCAGGAAGTAGCCGCCGCCCTCAGGCGCAAAGAACAGCACTGCCGAGAACACGAACAGGAAGCCGACCACACCGACGATGTCCTTCACCGTGTAGTACGGGTGGAAGGGGATACCGTCGAGCGGGATACCGTTGGCGTCTTTCTTCTTCTTGATTTCCACACCGTCCGGGTTGTTGGAACCGACTTCGTGCAGCGCCACGATATGGGCGAGCACCAAGCCAATCAGCACCAGCGGCACGGCAATCACGTGGAAGGAGAAGAAGCGGTTCAGGGTGGCGTCCGAGACGACGAAGTCGCCACGAATGACCAGCGCCAGATCCGGCCCAATGAGCGGAATCGCTGAGAACAGGTTCACGATCACCTGTGCGCCCCAGAACGACATCTGCCCCCAAGGCAACAGATAGCCCATGAAGGCTTCAGCCATCAGCGCCAGGAAAATACCCACGCCGAACAGCCAGATCAATTCCCGCGGCTTCCGGTAGGAGCCGTACAGCATCCCGCGGAACATGTGCATATACACCACGACGAAAAACGCGGACGCGCCCGTCGAGTGCATGTAGCGAATCAGCCAGCCACCCGGCACATCACGCATGATGTACTCGACCGCGGCAAACGCGACCGGCACCCCGGAGGCATTGAGCGAGGCATCTGGCTTGTAGTGCATGACCAGGAAAATACCGGTCACGATCTGGATCACCAGCACCATCAGCGCCAGCGAACCAAAGAAGTACCAGAAGTTGAAGTTCTTCGGTGCGTAGTACTCGGACAAATGCGCCTTCCAGGTCGACGTCAGCGGGAAACGCTCGTCAACCCAGTTCAGCAGAGCTTGAGATTTCGTCGTCATGAGTTATGCCGTCCCATCGTCGCCAATCAGGATCTTGGTATCCGCCAAGTACTTGTGCGGCGGAATTTCCAGGTTCGTCGGGGCCGGCTTGCCGGCATACACCCGAGCTGCCAGGTCGAAGGTCGAACCGTGGCAGGGGCACAAAAAACCACCCGGCCAGGCATCGCCCAGACCACTTTCCGCGCCGATCTTGAACTTCTGGGACGGAGAACAGCCCAGGTGCGTACAGATGCCGATGGTGACCAGGAACTCCGGCTTGATCGAACGCGCCTCATTTTTGGCGTACTCGGGCTGAATCGATTTCTCGGACGCCGGATCGGCCAACTGGTCGTCCAGGGGCTTCAAAGTCGCCAGCATCTCTTCGGTACGACGCAGAATCCAGACCGGCTTGCCTTGCCATTCGACCGTCATCATCTCGCCCGGCGCAAGCTTGCTGACGTCGGCTTCGACCGGCGCACCCGCCGCCTTGGCGCGCTCCGACGGTGTCAGGCTTGCCACAAACGGAACGGCTGTTGCCGCCGCCGCCGCGCCACCCGCGACCGACGTGGCCAGCAACAACTGCCGACGGCCACTGTCCATCTTTTCCTCAACGCTCATGAGCCAATTCCCCGCAAAAAGGAAGCAAAAATGCTAGATACAAAAACCGCGAGAGTATAACGAATATGGCCGTACGAAAAAACCCCGATCTTTCAAAATTGTTTTTAATCAACCACTTGCAAATAACATCGAAAGAGATTTTTGATACAAATCAGGCCAAACTCGTCAAAAATGCTGCACAACAACATCATCGCTTGCTAATTTTCCATCCGACAGGCCGTCTCACCCGCTCAAACAACCCCTTTCTGGCGGAGCAGGCGGATAGCCGCCTCGTCCAGGCCCAAACCCTTCAATACACTATCGGTATGCGCCCCCAGCGGCGGGCCAATCCACTCGGTTGCCCCGGGCGTTGCCGTCAATTTCGGCATCACGCTGGGGATCGCCAGCGATTCGCCGCCGGGCAAACGCACCCGTTCGATCATGTGCCGCGCCAGATACTGCGGGTCCGCAAACATGTCGGCAACCGAGTAGATGTTTGATACCGGCACATCGGCTGCCTTGAGCGTATCGAGGACGACTTGCCCGTCATGCCGACCGACCCAGTCATCGATCACACCGTAGATTTCCGCCGCGCGCGCATCACGCCCGGCATTGTCCGCCAGCGCCACATCGTCTGCCAGATCCGGACGGTCGATGGCGCGCATCAGGCGCTTGAAAATGGCGTCGCCATTGCCACCGACAATGATGTGCTTGCCGTCTCGGGCGGTGTGGGTGTTGGACGGCGTAATCCCCGGCATCACATTGCCGGTGCGCTCGCGGATGAATCCGTAGTGATCGAACTCCGGCACCATGCTCTCCATCATGGCGAACACGGCTTCATACAGGGCAACGTCCACCACCTGTCCTTGCCCGCCCGTGACCTCGCAATGACGCAGGGCCATCAAAGCACCCAGCGCAGCCCACAGTGCCGCGATCGAATCCCCGATCGAGATGCCGGTCTTGACGGGCGGCAGATCCGGGTCGCCGGTGATATAACGCAGCCCGCCCATGGATTCGCCGATGGCGCCAAAACCCGGTTGATCGCGATACGGCCCGGTCTGGCCAAAGCCCGACAGGCGCACCATGACCAGCCCCGGATTCCCGGCGCTGAGCACATCCCAGCCCAAGCCCAGTTTTTCCATCACGCCAGGGCGGAAATTTTCGACGACGATATCGGCATTGGCCACCAGTTGCCGTGCGATGTCGACACCTTCGGGTGACTTCAGATTGAGCGTCACTGACTGTTTATTGCGTGCCTGCACGTACCACCACAGCGAGGTATCGCCATGCAGCTTGCGCCATTTTCGCAAGGGATCGCCCGTACCCGGCGTCTCGACCTTGATCACCTCAGCGCCAAATTCGGCCAGGATACGGGTACAAAACGGGCCGGCAATCAAGGTGCCGAACTCGATCACCCGCACGCCTTTCAGCGGCTTGTCGCTCACGGCCGCCTCGGCACTGAACTCATCGGACATACCCAGACTGCCTCAGACCGAACGCCGTTCGATCAGCGCCTGGGCGATGGTGCCGATGTCGGTGTGTTCCAGCTCGCCGCCCACCGGCACGCCGCGTGCGATGCGGCTCACCTTCAGCCCGCGGGCGCGCATCAGCTCGCCCACCGTATGCGCCGTCACTTCACCCTCGTTGGTGAAGTTGGTGGCCAGAATCACTTCTTCGACCTGACCATCGGTGGCCCGCTCGACCAGTTTTTCAAGCTTGAGCTCGCGCGGGCCGATGCCATCGAGCGGCGACATTCGCCCCATCAGCACGTAATACATGCCCTTGAAGGCATGCGTCTGTTCCATCATCGACAGATCGGACGGCATCTCGACCACGCACAGCAAACGCGGGTCACGCTGCGGGTTGGCGCAACGCTGACAAACTTCGTCTTCGGTAAACGTATTGCAACGCGCGCAGTGACGCAGCA
This sequence comes from Zoogloeaceae bacterium G21618-S1, assembly GCA_027214125.1. Taxonomy (GTDB): domain Bacteria; phylum Pseudomonadota; class Gammaproteobacteria; order Burkholderiales; family Rhodocyclaceae; genus Nitrogeniibacter. Next base: position 359,216 of record JAPWHF010000002.1, read on the forward strand.
CCTCGAGCGCCCTGCTCAAGGCGCCCGCCAGCCGCGCCGCGCCGCGCTGGTCGCGCTGCAGCATGTGGTAGGCCATGCGCTGGGCCGACTTCGGCCCGACACCGGGCAGGCAGCGCAAGGCTTCGATGAGAGCGTCAAGCGTAGAAGGGGTCATGGGAAGTGACGGGTCATTCGCAATAGGTCATTGGTGGAGGCACGAGCCCCCTTTGCCAATCACCCGTCACGAATCAGCCGCATCAGAACGGCATCTTGAAACCGGGGGGCAGATTCAGCCCGGCCGAGAAGCCCGCCATCTTCTCCTGGCTGGTGGCGTCGACACGGCGCACCGCATCATTGACGGCCGCGGCCAACAGATCTTCGAGCATCTCGCGGTCATCCATCACCGAGTCATCGATCTGCACCCGACGCACATCGTGCTTGCACGTCATGGTCACTTTGACCATGCCGGCACCGGCCTGGCCCTCGACCTCGATCGACGCCAGCTCTTCCTGCGCCTTCTGCATGTTTTCCTGCATCTTCTGGGCCTGCTTCATCAGGCCTGCAATACCGCCCTTCATCATGGTGCTTTCTCCAGTGCAATCCGGTGTGTCACAACGGGCGTACCGACGCTTGGTGCAAAGTCGCGTCAAAACGCTCGATCATTTCCTGTACAAAAGGATCCTGTTCCAGCGAGGCAATCGCCTGCGCCTGCCGGGCCTCACGCGTCGCCGCGTCGCGCTGCGCCGGGGTTTCGCCCTCGATGCCGCCGATCTCGATGTTCAGCTTCACGGGGCGATCAAAATGGCGATCAATCTCGGCCTGCAAGCGCTCCAGATTGCCGCGATTCATGGCAATCAGATGGCGATGCGCTTCGCTCAGGCGCAGTCGGATACCCCCCTCCGCCATGCCAAGCCACTCGCAGTGCTGAGCCAGCTCACGCACCAAACCCTTCAAGCCGATCTCGACGATCAGGCCGTGCCAATCGACGTCGCCGGAAGACACTTCGACCGCGGTCCGCTGCGCGACCGGCTGCGGCACTGCCGCCTGCGGTGCGGCCTCGACGGCTTCGTGCTCCGGCGATTCGGTGGCACTGTCGCTATCGCCCGACGGCGCATGCGCTTCTTCGGGCAAATCTTCCCACGGCGGGACATCGCCGCTCGACACCGGCTTCGGTGGCGCTGCGATTGCCGCAGGCATCGGCTGAAGCTCGGGCTTCGCAACCGCGGCAACCGGCACAGGTTTATTGACCACCGGCGCGGCAGTAACAATCGGCGCCTGGGTCGGCGCCGTGCTGGGCGTTGAATCAATCACTGCCACGACCGGGCGGGTTGGCGTCCGTGCGGCGAGCGCCGGCACGCTACCGCCCCCGCCCGCCAATGGCGCCGCCTGCACGGGCCGGAAGGCGTGCAGGCGCAGCAACGTCATGACAAAACCAGCGGGCTCGTCCGGCGCCAAGGGCAGCTCGTCGCGGCCGTGAATGGCAATCTGATAGGCCAGTTGCAGAAATTCGGGGTCGAAGGCATCAACATACGGTTGCAGGCGGGCGCGCTCTACTTCGTCGGCAATCGCACTCGGTGCGAACTGAAATACGGCAATGCGCTGCAGCAGCGAGGCCAGCGCCTGCAGCGCGGCATCGAACGACAGGCTGCGCGCGTCCATCGCTTCGGCCACGGCCAGCATGGCGGACACGTCGTTATTGATCAGCCCGTCGAGAATCTCGAACAGGTGGTCTTCGCCCACCGAGCCGAGCATGGCCTGCACGCCGGCCTCTTCGACCTTACCCGCGCCATGGGCGATGGCCTGATCGAGCAGCGACAAGGCATCGCGCATCGACCCACTGGCGCCTTTGGCAATGTGCCGCAGCGCGGGCGGATCAAAGGGCACCGCCTCGGTCTCGAGAATGCGCGACAGGTGCTCGACGATATGCCCCGGCGGCATCTGCTTGAGATTGAACTGCAGGCAGCGCGACAGCACCGTGACCGGAATCTTCTGCGGATCGGTGGTGGCGAGGATGAACTTGATGTGCTCGGGCGGCTCTTCCAGCGTCTTCAACATGGCATTGAAGGCCGAGTTGGAGAGCATGTGCACTTCGTCGATCACGTACACCTTGAAACGGCCCCGCGTCGGCGCGTATACCGCGTTTTCGAGCAACTGCCGCATCTCGTCGACACGAGTATTGGTGGCCGCGTCGACCTCCAGCAAATCCACAAACCGCCCGGCGTCGATCTCCTGGCAGGACGAGCACACACCACAGGGCGTGGACGTCACGCCGGTCTCGCAGTTGAGCGCCTTGGCCAGAATTCGGGCGATGGTGGTTTTGCCCACGCCGCGCGTCCCGGTAAACAGGTAGGCGTGATGCAAACGCCCGGTGTCGAGCGCGTGCGTCAGCGCCCGAACCACATGCTCCTGCCCCACCAGGGTGTCAAAACCCTTGGGACGCCATTTACGCGCGAGGACCTGATAACTCATGGCGGGATTCTAGCAGAGGCAGCGGTTTCGACGGCGGTGTCGCAAGGCATTCACGATAGCCACGAGCTACGAAAGCAGCTCTATTGATCATTTTTTTGCGCATCTCCGGATGAGTTCTTGCGACTGCACGCCACCTGCAACGACGTTACGCGGCATCGCTCAATTTGAGGCATGCCTGACGGTGGCACCGATAGCCATCCAGCAGCTCGATGCAGTTAAATAAAACTATGACTGAATTAGCTATTTATCGCTGGAGGCTATTCAGCAACTTTGAGACACTGAGGCATCGAGACCATCTACCGGAGTACGCCATGAGCACCCGCGAGCTTCGCCTCCTGTCCCACACCTTGATGCCCCACGCCCTGCCCCGCCATCTGGTCGGTGCGGCATTCGTCCTTGTCGGCATCGCTATCTACGGCAGCGATCTCTATCAGATCGGCTCGGCCATGGTCGCTGATCCGATTGTCGGACGCGCCCTGTCCGGCGGCATGCTGGCCGCAATGGCCACCGCACTGGGTACGCTGCCGGTGCTGTTCGCCCGCCCTTTGTCCGCCCGTACGCAGGCCGCCATGCTTGGCTTCGGCGCTGGCGTGATGCTGGCCGCCACAGCATTCTCGCTGGTGCTCCCCGGGCTGGATGCGGCGCGCGAGATCTGGCACGACCCGTGGATTGCCGGCGGCGTGATGGCGGTCGGCATTCTCGCCGGCGGCGGCGTGCTGTTGTGGCTTGACGGGCGCTTGCCCCACGAACATTTCCTGAACCGCACTGAAGGCGTCGACACCGAGGCGCTGGCCCGCGTCTGGCTGTTCGTGTTTGCCATTGCCCTGCACAACTTGCCCGAAGGTCTGGCCATCGGTGTGGCCGCGGCCAAAGACGGCGCTGGCTCGGCCGCGCTGGCCATGGGCATCGCGATTCAGGACATACCTGAGGGGCTGGTGGTGGCGCTGGCCTTGCGCGGGGCAGGCTACCGGGCCGGGACAGCGGCGCTGGTCGGTGCTGCCTCGGGCCTGGTCGAGCCGGTGGCCGCAGTGCTCGGCGCCAGCCTGATCCAGGTCTCGGCCGTCGCCCTGCCCTGGGGCCTGGCCCTGGCGGCCGGCGCGATGCTGCTGGTGGTCAGCCACGAGATCATTCCCGAGTCGCACCGCAGCGGCCATGAGGGCGCGGCATCAAAGGGCCTGCTGATCGGCTTTTGCGTGATGATGTTGCTCGACACCGCGCTCGCCTGAACGCGACGGCACAAAGAAAAACGCTGACCCTCATGGATCGGCGTTTTTTATTCAGGGTGGCGAGCCTGACCCTCGGCACTTGCAGGGAACGGCTGTGGCTGCTGCCTTCCGGCCCTGACCAGGTTCACCGCGCTGCAATGCGAGGAGACCCGCCACGGCGGCATTGTATCAGCTTCTCCCAACAGTGGGCGCGGCGTCTATCGCACTGCGTCAATTGCCGGGAGCGTTGCCCTTACTTGAGGTCGGGGAAGTCGTCCTCGAAGAACTCCATCGCCCCTTTGTCCCCGCGCGCTTCTTCCTGCTTGCGCAATTCGACGCGCCGAATCTTGCCCGAAATGGTCTTCGGCAAATCGGCAAACTCCAGGCGGCGGATGCGCTTGTAGGGCGCCAGATTCTCGCGTGTGAAGGCAAAGATGTCGCGCGCCAGTTCAGCGCTCGGGCTCTGCCCCTCGACCAGAATCACAAAGGCCTTGGGCACGGCCAGGCGCACCGGATCGGGGCTGGGCACCACCGCCGCTTCGGCCACGGCCGGGTGCTCGATGAGCACGCTTTCGAGTTCAAATGGGCTGATCCGGTAGTCGGAGGCCTTGAACACATCATCGGCACGACCGACGTAGGTGATATAGCCCTCGTCATCGATCTGCGCCACGTCCCCTGTGTGATAGAAGCCGTCGCGCATCACCTCGGCGGTTTTGGCTTCATCGCCGGCGTAGCAAAGCATCAAGCCCATCGGACGGACAGACAGGTCGAGGCAGACTTCACCCTCGTCGGCCGGCTTACCCTCGCTGTCGATGAGCGCGATCTTGTAACCGGGCAGCGGGCGTCCCATCGAACCGGGCTTGAGCCGCTGGCCCGGCGGGTTACCGATCTGGGCGGTGGTTTCGGTCTGGCCAAAGCCATCGCGAATGGTGATGCCCCAGGCCTTTTCGACCTGCTCGATCACTTCCGGATTCAAGGGTTCGCCAGCGCCAATCAGCTCGCGCAGGGAAGTTTTGTAAGCGCCCAGATTCTGCTGGATGAGCATGCGCCAAACGGTCGGCGGCGCACACAGGGTGTTGATCTCGTACTTGACCAGCACATCGAGCAGCGCCTTGGCGTCGAAGCGGGTGTAGTTGTAGAGAAATACGGTCGCCCCGGCATTCCACGGCGCAAAGAAGCAGCTCCAGGCATGCTTGGCCCAGCCCGGCGAGCTGATGTTCATGTGACGGTCGCCCGGCTGCAGACCGATCCAGAACATGGTCGACAAGTGGCCAATCGGGTAGGACTGGTGGCTGTGCTGCACCAGCTTGGGCTTGGAAGTGGTGCCCGAGGTGAAATAGAGCAGCAGCGGATCAGTGACCTGGGTCACGCCATCGGCCACAAAGGTCTCGTCGGCGGCATAGGCGTTCTCGTACGACAACCAGCCCTCACACGGTGCGCCGACTGCAATGCGGGTGAAGCCGGTCTTGCCGTCGAACTTGTCGACATGTGCATGCCCGATCACCGCATGCTTGACCTCGCCGCGCTCGATCCGGTCATCCAGATCGTCGGGCGTGAGCAGCGTGGTTGCGGGGATTACCACCGCACCCAGCTTGATGGCGGCCAGCATGGTTTCCCACAGCGGGACCTCGTTGCCGAGCATGATCAGAATATGATCGCCGCGCGACACACCCTGCGCGCGCAACCAGTTGGCCACCTGATTGGAGCGTGCCGACATCTGCGCAAAGCTGCGCTTCGACTCGCTGCCATCCTGCTCGACAAGCCACAGGGCCGGCCGTTCGTTGTTTTTGGCCATTGCGTCGAAGTAATCAATGGCCCAGTTGAACTCACTCAACTGCGGCCACTGAAACCCGGCATAGGCCGCGTCGTAGTCGGTGCGATTGGCCAGCAGAAAATCGCGGGCCTCAAGAAATTTGGCGACAGCGCTCATCTAGACGTCTCCCTCAACAGTGAATCCGTGGCTGAATCGCCTCACGGAACCCTACGGCGCCGCACAGGCAAGAGCGCATTGATACCGTTGACGTCAACGTAATGCAAGCCGAAATCGGCATCCAAGCCGATCAGTTGATTCGCATCAAGCGCGACGCTGTCTCGCGGCCTCGAACAAACAAATGCCGCTGGCCACCGACACATTCAGGCTATCGACCGAGCCATGCATCGGGATGTGCGCCAGCACATCGCAAGTGTCGCGCGTCAAACGGCGCAAGCCATCACCTTCGGCCCCCAGCACCCAGGCAATCGGGCCGGTCTGGTCGACCGTGTAGAGGTCTTGCTCGGCCTCCCCCGCCGCACCGATGATCCACACACCGGCGTCCTGCATCTGGCGCAACGCGCGCGACAGATTGGTGACCGTCACATAGGGCACGGTATCGGCAGCACCGCTGGCCACCTTGATGGCCGTGGCATTGAGGCTGGCCGAGCGATCCTTGGGCGCGATCACGGCCTGTGCGCCGGCGGCGTCGGCCACACGCAGGCAGGCGCCCAGATTGTGCGGATCGGTCACGCCGTCGAGCACCAGCAGCAGCGCCGGGCCTTCGAGCGTATCGAGAATGTCATCGAGCTGCAGTACCTTGTGGCGCGCGTCGACCCGCGCCACAACGCCCTGATGCACCGCGCCACCGGCCATGCCGTCGAGGCGGCCGGTATCGGTCGGGATCACGCGTACATTCTGCGTCTCGGCCAGGGCGATCAGGTCGCGCGCGCGACCGTCATTGCGCTGCGCGGCGACGTGGATCTCGACCACACCTTCCGGATCGTTGCGCAAGCGCGAGCGCACCGCATGAAAGCCAAAAATGAATCGGGTCTCGCGCCCGGAAGGATTAGCCACGTCGTTTGCCTTTCTTTTGTTTGCTCGCGCCGGCGCCGGAAGAAGTCTCGGTCACCAGACGGAAATCGATCTTGATAGTTTCCATATCAACGCGCATCAATTGCACGGTGATGCGGTCCGACAACCGGAAACGCTTGCCGCTGCGCTCACCGAGCAGTTCGTGACGCGATTCGTCGTAATGGAAATAGTCTTCGCCCAGCTCGGAGATGTGCACCAGACCTTCGATGAACACATTGTCCAGCGCCACGAAGAGGCCGAAGGGTACCACCGAGGACACGCTGCCGGTGAACACCTCGCCGACCCGATCCTGCATATAAAAGCACTTCAGCCAGGACTCGACATCGCGCGAGGCTTCGTCGGCACGCCGCTCGGTTTGGGAGCAATGCATCCCGATCTGCTCCCAATCCCCCGGACGATACTGCTGGCCGGTGAGCACCGCCTTGATCGCGCGGTGCACCAGCAGATCGGGATAGCGGCGGATCGGCGAGGTGAAGTGGGTGTAGGCCTCGTAGGCCAGGCCAAAGTGGCCGACGTTGTCGGGGCTGTAGATGGCCTGGCGCAGGGAGCGCAGCATCACCGTCTGCAACAGCGGCATGTCCGGCCGGTCCTTCACCTTGCTCAGCAAGGCCGCGTAGTCTTTCGCCGTGGGCTCATCCCCACCCCCGAGCTGCAGGCCAAACTCGCCAAGAAAACTGCGTAGCTGCTCGATCTTTTCGGGCTTGGGGCTCTCGTGCACCCGATACAAGGCCGGATGGTGGTTGGTCTGCAAGAAGTCGGACGCGCAGACGTTGGCCGCCAGCATGCACTCTTCAATCACGCGATGCGCGTCATTGCGCACCTCGGGCACGATGCGGTCGATCTTGCCCTCGTCGTTGAAGATCATCCGGGTTTCGGTGGTTTCGAAGTCGATGGCGCCGCGCTTCGCACGCGCCTTGAGCAACACACGGAAGAGTTGATCGAGGTTTTCGAGCTGCGGCAGGCGCTCGGCCAGTGCCTCTCGGACCTCGGGGTCTTTTTCATAGAGCGCCGCGGCGACCTGGTTATAGGTCAGCCGGGCGTGCGAAAACATCACCGCCGGGTAGAAGCGGAACTGCTTGACCGCCCCGGTCGGCGAGATGTTCATGTCGCACACCATGCACAAACGGTCGACTTGCGGGTTGAGCGAGCACAGGCCGTTGGAGAGATTCTCCGGCAACATCGGGATCACGCGACGCGGAAAATACACCGAATTGCCGCGGTCGAAGGCGTCCGAATCCAGTGCTGAGCCCGGCTCGACGTAGTGCGACACATCGGCAATCGCCACCAACAAGCGGAAACCCCGCCCAACACGCTCGCAATACACCGCGTCGTCAAAGTCCTTGGCAGTCTCACCGTCAATGGTGACCAGCGGCAAATGGCGAATATCCTCCCGCCCGACCAGGTCTTTCTTGCGCACGCCCTTGGGCAGGGCGCGGGCCTGTGCCTTCGACTCCGCCGAGAATTCGAACGGCAGCTCATGCTTGCGCAACGCCACTTCAACTTCCATGCCCGGGTCAGCGTAACGCCCCAGCGTCTCGACCAGGCGGCCCACTGGCGGCGCATGCTTGCTGGGCTGCTCGACCAACTCAACCACCACCACCTCGCCAGCCTCGACCTTTTTCTTGCGGCCGCCCGGCGCGAGCAGGATGTCACGTGCGATGCGCCGGTTCTCCGGCACCACGACGAGCACGCCGTGCTCGCTGACCACACGACCGACGACACGCGTGTTGGCGCGTTCGAGCACTTCAACGATCTGACCTTCCGGCCGGCCTCGGCGATCCATGCCGGAGACCCGCACAATCGCGCGGTCACCATGCAACACTTCGCGCATCTGACGCGGCCCGAGGAACACGTCACCCGACCCATCGTCGGGTATGAGAAAACCGAAGCCATCGGGATGGCCTTCGACCCGGCCACGAATCAGCGCGGCCTTGTCGGGGATGAGATAAGCATCACGCCGGTTACGCACCAGCTCACCTTCGCGCTCCATGGCACGGACCCGACGCTCGAAAAACGGCATTTCGTCAGCACGGATATCCAGCGCTTCGGCCAGTTGTGGCAACTGCATCGGATGGCCTGCCTCAACCAGAATCTGGAGCACATACTCCCGGCTCGGCAAGGGATATTCGTAACGCTCGGTCTCGCGCGCAAAGAACGGATCGGCGCGGCGAATGGCGCTGAGTTTGCGTTTTGACTTGCGCACCGGCGCGGCTTCAGCCTGGCTGACCTGGGGTTTTGTTTTTTTTGTGGGTCGATTCATTGACAACCTTTTTTGAACAGATATAATGCGCGGCTCGCCCAGATGGCGGAATTGGTAGACGCGCTAGCTTCAGGTGCTAGTATCCTTACGGATGTGGAGGTTCGAGTCCTCTTCTGGGCACCAAATCCGGGAAAGCCAGTCAGATTTCTGACTGGCTTTTTCTTTTTCCGGACCGGGTAAAGAGTGACCGCTCGCCAGCCCCGGTTTTCTTGAAATAACAATTGCACTTTTTTTTCCTGAAGCTATAATTTCCGCTCTTGCCCAGATGGCGGAATTGGTAGACGCGCTAGCTTCAGGTGCTAGTATTCTTACGGATGTGGAGGTTCGAGTCCTCTTCTGGGCACCAGTTTCAAAAAGAGCCGACCGAAAGGTCGGCTCTTTTACGTTAACTCGCTTCAAAGCCAGACTCAAGCATTGCGTAACGGCGAGTTCCCCCGCCGTGACGGCTCAGACACTTACTTGAACGGGTGACGCAGGACGATGGTCTGATCCCGGTCCGGTCCGGTCGAAATCATGTCCACCGGTACCGCACACACTTCTTCAATGCGCTTCAGATACGCACGGGCTGTCGCCGGCAGCGCATCGTAGTCCTTGACGCCAACCGTGCTCTCCTTCCAGCCCGGCAGTGTTTCATACACCGGCACGCAACGCGACGTCTCTTCGGCACCGACCGGCAGGATATCGGACAACTTGCCATTGAGCTGATAGCCCGTGCAGAGCTTGACCTCTTCCACCCCATCGAGGACATCAAGCTTGGTCACGCACAAGCCGGATACGCCGTTGATCTGAATGGAGCGTTTGAGTGCGGCCGCATCAAACCAGCCACAGCGACGTGCCCGACCCGTCGTCGAACCAAACTCATTGCCCTTGGTAGCCAAATGCTTGCCCACCGGATCGAGCTTGCTCTCGGCATCGTACAGCTCGGTCGGGAACGGACCGGAACCAACACGCGTGGTATAGGCCTTGGTGATGCCCAGCACGTAATGCAGCATGCTCGGACCCACGCCCGCACCCGCAGCCGCCGCACCGGCAACGCAGTTGCTGGAGGTGACGAACGGATAGGTGCCGTGGTCGATGTCCAGCAGCGTGCCCTGAGCGCCTTCAAACAGCAGGTTGGCGCCGTCGCGATGCGCATCGTAGAGCGCACGCGGCACATCTGCCACCAGGCTTTCGAGTCGCGGCGCCATGGCCAGCGAGGCATCCAGCGTTTGCTGGAAATCCACCGGTGCGGCCCGGTAATACTGGGTCAGCATGAAGTTGTGATAATCGAGCAATTCGGCCAGTTGCTCGGCAAAACGCTTCGGGCGCATCAGATCCTGGATGCGCAAACCACGGCGAGCGACCTTGTCTTCGTAGGCCGGGCCGATGCCACGCCCTGTGGTACCGATTTTGTTGGTACCGCGCGCGGTTTCGCGGGCGATATCCAGCGCCTGGTGATACGGCATGATCAACGGGCAGGCTTCAGAAATGCGAAGCCGCTTGCTGACATTCACACCTACGGCTTCGAGCTTGTCGATTTCCTTGAACAACGCCTCGGGGGACACCACAACACCATTGCCGATGTAGCAGGCCACGCCTTCGCGCAGGATGCCTGACGGAATCAGGTGCAGGACGGTTTTCTGGTCGCCGATCACGAGCGTGTGGCCCGCGTTGTGGCCACCCTGGAAGCGAACAACGCCTTGCGCGTGGTCGGTCAGCCAGTCAACGATCTTGCCCTTGCCTTCATCGCCCCACTGCGTGCCGATAACAACTACGTTCTTACCCATGTGCTGCACCCTCTCCCTCGAGCGATACGACCAGCCACTGCTCGTCGTGCCATACCATTTGACGGTCACACCCCGTCTCACCCCACGAACCATCATGGCCCGGCAGAGTCTCGACGACAATCTCACCGCGCGCGCGCAAGGCCCGCACAGCTTCATCCAATCCGACTGGGCCGCTCGCTGGAGCGAGAATCGCGCCGGGCAGATCCGGTGCAGGCAAGCGCTGAACCAGCTCACGCAAATCCAGACTGAACCCGGTCGCCGGACGACCTCGGCCAAAGGCCTTGCCAACCGCATCGTAACGCCCACCCAGTGCGAGCGCACTCGGCGAATGCCCGCCATAGGCCGCGAACACGACACCGCTGTGATAGTGATAGCCGCGCAAATCGGCCAAGTCGACACTGATCGGCAAGCCGGGCAAGGCCGCAGCAATGCGATCGAGTTCATCCAGCGCAGTCACGACTTCCGGCCAATCAGGCAATACCTTGCGCGCTTCGATCAACACCGAGGCGTCGCCATAGAGCTTGGGCAGCGCGAGCAGGGCCGACCGAACCGTCGGTTCCAGCGGCGCCAGGCGCTCGATCAGGGTCGGAACATCCTTGGCCTGCAGCAAGCCGAACAGATCCCGCACCGCATCTTCGTCCAGCGATGCGCGACCGACCAAGGCACGGAACAAACCGACATGCCCAAGATCGATCCGTGAGGTCGGCACCTCGGCAATGCGCAGCACCTCGGCAAGCAGTCGAATGATCTCGATATCCGCTTCGATACCAGCGTGACCATAGAGCTCCGCGCCGATCTGGATCGGCTCACGGCTGGCGGTCAGCGTGGCGGGCAGCGTATGTGCCACCGCGCCGCAATAACATAGCCGGCTCACACCTTGACGATTAAGCAGATGGGCATCAATACGCGCTACCTGAGGCGTCATGTCGGCGCGCACACCCAAGGTGCGGCCTGACAACTGATCCACCAGCTTGAAGGTCCGCAAGCGCAGATCCTGTCCCGCGCCGGTCAGGAGCGAGTCAAGGTATTCCACCAGCGGCGGAACAACCAGTTGGTAGCCGTGCAAGCGGAAGGCATCCAGCAGCTTCCGACGCAGGTGCTCGAGCTTGTCCGCCTCTGGCGGCAGGACATCCTGAAAATATTCTGGCAGTACCCAGCGCATCACGCGTGCCGTTTAGTCATTGAAAACAAGAAGAAGGATGAGCCCGATCAACATCGAGCTCAATCCGATAAAGCGAATCTGACCATCCTCCATGAGAACGGCTTTTCGAAACACCTCACGCCAACGCGCCGGTGAAACGAACGGTAGCACGCCCTCAATCAACAACATGAGGGCGAAGGCCGTTATCAGAGAGGATTTCATTCCGCCGGCGTTTTCCGAAGCGCTGCGCCGCTTTTCAGATACTTGAAGAAGTCGCTGCTCGGCTCAACCACCAGCACGTCGCCCTTATCCGCAAAACTTTGACGATAAGCCTGGAGGCTTCGGTAAAAGGCATAGAACTCGGGGTCGGCGCCAAAAGATTCAGCATAGATGGCCGTTGCCTTGGCGTCTCCATCACCTTTGACGCGCTGCGAATCACGATAGGCATTGGCGACGATGATTTCACGCTGGCGATCGGCATCGGCACGGATCTTTTCGGCCGCTGCCGCACCCTCGGAACGCAGTTCGTTAGCCACTCGCTTGCGCTCGGCTTCCATCCGGCGATACACCGACTCGGACACCTCGGTCGGCAAATCAACCCGCTTCAGTCGCACGTCCAGAATCTGCACGCCGATCTTGCGGGAGTCCTGGTCGGCCTTGGCGCGCATCTGCTCCATGATGTCATCGCGCTGACCCGAGACCACTTCATGCACCGTCCGCTTACCGAACTCTTCGCGCAAGCCGGAGTTAACAGTCTGTTCGAGACGGGTAATCGCACGCCGCTCGTCACCACCCACGGATTCGAGGTAGAGCTGCGGATCGGAGATGCGCCATTTCACGAACAGATCGACGAGAACGTTTTTCTTTTCGGAGGTAATGAAGCGCTCGGGCTCCGGCGTATCCATGGTCAGAATGCGCTTTTCGAAAAAAGTCACGTTCTGAACCAGTGGCACCTTGAAATTCAGGCCAGGCTCTTTGATCACCCGCTTGATCTCACCAAACTGCCGCACAATCGCGAACTGACGCTTGTCGACGGTAAACATCGACATGGAGACAATGGCCAGGGCAAAGAGCACAGCTCCCAACAGGATCGGTGTACGCTCACGCATCAGCGACCTCCCAATTCACGACTGTTACGAAGGAAATCCCGGCTGCGCACATCGTCGCCGATCGCTGCAGATCGCGGGGTATCCGTCCCGGCCACGACGCTGGTCGCACTGCGGGCTTCGGCCCGCGCCGCTTCGCCTGCGCCCGACGACTGGATCAGTTTGTCGAGCGGCATCAGCATCAGGTTTCCACTGCCCTTCGTATCTACCATGACCTTGGTGGTATTCGAGTACATGTCCTGCATGGTCTCGATGTACATGCGATCACGAGTCACCTTGGGCGCCTTGCGGTACTCCGTCAGCACCTGTGTGAATCGGCTCGCTTCACCCTCGGCATTCGCCACCACTCTTGCGGCATAGCCCTCAGCCTCTTCGGCCAAGCGGGACGCCGTACCGCGCGCCTTCGGGATGACATCGTTAGCGTAGGCTTGACCTTCGTTGGTCTGACGCACACGGTCCTGACCGGCCTTGACCGCATCATCAAACGCGGCCTGAACCTGCTCAGGCGGCTGGGCGTTGCGCATCGTGACCTGACTGATCTGTATACCCGTCTGATATCGGTCGACGATTTCCTGCATCAGGTCCTTGGCGCGCACGGCGATTTCTTCACGACCTTCGTACAACACAAAGTCCATCCGATTGCGACCAACGATCTGGCGCACTGCCGTCTCGGCGGCCTGTGCGACCGCCTCGTCCGGGTGACGGTTGTTGAACAGATAATCTTCTGGGCTCTTCAGAATGTATTGAACCGCGAACTGAATGTTAATGATGTTCTCGTCATCAGTCAGCATCAGCGCTTCGCGCAGCACCTTGTTCCGCTCAGCGCCGCGGTACCCCACTTCGACCGTACGCACGCCAGTCACGTCGACCAGTTCATGGCTTTCGATCGGGAATGGTAGACGCAAATGCAAGCCGGGCTCAGTGGTCTCATTGTAATCTCCGAAACGCAGCACGACACCGCGCTGGTTGGCGTCAACAATATAGAAGCCACTGGCGCCCCAGACGAGCAGGACCAGCACGATGAGCGCGCCAAGTCCGCCGCCGAACTGCCGTGGACTCAAGGACGGCATGCCGCCCCCGCCACCGCCGTTGCCGCCACCACCGCCACGACGCCCGAAAAGGCCTCCGAGGCGACGATTGACGTCGCGCCACAATTCATCAAGGTCAGGGGGGCCGTCTTTAGGGCGGTCCCGCTCCTGATCGTTCCCCTGGTTTCCCCAGCGAGGATCATTCAGCGACATGAGTGTTTCCATTAGGAATGGAGTGGATCGAAATGAGAAGACGGCTGACAATCTGAATCATCAGCCCTCAGGCCTGCGGCAAAGCGCTCCGCTTCCTCGGCAAGCGCCAGTCGTAGCAAATCAAGCCCCTCTCCTGTCTTGGCGCTCGCGAAAACGCGGCCGATTCTATCACAGCCATCCCGCTCAAACCGGGCTGGCGTCCCGCTGCCGTCAATCTTGTTCCAGACCAGAATCTGCGGAATATCTCCCGCGCCGATCTCGGTCAGAACGCCATTCACCGCGGCGATTTGTGCATCGCGGTCATCGCTACCGGAGTCGACCACATGCACAAGCAGATCGGCATTGACCGTCTCTTCGAGCGTGGCGTGAAATGCCGCCACCAGACTATGCGGCAGGTCACGGATGAATCCGACCGTATCCGATAGCACAATGTTCCCCGCCTCCCCCAAAAACAGTCGACGAGAGGTTGTGTCCAGCGTGGCAAACAACTGGTTGGCAGCGTACGCGCCGGCCTTGGTCAAGGCGTTGAAAAGCGTCGACTTGCCTGCATTGGTATACCCGACGATCGACACCGACAAGACATCGCGACGCTCGCGCGCACGCCGGCGGACGCGCCGCTGGTTTTCCAGCTTTTCGAGTTTGCCACGCAAGGTCTTCACCCGCGCACCGATAAGCCGACGGTCAGTTTCCAGCTGCGTCTCGCCCGGACCGCGCAAGCCCACCCCGCCCTTTTGTCGTTCAAGGTGGGTCCAGCCGCGAATCAGGCGCGTCGCAAGGTGTTCCAGCTGCGCCAGCTCAACTTGCAGCTTGCCCTCGTGACTACGCGCCCGCAGCGCAAAAATGTCGAGAATCAGCGCCGTACGGTCAACCACCCGGCATTGCAGCACACGCTCGAGGTTCCGCTGCTGCCCCGGGCTCAGTGCATGATTGAAGATCACCAGGTCCGCTTCGTGGCCGGCCAGCAGATCGGCAATCTCTTGTGCCTTGCCCTTGCCAACGAACAAGGCCGGATCGGGCGCACGGCGTTTGGCGCGAACGACGGTTTCCACCGTCGCGCCAGCGCTTTGCGCCAACAATACCAACTCGGCCAGGCGCTCTTCGATGGCATCCTGGCCAAGATCAATCTGCACCAGGACAGCACGCTCTCCTGCTTCGGGGCGATCAAACATACGACGCCCCGGCAACCCGCGTGACGGGTATGAGCAACACCTTACGCTTCGGGCTCACCTGGCTCCTGCTGCTGGAAGTTAACCGGTCGCGCCGGCACAACCGTCGAGATGGCGTGCTTGTAAACCATCTGGGTGACGGTATTGCGTAACAGCACGACATATTGATCGAAAGATTCGATCTGCCCCTGAAGCTTGATGCCATTGACCAGGTAGATGGACACCGGCACATGCTCGCGACGCAGTGCGTTGAGGAATGGGTCCTGCAGGAGTTGGCCTTTATTGCTCATGTTTTAGCCTCTATCGTTATGTGGGCGTAATTTAATTGATTCCGCAGTGCAACACCAATCGGCGTGTCATACGGAGGTGGTGTGGAGACTACTTTCGATCGCTATACGGGTTGGTCGATGAGCGGAACTGGATGCGCAGCGGCGTACCCTGCAGCTTGAACGCCTCCATGAACATGCGCTCCAGATAGCGCGTATAGCTGGCCGGAATCCCCTCGAGACCCGTGCCATGAATCACAATAATCGGCGGATTGCTGCCGCCCTGGTGGGCATATCTCATCTTCGGGCGGAACATCCGCACCTTGGGCGGCGCCTGCTTGGTCACCGCCTCTTCAAGCAAACGGGTCAGCTTGGGCGTGGAGAGCTTGGCCATCGCCGCCTCGAAGGCTTTATCGACCGACGCCATCACGCCATTGATGCCCTGTGACTTCAATGCCGAGACGAAGTGCTGACGCGCAAAACTCAAAAACGGCAGCTTTCGCATCACATCGCTCTTGATTTGCTCACGCCGGTAACTATCAACGCTGTCCCACTTGTTGATCGCCAGCACCAGGGCACGCCCGGTTTCAAGCACAAAGCCGGCAATGTGCGCGTCCTGATCCGACACATCCTGACTGGCATCCAGCACCAGCACCACCACATTTGCCTGCTCGATGGCCTGCAGCGTCTTGATGACCGAGAACTTCTCGACCGCTTCAAACACCTTACCGCGCCGACGCAAACCGGCCGTGTCGATCAATTTGTATTCGCGGCCATTGCGTGAAAACGGAATGGAAATCGCGTCGCGGGTGGTCCCGGGCATATCGAAGGCAATGACACGCTCTTCGCCCAGCAAAGTGTTGATCAAGGTGGATTTGCCAACGTTTGGCCGCCCCACGATCGCCACACGCGGCCCGACTTCTTCAAGTTCAACCGCTGGCGTTTCAGGCGGCAGAACCTCAAAAACTTCATCCAGCAAAGCATGAACGCCGTCGCCGTGCGCGGCGGAAATCACCAGCGGCGCACCCAGTCCCAGCGCATGAAATTCAGCGCCCAGCACAGCACGGTTGGCGCCTTCACCTTTGTTCACCACCAAGAACACCGGGCGGTCGACACGGCGAAGGCGGTTGGCAATTTCCTGGTCGTGCGGGGTCAGACCGTTGCGACCGTCGACCATGAACAGCAGCACGTCGGCTTCAGCGATGGCCTGCTCGGCCTGCCGCGCCATCTCGTGCATGATGCCGTCTTTGGCGACCGGGTCAAAACCGGCCGTATCGACGACCAGATAGTCGCGCGAGCCGAGGCGGCCGACGCCATAGTGGCGGTCCCGGGTCAAGCCGGGTTGATCCGCCACCAGCGCATCGCGGGTCTTGGTAAAACGATTGAAAAGGGTTGATTTGCCGACGTTCGGCCGACCAACCAGTACCAGCGTAGGGATCACTTTCGACCTTTGTCAGCGCGGCTGAAACACATGAATGCCACCCGCACGCGTCTGCACAAGCACCAGCTCACCCAACGCACGCGGCGCCACGGCAACGCCACTGCTGTCGGCCTGTGCGCGGCCGATGAAGGCGCCGTTCTCGAGACTGAGCAGATGCACATAACCTTCGGTATCCCCGACCACCACACCGGCCGAGGTCGCCAGCGGCGCAGTCAGAATCCGGCGCGCCAACTGATCCTGGCGCCACATGCTGGCGCCACTGAACGCGTCCAGCGCGGCCACGGCATCGGAATCTTCAGTGACATACACCTGACGCACGTCGCGGCTTATGCCGCCGCGGGCCGACACGGGTCGGCTCCACAGCGTCTTGCCATTGGTCACGTCAAAACAGCTGACACGCCCCTGGAAGGCCGCGGCACACAGCGTCTGACGATGCAGCACCGGATCGCCAACGACGTCGGCGATACGCTCAAGCTCGGTCGCACCCGCCGGCAAGGCAACGGACAATTCCCAGATCAGGCCGCCGTTGTGCAGATCGAACGCCGCCAGCTTGCCGCCCGGGAAGCCGAGCACCGCCACATTGTTTTCAATCAGCATGCCCGAGGGGTTGCGCAAGGTGAGCGCCGGCGTCGTTCTGCGGTAGGTCCATTTCACCGCGCCGTCTTTACGATCCAGACCAAACACCCGGTTATCACTGCTGCGCACGACCACAAAATCCTTGGCGACACCCGGTGCAGCAAGCACCTCGGCATTCACCTTGGCACGCCAGCGCTCTGCCCCCGAGCCAGCATCCAGCGCGATAACTTCACCCGCGCCATTGGCTACCACGGCCAGATCAGCATCGGCGCCGACACCGGCGGTCAGGCCGCCATCGATGCGAACACGCCACCGGCTCTGCCCGCCGGCGAAGCGGGCGACATCGCCCGCAGCACCCGCGGCAATCACATCGGCATCGACCACGGCGGGTTCAAAGCGGTAGATCTCCGCTTCGCCAATTTTCGCCGACCACACCGGCGTCAGATTTGCCGTCGGTTTGAACTCAGGCAGCGGCGCCATCTTGGGCGCGGGCGTGGAGAACGGATTGAGCGCATCAAGCGAACTGCAACCGACCAGCAGTGAAGTGACGGCCAACGCCGTCAACAAACGGAATGAACGCATCAGCGAGCCCCTCCCATAAGCGCTTCAAGCTTGATTCGAATGATTTCTGCACTGCGATCGCCGGGCACGATGACCGCATCTGCGGCGTCCAGTGCCGCCTGATAGGCCTTGCGCGCTTCGTCGATTTTTCCGTCGGCGACCAGGGCGTCACCACGCAAGTCCTGGTGACGCACCTTCAAGGCAGGCGGTGGCTCATCGGCCAGCAAAGCCAGCGCAGCGGCCGCATCGCCCGCGTCCAGACGCACCGCTGCGAGGCGCAGACGGGCGATCTCACGCATGATCGGCTCGCTGGCGTTCTTGGTCACCCATTCAAGCGGCAAAGCCGCGTTGCTGGTGTCACCTGCCGACTGCTGCACCTTGGCCGACATCAGCGCCGCCAGCGGTGCGTAGGCTGTCCCGGAGAAATTTTCGAGAATCTGGCCGGCGGCCTGACGCGCCACCGCCGCATCATTGTCCACCACGGCTTTTTGCACCACGCTATACAAGGCCGCCGCTTCGGCCGTCTGTTTGCGCTGGTACCACTGCCAGCCTTGCCAGCTGACCGACGCCACCGCGGCGATCACCGCCACGGTCGTCACCATCCAGCCGTATTGCGCCCACCACGCCTTCAGTTCGGCGAGTTGTTCCTGCTCTTCAAGGTCATAGACTGCCATCGTCATCTTCCACGGCAAATAGGAGGTCGGCCAGCACTTCGGCCAGTTGATCAGCGGCAACGCGGCGCTGCTCACCGCCGTCGCGCAAGGGTTTGAGCGTTACTTCAGAGGCAGCGGCTTCATCGTCGCCGATGATCACGGCACACGGCGCACCGCTGCCATCGGCCTTCTTCATCTGCGCCTTGAAATTGCCACCACCGCAATGGAACAGCACGGAAAAACCGTGCGCCCGCATGTCTTCGGCCACCTGGAAAGCGAATCGTTGCGCCGCTTCGCCCTGGTGCACCACGTAGAGATCCGGCACTTCGCGCTCAGGTTCGCCGCCCGAACTTTGCCAAAGCGCGAGCAATCGCTCGACACCCATGGCGAAGCCGGCCGCCGGTGCGCTCTTGCCGCCGAGCTGCTCGATCAATCCATCGTAGCGACCACCCGCACACACTGTCCCCTGAGCGCCGAGCTGATCGGTCACCCATTCAAACACCGTGCGATTGTAGTAGTCGAGACCGCGCACCAGGCGCGTATTGATGCGATACGGAATGCCGCTGTCCTTGAGAATGGCCTGGACACCGTTGAAGTGCGCCAGCGACGCCTCGCCGAGATACTCCATCAAGGTGGGTGCGGCTTCAACCAGGGCCTGCATGTCCGGGTTCTTGGTATCGAGAATCCGCAGCGGATTGGTGTGCAGGCGGCGCTTGGCCTCCTCGTCCAGTTGCTCGACATGCGCTTCAAAATAGGTGATCAAGGCCGCCCGATGCGACGCGCGCTCCTCGGATGAGCCAAGCGAGTTCAGTTCGAGACGGATGTCCTGAATACCCAGGTCGTCCCATAGTCGCGCGCACATCAGAATCAACTCGGCATCGATATCCGGTCCAGCAAAGCCCAACGCTTCGGCACCAATCTGATGAAACTGGCGATAGCGGCCTTTTTGCGGGCGCTCGTGACGGAACATCGGACCGTAGTAATAGAGACGCTTCGGGCCGCTGTGCAGCAGGCTGTGCTGCATCACGGCACGTACGCAGGAGGCGGTGTTCTCGGGGCGCAGCGTCAGATGCTCGCCGTTGAGCGCATCTTCAAAGGAGTACATCTCCTTTTCGACGATGTCCGTCACTTCGCCGATTGCGCGGCGAAACAGTGGCGTGGGCTCGACGATGGGCGTGCGAATCGGCCGGTAGCCGTAACTCTTGAGCCAGTCACGAATCAAGGATTCGAACTGTTCCCAGGTCTCTGCTTCGTCCAGGAAAATATCGTTCATGCCACGTACGGCACGCAGGCTTTGACTCATGTCTGCTGTCTTTCTTCTGTTCTGCGCGGGTCAGCCCGCTTTTTTTCGGTAGCGCGTCGCAACGTATTCGTCGACGATGGCCTGGAACTCGGTAGCAATGTTGCCACCGCGCAGTGTGACGGTTTTTTGTCCATCAACAAACACCGGCGCCGCCGGCGTCTCACCCGTGCCCGGCAGGGAAATGCCGACATTGGCGTGTTTGCTCTCGCCGGGGCCATTGACCACGCAGCCCATGACGGCCAGCGTCATGTTCTCGACGCCATCGTATTGCTCGCGCCACAAGGGCATTTGCTCGCGCACATGATTCTGGATGCGCGAGGCCAATTCCTGGAAAAAGGTGCTGGTCGTCCGGCCACAACCTGGGCATGCGGTCACCATCGGGGTGAAAGCACGCAAGCCCATGGTTTGCAGGATTTCCTGCGCCACCACCACTTCTTGCGTGCGGCTGCCGTTGGGCTCCGGTGTCAGTGATACACGAATGGTGTCACCGATACCTTCCTGCAACAGCACGCCCATCGCTGCGGTCGAGGCAACGATGCCTTTCGACCCCATGCCCGCCTCGGTCAGACCGAGGTGCAGCGGGTAATCACAACGGCGGGCCAGGTCGCGGTACACCGCGATCAAATCCTGCACGCTCGACACCTTGGCCGACAGGATGATCCGGTCGCCCGGCAAGCCATAGGACTCGGCCTTGGCAGCGGATTCGAGCGCGGAGGTGACCAGCGCTTCGCGCATCACTGCGCTGGCGTCACGCGGCGCTTTCCGGCTGGCGTTCTCGTCCATGATCCGCGCCAGCACCGAAGGGTCCAGGCTGCCCCAGTTGACGCCGATTCGCACCGGCTTGTCGTACTTGCAGGCAATCTCGATGATCGACGCGAACTGTGGGTCTCGCTTGGTGCCCGCGCCCACGTTACCCGGATTGATGCGCAACTTCGCCAGCGCCTCGGCGCACTCGGGCACATCGGTCAACAGTTTGTGACCGTTGTAATGGAAGTCGCCGACCAGCGGCACCTCCACATTCATGCGCGCCAGTTGCTCACGAATGGCCGGCACGGCCCGTGCGGCCTCTTCGTTATTCACGGTGATACGCACGATCTCGGAGCCTGCGCGCGCCAGTTGCGCCACCTGGATGGCGGTGCCGATCGGATCAGCCGTGTCGGTATTGGTCATTGACTGAACAACGACCGGCGCATCCGAACCAACCCAGACATCGCCAATGCGCACCATCCGGCTTTTTCGCCGTAGCACGGCCTGACCGTCGATCATTCCGTTCATCAATCCACTCACTCCAGCGTCAGCCGCGCCACACTGACGTTCGTGTGGGGGGCGAGATCCACGGGCTTGCCGGCGTACTCCAATTCGACGCTTTTCGCGTTGCCGACCACGAGTCGGTAGGGCGGCTTCCCGCTGACCTCTTGCACCGAACCGGCGCGATTGGTGCGCGAATAAATGATTTCACCCGAAGCGTCGCGCACTTCGACCCAGGACTCTTTACCAAAACGGAACACCAGCCGCGCGCTGTTCGTCGGCTCGGCCGGCGCAGCTGCCGCGGGCTTTTCCGCGACGGGTGCCGGTGCCGGCATCACCGCTGCAGCTGCCGGCACCGGTGTCGGCGCTACCGAGGTGGCCGGCGCAGGCGGCGCAACAACGGCATCGACCCCTGGGGTCGGTGCGGCCGGCATCGCGGCGTCTGGAACGCGGCTGGACGGGGCGTCATCGGGAATCACCACCGGCGCCGAGTCCGGTTGCGGCACGAGTGGCGTCAAAGCAGCCGGCGCCACCGGGGTATCGGCCACGGCGGCGCCCGCGGCGCGGTCTTCCGTGGTCTGGAACCAGTCAAAATACCAGCCGCCCACGACCGCCAGCATCAACAACAAGGCAACCAGTGCCATCGGCAGTGCCGAGGGACGCAACGCACCATCCCCATTCGGTAATGTGCCGTGGGCATTGCTGATCGGCGACAGTTCTGCCGGTGCGGCAACACCGCTGGTCTGCGCGAGCGACCGGATCAAGGGTTCGGGATCGAGCCCAAGCAGACGCGCATAGTTACGCAGGAAGCCTCGCGCAAACGCGGCGCCAGGCAATGCCTCAAAGCGTTCATTTTCAAGGGCTTCGACCTGACGCTGAGTCAGTTTGAGCGCCTGTGCGACATCCACCAGGCTGAAACCGTGACGCTCTCGGGTCGTCCGGAGCATGTCACCGACGCCGACCACCTCGGAGGACTGTTCGGCTGACACGTCAAGCACGTCTGTGTTCTCGCTCACTCGTATTTCCCTTCGATCAATTTCTGGTATTCCGGCGAGGTGGGGAAGCGGCTCTTGAGTTGACTGGCGTAGCTCGCCTCAGTCTCTTTGTCATTGCGGGCCCGCTCCACGCGAACGCCCAGCCACAGTGACTCGGCCGTCGACCGACTCTTTTGGTGCACCGTGTTCAGATACACATGTGCCGCTTCGGGATTGTTACGACGGTAAGCAATGGCCGCCAGATTCAAGACAGCCTGGATATTATTGGCGTCCAATGCCATTGCGCGCCTGAAGTAGCCTTCGGCCGCTTCCAGCTGCCCTTGCCCCATGCGGCACAAACCGGCATTAGTCATTGGCCGGGTCGGTGTGGTGTAGTACGGATTGCGGGCCGCTTGTTCAAGCATGCGCACGCCCTCGTCAACCTCGCCCTGAACACACAGAAACCAGCCATAGCTGTTGTTGATTTCCGGATCGCCTGGCGCCAATGCATCAGCGCGCGCGAACGCACCACGGGCCGATGTGGCGTCGTTCAGCGCCATGAATACGAGTGCATGAAGATGATGCGCCGGGGCGTAGGTTTCGTCATACGCCAAGGCGGTGCGCACTTCATCCAGCGCCACACCAACACGCTGCGCGGTCACATAGGCCATGCCCAGGTCGGTATGAATCTTGGCGCGTGCCTGATTCTCACTCGTCACTGGACGCTCCGACGCCGGACGCAGATCGAGCGACGCGCTGTTGCCGGGCGCCGACGGATTGGTCGTGCAGCCGACCAAAAGCATGCCGGCGAATCCCAAGGCGGCAAGAAGGTGCGCTGTCTTCATGAGCGGGGAGTACCTGTGAAATGAATGGGCTGGGTACGGCGGGTCTTGTCCTGCACTTGACCGGCAAGCTGACCGCACGCGGCGTCGACATCATCTCCCCGCGTCTTGCGGGTGGTGGCCACGATACCGGCGTCCTGCAGGATACCGGCAAAGCGCCGTATGCGCTCGGAGGGCGAGCGCCGGTACGGCGAATTCGGAAAGGGGTTGAACGGAATCAGATTGAATTTGCACGACACTTCGCGCGCAATGGCAACCAGTTCGTGCGCATGGGTATCGAAGTCATTCACGCCATCGAGCATCACATACTCGAAGGTCACGAAGTCACGCGGCGCGGCGACCAGATACCGGTTGCACGCTGCCAGCAACTCCTTGAGCGGGTATTTCTGGTTGATCGGCACGAGTTGATCGCGCAGGGCGTCGTTGGGCGCATGCAGCGACACCGCCAAGGCGACCGGGCAGGCTTCACGCAGACGATCCATGGCCGGCACAATGCCGGAAGTCGACACGGTCACCCGCCGACGCGACAGCCCATAACCATGGTCGTCGAGCATCAGACGCAGCGCCACCAGCACGTTGTCGAGATTGGCGAGCGGCTCGCCCATGCCCATCATGACGACGTTGCTGATCACGCGATCTCCGTCCGCCGTCGCACCGAGCAGGCGGTTGGCCAACCATAACTGACCGATGATCTCGCCAGCGGTCAGGTTGCGGTTGAAGCCCTGTTTACCCGTCGAGCAAAAGGAACAGTCGAGCGCGCAGCCGGCCTGCGATGAGATGCACAAGGTGCCGCGGCTGGTTTCGGGGATGAACACCGTCTCGACCGCATTGCCCTGCCCCACATCGAGCAGCCATTTGCGGGTGCCGTCGGTCGAAACAGCGTCGCGCACGGGTTCGGGTGTGTGAACACAGGCCCGCTCACCCAGACGCGCGCGCAAGCTCTTGGCGACATCGGTCATCTGCTCGAAGTCGCTGACCCCGAAACGGTGCAGCCAACGCAAGACCTGCCTGGCACGGAAAGGCTTTTCGCCTTGCGTCGCAAACCAGTCGATCAATCCGTCGACATCAAAATCCAGCAGGTTGACCTGTTTCGTCATGAGGTGTGTGCCTTTGGCGAAAATGCAATCGGCCCGGGAGCCGGGCCGATGCGGTTTCAGCCTCGGCCGGTATTAACGGCTATAAACGTTCATGCCGGGGAAGAAGAAAGCGATTTCCACGGCGGCGGTCTCAGCGGCGTCGGAGCCGTGAACCGCATTGGCGTCGATCGACTCGGCGAAGTCAGCGCGGATGGTGCCCGGCGCCGCTTCTTTCGGATTCGTCGCGCCCATCAGTTCGCGATTCTTGGCAATGGCACCCTCGCCTTCCAGCGCCTGGATCATCACCGGGCCGGAGGTCATGAACTCGACCAGATCCTTGAAGAAGGGGCGCGCCTTGTGGACCGCGTAGAACTGGCCGGCCTCTTCAACAGACAGATGCACCATCTTGGCGGCGATCACTTTCAGGCCAGCGTCTTCAAAACGCTGATAGATCTTGCCGATCACGTTCTTGGCGACGGCGTCGGGTTTGATGATGGACAGGGTGCGTTCAATTGCCATGGTACTTTGCTCCGAAGAATCCGGTTGGACGTAAAAAGAATAACGGAGCATTTTAGCAAGATTTTGTCACTCCTCCCATCTCCCGTCGGTAACTAAAAAAAACCCCGGCCACAAGGGCCGGGAACAAAGGACACGGTTTGCATCAAAACCCGCCGTTGCCGGCAGATTCAGGGAGATGCTCGGGGTGGTGCGAGCACGGGGCTGACACCTTGATTCATAGTGCATCCGGGTCGAACCCGGTTTCTTCGTAAATCGCTTCAATCAATGCCTTGCCAATGCGCGGCGCCATCGCCTTGTGGACCGGCATCAGCGCCTTTTTGAAGGCCAGACGCTCCTCCCGCGTTGGCACGTAGACCTGCGTCGTTCCCGCTGCCTTGATGGCGTCGAGCGCCTTGTCATTTTCGGCCTTGGCAATCTGGTTGGTGTATTCGGTGGCTTCGCGCATGGCGCGCGACAAGGCCTCACGCATCGCACCGGGCAGACCATCCCAGAACTTTTTGTTGGTGATCACCGCATAGCCGAGGTAGCCGTGGTCGGTAAGCGCCATGTGCGACTGCACCTCATGCATACGCTGGGTATAGAAATTGGAATGCGGGTTCTCGGTGCCGTCGACCACGCCCGCCTTGAGCGCCGGATAGACTTCGTCAAAGGCCGTCACTTGCGGCAATGCGCCAAGCGCACGCATCTGGCCATCAAGCACTTTCGACGACTGGATCCGCATTTTCTTGCCGCGCAGGTCCCCCGGCTTGCGAATGGGCGCGTTGGCCGAAAACGACTTGAAACCGTTGTCCCAGAACGCGAGACCGGTAATGCCGCGCGGCTCAAGCGATTCGAGCATTCGCGCCCCGAGTGCGCCACCCGTGACCTTGTGCAACTCGGCGTAGCTATCAAAGATGTAGGGCAGGTCAAAGGCCTCGAACACCCGCAAACCGAGCGGGCCAAACTTGGCCAACGACGGCGCAATGATCTGAACGGCGCCCAGTTGCAGCGCCTCCATTTCTTCCTTGTCCTTGTAGAGCGTGCTGTTGGGATAGACCTCAACCCGCAGCGCACCCTCGCTGTAACGTTCGGCCAACTCCTTGAACTTCAGCGCCCCCATCCCCTTCGGGGTATTCGGCGCCACCACATGACTGAATTTGACAACAATCGGATCGGCCGCCTGCGCTGTGCCCAGCACGCACATCGACAGCACAAACACCAGCAAACTACGCAATGTCATCGTGTCTTCCTTTCGTTTTTTTTCACCTACCGTCTTTGCGGTCTTGCCGGCCACAACTCGCCCGACCGTGGCTGGCCTTGATAGAGTGTCGACCGAGCGCGACCTGCGCCGCTATTGTGGATGACCGCAAGCCTGCCGCCGATGCCCTCTCCAAGCACCCGCCCCCTACCCTCTACACCTGCCTGGTATTGGCGTCTGCCCTCGCTGACGATCGGCCTGATGCTGATCGCCATTCTTGCGCTGGCGTGGATGACCCGCCATTTCGACGACGAAAAACAGCACGAGGTGCTGATCAACGACGTGCTGTGGATGGAGCAGGATTTGCGCTTCCGCCTTGATCGGAACGAAGAGCAACTGGCGCAGATCGGTAGCGAATTGCTCGCCACCCAGACCATGTCGCCGCGCACCGAGGCCAGCCTCGAGCAACTGCTCAAGCCGGACAGCGGTCTAGTCCAGATCCTGTGGCTGGACGCCCGCGACGAGGTCATTGCCGCACGCCCTTTCACTTCCGACGATGTCCTGGTCGGCGAAGCGCGCGGCGCCATCCCCTCCAACGAAACCAACCGCCTCGCCCGCGCTGTCGGACGTCCCATCTACGGCCCCACCTACCCGGTCATTGGCGGCCACTGGCGATTCAATGTGCATGTGCCGATCTTCGTTGGCAGCCACCACACCGGCACCGTCGTCGGCGTCTATTCGCTTCAGCAGCTCGTGGTGCGCGAGCTGCCGTGGTGGTTCTCCGAGCGCTACCGAGTCAGCGTGCACGACCCGGACGGCAAGGAGATCGCCGCAAAATCCAAAGTGGCGGCGCAGGCCAGCCATCAGCAATACACCATCCCCTTCGATCCGCCGGGCTATGGCCTGACACTCAAGGTCACCGCCTACAAAGCGCCTACGCGCTGGGTGCCGGTGCTGTTGATCAGCGCCATGATCTTCCTCGGCGGCGTCATCGTCTGGAGCCTCTGGCAACTGCGCCAGCACACCCTCGGGCGGCTGGCCGCCGAGCAAGCCCTGCGCAGCGAAATGGCATTTCGCAAGGCTATGGAAGACTCCCTGCTCACCGGGCTGCGCGCCCGGGACAACACCGGCAAGATCACTTATGTGAATCCCGCCTTCTGCCGAATGGTCGGTTACTCCGAAAAAGAATTGCTCGGCGCGATGCCGCCCATGCCTTACTGGGACCCCGAGCACCTCGAGCGCACCCAGGCCATTCACGACGGCATTCTGGCCGGCAGTGCGCCGCGCGAAGGAGTGGAAGTCCACTTTCGCCACAAAAACGGCCACGCAATCGACATGCTCATTTTCGAAGCACCGCTGATCGACACCACGGGCGAGCAGACCGGCTGGATGGGCTCCTTTCTCGACATCACCGCACAGACCGCCGCCGAAGCCTTGGCCCGACAGCAAGAAGAACGCCTGCACGCCACCTCGCGCCTGATCACCATGGGCGAAATGGCCTCCACCCTGGCGCATGAGCTCAACCAGCCGCTGGCCGCGATCTCCAGCTATAGCGCGGGCTGCCTCAACCGGCTCGACGAGGGCCGCGCCGACACCGAGGAACTGCACGACATCATCAGCAAAATCACCCGGCAGGCGCGGCGGGCCGGCGATATCATCCGGCGGGTGCACGACTTTGTCCGACGCAGCGAACCGAAACGCGAGACCATCGACCTGAACGCCGTCCTCTCCGAAGCCATCGGCCTGATCGACCCCGATGTGCGCAAGCGCGGTGTCGAGCTGCAAACCCACCTTGCCGACCGGCCGCTGCCGGTCAACGCCGACCCGGTCATGCTCGAGCAAGTCGCGGTCAACCTGATCCGCAACGGCATGGACGCGATGCGCGACGCCCCCGGCGCCCGGCGCACCATCCGCATCGAGACCCTGGCCGACGGCGACACGCTCATCTTCCGGGTCACCGACTGGGGCCGTGGCATCGACGAAGACGCGGCCCGGCGCATTTTCGACCCCTTCTTCACCACCAAGGACGAGGGCATGGGCATGGGGCTCAACATCTGCCGTTCGATTGCCGAGCTGCACGGCGGCCGGCTCGGGTTCGAACCCAATCCGGAAGGTGGTACGATCTTCACCTTCTCGCTGCCGCTAGCCTCATGACGACAGACACCACACCCCTGACTCACATCGTCGACGACGACGAAGCCATCCGCGACGCACTGTCGTGGCTGTTCCGCACCCGCAATGTGCCCTGCGCCACCTGGGCGTCTGCCGAAGACTTTCTCGCCGCCTACCAGGAAGACTGGCGCGGCTGCATCGTCATGGACATCCGCATGCAAGGCATGAGCGGCCTCGACTGCTCCACCGCCCTGCGCCAGCGTGGCAGCACCTTGCCGATCATCTTCATTACCGGCCATGGCGATGTGCCGATGGCCGTGGGCGCGCTCAAGCGCGGCGCCTTCGACTTTATCGAGAAGCCCTTCGACGACAACGCGCTGGTCGATGTCGTGCAGTCGGCGCTCGATGAAGACGCCCGCAACCAGGCGCGCCGCTCAGCCCGAGTCGACGTCGCCGCGCGGCTCGAACAACTCACCGGTCGCGAACGCGAAGTCATGGGACTCATTCTGGCCGGCAAGTTCAACAAGGTGATTGCCGACGAATTGAACATCTCGATGCGTACCGTGGAGGTCCATCGGGCGCGGGTCTTCGAGAAAATGGGCGTGCGCTCGGCCGTCGAACTGGCCCAACAACTTACCCTGGCCGGGCTTTACAACAGCGCCACGCCGTCGGCCGAGTAAGCCTCGGGCC
Source organism: Zoogloeaceae bacterium G21618-S1 (assembly GCA_027214125.1). Taxonomy (GTDB): domain Bacteria; phylum Pseudomonadota; class Gammaproteobacteria; order Burkholderiales; family Rhodocyclaceae; genus Nitrogeniibacter. The sequence continues at coordinate 387,832 of JAPWHF010000002.1, forward strand.
GGCGCCACACAAACTGCCAGCCCGGCTCGCCCACAGGGCAGGCAAATGTGCCGGCCACACCCAGCCCGGCAATCCAGGCCACCTGGCCATCCACCCGCAAGATCGGCACCCGGTCGCGGTCAACCGGCGCCAGACCCGCGCCCTGGCTGAGGCTGCGCACATCCTTGCGCGGCCGCCCCACCAAGGCCACCCGGCAACCCGGCCAGCGCGCCATGATCTCGCAGCGCGTCGCCGCCGCCAGCCGCGCTTGCGACACGCCCGCACCCACCACCGACGCCGCCTCGACCACGCCCTCCCCCCAAACCACCGCATCGCCCGGCCACAACACGCCTTCTTCGGGCAGCTCCGGATAGGTCGGCGACACCCACACCACCTCACGGTAGGCGTGCAGCACCGCGCCGCCAAGCGGCAAGGTCAGCGGTCGATCATTGGCGCAGGACTGCACCTGACGAATCGCCTCGTGCAGACGCGCCTGATCGGGCACCGGCAAACTTAGCGCCCGCATGCGCCAGCGCAGCAGATTCGCCAGCCGGGCGGCCGACATGCCACGCATCACATCGCGCGACCACGGCCGTCCACAGGCCTCAGCATCCTGCACCGCGAGTTCGTCGAGCAAGCCAGCTGCTTCGTCGAAATTGGCCGCCGCGCGGGCCAGCGTGGTCGCCGCAGACGGCCATCGCTCGCCCATCGCAGGCATGACCGAGTGACGCAGAAAATTGCGAGAGAAGCGCGGGTCGGTATTGCTCTCGTCCTCGACCCAGACCAATGACTCGGCCTGCGCCATCGCGAAAATCTGGCCGCGCGAAAACGCCAGCAAGGGGCGCAAACGGCCACCGCCCGACGGAAACACCTCAATTGCCCGCATCGCTGCCGCGCCATGCACACCCGCACCGCGCAGCAAACGGAACATCACGGTTTCGGCCTGATCATCCAGATGATGCGCGCTCACCCGCCAGTCGGCCGCCTCGCTCGCCAGAGCACCCTGGCGCTCGCGCCGCGCAGCCGCCTCCCAGCCTTCGCCAGCGGCGGGTTGAACGCGCACGCGCGACACGCTGAGCGGCACCTCAAGCGCGGCACAGCGGATCGCGCAGAACGCGGCCCAGTCGTCGGCGTTGGGGCTCAAACCATGGTGAACATGATGCGCTCGCAGCGTGAAGCCGAAGCGCTCGCGCAAACCCGCCAGCACACTGAGCAGCACCATGGAATCCATGCCGCCGCTGAGTGCGAGCTGTAAGGTCTGATCGGCGCGGACGCCTGCCCGCGAGAGGACATCGGCAACCCCGCGCAGAATTGCCGAACTGGATTTAGTTTGCGACTTCCTTGAACTTGCCATAACTCATCAAACGCGCCTGGCGCTGTTCAACCAACTCCATCGGACTCAAGTCGGCCACCTGACGGAGCGAGTCAGCCAGTGCGCGCTTGAGCGTTTGCGCCATTGCGCGATGATTGCGGTGCGCGCCGCCCACCGGCTCGTTCACGATCTTGTCGATCAGGCCGAGCGCCTTCAGGCGGGCCGCGGTAATGCCCATGGTTTCAGCCGCCACCGAGGCCTGGTCCGCGCTCTTCCACAAAATGGAAGCGCAGCCTTCGGGGGAAATCACCGAGTAGGTGCTGTACTGAAGCATGTGCAGCTGGTCGGTCACGGCAATGGCCAGCGCGCCGCCCGAACCGCCTTCACCGATCACGGTGGAGATGATGGGCACCTTGAGCGATGCCATCACAAACAGGTTGTGACCGATGGCTTCGGACTGACCGCGTTCTTCAGCACCGATGCCCGGGTACGCCCCCGGCGTGTCGACAAAGGTGAACACCGGCATGGAAAACTTCTCGGCCAGTTTCATCAGGCGCAGCGCCTTGCGATAGCCCTCGGGCCGTGGCATGCCGAAGTTGCGATGAATCTTCTCTTTGGTATCGCGCCCTTTCTGGTGGCCGATCACCATGCACGACTGCCCGTTGAAGCGCGCCATGCCGCCTACGATGGCGTGGTCATCGGCAAAGCTGCGATCGCCGTGCAACTCCTGGAAATCGCTGAACATGTGTTCAACGTAATCCAGCGTATAAGGGCGCTGCGGGTGACGTGCCACCTGCGCGATCTGCCACGGCGTCAGCTTGGCGTACAGGTCCTTGGTCTGGGCCTGACTCTTGGTTTCCAGGCGCGCGATCTCTTCGGAGATGTCGACGGCAGAATCGTCCTGCACGAAACGAAGCTCTTCAATCTTGGCTTCAAGCTCGGCGATGGGCTGTTCAAAATCGAGGAATGTGGTCTTCATCGAATCCGTCTTTAGCGTCGTTTAAAGGGCGCTATTGTACTCCTTACTGCCAACGCACAAACCAGCCCCCGCGCCATCGGCTCGCCCCGCGCCAAAATCCCGGGCACCTGCACACATTTCGAGCTGCCGTTCCCGCCGGGCAGAATCGACAGAAATCGATTTAGATCAATGTTGTGCGCCGCCGCACGGCTAGAATGGAATCGTAGTGACAATTATTCTCGTTCCGATCATGTGCGCACTTTCTGAACTTCAAACCGGGCAGGACGCCACCGTCGTCGGCTTGCGCGCCGACCACGATTTCGTCCAGCGCCTTCATGCGCTGGGCGTTCGCATCGGCCGCAGCGTGCGCATCATTCGGCGCGGCGCGCTGAATGGCCCCTTGCAATTACGCATCGGCACGACCGACATCATGCTCCGGCGCACCGAAGCCGCGCTGATCGACACCACCGAACCCGCCACGGCCCAAACTTGAAACGCATCGCCCTGCTGGGCATGCCCAATTGCGGCAAGTCCTCGCTATTCAACCGTGTCACCGGCGCCTCGGCGCGCATCGGCAACTGGCCCGGCATCACCGTCGACCTGATGCGCGCGCGCATCCTGCTCGGCAGCCACATGGTCGAAGTGGTCGACCTGCCCGGCATCTACGATCTGAATGGCTACACCGAAGACGAGCAGGTGGTGCGCGACTTCCTCTGCGCCCAACCGGTCGACTTGCTGATCATGGTCATCAACGCGGCGCAGGCCGAGCGACAACTGCGCCTCTTCCTGCAGGCACGCACCCTCGGCGTGCCAATCGTGGTGCTGTTCAACATGGCGGACGAAGCACGTCGCCTCGGTATCAACATTGACCGCGACGCCTTCACCGAACACACGGGCTTTTCCGCCCACAGCATCAGCGCCAAGTTTGGTGATGGCGTGCCCCAGGCACTCGCGCAAATTGGCCACATGCTGGGCAACACCGTGCCGAGCATGCCCTCTTTTGATGCACTAGCCGACGCCGATCTCGAGCACGCACTTGATCAACTCGCGCACCAGAGCATCGACACGCCAGTCACCCTCTCGGCCCGGCACACCGATCGCATCGACCGCGCGGCCCTGCATCCGGTGCTTGGCCCGGTGCTGTTCATTGCCGCCATGGCGCTGGTCTTCAACGCCGTCTTCCTGCTCGGCGCGCCGCTTCAAGAGGGCATCGGCGCGGCCTTCGACTGGCTGCGCAGCGCCGCGCTCGTGCCATTGCTCGCCCCCCTGCCCGCCTGGGCCAGCGGCTTTCTGATCGAAGGCATTTACAACGGCGTCAGCACCGTCGCCACCTTCGTCCCGCTGATCGTGCTGTTCTTCTTCCTGATGGCCCTGGTCGAAGACTCCGGCTACCTCTCTCGCGCGGCTTTTCTGATGGACGCATTCATGTCGCGCCTCGGCCTCGACGGGCGCAGCTTCGTCATGCTGGTGATGGGTTTCGGCTGCAATGTCCCGGCCCTGATGGGCACCCGCATCATGCGTGCGCGGCCGTTGCGCCTGCTGACGATGCTAACCATTCCGCTGTCGCTGTGCTCGGCGCGGCTGCAGGTTTTCCTGTTCATCGGCGCGGCGATCTTCCCGGCCGTGTGGGCACCGTGGGCGCTACTCAGCCTCTACCTCTTCAGCATCGCCGCCGCCGTGCTCACCGCCTGGCTGTTTCGCAAGAAATTCGCCAGCCGCGAGCCCTTCGCGCTGGAGCTGCCGCCCTATCGCCTGCCCACCGCACGCCATGTGCTGCTGCGCGGTTGGCACGAAGTGCGTCACTTCGTGCATCGCGCCAGCCGCTTTATCGTCGCCGGCGTTGCGCTGGTTTGGTTGCTCACCCATCTACCGGTCGGTGTCGACGCCGCCAGCACCGCGTCCTGGGCCGGACAGATCGGCAGCTGGCTCCAACCGCTACTGAGCCCCATCGGTATCGACGCGCAGCTCACCCTCGCGCTGCTCTTCGGCTTTGTTGCCAAAGAAGTCATGATCGGCGCCATGGCGGTCATCTTCGGCCAGGAAACCAGCGCGCTCGGCGACACGCTCGCGCAGCACATGAACATTGCGCAGGCCTACAGCTTCATGCTCTTCACGCTGTTGTACACACCCTGCCTGTCGACACTCGCCACGCTGCAAAGCGAATCGCGCGACTGGCGCTTTACCACGCTCGCCGTCGCATGGCCGCTGGCCTTGGCGTGGGGTGTGGCCTGGCTCGCCTACACCGGACTTTCCGCACTGGCGCATTGAGACAGCATCTGCAACGCAGCAGGACGACGGAATACGGACGTGCGTTCGCGCCTCGCCCCGATTCACTGCCGCCCACGCAACCGCGGCACAACAACCTCCCAGTGCTCACAACGCACCGTGGCCATGAACGCCGGCTCGGTGTCCTCTTTGTAGCGTGTAACGATGCCCGCAACCTCGCAGCTTTCCGGTGCGAGCGCCAGTCTGAAGGACTTTGCCGTCCGCCCCACCCGATTGCCCTCACGGTCGACAATCAAGAGCCGGTCTCCGTCCGGTCGCAATTCCAGCGGATCGCCAGGGTTGAGCTTGCGGATCGCATCGTGGACTGGCGCACCAGTGCGCAGCCGGCCCGCAAAACCAAGGTCAACATCCCCAAGCGACAGCGTCTGGTACCGAACATCCAAGGCCGGATCAGGCGCGCCTTCAAAACGACGGGTCTGAACACAAGGGGCGAGCGTGGAGACAAATGGGTTGCCGGGCGCGAAATCGCACAACGTCAGCGTTTCCTCCGCCCGTGTCATTCCCACGTAGTAGAGCCTCCGGCCTTCCTCCACCTGCTCGGCGGCCACGTCCCACTGTCCGTCGAGCAAGGCGACATGGCGAAACTCCAGCCCCTTGGCGGCGTGAACGGTACCCAGAAAAAGCCCGGGCTGCCGTTGCTGGCGCATCTCTCGCGCATAGTCGTAGAGCCAGTTGATCACGGTCGCGGGGGCAAGCTGACACGCCCCGTATTCAACCGCCAGTTGCTCAAAGGCGAGTTCGAAGAATTGGCACCAAACCGAGTCAAGCGCCTGTTTCCGCACGAGCCCTGCGACCGCCGACACGTCCAGCGAAACCTCATCGACAGACCGCAGCTGCGTGACAAGTCGAACAAATGGCCGCAGACGCGCCAGTGGCAGCGCGCCTTGTTTGTCCGACGCCAGGAAATAAGGAATACCGCGCTGCTCGCACATGGCCTGTAGCGGCCAGAGGTAGCGATGGCTGCGCGCAAGCACCGCAAAGCCCTGCCAGTCGTCCCGTCCTTCCAGAGCGCCCAGCCGGTGAAGCTCAGCCATCACGGCTTGCGCCTGTAGATTTCCGCTCGCACGGTCGCCCTCCGGGAGCCATATACGGAGCACCTCTCCATGCCGCTCTTTGTCGATTTCGCGCCACGCCCCGCCTTCAGGGTGATCGGTCCGGGCCTGATCAATGCGGATCGGCTGCTCGGCTTTTAGCCGCGCGCCGTTTTGTTCGATCAGCAGGTTCGACGCCAAAATGATGGCGCGGCTGGAGCGGTAGTTTTCAACGAGATAGCTGACCTCTGCTGCGTACTCCTCACAAAAGCGCTCAATATGCCGGTTGCTGCCCCCGCGCCACTGGTAGATATTCTGGTCATCGTCGCCCACCGCCAGAATGCACAAGTCCCCCTCCTGCTCGCCGTAGCGCCTGGACAGCCCGCTGACGAGTCGATATTGGCGATCGTCGATGTCCTGGTACTCATCGACCAGAATGTAGCGATAGCCTTGCAGCAGGCGTTCGCGCAGATCATCGTCGCCTTCAACGAGCGTGCGCCCTTCCAGCAGATCCGCCGCCCGGTCGAGGATGGCGTCGAGCTCACCCTCCTCCACCTTGTCCCGACGATCAAAACTCGTCCCGGTCAGGCGCATCGCCATGGCGTGGTAGGTCAGTACGGTCAGCCCCACGGCATCGTTGCCGACCAGCGCGAAGAGCCGCGTGCGGATCTCGTTGGCTGCGTGACGATTAAACGTCAGCGCAATAATCGCCGAAGCGGGCACGCGCCGCACACGCAGCAAATAGGCAATGCGATGCACGACAAGGCGTGTCTTGCCCGATCCAGGCCCAGCAAGCACCAGGCGGTTGCGATCCTGGTGCTCCGTCACGATGGCTTTTTGCGTGGCATTGAGCGAATCGGTGATCGCCTTCCAGGACCCCTCGCTGGTGGCAAGCTGAAGAATGTCTTCCTTGCCCTGGAAATACTGCCCCAGAAAGCTGTCCTTGCTGCAGGTGAAGTACTGCATGATCAGGCGCAGTGCATCGGCCATTTCCCGAACGGCAACTTCCGCGTATTCCCGCATCACGTGCACCTGGATGCGGCGCTCCCGGTAGTGTTCGTCCAGGCGCTGAAAATCATCCTTCACGTAGCGCTGACCGTGCTTGTCCGGGTTGATGTCGATGGTCATAGCTCGCCGCATCACGGTCATACCATGGTTGAGCGTCAGGATCTCCTGGTGGTGGAGGTATAGCAGCACATGCTCAAGCGCCTTCAGCCGCTGCTCCGGTTTGATCGTGGCGTTGAGCTCGAGGTCGCCCGCGAGCAAGTTTTGCAGCTCACCGAAAGTAGTGTTGACGAGCAAATCCTTGCCGCGCTGATTCGGCGGCAGCTTGGCCAGCAAAAACGGCAACAACACGGCCGCGATCCGGCGCCGCTTCTCCCCCAGGCCTTCGATTTGCGACCACGTATACCCACCCCGTATCCGCAGCTTGAGGTAGTCGCGATTCAATTGCCGAAGCTCAAAGCTGCTGCGCTGCTGGCTGTCACCGTCGCGGTCCAGCGCCAAGCTGTGCAACAGGCGGGAGACATGTAAGGGCAGCACATCGGATTGCCCGCAGCGCTCGCGCAATTGGGCTGTCAGTGGCGGCAAATTCACGTCCTGCCACGTGCCATCATCTGCGTCAGGCGCCAGTTCGCGTAGCGCCGAGAACAACGCAGCCTCCAGTTGCAAGCAGTTTTTTAAGCGCTCGCTGGATGCGCCCGCCATACCGTAGCGCAGGTAAATCGTCAGCTGAGAATCGTTTTCCAGCAGGCCAAGGGCTTCGAGTTGCCGGAGTGCGCCGCTGACCTCCTCGCTGGTCTGCTCGGTCAGTTGCATCAATTGGTCAGTGTTGATGCGCTCATCCGCGTCGGCGGCGTACAGGTAACGCAAAATCGCCCGAAACTCCTCGCACCGCCGCTCTGGCAAACGCGCGCGTTCAAGCCGTGCCTCCGCCGCCTCTTCACTCAAGCAAAGCCGGGCAGGAAAAACCCTGGTGTGATTCTCCTCACGCCGGAGAAACTGGCCACGCTCCAACCAGGCAATCGCGGTAACCACCTTGGTTTCAGCGTCGCGATCATCCGCCTCAAAGGTGGTCTGCACCGCATCATCCTGCAGAATCTCACCGGCGGTAATCACCAGCTGCCCCCCCTTGCGCCGAGCGGCCTCAAAGCGAAGCTTCTTGAGAATCTGTTGAATGTCCTTGTAGCTCAGGCGGGAGCGTTCGCTCAGGCCAAACTGAGACTCAATGTCTTGCGGGTCGTAGAGCAACACGCAACGCGCGTCATCCTGATCCCGCCCCGCCCGGCCGGCCTCCTGCAGATAGTTCTCGAGCGAACCGGGGATATCGGCATGAATGACCAGCCGCACATCTTGCTTGTCCACCCCCATCCCGAAGGCGTTGGTCGCAACAATCACTCGCAGACCGCCGCGAATGAAGTCCTCCTGGATATCCTTCTTTTCGTGCGGCTGCAGCCCGGCGTGAAAGTACTTGCAAGCCCAATTCTGGCCGATCAGGAAATCAGCCAGATCTTCCGCCTTCTTCCGGCTGGACACGAACACCACCGCGCCACCCTCGCGCGCCAGCAACTCATCGGCAAGCAACTGGTGGGTACGTGCGAACTTCTCGCCCGCATTGACGGGAAACACTTCGAAATGCAGATTGGGGCGCTCCGGCGTGCCGATGAACGACTTGAAGCTGACACCGAGTTCATCGAGGAAATGCGCGCGAATATCCTCCAGCACATCCTGTTTGGCGGTGGCGGTAAAACACCCAATCGGCGCAAGTTTGCCCGCGCCCGAAAACTCGCGGATGAAACGTGCAGCGTACAAATAGTCCGGCCGAAAATCATTGCCCCATTTCGACAAACAGTGCGCCTCATCGAAGATCCAGGCACCGATCTGCCGGTTCGCGATGGCCCGTCGGAACGCCTTGTTGCGGAACTGCTCAGGTGACACCAGCAAGATGCCCACGTCGCCGAGTTGGATCTTTTCGAGCACATCCGCGCGCTCCGGCATGGTCAGCAGCCCGTTCAATGCCGCAGCGCATTGCACGTTACGCGCCAGCAAACCATCAACCTGGTCCTTCATCAGCGACTGCAGGGGAGAAATGATCACCGTCAGGCTACCGTTGCGGTGATAGCGATTCAGCGCCGGTAGCTGATAGCAAATGGACTTCCCCCCACCCGTCGCGAGCACCGCCAGCACCGACTCGCCACGCATGCCGGCAAGCACAATGTCGTGCTGCGCGCTCTGCCCCGCCGCCTCGTAACGAAAATCGTCAAACCCGAAGTAGCGTTTGAGCTCCCGCCGGGGGTCGTGGGTCGTGCTGCAATACGAGCAGGCCGGGTCATCACAGGGGCGGTCGCGCAGCTCGGCAATCAATTGTCCAACGGCCGGAAACTGGTGTCGAACCCACGGCGCGAGCACCGAGTTGCCACCGGACACGCTCAACCAGGCAAGCACATAGGCGATCGACCAGTGAAGCTCGGTTTGCTGCAGGTCTTGCTCGATCAACCGACCGAGTCGAACGCTGCACACCTTCAGCGCCCGGGACAGCGCCGGATCAGTCTCAGCAAGCAGCAAAGGGATACGCTGCGCGACATTCGCTATCGACAACGGCGCCTGCCGAGTCAGAGAAAACACGAAGTTACCCAGCCCCGGGCCGGTGCGAGGTGCAATCAAAGCCTGATAGCAAAGCAATTCATCCGCGTTGCTCTCAAACAGTTTCGCAAAAGCCGCTTGCTGATCGGCAAAAAGCGTCAGCGTGGCACGGCAATCCGACAACGGCGAATTCAGGCTATCGCGGATCAGTTTGTAGTCTTTGATCAGCCGATGATACGGATTCTGCGGAAACGCCAAGGGCGACAATCGCAGCGTATCAATTACCGGCAGCTGCAACGCCGCCGACGCGGGGGCCGCCGAGCGCAACACCGGCAAATCGTGCGCAACGAGATTGTGGCCGAGAATGAAACTCGCCCCCTCGCACATACGCTCCAGTCGCGCCAGCGCCGCATCGAGCCGCTTGCCCGTATTGACTTCAAGGGTTTCGCCCGTGTCCGGCCGAAGGGCCCCGATCTTGATGATTTGCTCTGGCGCACCGCCCCGCGGCGGCACGGTTTCCAGATCAAGAACCAGGCATTTGGGCTGCGTTAATTGCGCCATTCGATGCTCTGTCGCTCGCCTCGGCAGGGTTGACGTTGATACAGACACCGCACAATCCAACACGCAGCAAGCACGATGCGCCGGCATCTGCAGACAATCCCGCATGATAACGACGTTTCAACCGTCATGACGAAGATAGTCGCCAAGGGTCTCCGGCAATGATGCAATGCATGCGGCGGTGGAATCGTCACAGCGCTCGTCTCGCATGCGTGCCATGAGCACGCTGGCCCTTCTACTGACGGCGCCGGCCTGGCGCTTGGCCGTCGCCGAGCGGCAGTCCGATTGGGCGCTTTGATTATGAGATACAGCGGCTCTTCGGCCAAAGCAGCCGTTGGCATGATCAAAGAAGAATGGCCGGTTCTGAGTTCAGACCGGCGGTAATTATCCCGTATGTATTGGCACTGCCGAGCAATGACTGCCTAGGTGTAAGAATCAATGGTGCCGAGTTGGAAGAAGCCATCAGGCGGATACCTGCTACCTGAGTAGGTGGGAAAGGCTCTGGTTGCTTGAGTCGCTGTACAACCACAGCAAGGCCATCTATTACACTTCTTCCGGTCTTGGTAGTATGCGAAGGGAATCACTTTTATCAGGGGGTGACAATGACGACGTTTTCAGCGGGGCCTCAAGCGCTTGGCTATTTCTATCAGGCTCGAGTCGCTCTCTCCCTCCTGCTGGAATCCCCTGACGAAGCCCGGCTGAGGGTTGAGGCGCTCGACGACATCGAGATTTCAGATGCTGTCAGCACCGGGTCTCTTTCGCTGGTCCAGCTAAAGCATCACACGGGTGACACCACTCTGACAGATGCGAGCGCAGATCTGTGGAAGAGCTTGCGCGTTTGGTCCGAGCAAGCAAAGTCCACGAAATTCGTCCTTGATAACGCCAAAATAATTCTCTTCACGACCGCAAAGATCACTGCGGGCAGCATTGCGTCGTTGTTGGGTGATATGAAACGAGATGTCAATGAGGCCGAGAAGAAGCTCTTAGACGTCGCGTCAAAATCCGACAATCAATCGCTGAAAAAAGCCTTTGAGGCGTTCAAGGGACTGACTGATAGTCAAAGAAAAGCACTCTTGGCGACTATCCATATCGTTGGTACCCAGCCTGATATTTCAGGGATAAAGAAAAAAATTAATCAGCAGTTGCGACTCGCTGTGCGAGCCGAACACTTGGCGCCGTTCTCAGAGAGAGTAGAAGGTTGGTGGAACGACAAAGTCATACTACACTTGCTTGCGAAGGAACCTCGGTACGCTGATGGAATTACGGGCTTTGAGTTGCACGAGTTTGTTGCTTCGGTGGCGGAGACTTTCCATGACGGGAGTCTTCCAATTGACTACGACGACCTAGGCATGGCCGACGATGAGGTCGAAGCAAATCGCAGCAGGCAGTATGTTAAGCAGCTAGAGGCGATAAACACGCCCGCCAGGGCGATCCAAAAAGCGATATTCGACTACCACCGTGCCTACAATCAACGTCACAGGTGGCTACGGGATAGCCTCATTTTCCCTGAAGAACTGGAAAAATATGAGGAGCGGTTGTGCGACGAGTGGGAGCGTTACTTTGACCATAACTTTTCGTTCGTCGACGCCGCAGATAGTCAGGCGCTGATAACGGCAGGAAAAGCGATTCTTCGGTGGGCGGAACTGGAGTGCGACCTCCGGATCAGGCCTCGAGTGGAGGCCGAATTCGTGAGACGCGGGAGTTTCCATATTCTTGCCGAGAAGGACCCTCCGGATGTCTGTTGGCATCCAAAGTTTGCTGATCTGATGACACAGACCATGACCGCGGCGGCGGCCACATGACGGCTGTCAAGAGCTGGGCTCGGCGACCTCCCGATGTTGCGAATCTGTTTAATCCGGCTTTTTGCACGGCACTGCTTAACAGGCTGGCGGTTGGTTTCCAGGGGGACGTGAAGCAGGGGGTTCCTTACCCCCTTGCTTTCGTGGCGCTACCTCTGCTGTTGCACCCAGGGTCTGTCGCCCTGTTACCTCCGACCGCTCGGACTAAGTTTCACGCCTGGATTCTGGATAATCCGCAAGTGCTATTCGGATTCCCAGAGCGAGCAAGAGCACTGGCACCCATAGTACGCGAGGCTGTTTCCTTTGGCCTGCGTTACGAAATACTCGGTTTCGGCGCGGAGAAATCTCTTGTCCCCTTGGCTCCTTCAGAATTGAAGCGATGGGAAAAAAATTCCTACAACAAAGATCTTTCGAAGAATGCGCAGACGCTAGGCAAGTTGCTCGCCCAGGTTAAGGATGTGCCGACCATCTTCGCTCTCTTTGGAGTTCGCCCATGACTATGCAAATAAGGTCTATCGTCCTTTATCACCGCGACGGTAGACAACGAGTTCTTCCTTTCCGTCTGGGGAAGTTAAACGTAATAACGGGACAGTCTAGGACAGGAAAGTCAGCACTCATCGATATTGTCGACTACTGCTTGGGCAGGAGCACGTTCAACATCTTCGAAGGGGTAAACCGCGACATCATCGCTTGGTATGCAGTAATGCTTCGCATGGGCGAAAGTGATGTTTTCTGCGCTAAACCAACACCACGCGGGAACGCGGCTTCCCAGTCAGCCGCGTATTTCAAGATCGGTGCCTCCCTGGAGCCGCCCAATCTGGGTGAGTTGGAGGTAAATACCAACGACGATGGCCTGACGCGGCAGATCTCGTCGATGCTAGGTGTCTCGCCAAACCTCAGTACTCCTGGAGAGAATCATACGCGCTTACCCGTTGAAGCGACGCTTGCTCATACTAAGTACTACTTGTTTCAGGAACAGGGGGAGATTGCGAACAGGGCGTTCTTGTTCCACCGGCAGAGCGAACAGTTCATGCCGCAAGCTATCAAGGACACGCTGCCTTACCTTCTCGGCGCGGTTCCAGAGGATCGGTTGGCGCTGATACAGGAAGAACGAGAACTTCGTAGACAACTGAAACTGTACGAACGACGTGAACGCGAGGCGTCCTCTGTGGGCTCTAGCGAACTCAGTAAGAGTCTTCAGCTAATCGATGAGGCCAAGTCAGTCGGACTCTTGCCAAGCGATATTGATGCCTCAACACCGGCCAAAGCGCGGGAGAATTTGGAGGCTACTCAACGCTGGACTCCCTCCGCGCCCAATAATTCTTCGGGGGAGAAATCCCAGTTAGAACTTACCACGGAGCTTGATCGAGCGAGGCTTGAATACAAAGAGCTGTACGATGCGCGGGTGCGGGCGCGCCAGTTTCAGCTCGAAGGCGAGCACTTTGCAGAAGCAATAGGAGAACAAGCAGATCGGCTAAAGGCGATAGGTATCGTTCCTCAAGGCAATTGCAACTCTTCCGGGTGCCCTCTCTGCGGGGGCGAACGATCTGCGCCGTCTGTTGATGAACTTCGCGCTAGCCTCGGAGGCCTGGAGCGCGATCTTGAGAACATTGAGACGCAACGCCCCAGACTTCAAGCTCGACTGGCGGATCTTGAAGAACGAGTGGGTCACGCGCGGCAGAAGGTACAAACCCTTCAGCGTCAGCTCAGGTTTGCAGTCGGCTCCGAGGATGAGGCTCTCGCACAGCGAGATGTTCAAGCTCGAATCGCCCGAATACTAGGCAGGATCAGCTTGTACCTGGAGAGCGTACAAGAAGTAGCGCCGGCCTCTGGTCTGCGGAACGAGATTGAATCACTAAAGGCACGGATCGATGTGATCTCGGAGCAGGTTGATCAGGAGTCTGTTGAGGCCGCGATGGATTCGATCCTGAATCGCATCGGCGGTGTGATGACCAAGTTGGCGGAGCGCCTTGATCTGGAGTTTCGAGGTTGTCCCTACAGACTCGACACGGCTGGCCTTACCGTGATTGCTGATACGGATAAGCCTATCCCCATGCACAGGATGGGCAGCGGTGAGAACTGGCTAGGGTGCCACCTCATCTCCCTGCTTGCACTCCACAAGCATTTTGTCGAGAACCGTCGCCCGGTCCCCAGCTTCCTGATCATTGACCAGCCATCGCAGGTCTACTTTCCATCGACAGCGGCGTATAAGCAGCTAGATGGGACCAATGAAGGACTCGGTAACCTTCAGCCCACCGATGCAGATGTCAGTGCTGTCGGACGGATGTTTAAGACGCTCTACGATCTGGTTCAAGAGCTTTCGCCCAATTTCCAGATCATCGTAACGGAGCACGCCAACCTTCCAGAGAGCTGGTACCAAGAGTCACTTGTGGAACCCCCCTGGAGAGACGGTAGGGCGCTCATTCCCAAGGAATGGCTGAAGCGGTGAATCAGTTGCAGCAGATCAGAGAGACTGACCGATTTGTCCGTTCAAATACCTACCATTGAACGAAGGCGGCTTTAAAAGACCGGAATGGGTCGAAAGTTCGAATTGGCGGGCTAGGAAAGCTGACCTTCTCCCCCGCGTTGGCTTGAAGGTCTGTTGTCCGCAGGGTACTTGCCGCTCATCTAGCGAGGGCTGAACGGCCGCTCAGGCCGAATTTCTGCCGCCCGATCACCAACGACAAGTTAGTCGACATGAGAACTGCCGCACAAGTCCTCCTCGCGAAGCTCAATGCACTGGACGGAACCTTCAAGACGAAGAGAATTCGTGCTTCATCTGACACGTGCCTTGAAAACCTAGTCACGCATCTTCGCTGGCTACAGTCACGGCACTGCTCAAAAAAGCACACGACCGAGTACTTGGTATCTGTCGTTTTTCGGCAACCGAAACGATTTAATAGAGACTCGGAGATAGCGGCATATTGTCGAACTCATTTGATTGTAGCTATCTCTCAATTTGAGCGGCTCATCGCTGAAATGAAAGCCGGCCACACTGAAGTGAAAGCAGAAAAGTTAAGAAAATTCTCGCCGCTGGTTCACGATTATTTACACGATCTGCGTCCAATCGTCGAGTATTTGGAGAGGCGAAAAGATCCTGACTACGAGTTCTTTCGTGGCTCGAAATCGTATCAACCAATGGGATGGCAATTATTCAGAGCAAGCCGCCAGCTTGCAGTCATGACTGTAAACAGTGCCATACGCATAGATCACAACGTCTCGCATATCGCAGCGGTTTTTATGCTTCGACAAGCACTTGAAGTGAAGTTTGAACGAATTATTGGAGTATCCCTATTGGATAAGTGGTATCAATCCCCGAAACTGCGTCATGGTTTTCACTATGGGTTCATAAAGGACAATCTTTCCTATTTTGAGTTTGCCTCGGTGGATTTTGCTCGGCTAGAGCAAATATACAAGTGGTGTAGTGTTCTATTGCACCAAGCCATTCAGCCCTTTGCCTGGCAACTACCCTATGCGTTCTCGGTGACAGAAGGACTCTTCGATAGTGACCCAGTTACAGAAACTGGACACTGGTCAATTCATGGTGGCGTGCGAATTTGTGGAAAAGCTGCAATGCAGAATGCGTTCGCAGAGCATTTCGTCCGGAGTTATGATCACGGGATTTGGTGCGTTCAATATGGAGACACAGAGGCTGTCAGCGATGTCGTCTAACACGTCATTCAACCCGGACTGGCGCGATAAAGCCGCGCCAGCCGGTTAATTCGGACGTTATCAGCCGAAGGCGCTCGAATTTCAGCTCGGTCTCGCGACCGCAGCGGGTCGGCATGCTGACGTCGTTGTTTTGATTCGTCTGACTGGCGGCTTTCAGCCACGATCAAGGACGGCGCCTGATTCTGAGTCGTTGTCCGAACGAGGAACGCACCACCGTGGCGATTGATTGATTGACTGACGAATCGCGGCGGCGTGCCGATGGTGCGCTTTCGAGGTGTGGTGTTTTTCCAGGGGCCGCCTGCACTCAGATCGGCGCCGGCGCGCTCCTTGGCGGTCGGCCCACGGTCAGTCGATACAGCCCCCATAGCAGCAACAGCGGGACGACGACGGTCTGCATCAGGAAGACAACGATCAAGCGAATCATCCGCTCCGCCGCACTTTCTGCCGCGGCTTTCAAATCGTCGTATTTCTTCTTCATTCTGTCTGTCGGGGCCTTGAAGCTCGACAGGGTGTCGGTTGCGCTTTTCCCCATCGCGGCCATCGTGTCGCCCAGTCGGTCGAAAAGACCCGTGGCTTTCGCCTCGGGGTCTGCAGCCGGCGGCGGTGAGCCGCCCGCCGGAGCGGTTGTTTTTCCGTCGCTGCCAACCTCATCCAGAGAGAATGCCTTTAGCTTGGTCGATGTACTGTCCAGCGCGGCCTGACTTTGTTGGTACTCGTCGGCGGCGAACTGTTCGAACACATACGCGCTCCCGATCATCGTCGCCGGCATCACAAATCGTACAAACAAGAGCGCCAGCATGAGGCTGCCCAACCAGGGCGGTGCACTTCGCCGTACGAACAGCAAACACCATAGCAGCGCGACGGCTGTGACGAGCGCCGAAACCGTCCAGTTCGATCCTATCGTGAGCAGCAGCTTCTGAATGCCGAAGGCGACGCTGGCCATCAGCATGACCGATGAAAGCGATTCGACCAGGTCGTTGATCGGGTCAAGAATTTCGCCAATCGAGAGCGACACGCCGAAGCCCATCGGGTGCACAGCGACCTCGGTGCCTTGCAGCACGGAAATCACGCCGTTGAGCGCTCGCGCCGATGCGAAGCTGATCAGCGAGCGTTGCAAGCCGGCATCAACGCTCTCCGCAGCCAGTTGGGTGATCGGCCGATACCAACTGCACACGACCACAAACAGTACGAGAAGAGTGATCGCGGTCTTTTTCGTCTTGCTCATGGTCATAGGCGGGAAGGCAAACGACAAAGAAGAAGTGAATGGCCGGCATGCGATACCGTTGCGCGCGTGTGTAGCCTGACGGGGTGCTGTCTTTCAGCGCGGGATCTATCAGCAGATGCGGGTTCGACGTTCTTCGTGAGCCCAAGCTACCCGGCCAAGCTTCGGATTCATCCGCTTGCGCAGATTTTCGCACAGACCCGATGACATGGTGGTCGGCAGTGGCCAACGGCGGGGCTTCTTGAAGGCCATCGTTTGATGCCGAACGTGAGCTGCCCCAGTCAACGCCATGGCCCGGCGCTTCCGCCGTCCTGGGTGTAGACACGGTGTGAATGATCAACCACTACCGGCAGTTTTTGAGCGCCCGCGCCTTTTGATGAGCGGGTCTGTTCAGGACGCCCGAGAGGATTATCTTGCGTCCGCTTTGCGCAAGCGGGCTCGCACAGGCAAAGGTGAGGCACAAAAAAAACGGGCTGGCCTTTGCCAACCCGTTTGATTTTCAGGTGTTTTGTGGTGGAGAGGAGGAGGATCGAACTCCCGACCTCCGCATTGCGAACGCGGCGCTCTCCCAGCTGAGCTACCCCCCCACGCTTGAGCGAAAAATTATAGTCCCGCCCTCAGGGCTTGGGAAGCCCCTCACCCTCGGCGGGCCGATCGGCTGCAGCGCGCTTGAGGCGGTCGTTGACGGCTTGCCATTCGGGGCTCGTGGGTGGCGCTTCGATCAGCAGCAGGGTCGCGCCGCACTGGTCGAGTCGACGCAGATCGCCATAGAGACGACGCGCGTAGCCGGCGGGGTCGCCGGGCAGTTGCAGCCAGACCGAACCGTTCGCCGGGGCGGCGTCGGTCAAGGTGCGTGACAGCACACCGATGCGTTGGCCCGATTGCGCGGCGGCCACAACGGCGGCGTACAGGGCGGGCACGTCGAGCAGGCGCACCGGTGTGGCGGGCGCATAGTGCGAGGCCAGGGTGCCGGAGGCGCGTGGTGCGGTGGTGTCGGCGGCGTCGGGCGTGAGCACCGGTGCGCCGAGCACGCGACGCATGTCGTCGATGGAGACCCGACCCGGGCGCAGCATGACGGGCACGCCACGCGAGAGGTCGACAATGGTCGATTCGATGCCGACCTCGCATTCACCACCGTCGACCACCACGGCGACGGCATTGCCGAGTTCTTCGCGCACATGGTCGGCAGTGGTCGGGCTGATGCGACCGAAGCGGTTGGCCGAGGGCGCGGCGAGGCCGCCGCCAAACGCCGCCAGGAGTGCATGAGCCACCGGGTGGGCCGGCACGCGCAGGCCGACGGTATCCTGGCCGCCGGTGACGGCATCGGGTACATCGGGCTGACGCTTGAGGATCAGGGTAAGCGGGCCGGGCCAGAAGGCGGTGGCCAGTTGGCGGGCGGCGTCGGGAATCTCGCGCGCCCAGTCGTCAAGTTGCTCGGCCGAGGCCAAATGAACGATCAGCGGATGATTGGCCGGCCGGCCCTTGGCGGCGAAGATGCGGGCGACCGCCTGCGGATTGCGGGCGTCGGCGGCCAAGCCGTAGACCGTTTCGGTCGGCAGGCCGACCAACTGGCCGGCGCGCAAGGCGGCAACCGCGTCGCGAAGCGCGCGGGACAGCTCAGTCATCCGTGATGCCGATCGCTGCGCGAGCCGCCAGGGCAGCGACCAGCGCGGCCTCGACGTCGGTATCGACCACCGTGAAGTGCCCCATCTTGCGGCCGGCACGGGCGTGGTGCTTGCCGTACAGATGCAGGCGCAGATTGGGCACAGCGTGCAGCACCGACCAGTCCGGCTCGTGGGCGCGTTCGTCGCCGGTGCGATACCACAGGTCACCGAGCAGATTGACCATCACGGCGGCGCTGTGGGCGCGCGGCAGGCCCAGCGGCAAGCCGCACAGGGCGCGTACTTGCTGCATGTACTGATCGGTGATGTTGGCGTCGATGGTGGCGTGACCACTATTGTGCGGGCGCGGGGCCATCTCATTCACATACAGCGCGCCGCCGGAAATGAAGAATTCCACCGCCAGCGTGCCAACGTAGCCGAGCTGCGTGGCGATATGCTCGGCGAGCTGACGCGCCTGCACCGCGAGCGCGTCATCGACACGCGCGGGGGTGATCGACACGTCGAGAATGCCATGTCGGTGCTGGTTCTCGGCCACCGGAAAAACCGTCACCGCACCCGAAGCTTCGCGCGCCAGCACCACCGAGACTTCGCAATCGAGCGACAGGCGCTTTTCGAGTACACAGGCTTCGCCGCCAAACTCGTTGAAGGCGTGCAGCGCCTGCGCTGCGTCGTGCACCGTCACCTGCCCTTTGCCGTCATAGCCAAAGCGGGCGACCTTGAGAATGGCGGGAAACAGATCGTCGGGCAGATCGTTGAGGTCATCGACGCTGCGCAGCGCACGAAATGCGCCGTGCGGCAGGCCGTTGTCGGCGAGGAAGGTTTTTTCGACGATGCGGTTCTGGCACACCGACACGGCCGCAGCGCCGGGGCGCACCGGGATGAACTTGGCGAGGTAGTCCAGCGTGCCGGCAGGCACGTTTTCAAATTCGGTGGTGACGGCGGCACAGGCTTCGGCCATCAGATCGAGCGCGGCGAAATCTTCGTACTCGGCCAGGATGTGGCGGTCCGACGCACGGCCCGCCGGACTGTTGGCGTCGGGGTCGAGCACCCACACCTGGTAACCCATTTCGTGAGCGGCATGAACAAAGAAGCGGCCAAGCTGACCGCCACCGAGCATGCCCAGCGTGGCGGGCGGGAGGATCGCGTCGATCGTGCTCATGCGCGGCGTCAGCCCTGCTCGACCGGCGACAAGGCCATGGCCAGCACGGTGTCGGTCTGCTTCTGACGGAAGGCGGCGAGCTTGTCGGCCAGCGCAGCATCTTCATTGGCCATCAGCGACACGGCAAACAGCGCGGCGTTGGCGGCACCGGCCTCGCCGATTGCAAACGTGGCGACGGGAATCCCTTTGGGCATCTGCACGATCGATAGCAGCGAATCCTGCCCCGACAGCGCCCGCGACTGCACCGGCACGCCCAACACCGGCAGCGTGGTCTTGGCGGCCACCATGCCCGGCAAATGCGCGGCACCACCGGCGCCGGCGATGATCGCCTTGAGTCCGCGACCACGCGCCGCTTCGGCGTATTCGAACATCAGATCGGGGGTGCGGTGCGCCGACACCACGCGCGCCTCGTAGGGCACGCCGAAGTCATCCAGAATCCGCGCGGCCGCCTGCATGGTCGGCCAGTCGGAGTTGGAGCCCATGATGATGCCGATCTTGACGTCTTCAGTCATTGTTCAGACTCCCTTGCGCTCGGCGGCGCGCTGCGCCGACTCGAGGGTGTTGGCCAGCAACATGGTGATGGTCATCGGCCCGACGCCACCCGGCACCGGGGTGATGGCGCCGGCCACATCCTTGACGGACGCGAAATCGACGTCGCCACACAGCTTGCCTTCATTCGGCAGCCCAGCGGGAATGCGGTTCATGCCCACATCGATCACCGCCGCACCCGGCTTGACCATGTCGCCGGTGATGAACATCGGACGGCCAATGGCCACAATGAGGATATCGGCCCGGCGGGTATGCGCGGCCAGATCGCGGGTCTTGGAGTGACAGACGGTCACCGTGGCGCCGGCCTGGGTGAGCAGCATGGCCATCGGCTTGCCAACAATATTGGAGCGGCCAATGACCACGGCGTCGGCACCCGACACGTCGATATCGCCGGCAGCCAGCAGCTTCATGACGCCATGCGGCGTGCACGGGAAGAAGGCGCGCTGGCCTTGTGACAGGCGGCCGACGTTCTCGGCATGAAAACCGTCCACGTCCTTGTCGACCGAGATGGCCTCGAGCACTTCCTTTTCTTCGAACTGCGGCGGCAGGGGCAGCTGCACCAGGATGCCGTGCACGCTGTCGTCGGCATTGAGCTCGGCGATTTTGTCGAGGACACGCTTCGGGTCGGTGTCGGCGGGATAGTCAAAACGCAGCGAGCGCATGCCCGCTTTTTCGCAGCCAGCCACTTTGTTGCGCACATATACCGCCGAGGCGGGATTGTCGCCCACCAGGATGACGACCAGGCAGGGCGTCACGCCGCGCGCCTTGACTTCCTTGACGCTTTCAGCGAGCTGGGCGCGAACATCGGCAGACAAGGCGTTGCCGTCGAGAATGCGTGCAGACATGGAAACTGCCCCCGGGAAAAACCGGTGATTCTATCGCAGGATCAGAGGCTTGTGCGAAGCAGCATGGCGACGTTCCGGCTGACGACTATCCCGCCGTAGCCCCGGCGACAGCGACCGCGGCGCGCCCCCGCGCGAAGGCTTCGCGATTCAACTCAAGCAACTGCGGCTTGCGCTTGGCAAAACGGGCCAGCACAGCCTGCTCCAGGACATCGTCCGGAAACGGCAACCGAGCGGCCATGGCACCAAGCATGACGGTGTTGCCGAGGCGGATTTCACCGAGTTCGAGCGCGATGGCGGTGGCGTCGAAGGCGTGCACCGTCAGGCCCAGCGCAGTCATTTGCGCGACCGGATCGTCCGGGTAGTCATAGCGCCCGCTGTTGACCACCGGCGGCACGATGCGACCGATGTTGGTCAGCACCTCGGCGCCAGGACGCAGCATGTGCACCCAGCGCAAGGTCTCGGCGGCCTCGAAGCCGACGAGCAGATCGGCATCGCCTGGTGCGATCTGCGGCGACAGCACGCGGGGCCCGAAGCGCAGATGCGAAGTCACCACGCCACCGCGCTGGCTCATGCCGGCCACTTCGGTTTTCTTGACATCAAAGCCCAGTGACAGCGCGGCCTCAGCGAGGATTTCCGTCGCGGTCATGACGCCCTGCCCGCCAATGCCGCAGACCAGAATATTGGTGATCGACATGCTCATGCGGTACTCCCGGGCTGACGGATGAATGACAAAGGCTGGAGCCTCTGCGCGTGCACGATGGCCTCGGGCGCACAGGGCTGAACACACAGGCCACAGCCGGTACAGGCGGCAGTATCGATACGCACAAAGGCCAGATCGACGACCTTGCCGGAGGGTTTGGTTTCCTGCCCGCGACGCGTTACGTGGATGGCCGGGCAACCCACATCGAGACAATTGCCGCAGCCGGTACAGGTGTCGTCAATGACCTTGTAGGCCTGGGTGGGCTTGTACTCGCCGATCAGCACACAAGGGCGGTCGGTGATGATCACCGAGGGCTCGTCAATCTTGGTCTCTTCGCGCAGCGCCTTGAACAGCGTGGGCAACTCGTAGGGGTCGAGCTTACGGATGCGCTCGCGGCGTACACCGAGTGCTTCGCACAGTTGGACGAAATCCACCCGCGGCGCCTCTTGGCCATGGATGTCGCGACCGGAGGCCGGGTTGTCCTGGCCACCGGTCATGCCGACGGTGCGGTTGTCGAGCAACAAGATGGTGACGTTGCCACGGTTCCAGGTGATGTCGAGCAGGCCTTGCATGCCCATGTGCATGAAGGTCGAGTCGCCAATGACGGCCACAATCTTCTTGTTCGCGTCTTTCGCCCCCCGCCCCTTGTCCATACCCAGCGCCATGCCCATCGATGCGCCCATCGAGATGCAGGTATCGAGCGCATTCCACGGGTGGCCGGCGCCCAGCGTGTAGCAACCAATGTCGCCAGAGATGATGACGTTACGCAGTTGCGAGAGCGTGTAGTAGACGCCCAGGTGCGGACAGGCGACGCAAAGTGTTGGCGGGCGCGGGAACACGGGCTGAGGCGCCGGCCGCTCGACTTCAACCGGCGCTTCGCCACGCAGCAGGCGGTCGATGGCCGGGGTGAGAATGTTCGGCGGCAACTCGCCGAGCCGGGGCAGGATGTCCTTGCCGTGACAGTCGATACCCACCGCCTTGAGTTCGGTTTCGAGCAGCGGTTCGGTTTCTTCGACCACCACCAGACGGTCGACCTGTGCCGCCAGCGCGCGGATGCGTTCCAGCGGCGGCGGATAGGAAAAGCCGAGGCGCAGCACCGGCGCATCGGGAAAGGCTTCGAGCACATGCATGCCCGCCGGGCCGGATGTCACGAAGCCCACGCCCATGTCCTTACCGGGCTCCAGCACATTGAATTCCGACGCCTCGGCGGCCTCGCGCAAGGCCGCTTCGCGATCGAACATCAGCGGCAGGCGCGGCTTGGCGTGGCCCGGCACCATGACCCAGCGCGGCGGGTCTTTTTCGAAACCCGTGGGTTCGACCACCTCGCGATCTCCCGCTGTCACCGCGCCCTTGACATGACAGATCCGGGTCGTCAGGCGCACGATCACCGCGGTGCGGAACTGTTCCGACACGGCAAAGGCCGCACGGGTGAGCGTATAGGCTTCCTGCGAATCGGCCGGCTCGAACACCGGCAAGTGCGCAAAGCGCCCCCAGAAGCGGGAGTCCTGTTCGTTTTGCGAAGACGACATGCCCACATCGTCGGCCACCACGATCACCAGACCGCCTTCGACGCCGGTGACGGTCAGCGTCATCAAGGCATCGGAGGCGACGTTGAGCCCCACGTGCTTCATCGCGCACAAGGCGCGCGCGCCGACCATCGAGGCGCCGAGCGCGACTTCGAGCGAGACCTTTTCGTTCACCGACCATTCGGTATAGAGATCGGGGAAGCGTGCGAGGACTTCGAGAATTTCGGTGGAAGGTGTGCCCGGATAGGCGGCGGCGACGCGCACGCCGGCATCCCAGGCGGCCCGTGCGACCGCTTCGTTGCCAGAAAGAAATTGCCGGCTATGTGCCGGCGCGGGTTGCACTGCTGCCATGGACGCTGCCTCCGGGACCCGCGAGCGACGCGCGCCAAGCCTTGGCAACGCACCGACCGCCCTGCATCGCTGAGCGACGCGCGCCGTCAACATTAACGGCCGGGGATTAATTTACCGATCGGTCAACGAATTACAGTTGATTTGAATCAAACGCGACGCACGCAGCGAACGTCACGCCAAGGGATCAGTCGGCGAAACGCCCTCGCGCCGCCTCGCAGGTCATCACGGATTGCACCAGCTCAGCCAGCGAGTTGGCTTCCATTTTTTCCATCACGCGGGCGCGGTGCACTTCGACCGTCTTGATGCTGATGCCCAGATCGTCGGCAATCTGCTTGTTGAGCCGACCGGCAATGATCAGCTCCAGCACTTCCATCTCGCGCTGGGTGAGCAGATCGAGCCGACGCGCGACCACAGCGTCCTGACGCATCCGGCTACGGCTTTCGCGCTCGGTGGCCAGGCATTGCTCGATAAGCTTGAGCATGTCGCGATCGCTGAACGGCTTCTCGATGAAATCCACCGCCCCCTTTTTGAGCACCGACACCGCCATGGGCACATCGCCATGGCCGGTGATGAACACCACCGGCAAGGTGGCGTGGCGTTCGCGCAGGCATTCGTAGAGTTCCAGCCCGCTCATGCCAGGCATGCGCACATCGAGCACGATGCAGCCGGCCATTTCGGCGTGATAGGCCGCAAGAAAGGCTTCGGCCGACGCGAACTGGGCGACGCGATAGCGGTTCGATTCGAGCAGCCACACCAGCGAATCGCGCAAGGCTTCGTCGTCGTCGACGATGTAGATGATTTGTTCAGGCGCTTCGGACGTTCCGTTCACCGGCAATCTCCACGGGCAGCGTAAATCGAAAAACGGTGCCGCCTTCGGGATTGGCTTCGGTCCACAGGCGCCCGTCATGAAATTCGATGATCGAGCGACAAATATTCAGACCCATGCCCATGCCTTCGGACTTGGTGGTAAAGAATGGCGTAAACAAGCGTTCGGCGTCTTCGTCGCGAATGCCGTGGCCACGATCAGCCACCGACACCTCGACCAAGCCCTCGCGCACCACGCGCGCCGACAGCGTCAACACCCGGCAATCGTCCGGCGTATCGGCCATCGCATCTATCCCATTCTTGACCAGGTTGAGCAGCACCTGCTCGATCATGATCCGGTCAGCGTAAACGGGCGGCAGCTTGGGCGCAATATCGCGACGCACGCGCACCGCGGCCTTGCGGGCATCTATCTCGGCAAAACCGAGCGCATCGTCCACCACTTCGTCCAGCGGGACGGCCGCGCGACGCGGCTCGCTCTTGCGCACGAAATCGCGAATCCGGCGAATGATCTTGCCCGCGCGCTCGGCCTGGAAGCTGGCTTTTTGCATGGCGGCCAGCACATCGTCCTGACGATAATCGCCAGACTCCATGCGCTTGACGCAACCCATCGCGTAGTTGGAAATCGCCGCCAGGGGCTGGTTGAGTTCATGTGCCAACGTGGAGGCCATCTCGCCCATGGTGACCAGGCGCGCGGTGCGCTGCAGCCGCTCTTCCTGCTGCCGGCTCATCTCTTCCATCTGACGCCGATCGGTGATGTCGGTGGCGATACCCATGCGCACCACACGCCCGTCCACCCAGCGCGTGGCCTGCTCACGCACGTGATACCAATGGCCCGACAGCGGATTGCGCAACTCGTCGTCAAACAACTCCATCGGCACATCGGCCGGCTGCAGCCGTCGGGGATCGACGCGGTAGTCACCCAGCTCCGGCTGCGGCTGGGTCACCGCACGGGCCCGGCGTCCGACCACATCAAAACCATGCAGCGCCATGAAAGCGCGGTTGGCATACAGGATTTCGTCATTGCGGGCATCGGCCACAAACACTGCAGAATCGAGTCCGTCGAGCACGGCCTCAAAGCGCTTGTGCGCCGCTTCGAGTGCCGCTCGAACACGCTTGGGCTCGGTAATGTCGGTGACCGAGGCCATCCAGCCGGTCTGCTTTCCACCACCGTCAATCAGCGGCGAGAGGTAGAAACGCGCATCAAGCCGCTCACCGCTCTTGCGCAGCACCTTCATCTCGAACCCGGACGGCGGCGCCTGCCCCGCCAGCGTGATGTCCAGATTGTGCTGACAGCGCGGAATGTCTTCTTCGGGCCAATACGGGAAGGGCGGCATCGCGCCAACCAGTTCGTCTGACGACAAACCCACCATCCGGCAAAAGGCCGGGTTGGCGTAAATGATGCGGCCGGACAGATCGATGGCCCGCAGGCCGGTGACGACCGACTCTTCCATGGCACGACGGAAGGCCGACTCGGCCCGCAGCGCCTCTTCGGTGGCCTTGCGCCCTGTGATGTCGTGTGCCACGGCATAAAACAGCTTTTCGTCGAGCACCGGGTTGATGCTCCACACCAGCCACTTATAGCGGCCATCGGCACAGCGCACACGGTTCTCGAAGCTCACTGGCTGGCCGTTGCCGAGCAGGCGCAGTTGCTCGATGGTGGCGACGATGTCGTCGTCGTGCACAAAATCCAGCAGCGGACGCCCCGGCATCTGCACCACCGGATAACCCAACAGCCGCTCAAACGCGGGGTTGCAGCGCCGGAAGGTGCCGTCGGCGCTGAGGATGCTGAGAATATCGAGCGACAGGTTGAACAAACGGTCGCGCTCTTTTTCGACACGTACCCGGCGCCGCATGTGCGTGCGCAACAACCACAGGCTCCACAGCACCAACACCGACAAGCCGATGATCATGATGGTCGGCAGCGCACGCGGGATCGCCCCCACCGTGCGGAACGCAGTGGCGCGCAGCATCAGTCCGTTGGCCGGCGGATCGAGCGCAATCGCGTAGGCCACCGATTCGTCCAGCGCATGCACGGATGAATTGACCGCCAAGGTATCGCCGCGCGGGCCGATCAGCGCCAGCCGGTACTTTTCGGAAAACCAGGACGGCACCAGGTGGCGAACGATCTGGTTGATGGAATACACCGCCACCATCGCGCCCATGAACCGCCGCCCGTGACGCACCGGAATATAGAGCTCAAGCACCGCCTCGCCGCGCGGGTTCACATAGGGGTCGCCATACGCCGGCCGCCCGACTTCGCGCGCGCGGAAGAAGGCCACGGTCTGTGTGCTGGTGAGCACATCGCCGGCCAGCCAGTCGGTGGTATCGAAGGGCGCACTCCAGCGCACCACTTCGCCCGGCTCGACCCACACCAGATTGATCAACTGCGGATTATTGGCAATGTGCTGATTGGCGCGCAGCTGAAAGTTGTCCAGATCGAGTGACCCGGCGGCCAGATCGCGCGCCATCTGGGTCAGAAACTCTTCGGTGCCCTGCATGTGCAGGCGCATGGTCTGCTCCGCCCATTGCACATCGCGCGCTATCGCATTGCGCTGGATCTCGGTTTCCTGACGTTGGAGCACCCACACCAGCACCAGCATGGCGACCGCGAACACCACCACCGCAACATACGGGACGGTCCAGTAAAGCTCGGTGCGAGCCTGAGCGCGCGCAGCTGTGGGTTTTGCCATGGCCTCCGGCCAAATGAATACGGGCTTAGCGAACGGAATCAACGCAGACGATTGATGGGTATTGTCGCCGCCCCTCGCATCCTGCGGCATCGGGTGATTCCCTAGGGCGGTCGCTTATTTTTTCGTCGTTCCACGCTACCCGGTTGCGGTCACGCGCGTGGCATTGGCGACCGGAACTATCACATTCGCATATCCAATACTGGAACTCTAGGGGTTTTCGCCAATGTCACTTGGGACGAGGCGGGTCTTACAGTCGTAAAAAACGGGAGGAGACCCCAACTTGCGCGCGTGCCTCGCTGCATTGCTGTGCTCGCTACTGGTTTGGCCAGCGTGGAGCGCCGAGCCGATCCGGATCGGCGTGACAGGCCCCTTCACGGGTGGGTCGGCCCCCATGGGCCTGTCCATGCGCGACGGAATTCGTCTGGCCGTGCAGGAGCTCAATGCGGACGGCGGCATTCTCGGCCGGCCGATCGTGCTGCTGGAGCGCGACGACGAGGCGCGCAACGAGCGCGGCGCCCAGGTTATCCAGGAGTTGATCGAAAAAGACAAGGTGGTTGCAGGCCTGGGCATCGTCAACACCGGTGTCGCCCTCGCCACCCAGCAGCTCTATCAACAGGCCCGGGTACCTGTCATCACCAGCGTCGCCACCGGCACCTTCATCACCAAACAGTTTCAACCGCCGCGCTACCCCGACAACTACGTTTTCCGGGTCTCGGCAAATGACCGCGTGCAGGCCGAGATGATTGTCGAAGAAGCAGTGGATCGACGCGGTTTCACCAAGATCGCCATCTTTCACGACGCCACCAATTACGGCCAGCTCGGCAAACTCGATCTGGTGCACTCGCTGGCTATCCGCGGCCTCGGCCCGGCCGTGATCGAGCGCTTCAACCTGCGCGATGTGGACATGACCTCGCATCTGCGCCGAGCGCGTGCAGCCGGCGTTCAAGTCATCCTGACCTATGGCATCGGTCCCGAACTGGCGCATATCGCCAACGCCATGTCGGTACTCGACTGGCGAGTGCCGCTCATCGGAAGCTGGACGCTCGGCATGTCCAATTTCATCGACGAGGCGGGGCCCAATGCCGAAGGCGCTCGCATGCCCCAAACCTATATTGCAGAAGACACTACCGCACGGCGCAGCGCCTTTTTGACACGCTATAGGGAAACATACGGCAGCGAACGGATTCCTGTTCCCCCTGCCGCCGCACAAGGGTATGATTCGATGCTTGTGCTTGCAGCAGCGATTCGTCAGGCAGGCGACACCGAAGGTGAAAAGATCCGCGAGGCCCTCGAAGGGCTTAAAGAACGGATTGAAGGTGTCGTTATGACCTACGATCGGCCGTTCTCGAAAACCGATCACGAAGCGATCGACGACACGTCCATACCGTATATGGGCGAAGTCCGGAACGGGCAGGTTGTGTTTGCGTATGAACGCGACCGCCTGCGCGCTTCAGGCCAATGAGCTCCACACCAGAGCCAATTTCACGATCGGTCGGGGGGTTTCTCCCTCCCTCCCTCACCCCCGGCCGATCTTTTTCTTTCCCGCGCGCCCCCGGCGCTGCCCCCGGCATCTCCCCGGACGATCCGGCGCACGCCCCCCCGGCGTAGCACTCGACGTACCGTCCCCGCGTCCAATGATCGCCCACCCGCCTCAAGCCGTCCGCACCGGAGGGCTCGCGCATTGGCCGTTCATTCGCACCGCGCGCCCTGCACACCCACCGTTTGATCGCAAGCACGCCGCCATGGCGACCGCCATGAGGCGGGCCGACCCGTATGCGCATGTCGCAAAAAACCGACATCGGCCCAGCCTCCATCTGATGCTACGGATATCCCTTATTGCACATTCTGAAATTGGATTTTATAGTACGCAAAGGTCGAGTGCGGCCAGGAGTGTTTTCGTCAGCCTCGCGCGGTACAGTGTCGGACGGCGGATTGACTTCAAAAATCGTCAAGAGGAGAGGAGAGAAGCATGAGCGCAATAAATAACAACACCGTGCAGCCAGATCCGGATGCGCAAGAAACGCAAGAATGGCTTGATGCCCTGGGCGGCGTCATTGCCAACGAAGGCCCCCAACGGGCGCACTTCCTGATCGAAAAACTGATCGAAGAAGGCCGCGAAGAAGGGATCGATATTCCCTACTCCGCCACCACGCAATACATCAACACCATCCCCGCCAGCCAGCAGCCCAAATATCCGGGCGATGCAGACATGGAGATCAAGCTCCACTCCTACATCCGCTGGAACGCGATGGCGATGGTTGTTCGCGCCAACAAGGACACCAACGTTGGCGGTCACATTTCCTCATTTGCTTCATCGGCAGCCCTCTACGACGTGGGCTTTTCGCATTTCTGGAAGGCCGTCGGCCATGAGTCCGGCGGCGACCTGATTTTCTTCCAGGGCCACTCGGTCCCAGGCGTTTATTCGCGCGCGTTCATGCTCGGCCGCCTGACCGAAGAGCAGCTTGACGGCTATCGTCAGGAAGTCGGCGGCACCGGCATTTCGTCCTACCCGCACCCGTGGCTGATGCCGGACTTCTGGCAGTTCCCGACGGTGTCGATGGGTCTGGGCCCCTTGTGCGCGATCTACTCCGCACGCTTCATGAAGTACATGGCCAGCCGCGGCCTGATCGATGCCAAGAAGGCCGAACAGCGCAAGGTCTGGGCCTTCCTGGGCGACGGCGAGACCGACGAAGTCGAGTCCCTCGGCGCCATCGGCATGGCCGCCCGCGAGAAGCTCGACAACCTGATCTTCGTCATCAACTGCAACCTGCAGCGCCTCGATGGCCCGGTGCGTGGCAACGGCAAGATCATCCAGGAGCTCGAAGGTGAGTTCCGCGGCGCCGGCTGGAACGTCATCAAGCTGGTGTGGGGCACCCACTGGGACACCCTGTTCGAGCGCGACAAGAAAGGCATCCTCAAGAAGCGCATGATGGAGCTGTGCGACGGCGAGTATCAAACCTTCAAAGCCAAAGACGGCGCCTATGTGCGCGAGCACTTTTTCAACACACCCGAACTGCGTGCGCTGGTGGCCGACTGGACCGACGACGACGTATGGCAACTGAACCGCGGCGGTCATGACCTGTTCAAGATCTTCGCTGCCTACAACGCCGCCGTGAATCACAAAGGTGCGCCGACCCTGATCCTCGCCAAGACCATCAAGGGCTTCGGTCTGGGTCAGTCTGGCGAAGCGATGAACATCGCCCACAACACCAAAAAGCTGGACGTCGAGTCGATCAAGCGTTTCCGTGATCGCTTCGGTCTGCCGGTGGGTGACGACAAGGTCGCCGACCTGCCCTACCTGAAATTTGCCGAGGATTCGCCCGAATACAAGTACATGCGCGAACGCCGCATGGAACTCGGCGGCTTCCTGCCCAGCCGTCGCACCAAGGCCGAGGCGCTGGCCGTGCCTCCGCTGGAGAACTTCGCCGCGCTGCTCAAGGCCTCCGGTGAAGGCCGCGAACTGTCGACCACCATGGTCATGGTCCGCATCATGAACACACTGCTCAAGGACAAGCAGATCGGCAAGAACGTCGTGCCGATCGTGCCGGACGAGTCGCGTACCTTCGGTATGGAAGGCATGTTCCGCCAGTACGGCATCTGGAACCAGCAAGGCCAGAAGTACGTGCCGGAAGACCACGACCAGCTGATGTTCTACAAAGAATCGGTCACCGGTCAGGTCTTGCAGGAAGGCATCAACGAAGCCGGCTCGATGGCCGACTGGATCGCCGCTGCCACCGCTTACTCGGTGCACGGCGTGCAGATGGTGCCCTTCTACATCTGCTACTCGATGTTTGGCCTGCAGCGCACCATGGACCTGTGCTGGGCGGCTGCCGACCAGCGCTCGCGCGGCTTCCTGATCGGCGGCACCGCCGGTCGCACCACGCTCAACGGCGAAGGCCTGCAGCACGAAGACGGCCACAGCCTGATCCTGGCCAACCTCATCCCGAACTGCGTCAGCTACGACCCGACCTTCCAGTACGAACTGGCCGTGATCGTGCAGGACGGCATGCGCCGGATGTTTGCCGACCAGGAAGACATCTACTACTACATCACCGTGATGAACGAGAACTACGAACACCCCGAGATGCCGGCCGGCTCCGAAGCCGACATTCTCAAGGGCATGTACGCGTTCAAGAAAGGTGGCAAGAGCAAGGGCCCGCGCGTTCAGTTGCTGGGTTCGGGCACGATCTTCCGCGAAGTCATCGCCGCGGCCGATCTGCTCAAGGCCGACTGGGGTGTCGAGGCCGACATCTGGGGTTGCCCGAGCTTCAACGAACTGGTCCGCAACGGCCAGGACACGGAGCGCTGGAACCTGCTGCATCCGATGGAAACGCCGCGCCTGTCGCATGTCGAAGAAAAGCTCGCCGGTGCCGAAGGCCCGGTGGTCGCTGCCACCGACTACATGCGCATGTTCGCCGAGCAGATCCGTCCCTTCGTCAAGCGCGGCTACGTCACGCTGGGTACTGATGGTTTCGGCCGCTCCGACACCCGCGAGAAGCTGCGTCACTTCTTCGAAGTCGATCGCCACTGGGTCACCCTGGCAGCCCTCAAGGCCCTGGCCGATGAAGGCAAGATCGAACGCGAGAAGGTTGCCGCAGCACTGGTCAAGTACAAGCTTGACCCGTCCAAGCCCAACCCCATGTCCGTCTGAACGCTGAGGAGACTGCAAACATGAGCCAACTCATTGAAGTCAAAGTACCGGACATCGGCGATTACGACGATGTGCCCGTGATCGAGCTCTACGTCAAAGTCGGCGACACCATCGCCGTCGATGACGCCATCGTCACGCTCGAGTCCGACAAGGCCACCATGGACGTACCGTCCGAGGTCGCCGGTGTCATCAAGGAACTGAAAGTCGCCCTGGGCGACCGCGTGGCCGAAGGCAGCGTGCTGATCGTTGTCGAAGCCGCTGGCGCTGGCGCCGCTGCCGCCCCGGCTGCGGCTGCCGCACCTGCACCCGCTGCAGCCCCCGCCGCGGCACCGGCAGCAGCCGCTCCGGCGGCTGCCGGTGGTGGCGTGGTCGAAGTCAAAGTGCCGGACATCGGCGACTACAACTCGGTGCCCGTCATCGAGCTGTACGTCAAAGTCGGCGACACCATCGCCGTCGATGACGCGATCGCCATGCTCGAATCCGACAAGGCCACCATGGACGTCCCCTCCACCGCCGCTGGCGTGGTCAAGGAAGTCCTCGTCGAGGTCGGCAGCACGGTGTCCGAAGGCTCGGTGCTGATCAAGGTCGCCGCTGCCGGCGCCGCCGCGGCAGCACCCGCCCCGGCCGCCAGCGCACCGGCCCCGGCAGCTGCCGCCCCGGCCCCCGCAGCTGCACCGGCACCGGCGGCAGCCGCAGCCCCTGCAGCCGCAGCCCCTGCAGCCGCTGCCGCGCCGTCGGCCGTCAAGCTTGGTGGCAAGGTGCACGCCAGCCCGTCGGTCCGCGCCTTTGCGCGCGAACTGGGCGTCGATCTGAGCCAGGTGAAAGCCACCGGCCCGAAAAACCGCATCACCCAGGCAGACGTCACCGCCTTCGTGAAGGGCGCCATGCAGTCCGGCAACGTGCCGGGCAAGGCAGCAGCAGCCGGCGCCGGCGCGAGCCTGGGCGGCGGTCTGGATCTGCTGCCGTGGCCGAAGGTCGACTTCGCCAAGTTTGGCGAGATCGAAACCAAGCCGCTGTCGCGCATCAAGAAGATCTCTGGCCAGAACCTCGCCCGCAACTGGGTGATGATCCCGGCCGTCACGTATCACGAAGACGCCGACATTACCGACCTCGAAGCTTTCCGCGTGGCAATGAACAAGGAAAACGAGAAGTCCGGCAAAAAGCTCACCATGCTCGCCTTCATCATCAAGGCCTCGGTGCGCGCACTGCAGGAATTCCCCGAGTTCAATACCTCGCTCGACGGCGACAATCTGGTCTACAAGAAGTACTTCAACATCGCCTTCGCAGCCGACACGCCCAACGGCCTCGTCGTGCCCGTCATCAAGAACGCCGACCAGAAGAGCGTGTTCGAGATCGCCGCCGAATCCGGTGCGCTGGCCAAGAAGGCACGTGATGGCAAGATCGCCCCGGCAGACATGTCCGGCGCCTGCTTCACCATCTCGTCGCTGGGCGGCATCGGTGGCACCTACTTCGCGCCCATCGTCAATGCGCCGGAAGTGGCCATCCTCGGTGTCAACAAGTCGACCATGAAGCCGGTGTGGGACGGCAAGCAGTTCGTGCCGCGCCTGACTCTGCCGATGTCGCTGACCGCAGACCACCGCGTGATCGACGGCGCGCTGGCCACCCGCTTCAACGTCTACCTCGCCCAACTGCTGTCCGACTTCCGTCGGGTCATGCTCTAAGGAGGCCACGACATGAGCCAAGTTGAAGTCAAAGTCCCCGATATCGGCGATTACGCCGATGTGCCGGTGATCGAGCTTTACGTCAAAGTCGGCGACACCATCGCGGTCGATGACGCCATCGTCACGCTCGAATCCGACAAAGCCACCATGGACGTGCCGTCCGAGGTCGCCGGTGTGATCAAGGAAGTCAAGATCGCCCTCGGCGACCGTGTGGCCGAAGGCAGCGTGCTGATCGTTGTCGAGGCCGCCGG
>JAPWHF010000030.1 GCA_027214125.1 Zoogloeaceae bacterium G21618-S1
CCGGCCTTGGCCCGACGCGGCTTGCGGTGCAGACCGGGGAAGCGCAGCTCGTCGAGCTTGGCGTCCGCCGCACGCACGCGACCGAACTCGGAGGACAGGTCAGCCAACACTTCGGTGTCGCCGCGCTCCTCGATCCATCCCGCACGCACGGCCGGCAGACCGGAGCGGATGTCGATCTTGGCGGCCGGGTCGGAGTAGGGGCCCGAGCAGTCATAGACAAAGATCGGCGGATTCGGCTCGGCAGGCGCATCGGAGGCGGTGCCGGGCGCGGCAAACATCAGCGGCGTGTCGTCCTGCGAGATCTCGCGCATCGGCACGCGGATGTCGGCGCGCGAGCCTTCGACATAGATCTTGCGCGAGTTGGGCAGCGGCGCGATGGCCGCTTCGTCGACGTGGGCGCTTGAGGCGAGGAATTTTTCGGGCGCGTTCATGTTCAAGTCTCCGGTGTTCAGGCGATGGCCCGGCTGATAAAGACGATGGTCAGCATGTAGCTGGCAACAAAGATCGCTTCGCTGGACATCAAGGCGATGGGCTTCCAGCCGAGTTCGGCGAGCTTCTCAAGCGAGGTCTTGACGCCCAGCGCCGAGATCGAAATCACCAGGCACCAGCGCGACAGCTCCGAACTGATGGCGACGGCCTCTTTCGGCAACCAGCCCATGCTGTTGGCGGCGGCCAGCGCGGCAAACACCACCAGAAACACCGGCAGGATGGGGGGCGGCTTGGCACCGACGGCTTCGGTCTTTTTGCGTTCGGCGTGGAAGGTCAGCGCCAGGATGACCACCACTGGCATCAGCATGGCCACGCGGAACATCTTGGCCAGCGTGGCGGCATCGCCCACTTCCGGCGAGATGATCAGGCCGGCGCCGACCACCTGGGCCACGTCATGGATCGAGCCGCCGAGGAACATGCCCGCTTCAGCGGTGCTCATGCCAACCGTCTTGACCACCAGCGGGTAGAGCACCATCGCCACGGTCGAGAAGATGGCCACGCCAATCGCGGTGAGCAAGGTGTAGCGCTCGTTTTCGCGGGTCGAGGGCAGGGTGGCGGAAATGGCCATGGTGGCCGAGATGCCGCAAATGCCGGTGCCGCCGCCGGAGAGCAGGCCGAGCATGCTCGGCAGGCCCAGGATGCGCGCCATCAGCAAACCGAAGCCGATGGTCAGCGCCACCGCGCCGATCAGCGCAGCCACGCCGATCAGGCCGAGGTCGCTCACATCGCTGGCGACGATACGCGCGCCCAGCAGGGCGACGCCGAAGCGCACCAGCTTTTTGGCCGAGAACTCGATGCCTGGAATGCACTTGTCGTTGTCAGACAGAAAATGGAAGGCAATGCCGATCAGCAGCGCGTACAGAAACTGCGGGCCGCCGTAGTGCTCGGAAACAAAGGTGGCGGCGACCGCGATGGTGGCGCACAGCATGACGCCGGGGACCATTTTCTTCGCGCCTGCGATCATGCCTGGCGGCGCAGTGATAGTAGATGTGCTCATGGTGTCCTTGTCCGGGTCTCTGTTGGGGCTCGGGGGGGCCGTGCTTTGGAGGGCTCTGTTGGGGCCGGGGGGCGTTTGGCGGGTGAAGGTCATGGCCTTCCCCGTCCGATTATCCGGGTGCCCCGGCGAGCCGGGGGCTTGCCGGCACACCCCCGTTCAGGGGCGTGCCGGGTCAGGCATCAAACGTAGTCTTTGTACTTATCAAGGAAACGCACCGGCTTGGACAGTGCATCACGACGGAACGGATCGCCCAGCT
>JAPWHF010000031.1 GCA_027214125.1 Zoogloeaceae bacterium G21618-S1
TCAGGAAAGGAAAGTGACAGAAGAACCTAAGTTGCCGAAGGGCACTGAGATTTTTACGTATCATTTCGTCCGGATGTAGCTCGTTTTTGACCATGGCATCTAACGCCGCAAATCAGCCGCGCGCGCCTTTAGCGCGTCGGCTGGATTTGCCTTGTTAGCTGCTTGGGTTGTTGAACTCATCATGCGTATACCACTTTATATCCTCAATGCCCAGAGTGTTTGATAAGACATCGTCCATGGCTTCACGTAACCGACTGACTGTGCTTTCAGTATTAATTTTACGTAAAAATGGAAACTTTCTTATCTCTGGCTTGTGCGGCTCAATGAAGCAAAGGAAGCCGTTTTGATATTCTTCATAGTTACCGCAACCGATCCAAAGACTGAACTCAGTATTTGCTATGGGAATAACCCACCCCCAATCCTCAGGAATTGGTTCTTCTGGGTTGAATCCTTCGCTCTTCAAACCATTAGATATAAATTCTGCAACTCGCCTACCATACCGACCTGGATTTATTTGTTCTTCCTCACCTTCGTAGGGCGGGAATAGACTTGATCTAAATTCAACGTGCGATTTCATATTTCTTGCAGCTAACGCCGCGCTAATGGGCGCCGCTTTTCGGCGTCCCAGCAGGCGAAGCCTGCGCATTGAGCGCCTTGTTAGCTGCTGCCTCAGCTTTCGCTAAACCATCGAAAGCTCTAATAATTTTATCCAAAGCGGATTTTTTATCACCTGAATAAGGCATCTTATCCGCAGATACGACAGCATACCCAATAGATGACTTGCTCTTAATAGCCTCATCTACAACCAAGTGAAAAGCATCAGCCTTACTCCTTGAAAAAGGTATTTCATCTGCCGCAATTACTGCCATATTGAAGTCTCGAACAGATAAGGCCGTTTTAACCAGCGAGGTTAGGGAGTCA
This sequence comes from Zoogloeaceae bacterium G21618-S1, assembly GCA_027214125.1. Taxonomy (GTDB): domain Bacteria; phylum Pseudomonadota; class Gammaproteobacteria; order Burkholderiales; family Rhodocyclaceae; genus Nitrogeniibacter. The sequence continues at coordinate 922 of JAPWHF010000031.1, forward strand.
CTTTTACTTTGGGAATAAGGCTGCGACATCGATGCCTCATACATTGCGAGCAACCAGTTTTTATCCGCCGAATACTCCGGCAGATCGAGGCTAAGGGTTACATTAGCCTTCTCCTTCAGTTTCGGAAGTTTCGCAGTTACGCTATCGCCATTCAGTTCCAAGAATTGAGCCACCGCTATCACTGTTCCAACTATTGTTGCAATCGCTGCTGCCTTATATATTCCCACTAGCTCTCCTTACAGCTAACGTGGAGCTAACCGGCGCCGGAGCGCAGCGGAGGGAACCCAAAAGCGCAGCTTTTGGGCGTCCGGGTTGAGCGCAGGGTTATGTTGCATAGCTCCCCGCCAACTCAACTGCAATTACAAACGACACCCCCATAACGAAGGCGATACTGAACCACTTAGCAAATTTGTTTCGCTCGTCAACCCCTTCCCTGGTGAGATAGCGTGGGAAGAACATAGTGAAGCCTTCGACGAGGGGGCCAAGCTTACCCATAGGAGGGGTTGAGTTGATGAACCAACCGTAGAAGTGGCGAATGGCTTTGAAAAAGACAATTACCATCGCGACCATGTACGCGACTGTAACGGCAATGAGAATCTGATCAGGTATGTTGGCCATGGGTTGCGACATAACAGTGTTTACACGGACACAGGGGTCCGTATATCAATTGATATTTTGGGTAGATTGCCTGTGTGGAAAAAACGCTATTTATCATAAAGTTAAGCGTTGCGCTGTCAGTTAAACAACCTTGTTATCGGGGCATGCTCGCTCTGGCCACG
>JAPWHF010000032.1 GCA_027214125.1 Zoogloeaceae bacterium G21618-S1
GCGCCGCAAAATCCACCGGGACCATCTTCAGGCCGTAGTCGGGTGTCTTGAAGCGTGGCATCGCGAGACTCCGCAAAGGCGATGCCTGATTATACGAAAAGCATTATCTGGCAGGGGCGGGGTGAAGGGGTTTTTCTACAGCCTCAACGCCGCAATAAGCGGCGCAAAGCAGCGCAGCTGCGGAGCGTCCGAGTGAGCGCAGCGAACGACTTGATTGCATTGTTAGCGCTACTTAACATACCTGGCTAAAGTTCCTTCTACGGCCGATTTGTATGCCATTGATTTCAGGAGTGCGACTTGCTCTTGATCTGACTGAGCCCTATTGGCCCTAGCACTGTAAGCACTATCGTGGAATACCTCCGGTGTAAATATTTCCCATTTTCCAGTTTTGACATCAACAAGAGCCACCTTTAGCCGAATTCTTATTTCTTGCGATTCATCCGGGACTCCCCATCCCATTATTGGCACCCATGAGACTGTTTTTGTAGCCAAGTTCTTTGATCCCGCCTCCAAAACACCCCAATAAACAAATATTTTTTCTATTCCCGCTTTTGCTGCAGAGTACCTTAACGATCTTGAATAGCTTGAATTGTGTTCCTTGTTTTTCTCAGGTACACCCGTGAAGACTGAAACAGAAAAGTAGCGCTCCATGTTTTCTATCATATATTGATCTGGAATCATTGCCCCAGACTGAATGACTAGTATTGAGTCTCCTTTTCGCAAAGAAATACGTTTTTTGTCTTTCTTAAGCTCATTCGAGATTTCTTCCTCGGTATATTCTTTGCCAGCATCGATTCCTAATACATCAAATTCATTAATCTCACCTTTATATAAAGTATTATCATTCCTATGCCCATAGTAACCGCCATCTCTATAGCCGGAATCCGATATAGATCTTGTGCTACAGCCAACAAGAAGAAATATTGATAAAACGACAAGGGCTACTACATTCCTCATGATTTTCTCCATTATTTTTTGGCACTAACGACGCTGTAGAAAAACCCGTTTCCGGGCCGAGTCGATCTTTCCGGCGTTGGCCGGTGCGGTTGAATTCGTCATCCGTTCAGTCCATTCGCTTCGGCATCTTCCTGCCTTGATTCATCGATCCGTCCAGGGGGCCAAGTGCCGGGGGCGCCGCCCCCGTAATCTATCCCGCATACCCGTGATGCGCCAGCTTCTCGATGTTGTGCATCATGCACCACAGCTTCCACTGAGCATCGACCTTCTGTCTTCCGCGCAGCGTGAAGCGGCTCAGGCGTTTGTTGTGCCTCAGGTTGCCGAACACCGGCTCGACCGTCGCGAAGCGCGCCGCGATCATGCGTTTGCCTTGGTCCGAATCGATCCTCGCCTTCATGCGCTCGGTGTGGCTTTGGGTGCCGTCCCGCTTGCCCATGAAGAAAGCCACCTGCCGGGTCTTGGTGGTGTCGGGCTTTCTGAGGCACTGGCTTCGCCGCTCACACGGCAGGCAATCGCGCTCGGCCCCGCAGAACTTGATCGCCTGGCGCCCACCGATGGTGCAGTTCGAGCC
>JAPWHF010000033.1 GCA_027214125.1 Zoogloeaceae bacterium G21618-S1
GTGCATGAATTGCGGCCTTCAGCTAAACGGACGAAACGTTGACATCTAACAATCACATCAAGTCGCCCTTCGGGCTGGGACGCTGCGCTTCGCGCCGCGCCCCTTATGTAAATCGTTAGAGAGATCAAATGTCATCCACCGCAAAAGGTAACGCTTTCGAGGACAAAGTCTTTGAAGCAGTCAAGAAAGAGCTAAATGGTGATCGCCTCGGATTATCTCCATCGTTATCCAGTGCCTTCAAGAAGAAGGGGTATTACTCTCGCGATCGTGACAGCAACATAATTGTAGATGTGTCAATCGAAGTTTGGCTCCCGTCCGCTGATCATTGGTCGATACTATGGGTTTGTGAATGCAAAGACTACTCCGGATCCATTCCGGTAGACGATGTTGAGGAGTTCAAGGCAAAGCTTGATCAAATTGCCGGAGTAAACAAGAAAGGTGTAATGGCGGTGTCCGGAGCGTTACACTCAGGTGCACTGAGATACGCCCGGGCCAATGGCATAGGGATTGTTCGATTGTTACCAGACGATCAAGTGCAGCATCTGCTGTACCAAATGACTTCGGCAATGCTTGAGGAAGCGTTTCGCCTCAATCCCGCCGAGTTTTCTCGGGCACTGACACGGCCTGATTTTGTTGGTGAAAACAGAGATTTTTATGCCGCCTCAGACGGCTATATTTTTGGCGACTGGCACTCTCTTTTGAAGGCAAGTCTTCATGCTACCCAAAAGGCTCTCTAACCTGGCGCTCAACCCCGTTCGCTTCGCTCTCTGGACGCTGCGCGATAAAGCCGCGCAGCGCCGGTTAGCTCTACGTTAGGTAACTATGAACGCTTACGAGGTCATCGAAAACCATCAGCTCGTAATAGAGCATTTCGGTCAGTGGCCGAGCTTCCACGACGGAGAAGTGCATCGCCTAGTCCTTGATCGAATGCGTCAACGTTCAAACGGCTCGTACTACCCCTCGATTGAGTTGTTCGTTCGTGGCTGGATCATGACGTCGGAGGTAACAGAAGAGGGGTACTACAAGCTGGTACACGATTCAGTTGTTCACTTCCTGTTCGAGGAAGTCGGTGAACTGGAGTTGGATGGTTTAAACCATCAGAACGTGCTGTCTGGTCTTGAGTTCGAAAAGAGGCTCGATGAAAAATCGAATGCCAACCTGTTCGTTGAATTAAGCCATTGCTACGGGCTGTCGGGTAGTTTCACGGCAACTAAAGCAAAAGTGGTTTCGGTGACACCCTATGCCAAGTGAGTCACCTAACCCGGCGCTCAACCCCGCTCCTTTCAGTCGCTGGACGCTGCGCGATAAAGCCGCGCAGCGCCGGTTAGCTCTACGTTAGAGGCTCTATGAAACTCACTCACCTTTTCTTTCCGATTGCCCTCTCATGTCTCATTCCTTGCGTCCATGCA
>JAPWHF010000034.1 GCA_027214125.1 Zoogloeaceae bacterium G21618-S1
GCGCCGCAAAATCCACCGGGATCATCTTCAGGCCGTAGTCGGGTGTCTTGAAGCGTGGCATCGCGAGACTCCGCAAAGGCGATGCCTGATTATACGAAAAGCATTATCTGGCAGGGGCGGGGTGAGGAGGTTTTTCTACAGCCTCAACGAATGAGGTAAGGGGCGCGCCGCGTGCGGCGCGTCCAAGCGACCGACGGGAGCGCCTTGACCGACTTGTTAGCCATCATTTTTGGCTCTGGCAAACAGCGCGATTGAGAGAAGCTTCTTTGGGTCACGAACGAAGAGCCTTGCGAAGTTGAATATCTTTAACCAGGACATATTTCCGCATGCACACCTCGATGCGTATATCGGCCTGGAGGGTGGTATGGCCGGCAACGCCGACTTGCACCGCTTACACATGAAGTAGCTCAACGGATGCCCCTTCCATTTGCCATTTTTGTCTGGCAACGGAATAAAAGCAGAATTCAGCTGCTCTTCACGGATTGTTGGCTTCTTTTCACGAACCCAAAGCTCCTTCTCAAACCGCTCCCGATCGTCGCCCCGTAAGCGCTCAGGATTGGCCGGCAGATTTCCGCTATGGGAAAGCGCAGCCATCATGTCGGGGAGCAAGGCCGCAGATCGGGCTTTCCGTTCCGCAGACCGTCTTTCAATTTCTAACTTCCCTTGCTGCTTCAGTAGTTTCCGCCGGGCGGCATCCATGATGGCTAACGTCTGAGGTCACCGGCGCTGCGCGGTTTCATTGCGCAGCGTCCGGTGGACCGATGGGTTGGGCCGCACAATGAGGCCAGCATGAGCCGCACTACTCAACGTAGGTGTAGTCGCGGCCGTCCAGCATTCCGTGAGAGGACAAGGACACGCTGAAGCGTTTGAAAAAGCCAAAAAACTGAGCAATGGGCATGTCTGTCTTGACCCGACGAACAAGGACTGGCCCGTTATGTGCGTCAATCATTGCTTTGACACTGTCATGGTCGCCAGGCGTAGCAAGCAAGAACTCGACAAAGATCGGGTCTTCATGTTTGCCGTGATTTTCGCCAGCGAAAAACGAGATGCCGAGTAGGAACTCACCATCCTGCTTGAGTCCGTTCTTCTCAAGCCAACTACTAACATCATCTTGATCGGCGCGATCAGCAGCGGCACTACCTTTGAAATCGCCGTACTGAACCGAGGCGCGGAAGTTTTCGACTGGCATGGGAACTCCTGTTATGTGGTTGATGGCTGAATGGCCGATGGGTAAGAGGGGGGTTGTGCGGCCCAACGTTTGAATTCACAGGCCTGCGCGGCTTTTTGCGCAGGTCCGGTGGAATGATGAGTTAGAGGCTGCGGAGGCATA
>JAPWHF010000035.1 GCA_027214125.1 Zoogloeaceae bacterium G21618-S1
GGTGAAGCGCTCGAGCGGCACATGCGCGAGCAGGCGGCGGCGTTGGGCCGGGCTCATCTGGGCGAGGAAGAGCTTGCCGCTGGCGGAGCAGTGCGCCGGCACGCGTGAGCCGGGGTGCAGGTAGAAGCGCAGCGGCGCGGCCGTCTCGACCCGGTCCAGATACAGCACTTCGCTGCCCGAGAAGGCGGTGATGTTGCAGCTCTCGCCCACTTCTTCAACCAGCTGGCGCAGCACCACGTGGCGCGCGCCGTGCACGGTGTTGTTCAACAGCAGGTTCTCGGCCAGGCGCCTCAGACGCACGCCCACGCTGTAGTGCCTACCGTCGCCGTCCCTCTGGATCATGCCCGCCGCGTCGAGCTGCCCGAGCATGCGGTGCAGCGTGGGCTTGGGGATGCCGGTCTCTTCAACCAGGCTTTGCAGCGAGAAGAACTGGTCCTTGGCGGCGATCACTTCGAGCAGCCCGAACAGGCGCAGCGTCGGCGTGTCGCCGTCGATGCGGGGCAGTTCGGTTTGCGAGGGGGTGGTCTGTGTGTTCATGTGAGGCTCATCATAGTGAATTGCAGTTATCAAGACAATATGTTTCGTTTTTTTGTTTTTTTGCTTGACGGCGGATCAACTCATGCCTACAGTTCGGACATATCTCGTTTTTCGGAACTTTTTGTACCGCTTATTTCTTGATCGACGAGTAGAACCCCAAACCGGAGAGAGACAATCATGAGTGATCAGCACACCCAAGCCAACCGTTCGGTGCCCACTGGCCCGACCAGGATGACCCCGTCCGAGGCCTTTGTGGAGACCATGGTCTCCAACGGGGTGACGGACATGTTCGGCATCATGGGCTCGGCCTTCATGGATGCGATGGATATTTTTGCACCGGCGGGCATCCGTCTGGTGCCGGTGGTGCACGAGCAGGGCGCGGCGCACATGGCCGATGGTTATGCGCGGGTGTCGGGTCGCCATGGCGTGGTGATCGGCCAGAACGGGCCGGGCATCTCGAACTGTGTGACGGCCATTGCTGCTGCGTACTGGGCGCACACGCCGGTGGTGATGATCACGCCGGAGACGGGCACGGGCACGATGGGTCTGGGCGGTTTCCAGGAGTGCAACCAGCTGCCGATGTTCCAGGAGTTCACGAAGTACCAAGGCCATGTGACGCACCCGGCGCGGATGGCGGAGTACACGGGTCGCTGTTTCGATCGCGCCATGAGCGAGATGGGCCCGACGCAGCTGAACATTCCGCGTGACTATTTTTATGGCGAGATCACCTGCGAGATTCCGAAGCCTTCGCGTCTGGATCG
>JAPWHF010000036.1 GCA_027214125.1 Zoogloeaceae bacterium G21618-S1
GTGAGGAGTCGACTAGCTTGAGAGGGCGTCGAAGGGGCTGACGACCTGTCGTGTGGCCTCAAGCACGTGTGTGTAGATCATCGTCGTCTGAAGGCTGCGATGGCCCAGTAGGAGTTGAATCGTTCGTATGTCGGTGCCAGCGGACAGCAGGTGGGTTGCAAAGCTGTGTCGCAGACAATGCAAGCTCGCGTGCTTGTGAATCTGCGCTCGACGGACGGCCTGTTTGAAGGCGCGCTGCACCGTTGACTCCGAGGTGTCCATCGCACCATCCGGCCGCTGTTGCCCCACGGTCGAAGCTTTGCCGACGGGAAGACGTATTGCCACGTGAGCGATTGCGAGGCTGAAGGGTACTTGCGGTCAAGCGCATTGGGCATCGGTGCCAGGCCTCCACCTCGCGCAAGATCGTCGCGGTGAAGAGCCGCAACACGAAGCAAGTGCTGCTGAAGGACTGGCGCAAGACCTTCCGGAAGAACGGTCGTGCGATCTTTCGAGCCCTTGCTATTTCGCACGGATACCGTGCGAGATGTGAAATCGACGTCCTTGACCCGAAGACTCACACATTCGTGTACGCGCAGCCCGGCACCGTACATCAACTGAGCCATTACGCGTGTAGTGCCTTCCATGTGGGCAAACACCTGCTGGACTTCGCTTACGGTCAATACGACCGGTACGCGATGTCTGCGCTGAACTCGCTTCAGTCCCTGCATCTGGCCCAGAGATTGGCCGAGCACGGACTCATAGAGAAAGACGACCGCGTTGAGCGCCTGGGACTGTGTGGAAGCCGAGACATGACGCTGGACAGCCAAGTGGTTCAGGAACTGCTCGACCTGCGCGGAACCCATCTGCGCAGGGTGGCGCCGATTATGAAAGAGAATGTACTGGCGTACCCAATAACGGTATGCTTTTGCCGTACGCGGGCTGAAGTGCCGCCGTCGGCAAACGGTGACGAGTTGATCAAGAAGGCGCGGGGGCTGTTGTCCGTTCTGCTCACCCCATGAGGGTCACTCCTTTTGACTGAGGGGAAAAAGCACACAGTCTAGCCCGCCGTGGCCAGAGCGAGCATGCCCCGATAACAAGGTTGTTTAACTGACAGCGCAACGCTTAACTTTATGATAAATAGCG
>JAPWHF010000037.1 GCA_027214125.1 Zoogloeaceae bacterium G21618-S1
CCCAGGGTGTAGAAGGGCGCCTCGTGGCACTGCTCGAGCTGCAGATCCATGTTCTCGCGGATCAGGTGCAGCGGTACATGGCCCGGCCCCTCGATCATCACCTGCACATCGTGCTTCCAGGCGATCTGCGTGAGCTCGCCCAGCGTCTTCAACTCGCCCAGCTGGGCTTCGTCGTTGGCGTCATAGATCGAGCCGGGGCGCAGGCCATCGCCGAGGCTGAAGGCCACGTCGTAGGCCTTCATGATGTCGCAGATTTCCTCAAAGTGCGTGTAGAGGAAGCTCTCCTTGTGATGCGCCAGACACCACTTGGCCATGATCGAGCCGCCGCGCGAGACGATGCCCGTCATGCGGTTGGCCGTCATCGGCACATAGCGCAGCAGCACCCCGGCATGGATGGTGAAGTAATCGACGCCTTGCTCGGCCTGCTCGATCAGCGTGTCGCGGAAGATCTCCCAGGTCAGGTCCTCGGCCTTGCCGTCGACCTTCTCCAGCGCCTGATAGATCGGCACCGTGCCGATCGGCACCGGCGAATTGCGAATGATCCACTCGCGCGTTTCGTGGATGTTCTTGCCCGTCGATAGATCCATCACCGTGTCGCCGCCCCAGCGGATCGACCAGGTCATCTTGTCCACTTCCTCGGAAATGGACGAACCCAGCGCCGAGTTGCCGATGTTGGCGTTGATCTTCACCAGGAAGTTACGGCCGATGATCATCGGCTCGGACTCGGGGTGGTTGATGTTGTTGGGGATGATCGCCCGGCCACGCGCCACCTCGTCACGCACGAACTCCGGCGTGATTGTCTCCGGCAGCGCCGCACCAAAGCTCTGGCCCGGATGCTGACGGGTCAGCAGCGCGGCCATCTTCTCGCCGGTGGGGCCCGAGTTCTTCAGCGACTCGACATACGCGGCGCGATTCATGTTCTCGCGGATCGCGATGTACTCCATCTCCGGCGTGATGATGCCGCGACGCGCGTAATGCATCTGCGTCACGTTGGCGCCGGCCTTGGCCCGACGCGGCTTGCGGTGCAGACCGGGGAAGCGCAGCTCGTCGAGCTTGGCGTCCGCCGCACGCAC
>JAPWHF010000038.1 GCA_027214125.1 Zoogloeaceae bacterium G21618-S1
GTACCGCTGCACCTGATCCGCGAGAACATGGATCTGCAGCTCGAGCAGTGCCACGAGGCGCCCTTCTACACCCTGGGCCCGCTGACCACCGACATCGCGCCGGGCTACGACCACATCACCAGCGGCATCGGTGCGGCCACCATCGGCTGGTATGGCACGGCGATGCTTTGTTATGTCACGCCCAAAGAGCACCTCGGTCTGCCGAACAAGAACGATGTGAAGGAAGGGATCATCACCTACAAGCTGGCGGCCCATGCGGCGGACCTCGCGAAGGGGCATCCGGGCGCGCAGATCCGCGACAACGCGCTGAGTAAAGCCCGCTTCGAGTTCCGCTGGGCTGACCAGTTCAACCTCGGCCTCGATCCGGACAAGGCGCGTGAGTTCCATGACGAGACGCTGCCGAAAGAATCCGCCAAGGTGGCGCACTTCTGCTCCATGTGCGGGCCGCATTTCTGCTCGATGAAGATCACCCAGGATGTGCGCGATTACGCCGCACAGCAGGGTATCGATGAGCAGGCCGCGCTCAAGCAGGGCATGGAGGTGAAGGCGGTGGAGTTTGTGAAGCAGGGGGCGGAGGTGTATCGGAAGGTTTAATCCCTCCCCTGTCATCAGCATGAAAAACGGGCCGCGCTTGCGGCCCGTTTCTTTATGAATGCAACAACCGCTCAGGCGCTGTGCTGCAATTCGTTCTCTGCCTGCGTCTCGATGTCGGCCAGGGCCTTGGCGGCGCGCTTGAGCGCCGGCAGCAAGGTGAGCACCTTGTCGTGGGTCAGCCGCATGATCGGCGCCTGAATGGCGATGCCCATGTTCGAGCGGGCGTTGTGCCGCGGCACCAGCACCGCGGCGCAGATCAGGCCGGGCAGGAATTCTTCGTCATCCAGCGCGTAGCCCTGGCGCTTGACCGTTTCGATCTCGTCGTCAAGCGCATCGAGCGTGGTCAGCGTCTTGTTGGTGAAGCGCTCGAGCGGCACATGCGCGAGCAGGCGGCGGCGTTGGGCCGGGCTCATCTGGGCGAGGAAGAGCTTGC
>JAPWHF010000039.1 GCA_027214125.1 Zoogloeaceae bacterium G21618-S1
CCGGCCCAGGCCGAAACCAAATTCGTCACCATCGGCACCGGCGGTGTCACGGGCGTGTACTACGCCGCCGGCGGCGCCATCTGCCGCTTGATGAACAAAGACCGCGCCAAGCACGGCATCCGCTGCTCGGTCGAGAGCACCGGCGGCTCGGTGTACAACGTGAACACCATCCGCGCCGGCGAGCTCGACTTCGGCGTCGCCCAGTCCGACTGGCAGTACCACGCCGTCAAGGGCACCAGCAAGTTTGCCGATGCCGGCCCCTTCACCGAGCTGCGCGCCGTGTTCTCCGTGCACCCCGAGCCCTTCACCGTCGTCGCCCGCGCGGATGCCAACGTCAAGCAGTTCTCTGACTTCAAGGGCAAACGCTTCAACATCGGCAACCCCGGTTCGGGCACCCGCGCTTCAATGGAAGAGCTGCTCAAGGGCCTGGGCATGACCAAGGACGACTTTTCGCTGGCCTCCGAGCTGAAGGCCGACGAGCACGGCGCCGCGTTGTGCGACAACAAGATCGACGGCTTCTTCTACGGCGTCGGTCACCCCTCGGCCAACATTCAGGACCCGACCACCACCTGCGGCGCCAAGCTGGTGCCGCTGACCGGTCCGGCCATCGACAAGCTGGTGGCCGACGCGCCGTTCTACGCCAAGGTCGAGATCCCGGGCGGCCTGTATGCCGGCAACCCCGAGCCGACCCCGACCTACGGCGTGGTGGCCAGCTTCGTGAGTTCGACCAAGACCTCGCCGGAAGTGGTGTATGCCCTGGTCAAGGCGGTGTTCGAGAACCTCGACGACTTCAAGAAACTGCACCCGGCCTTCGCCAACCTGAAGCAGGAGCAGATGATCAAGAACGGTCTGTCGGCCCCGCTGCATGAAGGCGCCATCAAGTACTACAAGGAAAAAGGCTGGATGTAAT